>NZ_JBHVZO010000002.1:0-644187 GCF_042879855.1 Streptomyces sp. NPDC058326 | reverse complement strand
CACCCGCTACGACAAACGAGCCACCCATTACCAAGCCATGGTCACCCTCGCCTGCCTCCGACTCTGGCTCCCATGACTTTCCGGACACCCCCTAGGGGGTGTCTTGCCGGACGCCGCGAGCCCGGCCTGATCGACAAGACACCCCCTAGGGGGTGTCTGACGATTCCCCGCGGAGGAAGGAGCGGCGTCCGGTGCGTGCGATCGGCGTGCGGCCGGGACGCCCTCGTGTGATCGACAGCGGGCGAGGGAGGCGGGGTCGGGCTTCGACGGGAGAGGTAGCCCGTCCCCGCGTCCACGGTGGTCAACGGCGGCCGCGACCGCTGCCGTACTTGGACTTTCGTGCCGGTTCCTGGATCCTTTCCCGAGGCCATGGCGGGCTCCCGGCCGGCTCGCGATCATTGCGGTATGAACGTCGACAGCTCGCTCCCCCTCGCCATGGACTGGGTGACCGCCCCGCACGCGTGGTCCCACACCTCAGGCGTCCTGACCGTCACGGCCGGCCCTCGGACGGATGTCTTCACGGACCCGGTCGGCGGCGCCGTGCGGCGTGACGCCGCCGTGGCCCTGACCGATCCGCCGGAAGGCGACTGGCAGTTCTCGGCCCGACTGCGGGTCGGTTTCGGGGCCGCCTGGGATGCGGGGGGCCTCGTCGTCTGGTCCGACGACGACCACTGGGCCAAGCTCACCTTCGAGCAGGCGCACGACGGGACTCCGAGTGTCTACTCGGTCGTGACCCGGGGACGGTCCGACGACGCGCTCGCGGGCCCGGTCGCCGGGGACGCGCTGTGGCTGCGCATCAGCCGGACCGGGGAGGGCTTCGTCTTCCATGTCTCGGACGACGGCGCTTTCTGGCGTCTGGTCCGGCAGTTCGCCCTCGACGGCTCGCGCGCCTCCCGGGTCGGCGTCGTGGCGCAGTCGCCCGTCGGCGAGGGGTGCCGTGTCGATTTCGACGACATCCGCCTCACGCCCACGAGCCTGGCCCACCTCTTCGACGGCCGGTGAACGACCCGCCCGTACGGACGGCGACGCGGCCTCCCGTACGGACGGCGACGCGGCCTCCCGTACGTACGGTGACGCGGCGTCCGGGACCGCGGCTCAGCGGCGGCCGTGTCGGCGGGTGTACGCGTCGCTCGCGGTGAGGGGGTTGTTGTGGACGGCGATGGTGGAGAAGGACACCCGGTCATTGCGGGCCTGGCGCAGGGCCTCCTGCTCCAGGAGCAGGCCCTCGGCCGTTTCCGTCCGACGCCGGCCTCGGCGCATCAGCGTCACCCCCATCAGCGTCCCGGCGCCGCCGAGCACACCGAACAGAATCAGTAGAGCGACCATGTGTGCCTCCCCCGTCGTTTCCGTCAGGCTAGTGCAACGTCCCTGACCGGTACAGGAGTTGCCGGGCGCCTCACGACCGTTCCAGGCCGCTCAGCAGGGCGGGCGCGGCGGCCGAGAGGGTTCCCGCGACGCGGTCCCAGGTCGCGTCGTCGCGGGTGAGCGGCGGCAGGACCTCGCCCGCTCCCGTGCCCCAGGCGGTGGCCAGGGCCACCGGGTCGGCGCCCGTCACCGCGCCGGCCGCGAGGGCCGCCGCGCCGAGGGCGACGAGTTCTTCGGCCGCGGGGACGACCAGGGGCCGGCCGGAGAGCCTGCGGACGGTCTCCGTCCACGTCGCGCCGCGCGCGCCGCCCCCGATCAGGCGCAGCGGACGGTCCCGTACGGCGGGTTCCGCCGGGTCGAGGCCGCAGGCGCCGAGGAGCCGGTCGAGGGCGCGCAGCACGGTGAAGGCGGCTCCTTCGTAGGCGGCGCCGAGGATCGCCCGGGGGTCGGTGCCGTGCCGGAGGCCGGTGACGAGGCCGGCGGCGTGCGGCAGGTCGGGGGTCCGTTCGCCGTCCAGGTAGGGCAGGACGACGACGCCGTCGCCGGGCCGGGCGTCCTCGCGGTCGAGACCGAGCAGGGTGGCGAACCGGTCCACGGCGAGGGTGCAGTTGAGGGTGCAGCCGAGCGGGAGGCGAGTGCCGTCGGTGGCGGCGAAACCGGCGAGCGCGGGGTCGGCCGGCCGGCCGCGGGTCGCGGCGAAGACGGTCCCCGAGGTGCCGAGGCTGACGACCGGGTGGTCGAGGAGTCCGGCGCCGCCGAGGCCGAGGCCGACGGCGGCGGCCATGTTGTCGCCGGTTCCGGCGGCGACGGCGACGGTGCGGGGCAGCCCGAGGGCCTCGGCGGCGGCCGGGGTGAGGGTGCCGACGCGGTCGGCGCCGCCGGGGGCGACGGCGGGCAGCAGGGCGCTGTCCAGGGCGATAAGGTCCAGGACGTCGGGGTCGTAGGTTCCGTCTCCGGGCCGGTACCAGCAGGTGCCCGAGGCGTCGCCCGGGTCGGTCACCGCGAGTCCGCAGAGGCGCTCGGTGAGGAAGTCGTGCGGGAGGCGGACCCCGGTGGTGGCGGCGGCGCGCTCCGGTTCGTGCTCGTGGAGCCACTGCCATTTGGCGGCGGTCATGGAGGCGACGGGGACCGAGCCGGTGCGGTCCGGCCATGCCTCGGGGCCGCCGAGGCGGGCGGCGAGGGCGGCCGCCTGGGGTGCGGAGCGGGTGTCGTTCCAGAGCAGCGCGGGCCGCAGGGGGCGTCCGTCGGCGCCGAGGGTGACGAGGCCGTGCTGCTGTCCGGCGACGGCGATGCCCGTGACGGAGGCGGCGGGGACACCCGCGCCCCTTACCGCCGCGCGGACGGCGGTGACGAGGGCGGACCACCACTCCTCCGGGTCGGTCTCGCGGGCCCCGGCGGAGCCGGTGACGGTGTGCGGGGCGCGGCCGACGGCGAGGAGTTCGCCGGTGTCCGCGTCGACGGCCACGGCCTTGGTGGACTGCGTGGAGCTGTCCACGCCGATCACGACGGAGCGGCTGGTGGGCACGCCCTCACCTCATTTCTGTACGAAGTCGTCAGCTGGGGTCGAAAGGTGGCACAAGGGGTCGGTTCACGGTCCGGGGCTGGCGCCGGAGTGCGTCCGTCCCGTATTAGTTATCTCAGAAAACAAATCCCGAGAGAAGGACACACCATGCCGGATCTCTTCTCCCCCTCCCCCGAGGACCGGTTCACCTTCGGGCTGTGGACCGTCGGCTGGCAGGGCCGCGACCCCTTCGGTGAGGCCACCCGTCCCGCCCTGGACCCCGTCGAGTCGGTGGAGCGGCTCGCCGCGCTCGGCGCGTACGGCGTGACATTCCACGACGACGACCTCATCCCCTTCGGCACCCCGGACGCCGAGCGCGACGCGATCGTCAAGCGCTTCCGGGCGGCCCTCGACCGCACCGGGCTCGCGGTACCGATGGCCACCACCAACCTCTTCAGCCACCCCGTCTTCAAGGACGGCGCCTTCACGGCCAACGACCGGGACGTGCGCCGCTTCGCCCTGCGCAAGACCCTCCGCAACATCGATCTCGCGGTCGAGCTCGGCGCCACCGTCTACGTCGCCTGGGGCGGCCGCGAGGGCGCGGAGTCGGGCGCCGCCAAGGACGTCCGGGTCGCGCTCGACCGGATGAAGGAGGCCTTCGACCTGCTCGGCCAGTACGTCACCGAGCAGGGCTACGACCTGCGCTTCGCCATCGAGCCCAAGCCGAACGAACCGCGCGGCGACATCCTGCTGCCCACCATCGGGCACGCCCTGGCCTTCATCGAGCGCCTGGAGCGGCCCGAGCTCGTCGGCGTGAACCCGGAGACGGGCCACGAGCAGATGGCCGGTCTCAACTTCCCGCACGGCATCGCCCAGGCCCTGTGGGCGGGGAAGCTCTTCCACATCGACCTCAACGGCCAGTCCGGCATCAAGTACGACCAGGACTTCCGTTTCGGGGCGGGCGATCTGCGCCAGGCGTTCTGGCTGGTGGACCTCCTCGAGACCGCCGGGTACGAGGGGCCTCGCCACTTCGACTTCAAGCCGGTGCGGACGGACGGCTTCGACGGGGTGTGGGAGTCCGCGAAGAACTGCATGCGCAACTACCTGATCCTCAAGGAGCGCGCGGCGGCCTTCCGCGCCGATCCCGACGTCGTCGCGGCGCTCGCCGCCTCCCGGCTCCCCGAGCTCGCCGTCCCGACGGCGGCGGACGGCCTCGCCGCCCTGCTCGCCGACCCCACGGCGTACGAGGGCTTCGACCCGGACGCGGCGGCGGCGCGCTCGATGGCTTTCGAGCACCTGGACCAGCTGGCCCTGGAGCATCTGCTCGGCGTGCGCTGAGCGTCCGCGTGCCGCCTCAGTGCCCGGCGAGCGTCGAGCGGCGGACGACCAGTTCCGGCTGGAGCACGACGTGCTCGTGCCGGTGGTCGGCCGCCTGCTCGCCGGTCTCCTCCAGGAGCAGTTCGGCCGCCTTCGCCCCGAGCGTGAGCGCAGGCTGCCGTACGGAGGTCAGCGGTACGGTCGCGGCCGCGGCGAACTCGATGTCGTCGTAGCCGACGATGGCCATGTCCTCCGGGACCCGGACGCCCGCCGCGTACAGCGCCTGCAGCACGCCGAGGGCCAGCAGGTCGTTGGCGCAGAAGACGGCGGTCGGACGGTCGGGGAGGCCGAGCAACCGGGAGCCGGCGTCCCGCCCGGAGGTCACGTCGAGGCGCTCGGCCGGGATGTCCCGGAGCGCCGACGCGGGCAGTCCCGCCTCACCGAGCGCGAGGAGGGCGCCCTCGCGCCGGTCGCGGACCTGCTGGAGGTGGGAGGGGCCGCTGACGTACGCGAAGGACCGGTGTCCCGTGGCGACGAGGTGCCGGATCGCCAGGGAGCCTCCGACGACGTCGTCGACGGAGACGGAGCAGCCGGCGCCGTCGCCCGCCACCCGGTCGACGAGCACGGACGGGATGCCGTGCCGCTGGAACTCCCGCAGGTTCGCCCCGCTGGGGTCGGCGGGGGTGACGAGGACGCCCCGGACGCGCTGTTCGGCGAAGAGGGAGAGGTAGTCGGCCTCGTCCTTGGCGTTCTGGTCGCTGTTGCAGACCATGACGCGCAGGCCCGCCGCCCGCGCGGTGCGCTCGGCGCCGCGGGCGATGTCGACGAAGAAGGGGTTGCCCATGTCGAGGACGAGCAGCGCCATGATGCGGCTGCGGCCGGCCCGCAGCTGGCGGGCGGACTCGCTGCGTACGTAACCGAGGCGGGCGATGACCCGTCGTACGTGCTGGAGCGTCGCGGGCGAGACCCGTTCCGGCTGGTTGATCACGTTGGAGACGGTGCCGACGGAGACTCCCGCCTCACGGGCCACGTCCTTGATGCCGACGCTCCCGACACCCCCGGTGCTCCCGGCGTCCGCTCCGTGCCCGGCGTCGCCGTCGTCCTGTCCGGATCGCCCCGATCGCCCGGCGGTCCCGGCGCTCCCGCCCCCGGCCTTCCCGCCGTTCCGGGCTGTGCGCGCGGTGTCCGTCATCCGTCCCACCTGGTCCGTCCTGCCCCTGCCGCCCCGTCCGGGCGGGCTCCCGCCCCGCGTTTCATCCTATGCGGCCGTGCCGCGCCGGGCCGTCGGCCCGGACCCCTCACGCGAGGTGGAAGACCTCGGTCAGGGGTCGCATGGCGGCGTCGGGTGCCTGCCCGTCGAGCTCCTCGAAGAACTCCGCCATCTCGGCCTGCCAGCGGGCGTTGACCTCGGTGGCCTCCATCGCGGCCCGCGCCCGGTCGAAGTCGGGTGTCTCCAGATAGCCGACGAGGAGTCCGTCCTCGCGGAGGAAGAGGGAGTAGTTGTGCCAGCCGGCGGCGGAGAGCGCCGTGAGCATGCCGTCCCAGACTTGTGCGTGGCGCTCCCGGTACTCCTCCACGCGTTCGGCCCTGACCTTGAGCAGGAAGCAGACTCGCCGCATGTGCGCCCCTCCGGTGTTCCGAGCTCGTCTACTGAAATGTTTCATTTCCGTGGGGCAGGACGCTAGGGCTTCGACGAGATCACGGTCAAGAGTCTTGACGCCATCACGGACGATGGCTAGCTTCCACCGAAGACTGAATCGATTCATTTCAAGCTCCGAGGTGAATATGCCCGACATCGCCGCCGTGAAGGCCGCACTCGCCGCGCAGCGGATCGAGACGCCCTCCTGGGGTTACGGAAACTCCGGGACCCGGTTCAAGGTGTTCGCGCGGGAGGGTGTGCCGCGGACGCCGTACGAGAAGCTGGACGACGCGGCCGAGGTGCACGCGTTCACGGGCGTCGCCCCCAAGGTGTCGCTCCACATCCCGTGGGACCGGGTCGAGGACTACGCGACCCTCGCGACGTACGCGAAGGAGCGCGGCCTGGAGCTCGGAGCGATCAACTCCAACACCTTCCAGGACGACGACTACCGGCTGGGCAGCGTCTGTCACCCGGACGCGGAGGTCCGCCGCAAGGCCGTCGACCACCTTCTGGAGTGCGTCGGCATCATGGACGCCACCGGTTCGGCGGACCTGAAGCTGTGGTTCGCCGACGGCACCAACTACCCCGGCCAGGACGACATCGTCGCCCGGCAGGACCGGCTGGCCGAAGCACTCGCGGAGGTGTACGGACGCCTCGGCGACGACCAGCGTCTGCTCCTCGAGTACAAGTTCTTCGAGCCCGCCTTCTACACCACCGACGTGCCGGACTGGGGCACCGCGTACGCCCACTGCCTCAAGCTCGGCCCGAAGGCCCGGGTCGTCGTGGACACCGGCCACCACGCCCCTGGCACCAACATCGAGTTCATCGTGGCGCTCCTGCTGAAGGAGGGGAAGCTCGGCGGCTTCGACTTCAACTCGCGCTTCTACGCCGACGACGACCTGATGGTCGGCTCGGCCGACCCCTTCCAGCTGTTCCGGATCATGCACGAGGTCTCCCGGAACGGCGGCCTGCGCACCGAGACGAACGTGGCTTTCATGCTCGACCAGTGCCACAACATCGAGGCGAAGATCCCGGCCGTCATCCGCTCGGTAATGAACGTCCAGGAGGCCACCGCCAAGGCGCTGCTCGTCGACGGCGACGCCCTCGCCGCCGCGCAGCGGGACGGTGACGTGCTCGGCGCCAACGCCGTCCTGATGGACGCCTACAACACCGACGTACGGCCCCTGCTGCGCGAACTGCGCGAGGAGCGGGGCCTCGACCCGGAGCCGGTCGCCGCCTATCTCCGCTCCGGCCGGCAGGAGCGGATCGCCGTCGAACGCGTCGGCGGCCGCCAGGCCGGCTGGGGCGCGTGAGCCCCCCTCCCCCGACACCATGACCCGTCCCCGTAAGGAATCCGACACGTGACCACCTCCCGTCGCACGCCGCCTCCCGAAGTACTCGCTCTCCTGGAACGCGCCCACCGGCTGGGCGCCGACCCCCGCACCACCAACTACGCGGGCGGCAACGCCTCCGCCAAGGCGTCCGTCGCCGACCCCGTGACCGGACGCCCCGCCGACCTGATGTGGGTCAAGGGCTCCGGCGGCGACCTGGGCACACTCACCGAGGACGGGCTCGCGGTGCTCCGCCTCGACCGGCTGCGCGCGCTCGTCGACGTCTACCCGGGGGTGGAGCGCGAGGACGAGATGGTCGCCGCCTTCGACCACTGTCTGTACGGGAAGGGGGGCGCGGCCCCGTCCATCGACACCGCCATGCACGGCCTGGTGGACGCCGCCCACGTCGACCATCTGCACCCGGACGCGGGGATCGCGCTCGCCTGCGCCGCCGACGGGGAGAAACTGACCGCCGACTGCTTCGGCGACAGCGTGGTCTGGGTGCCGTGGCGGCGCCCCGGCTTCCAGCTGGGTCTGGACATCGCCGCGGTCAAGGAGGCGAACCCCGGCGCGATCGGCTGTGTCCTCGGCGGGCACGGGATCACCGCCTGGGGCGACACCTCGGAGGAGTGCGAGCGCAACGCGCTGCACATCATCCGGACCGCCGAGTCCTTCCTCGTCGAGCGGGGCCGCGCCGAGCCCTTCGGAGCGGTGATCGAGGGGTACGAGCCGCTCCCGGAGGACGCCCGCCGGGAACGGGCCGCCGCCCTCGCCCCGTACGTACGGGGTCTCGCGTCCCAGGACCACCCGCAGGTGGGGCACTTCACCGACTCCGAGGCGGTGCTCGACTTCCTGGCCCGCGCCGGACACCCGAGGCTCGCCGCCCTGGGGACGTCCTGCCCCGACCACTTCCTGCGGACGAAGGTCCGGCCGCTCGTCCTCGACCTGCCCCCCGGCGCGCCGCTCGACCGTGCGGTCGACCGGCTGCGGGAGCTGCACACCGCCTACCGCGAGGAGTACGCGGCCTACTACGCGCGGCACGCCACCGAGGACTCCCCGGCGATGCGGGGCGCCGACCCGGCGATCGTGCTCGTGCCCGGGATCGGCATGTTCTCCTTCGGCCGGGACAAGCAGACCGCGCGCGTGGCCGGCGAGTTCTACGTCAACGCGATCAACGTGATGCGGGGCGCGGAGGCGGTCTCCTCGTACGCGCCGATCGAGGAGTCGGAGAAGTTCGGGATCGAGTACTGGGAACTTGAGGAGGCCAAGCTGCGGCGGATGCCGAAGCCGCGGCCCCTCGCGACCAGGGTGGCCCTGGTGACGGGGGCGGGCAGCGGCATCGGGCGGGCCATCGCGCACCGGCTCGCCGCCGAGGGGGCCTGTGTGGTCGTCGCCGATCTGAACGCGGCGGGCGCGGAAGCGGTCGCGGAGGAGCTCGGCGGACCCGACCGGGCGGTGGCCGTGACCATGGACGTCACGTCGGAGGAGGCGATCACGGCGGCGTTCCGGGCGGCGCTGCTCGCCTTCGGCGGGGTCGACCTGGTCGTCAACAACGCGGGGATCTCCATTTCCAAGCCGCTCCTGGAGACCACGGCCCGGGACTGGGACCTCCAGCACGACATCATGGCCCGGGGCTCCTTCCTGGTCTCCCGGGAGGCGGCGCGGCTCATGATCGGGCAGGGCCTCGGCGGGGACATCGTCTACATCGCTTCCAAGAACGCGGTGTTCGCCGGTCCGAACAACATCGCCTACTCCGCGACCAAGGCCGACCAGGCCCATCAAGTACGGCTGCTCGCGGCGGAGTTGGGTGAGCACGGCATCCGGGTCAACGGGGTCAACCCGGACGGGGTCGTGCGCGGCTCCGGAATCTTCGCCGGTGGCTGGGGGGCTCAGCGGGCGGCGACGTACGGCATCGCGGAGGAGGAACTCGGCGCGTTCTACGCGGGGCGGACGCTCCTCAAGAGGGAGGTGCTGCCTGAGCACGTGGCCAACGCGGTCTTCGCGCTGACCGGCGGCGACCTGAGCCACACCACGGGGCTGCACGTGCCGGTGGACGCGGGTGTGGCCGCGGCCTTCCTCCGGTGAGCGGGCGCTCCTCTCCGGACGTCCCGGACCGCGGGCGTCCTTCCGTGTGCGCCTCGGAGCGCGGGCGTCCTTCCGTGTGCGCCTCGGAGCGCGGGCGTCCTTCCGTGGGCGTCCCGGACCGCGGGCGCTCCCCCGTGGACGCCCCGGACCGCGGGCGTTCCTCCCCCGGCGTCCCGGACCGCGGGCGTTCCCCGGTGAACGCCCCGGACCGCGGGCGCCGGCCGCGGGATGTCTTCGCGGCGGCGGACCTGGGTGCGACGAGCGGCCGGGTGATGCTGGGCCGGGTCGGCCCCGGCCGCCTCGAACTCACCGAGGCCCACCGCTTCCCCAACACCCCGGTGCGGCTGCCGGACGGCCTCCGCTGGGACGTCCTCGCGCTCTTCCAGGGCGTCCTGGACGGGCTGCGCGTCGCCGCGCGCTCCGGCGGCGTCGCCTCCGTGGGCATCGACACCTGGGCGGTGGACTACGGGCTCCTCGACGCGGACGGCGCGCTGCTCGGCGCGCCGTACCACTACCGTGACGGGCGCACCGAAGGCGCCGCCGAGAAGGTCCGGGGGCGGGTGGGCGCGGCGGAGCTGTACCGGGTCACCGGTCTCAGGGACCTGCCGTTCAACACGGTCTTCCAGCTCGCCTCGGCCGCCGGGAGTGCCCAGCTGGGGGCGGCGCGGACGCTGTTGCTGATGCCGGACCTGCTCGTCCACTGGCTGACCGGGACGATCGGCGCAGAGGAGACGAACGCCTCCACCACGGGCCTCTTCGACGCGCGGGCGGGCGGCTGGTCCTCCGGGCTGCTCGACCGGCTCGCGATCGACCCCGGTCTTCTGCCGCCACTGCGGGCGCCAGGCGACCCGGCGGGTGTGCTGCTGCCGCACGTCGCCGAGTACACCGGGCTCGACGCGGGGACGCCGGTGACGACGGTCGCCTCGCACGACACCGCGTCGGCGGTGGTCGCCCTCCCCGCCGTGGACGGGGACTTCGCCTATCTGTCCTGCGGCACGTGGTCGCTCGCCGGTCTCGAGCTGGAGTCCCCGGTGCTGACGGAGGAGGCCCGGGCGGCCGGTTTCACCAACGAGCGCGGGATCGACGGCACCGTCCGCTTCCTGCGCAACATCATGGGCCTGTGGCTCCTGGAGGAGTGCCGCCGCACCTGGGAGCGGCAGGGGCGGCCGGCCGGGCTCGACGAGCTCCTCGCGGCGGCCGCGCGCGCGGAGCCGTTCGCGTCCTTCGTCGACCCGGACGCGCCGGAGTTCCTGGCCCCCGGCGACATGCCGGAGCGGATACGGGCGTACTGCCGCCGCACCGGGCAGCTCGTGCCCGAGAGTCCCGGGGCGGTGGTCCGCTGTGTCCTGGAGAGTCTGGCGCTCGCCCACCGCGCGGCCCTGCGACAGGCGGCCGGGCTCGCGGGCCGGGAGATCGGCCGGGTCCATCTGGTGGGCGGCGGGGCACGGAACGCGCTGCTCTGCCGGCTGACGGCGGACGCCACCGGGCTCCCCGTCGTCGCGGGCCCCGTCGAGGCCACGGCTCTCGGGAACGTCCTCGTCCAGGCCCGCGCCGCCGGGCTCGTCGGCGATCTCTCGTCGATGCGGGGGCTCGTCGCGGACACCCAGCCCCTGCGACACTACGTACCCCGTGAGGATCACCGCTCCGACGCCGCCTGGGACGCGGCGGCCGCCCGACTCGAACCGTCTCCGAGGAACCCGTGATGCGTGTCGCCCTCTTCGTCACCTGCGTCAACGACGCCGTCTTCCCCGCGACGGGGGTGGCCACCGTCCGGGTCCTCGAACGGCTCGGCGTGGAGGTCGACTTCCCTGCGGCGCAGACCTGCTGCGGGCAGCCGCAGTTCAACACCGGCTACCGGGCGGAGACGGCGCCGCTCGTACGGCGCACGGTCCGGGCCTTCGAGGGGTACGACCATGTGGTCACGCCCTCCGGTTCGTGCGCGGCGATGGTGCGCCACCACTACGCGTCGTTCGGCGCGGAGGCGGCGGGGCTGGCGCCGCGCGTGTACGAGCTGACGGAGTTCCTGGTGGACGTGCTCGGCGTGACGGACGTCGGCGCGTACTTCCCGCACCGGGTGACGTACCACCCGTCCTGTCACGGTCTGCGGCTCCTCGGTCTCGGGGAACGGCCGCGGCGGCTCCTGGAGGCGGTGAAGGGTCTGGAGCTCGTGGAGCTGCCCGGCGCGGAGGAGTGCTGCGGCTTCGGCGGCACGTTCGCGGTGAAGAACCCGGACGTGTCGGCGGCGATGGGCGCCGACAAGATCACGAACGCGCTGTCCACGGGGGCCGAGGTCCTGTGCGGCGCGGACAACTCCTGCCTGCTGCATGTGGGCGGCATGCTGAGCCGCCGGGGCGCGCCGCTGCGCGCGGTGCACCTGGCCGACATCCTGGCGAGCACGGAAAAGGAGCCCTGGTCGTGAGCGGAACCTTTGTGGGCATGCCGGCCTTTCCCGAGGCGGCGCGGACGGCCGTCGGCGACACGACGCTCCGGGCGAACCTGCGGCACGCGACCCACACGATCCGGGACAAGCGGGCGCGCGCGGTGGCCGAACTCGACGACTGGGCGGAGCTGCGCGAGGCCGGGAAGGCCATCAAGGACCGGACGCTCCGTCATCTCGACACGTACCTCCTCCGGTTGGAGGAGTCCGTGACCGCGGCGGGCGGCACCGTGCACTGGGCGGCGGACGCGGCGGAGGCGAACCGGATCGTCACCGACCTGGTGCGGGCCACCGGCGAGACGGAGGTCGTGAAGGTCAAGTCGATGGCCACCCAGGAGATCGGCCTGAACGAGCATCTGGCGGCCGAAGGGATCTCCGCGTACGAGACGGATCTCGCGGAGCTGATCGTGCAGCTCGGCGAGGACCGCCCGTCGCACATCCTGGTGCCCGCCATCCATCGCAACCGGGGCGAGATCCGTGACATCTTCCGCGACAGGATGGGGAGTTGGGGGCGTCCGGCGCCTGAGGGGCTGAGTGACACCCCGGCCGAGCTCGCGGAGGCCGCCCGGCTGCACCTGCGGGAGAAGTTCCTGCGCGCCAAGGTCGGCGTCTCCGGGGCGAACTTCATGGTCGCCGAGACCGGCACCCTGGTCGTCGTCGAGTCCGAGGGCAACGGCCGCATGTGCCTGACCCTGCCCGAGACCCTCATCTCCGTCGTCGGCATCGAGAAGGTCGTGCCGAGCTGGCGGGACCTGGAGGTCTTCCTGCAGACCCTTCCGCGCTCCTCGACGGCCGAGCGGATGAACCCGTACACGAGCACCTGGACGGGCACCGCCGACGAGGACGGGCCGAGCGCCTTCCACCTCGTGCTCCTCGACAACGGGCGCACCGACGCCCTCGCCGACGAGGTGGGCCGGCAGGCGCTGCGCTGCATCCGCTGTTCGGCCTGTCTGAACGTCTGCCCGGTGTACGAGCGGGCCGGCGGGCACGCGTACGGCTCTGTCTACCCCGGGCCCATCGGCGCCATTCTCACCCCGCAGCTGCGGGGCACGGCCAGTGAGATCGATACCTCCCTGCCGTACGCCTCGTCGCTGTGCGGTGCGTGTTACGAGGTGTGCCCGGTGGCCATCGACATCCCCGAGGTCCTGGTGCACCTGCGCGGGCGGGTCGCCGAGGAAGGCGGGAAGGGACACCGTCTGGAGCGGGCGGCGGTCAGGGCCGCCTCCTGGGTCCTCGACCGGCCGGCCGCGCTCGCGGCGGGCGAGCGGCTGGCGTCGGCCACGCGCGCGCTGCACCCGAAGCGGCTGCCGGGGCCCGGCGCCCGCCAGTGGTCCGAGCACCGGAACCTGCCCGAACTGCCCGCCGAACCGTTCCGTGACTGGTGGAAGAAGAACCGCACATGACACCGCAGTCCTCCAGCCGTGACCGGATCCTCGCCCGGGTCCGCGCCGCCGTCGCGGACGCGCCGGAAGCCCCGGACGTCGTCCGCGCCTACCGGTCGAGCCACAGCGCGGCCGACGCCGCCGGCCTGCTCGACCTCCTGCACGAGAACCTCGCCGACTACCGCGCCCACGTCCACCGGACGGCGCCCGACGGTCTGGCCGGCCTGATCTCCCGGCTCCTCGCCGAGCGCGGCGCCCGCACTGTCGTCGTACCGCCCGGACTTCCCGAGGGCTGGCTCGCCGCGGCCGGGGCGGAGCAGCGGACCGACACGCCTCGGCTGACCCCGTACGAGCTCGATGCCGCCGACGCCGTGGTGACGGGCTGCGCCCTCGCGATCGCCGAGACCGGCACGATCGTCCTCGACGGCGGTCCCGGGCAGGGCCGTCGCGCCCTCACCCTCGTCCCCGATCTGCACATCTGTGTCGTCCGGGCGCCGGAGCAGGTGGTGGCCTCGGTGCCGGAGGCGCTGCCCCGGCTCGACCCGGGGCGCCCGCTCACCTGGATCTCCGGCCCCTCGGCGACGAGCGACATCGAGCTCGACCGGGTCGAGGGCGTCCACGGGCCCCGGACGCTCGACGTCGTCCTGGTCACCGGCGGCTGACACGACGAAGGAGCGTCCCGGGGGCAGGCCGCTCCTCAGCCGTACGCGCCGCAAGGGCTCGTGGTGGTCGCGCTACGCCGATTCCCTGCGGACGAGTTCCGTCGGCAGGATCACCGCGGACGGCTGCTCGCCCGCGATCCGGGCGAGCAGCATCCGCACCATCTCGGAGCTGATCCGGTCCCACGGCTGCCGGATGGTGGTGAGTGAGGGCCGGGAGGACAGGGCCGCCGGGGAGTCGTCGAAGCCGCCCACGGCGATGTCCTCGGGCACTCTCCGGTCCGCGCGGGCGAGGGCGTCGAGGACGCCCTGTGCCATCAGGTCGGAGGCGACGAACACGGCGTCGATGTCCGGGGCGCGACCGAGGAGGGCGCGGGCCGCGTCCTCGCCGCTGGCCCGGCTGTAGTCGCCGGAGGCGATCAGCGTCTCGTCGACCGGCAGGCCGCACTCGGCGAGCGTCTCGCGGTAGCCGGCCAGGCGTTCCACTCCGCCGGGGGTGTCGAGCGGTCCGGTGACGGTGGCGATCCGGCGGCGGCCGGAGCCGTACAGATGGCGGACCATGTCGCGGGCGCCGTCGCGGTCGTCGGCCGCGACGTAGCCGATCCTGGTGGTCTGGCCGAGCGGCTTGCCGCAGGCGACGACGGGGACGCCGGCCTCGTCGAGCCGGGCCACCACGGGGTCGCCGGAGTGGCTGGAGACGAGGAGGACGCCGTCGACGTGGCCGGCCTCGATGTAGCGGAGGTTGCGGCGGCGTTCGTCGTCGGTGCCCGCGATCATCAGGAGCAGGGGGATGTCCTGGGCGGCGAGCGCCTGGGTGCAGGCGCGGAGCAGCACGTTGAAGTTGGGGTCCTCGAAGAAGCGCTCCTGCGGTTCGGTGAGGAGGAAGGCGACGGAGTCGGACTTGCCGGTGATCAGCGAGCGGGCGTGCCGGTTGACGACGTAGCCCGTTCTTCGGATCGCGGCGTCGACGGCCGCCTTCGCCGTCGGGCTGACGTAGTGGCCGCCGTTGAGGACGCGGGAGACGGTGCCGCGCGAGACCCCGGCCTCGCGGGCCACGTCGTGGATGGTCGCCGGGCGGCGCCTGCTCGCTGCTGTGCTCATGCTGTGTGTTTCCCCTCGATCCCCTGTGCTCAGGACTTTACGGCGCCGGAGAGCAGGTCGAGGCTCCAGAAGCGCTGGATGACGAGGAACAGGGCGATGAGCGGGACGATGGCGAGGAGCGCTCCGGTGATCACGAGGTTGTAGAGGGAGGGCTGGCTTGCGCCCTGCTTGAGCAGGGTGAACAGGCCGACGGTCATGGGGAACTTCTCGTCGTCGCCGAGCATGATGAACGGCAGCAGGAAGTTGTTCCAGATGGCGACGAACTGGAAGAGGAAGATCGTCACCAGGCCGGGGGACATCATCGGGACGGCGATGCGCAGGAAGATCCGCCACTCTCCGGCGCCGTCCATGCGGCCCGCCTCGACGAGCTCCGTGGGGATGGCGGCCTGGGCGTAGATGCGGCCGAGGTAGACGCCGTACGGGGAGAGGATCAGCGGCAGCAGCACGGAGGCGTACGTGTCCGTGAGGTCGGCCTCGGCCATGAGGAGGTACTGCGGGATGGCGAGGATGACCGGGGGCATGAGGACGCCGGTGAGCATGATGTTGAAGAAGGCCTCGCGCCCGCGGAACCGGTAGAGGGCGAGGGCGTATCCGGCGAACGCGGAGACGACGGTGGAGAGGACGGCGCCGAGTCCCGCGTAGAGGATCGAGTTGCACATCCAGCGCCAGTAGATGCCCTCGCGGTAGGCGGTGAGGTCGGAGACGTTGTCGCCGAGGCCGTTGCCGGGGAGGAAGGTGAAGGTGGAGAAGAGGTCGGAGGCCGGTTTGGTGGCGGCGACCAGGACCCAGGCGACCGGCAGGAGGCAGTAGAGCGCGCCCAGGACGAGGGCGGCGGTGGGCAGCAGGGCGGTGCGGCGCGGGGCGGGAGGGCCCTGCGGGACGCCGGGGGTGGTGCCGGCGGCCGGGGCGCCCTTGCGGACGGTCGGGGAGGCGAGCCCGGTCATCGGGTTGCTCCTTGTGTGGTGCGGCGGTTGGAGATCCTGAGGAGGGCGAAGGAGAGCGCGAAGGTGGCGAGGGCGAGCACGACGGCGGTGGCCGAGGCCGCGTGGATGTTCCCTCCGGTGAACGCGTCGCTGTAGACCTTCATGAGGGGGCTCCAGGTGCTCGGGATGCCGTTGGTGAGCGGCTTGAGCGTCATGGGCTCGTTGAAGACCTGGAGGGTCGCGATGATCGAGAAGAAGAAGGTGAGCACCAGGGAGGGGACCACCATCGGGATCTTGACGCGGAGCGCGATCTGGAGCTCGGAGCAGCCGTCGAGCTTGGCCGCCTCGTACACCTCGGCGGGCAGGGAGCGCAGCGCGGTGTAGATGACGATCATGTTGAAGCCGGTGCCGCCCCAGACGGCGATGTTCGACATCGCGAGGTAGAGCGGTCCGCCGTCCATGAGGTCGGGCTGCGGGAGTCCTGCCTTCTCCAGGAGGAAGTGGAAGGGGCTGACGTCCGGGAGGTAGAGGAAGCCCCAGAGGACGGCCGCGATGACGCCGGGCACGGCGTACGGCAGGAAGATCGCGAGCCGGGCGAAGGAACGGGCCCGGACGCGCTCGGAGTCGAGCAGGAGCGCGAAGAACAGGGCGAGGCCGAGCATCACGGGGACGACGATCGCGCCGTAGCCGAGGACGCGCAGCGAGCTGGCGAGGAGTTCGGAGTCGGTGAGCGCGGAGGTGTAGTTCTCCAGGCCGGCCCAGACCTCGGTCTTGGCGCCCTTGCCGAGGCCGAGTCCCTTGATCCGGACCTTGTGGAAGCTGAGCCAGAGGGCGTAGCCGATGGGCAGGGCGAAGAAGAGGACGAAGAGGACGCCGGCGGGGAGGAGGAAGCCGTACGGGGCCGCCTTGACCCCGTACGACCTGCGTGCGCCCTTGGGGGGCTGTGTCACTTGGCGACCCCGAAGCCCTGCTTCGCCAGGTCGGCGACGGTGGCCGTCTGGACCTTGCCGAGTGCGGCGTCGAAGCCGGACCTGGCCTTGGCGGCCTTGCCGAACTCGTCCTTGAAGGAGGTGTAGGCGACGTTCACGTTGGGGCCCCAGGCGGCCGGCGCGGTGCTCTTCGCCATCTCGGCGGCGCGGGTGTAGAAGTCGGCCTGGTTCGGGAAGAACGCGGGGGGCTGGGCGAGGGCGCCGCTGGTCTGCGCGGCGGTGGCGGCCGGGTAGATCCCGCTCTCCTTCACCAGGGCCTCCAGGGCCTTGGGGTCGGTGTTCAGCCAGGTGGCGAACTGTGCGGCGGCCTCCTGGTGCTTCGAGTCCGTGGTGACGGCCGTGGAGGAGCCGCCCCAGCTGCCGGTGGCGGTCTCGCCCTTGTTCCACTGCGGGAGCGGGGCCATGGCCCACTTGCCCTTGGTGTCGGGGGCGGCGGTGGTCAGGGTGCCGGGGGCCCACACGGCGCTGACCCAGCCGATCTGCTCGCCGGTGTTGAGGGCCTTGTTCCAGGCGGGCGTGTACATCGGCTGGTTGTCGACGGCGCCCTCGGCGACCAGGCCGCCCCAGAAGTCGGCGACCTTCTTGGTGGCGGCGTCGTCGATGCCGACCTTCCAGGTGTCGCCCGAGAAGGTCCACCACTTGGCGCCGGCCTGCTGGGAGAGGCCGGCGAAGAGGCCGGCGTCGTTGGCGGAGAAGGTGGTCAGGGACTTCTTCGGGTCCTTCTTCTTCACGGCGCGGGCGGTCTCGGCGAACTCGTCCCAGGTGGTGGGGACGGTCAGGCCGTACTGCTTGAAGAGGTCCTCGCGGTAGAAGAACATCAGCGGGCCGGAGTCCTGGGGCAGCGCGTAGACGGCCTCGCTCCCGAAGGTGGTCTGCTGCCAGATGCCGGGGGCGAACTTGTCCTTGGCGCCGTGGACGTGACGGGAGATGTCCGCGAGGGCGTCGTTGGAGACCAGGGTGGGCAGCGCCTGGTACTCGGCCTGGACGAGGTCCGGGCCCTTGTGGGCCTTGGCGGCGGTGATGATCTTGGTGACCAGGTCGTCGCCCGAGGCCTGCTTCTGCACCGTGACCTGGATGTCGGGGTGCTCGGCGTTCCAGAGGGCCGCGACCTTGTCCATGCCGGGCGCCCAGGCCCAGTAGGTGAGCTTGACGGGGCCGGATCCGGCGCCCGCCTTGTCGCCGGAGTCGGATCCACAGGCGGTGAGAGCGGTGGCGCCGAGGAGGACGGCGGTGGCGGCGGCGAGGCTGCGGCGCATCGTGTGGGGCATGGGGTACTTCTCCCTGACCGAAAGGGGCCCCTCCCTCGAACGGAGAGGCCGGCCATGCATCTGTGAGCGTTCACAGTAGAGAAACGTTCCGGACACTTGTCAATGGTTGTTCCTGTGCGGTTATGTTGCGTTGCCACATCGAGATCGAGTGTGTGCACGTTCCCAACCGAACAAAGCTTTCATCGTTCGAGGTTTCAGGAGAGACTCATGTCGCAGACCACTCCCAAGGGCCTGCACCGGCTCGCGTTCGGCGGGGACTACAACCCCGAGCAGTGGCCGGAAAGCGTCTGGCAGGAGGACGTCCGGCTCATGCGGGAGGCCGGCGTCACCATGGTGAGCGTCGGGATCTTCTCCTGGGCCCTCCTCGAACCGGAGCCGGGCCGCTACGACTTCGGCTGGCTCGACCGGCTCCTCGACCTGCTCCACGAGCACGGCGTCCGGGTCGACCTGGGCACGCCGACCGTGGTGCCGCCCGCCTGGTTCTACCGCGCCCACCCGGAGGCCCTGCCCGTCACCGCCGACGGCGTCCGCCACTCCTACGGCTCACGCGGGGCGATCTGCCACAGCTCCGCCGCCTACCGCACGACCGCCGCCGGCATCACCACCGAACTGGCCCGCCGCTACGGCAGCCACCCCGCGCTCGCCCTCTGGCACGTCCACAACGAGTACGGCGTCCCCGTCAGCGCCTGCTACTGCGACAACTGCGCCGCCCACTTCCGCCGCTGGCTGGACCGCGCGTACGGCTCGGTGGAGGCGGTGAACGAGGCCTGGGGCACCGCCTTCTGGGGCCAGCGGTACGGCTCGTACGAGGAGATCGACCCGCCCAGGACGACTCCCACCGTCGGCAACCCGGCACAGCAGCTCGACTACCGCCGCTTCGCCGACGCCACCATCCGCGAGAACTTCCGGATGGAACGGGACATCCTGCACGAACTGGCGCCCGGCATCCCCGTCACCACCAACTTCATGACCGCCCTCAGCCAGTGCGACTCCCTCGACTACTGGGCCTGGGCCCGCGAGGTCGACCTCGTCACCAACGACCACTACCTGATCACCGACGGCCGCCGCACCCACGTCAACCTCGCCATGGCCGCCGACCTCACCCGCTCCGTCGCCGGCGGCGCGCCCTGGCTGCTCCTGGAGCACTCCACGTCCGGCGTGAACTGGCAGCCCCGCAACCCGGCCAAGCGCCCCGGCGAGATGGCTCGCAACTCCCTCGCCCACGTCGCCCGGGGCTCCGAGGGCGCCATGTTCTTCCAGTGGCGCCAGTCCCGTCGCGGCGCCGAGAAGTTCCACTCCGCGATGGTCCCGCACGGCGGCACCGACACCCGGATCTGGCGCGAGGTCGTCGCCCTCGGCGCCGACCTGGACGCGCTGGCCGAGGTGCGCGGCACCCGGACCGTCCCCGACGTCGCGGTCCTCTGGGACTGGCACTCCTGGTGGGCGCAGGGCCTGGAGTGGCGGCCGAACGAGGCCCACGACGCCCGCGAGCGCGCCGACAGCTTCTACGAGACCCTCTACGACCGGCACCTCACGGTCGACTTCGCCCACCCCGAGGCCGACCTCTCGGCCTACCCGCTGGTCGTCGTGCCCGCGCTCTACCTCATGACCGAGGCCGCCGGGCAGAACCTCCGCGAGTACGTCGAGAACGGCGGCACCCTCGTCGTCTCGTACTTCTCCGGGATCGTCGACGAGCACGACGCCGTCCACCCCGGGGCCTACCCCGGCGCCCTGCGGGACGTCCTCGGCCTCACCGTGGACGAGTGGTCGCCGCTCCTCGACGACCAGCGCGTACGGATCGAGGGACCGGACGGCGCCACGCTCACCGGCGACGTGTGGACGGAGTTCGTCCGGCCGCGGGGCGCGGAGACCGTGTGGACGTACGCCGACGGGCCGGCCGCCGGCGGGCCCGCGGTCACCCGGCACCGGCTCGGCCGGGGCACCGCCTGGTACCTCTCCACCCGCCTCGACGCGGCCTCGCTCGACACGATCGTCGCCGCCGCCTGCGAGGACGCCGGGGTCTCCGCGCGCGCCGCGCTCCCGCGGGACGTGGAGGTCGTGCGCCGCGCGGGGGAGAGCGCGGAGTACCTCTTCGTGCTCAACCACTCCGGCGAGGACGCCGTGGTGCCGCTGGACGGCACCGGCACGGAACTCCTCGCCGACGGCGCCCCGGCGGTCGGCACGATCACCGTCCCGGCCGGCGCCGTCAGGGTCGTACGCCTCGACGTCTGACCGCACCACCCGGTCGGCAGGATCACCGTCCGGCCGGCGCCGTCGGGGTCGTACGCCTCGACGTCTGACCGCACCACCCCTCCCCGGCCCGCCGCCGGGGCCTCTGATCTCCCCGGGGGCGGCCCGCACCCGCTGCGCCGCCCCCGGGTGAGCCGTACCACCCGTAAGGAAACGCACCACTCACCTGTCCGCCACCGTCGAAGGGACTCGACGATGCACCCCGCCCCCCTCAGAAGCCGCGTCCGGCTGCGCGCCGCGGCCGTCGCCGCCGCGCTCGGCGCCCTGCTCCTGGCCCCGCTGCCCGCCGCCCCGCGGGCAGAGGCCGCCGCCACCCTCACCAACGCCGGGTTCGAGAGCGACGCCGCCGGGACCGCCACCCCGGCCGGCTGGTCCACCTACTCGGCCGCCGGCCAGAACGCCGCCTCGTTCACCGAGGCCGGGGGCCACAGCGGCGGTTACCGGCTGAGCCACTGGTCGGCCTCCGCGTACAAGGTGGAGACGTACCAGTACCTCTCCGGGCTCACCGACGGCACGTACACGCTCAGCGCCTGGGTCCGCTCGGGCGGCGGCCAGAACGCCGCCTACCTGGCCCTGCGCAACTGCGGCTCCGCCGAGCAGCGCACCGACCTGCCGGTGACGACCAGCTCCTGGATACGGATCGTCACCTCCGTCAAGGTCGTCGGCGGCGGCTGCACGATCAGCGTCAACTCCGACGCCAGGGCGGGCAACTGGCTCAACGTGGACGACCTGACGTTCACCTCCGGGACGACCGGCCTCGCCGTCAAGGGCGTCGACCTCTCCACGCTCAAGAAGAGCGAGGACCTCGGCGGCACCTACCGCACGAGCGCCGGGACGACGGGCGACCCGGTCGCCATCCTGAAGAACGCGGGCGCGAACTACGGCCGCCTCAAGGTGTGGGTGAACCCGGCTGACGGCTACAACGACAAGGCCCGGGTCCTCGCCACGGCGAAGCGCATCAAGGCCCAGGGCATGAAGCTGCTCGTCGACTTCCACTACTCCGACATCTGGGCCGACCCGGGCGCCCAGAGCAAGCCCGCCGCGTGGGCGGGGCACTCGTACTCCCAGCTGACCACGGACGTCTACAACCACACGTACGACGTGCTGAACGCCCTCAAGGCGCAGGGCACCACGGCCGACATGGTGCAGATCGGCAACGAGATCAACACCGGCATGCTCTGGCCCGAGGGCTCCACGTCCAACTGGTCCCAGCTCGGCGGGCTGCTCAAGTCCGGCATCTCGGCGGCCAAGGCGGTCTCGTCGACCACCCAGATCGCGCTCCACCTCGCGCACGGCGGCGACAACGCCCTGTACCGCTCCTGGTTCGACAACGCCAGGGCCCAGGGCGTGAGTTACGACGTGATCGCGCTCTCCTTCTACGGTTACTGGCACGGCGCCCTCGCCTCCCTCCAGGCGAACATGGACGACGTCTCGGCCCGTTACGGCAAGAAGGTCCTCGTCGTGGAGACCGCGTACCCCTTCCGGCTCGACAGCGAGGACTCCCACGAGAACATCATCGACCTGTCGTCGGAGCTGGTCTCCGGCTACCCGGCGAGCCCTGCCGGGCAGTCGGCCTGGCTGCGGGACATCATGAACGTCGTGGAGGCGGTCCCGAGCGGCCGCGGCCTCGGTGTCGTCTACTGGGAGCCGGCCTGGACCGCCGTCACCGGCAACGGCTGGGACCCGGCCGACCCCTCCTCGGGCAACGGCTGGGAGAACCAGGCCCTGTTCGACTACGACAGCAGGCTGCTGCCGGCCGCGAGCTGGCTCGCCCACCGCTGATCCGCACACCGCACAGCAGGGGCGGGCTCGTATCCGAGCCCGCCCCTTCCGGCTGTCGTCGCTACCATTCGGCGAGCGAGCCGTCGTCCCGCCGCCAGGCCGGGTTGCGCCAGCGGTGCCCGGCCTCGGCCGCGCGCTCGACCGCCTTCGCGTCGACCTCGATCCCGAGGCCCGGCCCGGTGGGCAGACCCACGTGCCCGTCCTCGTACCGGAAGACGGAGGGGTCGACCAGATAGTCGAGCAGGTCGGAGCCGGTGTTGTAGTGGATGCCGAGACTCTGCTCCTGGATCAGCAGGTTCGGCGCGGCGAAGCCGACCTGGAGGCAGGAGGCGAGCGCGATCGGCCCCAGCGGGCAGTGCGGGGCGAGGGAGACGTCGTACGCCTCCGCCATCGCGGCGATCCTGCGCACCTCGGAGATGCCGCCGGCGTGCGAGAGGTCCGGCTGCGCGACCGCGATGCCCTGGGCGAGGACCTTTCTGAAGTCCCAGCGGGAGTAGAGGCGTTCGCCGGTCGCGATCGGGATGGAGGTGGAGCGGACGATGTCGCCGATGTGGTCGCTCATCTCCGGGACGACCGGCTCCTCCACGAAGAAGGGCAGGTACGGCTCCAGGAGCGGCAGGACCCGGCGGGCCATCGGGGCGGTGAGCCGCCCGTGGAAGTCGATGGCGATGTCGAACTCGTCGCCGACCGCCTCGCGGATCGAGGCGACCCGGTCCACGATGGCCTGCGTGGCGGCGGGGGTGTCGATGAGCCGCAGCTGCGCGGAGGCGTTCATCTTGATCGCGGTGAAGCCCTCGTCCTTGCGGGCCAGGGCCTCCGAGGCGACCTCGTCGGGGCGGTCGCCGCCGATCCAGCTGTAGACGCGGACGCGGTCGCGGACGTTGCCGCCGAGCAGCTGCCACACGGGCACGCCGAGGGCCTTGCCGGTGATGTCCCACAGGGCCTGGTCGATGCCGGCGACGGCGCTGGAGAGGACCGGGCCGCCGCGGTAGAAGCCGCCCTTGGTGAGGACCTGCCAGTGGTCCTCGATCTTCATCGGGTCCTGGCCGATCAGGTAGTCGGAGAGCTCCTCGACGGCCGCGGCCACGGTGTGCGCGCGGCCCTCGACGACGGGTTCGCCCCAGCCGGTGATGCCCTCGTCGGTGTCGATGCGCAGGAAGCACCAGCGCGGGGCGACCAGATAGGTGCGCAGGGAGGTGATCTTCACTTGGATTCCTTCTTCACGGTCCAGCCGCCGTCGACGACCAGGTTGGTTCCGGTGATGTACGCGGCGTCTGCCGAGGCGAGGAAGGCGACGGCGGAGGCCACCTCCTCGGGCCGGCCGAGCCGGGCGAGCGCGGTGGCGTCGGCGGAGAGGCGGCGTCCCTCCTCGTCGACGTCGTTCCAGACCTCGGTGAGGATGGGGCCCGGCAGGACGGAGTTGAAGCGCACGTCCGGCCCGTACTCGACGGCCAGCTGACGGACCAGGGCGCACATACCGCCCTTCGCGGCGGCGTACGCGGCGTAACCGGGCAGGCCGAAGTCGGCGTGCACGCTGGAGGTGGCGACGAGGCTGCCGCGCTCGGCGCGCAGGTCGTCGAGGAACGTGCGGGTGGCGAGGTACAGGGCCCGCAGGTTGATGGCCATCTCCCGGTCCCAGGTGGCGACGGGGAGTTCGTGGGCGGCCGCGGCGGTGTGGGTGAAGGCGTTGCTGTGGAGGATGCTCACCGGCCCGAAGCGGGCGTGGGTCTCGGCGCGCAGGGCGGTCCAGTCCTCCTCGGACGCGACGTCGCAGCGTACGTAGACGGCTCGGCCCCCGTCGGCGCGGATCGCGGCGGCGACGGCCTCGCCGGCCTCGCCCGCGATGTCGGAGACGATCACGGACGCGCCCTCGGCGGCGAGCCGGGCGGCGCTGGCCGCCCCGATGCCGGAGGCCGCGCCCGTGACGACGGCGGTCTGTCCGGAGAAACGGTTCATGGTGTGGGTTCCTGGTGTTTCCGAATGGGGATGCGGAAGGCGCGGCGCCGTCAGCGCGTGATGTCCTGGGCCGTCAGCAGGCCGAGTTCGGCGCGGCGCGGGAGGCCCTCCCAGTCGCCGGGGACAGAGACCGCGAAGGCCCCGCAGAGCACGGCGAGGCGCAGGCGCTCCTCCACCGGGGAGCCGTCGAGGACGGCGGAGAGATACCCGGAGACGAAGGCGTCGCCCGCGCCCACGGGGTCGACGGCGGTGACGGGGACGGCGGGCCGGACGTGGAGGGCGCCGTCGCCGGTGGCCACGAGGGCTCCCCCGGCGCCGAGTTTGAGCACGGCCTGTCCCGGCCCGATGAGGGTCAGGGCGCGGGCCATCCGCTCGGGCTCGTCCTCGGGCACGAGGAGGGACGCCTCCTCGGGGCCCGCGAAGACGATGTCGGTGTACGGGAGGAGGCCGGCCAGCGCCCCGGCGGCGTCGGCGCGGCTCCAGAGGCGTTCGCGGTGGTTGACGTCGAGGGAGACGGTGACCCCGGCGGCACGGGCGAGCGCGACGGCCCGGGTGACGGCGGCGCGTGCCGTGTCGCTCAACGCCGGGGTGACGCCGGTGACATGGAGCACCCGCGCCCCGGTGATCTGCTCCTCGTCGAGGTCCTCGGGGGCGAGCCGGGAGCCCGCGAGCCCGGCGCGGTAGTAGCTGACGCGGAGCCGGTCGGCGGTGCGACGCTCACGGAGCATGAGGCCTGTGGGCGCCGCCGGGTCCGTACGGGCGGCTGAGACGTCGACGCCCTCGGCGCGGAGTCCCGCGAGGACCATGGCACCGGCCGCGTCCTCGCCGACCCGGCCGGTCCAGGCGGCCCGGTGGCCGAGGCGGCTGACGCCGATGGCGACGGTGGCCTCGGCACCGGCCCAGCCGAGGCGGAGGGCCGTTCCCGTGGCGAGCGGACCGGGTTCGGTGGCGGCGGCCACCGCCATGGCCTCGCCGAGGGTGACCAGAGCCGGCGGAGTCCCGGCCGTCACCGGCGTATCCCGTCGAGGAAGGCGGCGGCGCGCTCGGTGAGGGCGGCGAGGGAGCCGCCCTCACAGGCGTCCCCGACGAGCGGGCTGCCGATGCCGAGCGCGGTGGCGCCGGCGGCGAGGTAGGCGGGGGCGTCGGCGGCGCCGATGCCCCCGGTCGGCACGAGGGGGACGTCGGGCAGTGGGGCGCGGACGGCACGGAGGTACTCCGGTCCGCCGGTGGCGGCGGGGAAGAGCTTCACCATGGTGGCGCCCGCCCGCCAGGCGGTGAGGATCTCGGTGGGGGTGTACGCGCCGGGCAGCACGGGGACGCCGAGCCGGACGGCCTCCGCGATGACCTCGGTGGAGGTGGTCGGGGTGATGAGGTAGGTGGCCCCGGCCTCCACGGCCGCCTGGGCCTGGGCGGGCGTGGTGACCGTACCGGCGCCGAGGGCGAGTCCGGGCGGAGCGTCGGCGGCGTACTCGCGCAGGGCGTCGAGCACGCCGGGGGTGGTGAGGGTGAACTCGGCGGCGCGGACACCGGACGCCAGGAGGGTGTCGGTGACTTCGGCGAAACGGGTCGCGGAGGTGGAGCGGAGGATCGCGATGACGGGTGCGGCGGCGAGGGCGGCACGGAGGCCGTCGGACGGATCGGATCCGTCCGTCCGTCCGGCCGTCTGCTGCGGGGAGGTCATGGTGTGCTGCTGCTTCCTTGATACGGCACTTGGTACGGGGAGGGTGCGGCGGGACGGGTCAGCGGTCCGGCGTGCGGAGGCTGGGGAGCGCGCCGCGGTACGGGGCAGCGGTCCGGCGTGCGGAGGCTGGAGCGCCCGCCGCGGGACGGGTCAGCGGTCCGCGCACCGAGACTCGAAAGCGTGCGGCGGTACGGGGCAGCAGTCCGCGCACCGAGACTCGAAAGCGTGCGGCGGTACGGGTCAGCGGTCCGCCGACGGAGATTGGAGCGCGCGCGGCGGTACGGGTCAGCGGTCCGCGTACGGGGGCTGGGGCAGGCCGGTGGCGCCGGGGCGGCAGGCGAACAGGCGGCCGGCTTCCGGTTCCGCGCTCCGGCGTTTCTCGTCGAGGCCCTCGGTCGCCGTCGTGATCACCAGGACGTCGAGGCCAGGGCCGGCGAAGGCGCAGCTCGTCACGTGGGAGGCGGGGACCTCCACGCGCGCGTGGAGGGTGCCGTCGGGGGTGAACGCGAGGACTTCGCCGCCGCCCCAGACGGCGACCCAGACCCGTCCCTCGCTGTCGACGGTGAGACCGTCCGGCACTCCGCGATCGAGGACCGCGAAGGGACGGCGGTCGTGGAGCGTGCCGATCAGCGGGTCGTAGGCGAAGACGTCGACGCGGCCGGTGGGACTGTCGGCGTAGTAGAGGCGGGTGCCGTCCGGGCTCCAGCCGAGACCGTTGGAGATGGTGACGGAGTCGAGGAGGGTGACGAGGCCTTCGCCGTCGAGGCGGTAAAGGGCGCCCGCGCCGGGGCTCTCGTCGTACGCCATGGTGCCGGCGAGCAGCCGGCCCGCGGGGTCGACGGCGGCGTCGTTCATCCGGCGCGGCAGACCGTCATCGGGCAGGACGGGCGCGGCGACTTCGACGGCCTCGGTGACCGGCCGGTCCTGCGCCAGGTGCAGGAAGGACGTGCCGGCCGCGGCGAGCAGGGCTCCGGAGGCGCAGGGCAGGACGGCGCCGACCGGCCGGTCGAACCGGAGCGTGGCGACGGGGGCGAGGTCCGGTCGTCCGTGGTCGTCGGTGAGCGCGGCCCGGTGGACAAGGCCGTCGGGGATGTCCACCCAGAGCAGTTCCTGGCGCCGGGTGTCCCAGACGGGACCTTCCGTCAAGCGTCCGGGCAGGGGGGAGCAGGGCACGGCCCTGAGGTGCTGCATCTGGCCTCCTCGGTCGGCGGGGGTGCGGCACTGGAAAAACTACGGGTTCGTCTAACGGTTGTAAATATCCTCCCCGCCGCTTCTTCCAACCCTTTGAATAAGATCGCGGTACGGGGACCCACCCGGGGCCGTACCAGCGGAGGACAGCAGCCATGATCAAGCGGACGTCGCAGGACATTCGCCGCCTCAACCGCTTCGAGGTCCTGCGGCGCTTCTACGCGGGATCCGGCGCCGTCAGCCGCCAGGACCTCGCGGCGGCGACCGGCCTCTCCTTCGCCACCGTCGCCAACCTGACCTCCGAACTCCTGGAGGCCGGCGTCCTCGCCGAGGCGGGCCGCGAGGACTCCAGCGGCGGCCGGCCCCGCGCGCGGCTCGCGGTCAACGCCGACCGGGGCGCGCTCATCGGCGTCGACATCGCCGAGACCTCCGTCCACGCCGAACTCTTCGACCTCGCCCTGGAGGTCCGGCACTCCGTCGAACGCCCGCTCCCCCCAGGCGACGTCCGGCCCGCCGACGTCGTCGAGCAGCTCGCCGCCTGCGTCGAGGAACTGCTGCGCGGCTCCGGGGTGCCCCGCGCGCGCGTGCTCGGCGTGGGCGTCAGCGTCCCGGGCATGGTGGAGCACGAGGGCGGGGTCTCCTCCTTCTCCCCGTACTGGTCCTGGCACGAGGTGCCGTTGCGCGCCCTGCTCGACGAGCGCCTGGGGCTCCCCCTCCGGCTCGACAACCCGCTGCGGGCCAGCACCGTCGCCGAGCTGTGGTTCGGCGCCGGACGGGAGGCGGACGACCTGGTGGTGCTCACCCTGCGGGCCGGTGTCGGCGCCGGGATCGCGATCGGCGGCCAGCTCTACCGGGGGTTCACCAACAGCGCCGGCGAATGGGGCCACACCTGTCTCGCGATCGACGGCCGGCTCTGCACCTGCGGCAACCGGGGCTGTGTGGAGGCGTACGTCAGCACCCGGGGGATCGCGCAGACCTGGCGCGAACTCGCCCCCGGCGACGAGCGGGCGACGGGTCCCGACGACGCGGCCACGGTCGCCGCCCTGGCGCGCGCGGCGGTGGACGGGGAGCCGGCGGCCGCCGAGGTCGTCGAGCGGACGGGGCGCTACCTGGGCGCGGCGGTGGCCAACCTGGTCAATCTGCTCAATCCCCGGGTCCTCGTCCTCGGCAACCAGGTCGTCGACCTGCTCGGCGAGCGCCTGCTGAGCGCCACGTACGAGGCGGTCACCCGGCACGCCCTTCCGCTGCCGCACGGGGCGGCGAGCCTGCGGCGCAGCTCGGTCCCTCACAACGCGGTCACCCGGGGCGCGGCCGCCTTCGCCCTGGAGGGCTTCCTCGACGACCGGGAGGTCTTCGGCCCGGTCAGCCGGACGCGCCGGCCCCGGGAGCGGAAGGGGGACGGCGGGCGCGCCGGGTCCACCGGTGCCGAGGCGTGAGCCCGGGGGCCTGCGGGCGCCGAGGCCGAGGCCCGGGTGTCCACCGGTGCCGAGGCGTGAGCCCGGGGCTCTCCGGGCGCTGAGGCCGGGGCCCGGGCGTCCACCGGTGCCGAGGCGTGAGCCCGGGGCTCTCCGGGCGCCGAGGCCGGAGCCCGGGCGTCCACCGGTGCGGAGCCATAATCCCCGGCGCCTGCCGACGACGCCGTCCGTCACCCCCACCGCCACCGCCTCAGCGGATGACGCGGTGGCCGAGGCGCTCCGACAACCGGTCCGCGCCCTTCGCGGCGAGGGCCGTGAGCTCGTTCTCCCGCTCCTCGGTCCAGCGGTGCGCCGGCACGGAGACGGAGAGCGCGGCGACGACCCGGCCGGAGCCGTCACGGACCGGCGCGGCGACACAGCTGACGTCGGGGTTGGACTCCTGCTGCTCGACGGCGACCCCGAGGATCCGGATCTCCGCGAGCGCGGCGCGCAGGGCGTCCGGGTCGGTGAGGCTGTGGGGTGTCATGCCGGTGAGCTCGCGCCCTTCGAAACGCTCGTCGAGCTCGTCCTCGGGGAGGGTGGCGAGCAGCATCTTGCCGACGGCGGTGCAGTGGGCGGGCAGCCGTCGGCCGGCGGCGGAGACCATCCGTACCGCGTGGGTGGAGTCGACCTTGGCGATGTAGATGACGTCGGTGTCCTCGAGTACGGCCACATGGACGGTCTCGCCGCACGTGTCGGCCACCTCGCGGGCGACCTGGTGGCCCTCGGCAGCGAGGTCGAGCTGCTCGGCGTACCGGCTGCCGAGCTGGTACGTGCGGACGCCGAGGCGGTAACGGCCGGGCTGTTCCATGACCGGTACCAGATAGCCGCGCGCGGTCAGGGTGCTGACCAGCTCATGGGTGGTCGTGCGCGGCAGCTGGAGTCCTCGGGTGATCTCGGGGGCGGACAGCGTCCCGTCGCCCTCCAGGAAAAGCTCCAGTATGTCGAATGCCCTGGTCACCGCCGGAACCAGTCGTCCCATGGATCCCCACCCCACCTCGGTCCGTCCGAAATCCCGTACTGCGATCGAAATCGCGAACAGAGACTAGCGGCGCGGCCGGGAGCGGGCAACGACTCCGACCGGCCGGGCCGGGTGGACGCACTCCCATTGACACCCCGGCGGACCGCTGCCTACGGTCTCGCCGATCCACCGAATGCGATTCGGTATCCCGAACAACTCGTCCGCGCCCCCCGGGAGCAACCACCGTGCGCATCACGGGAATCACCACTCACGTCGTCGGCACGCCGTGGCGAAATCTGACCTACGTCCTGGTCCACACGGACGAGGGACTCACGGGGGTCGGCGAGACCCGGATGCTCGGCCACACCGACGCGCTCATCGGCTATCTGCGCGAGGCGGAGGCCAACCACATCGCCGGCTCGGACCCGTTCGCGGTCGAGGACCTCGTACGGCGGATGAAGTACGGGGACTTCGGCCGGGCCGGGGAGATCGTCATGTCCGGCATCGCGGTCGTGGAGATGGCCTGCTGGGACATCAAGGGCAAGGCGCTCGGCGTGCCCGTCTGGCAGCTGCTCGGCGGGAAGGTCACCGACCGGGTCAAGGCGTACGCCAACGGCTGGTACACCACCGAACGCACCCCGGAGGCGTACCACGCGGCGGCCCGCGAGGTCGTGGCGCGCGGCTACCGGGCACTGAAGATCGACCCGTTCGGCACCGGTCACCACGAGCTGGACGCCGAGCACTCGCGGTACGCGGTGTCCCTGATCGAGGCGGTCAGGGACGCGATCGGCCCCGACACGGAGCTGATGGTGGAGATGCACGGACGCTTCTCCCCGGCGACGGCGGTACGGCTGGCCCGTGAGCTGGCCCCGTTCCGGCCGGCCTGGCTGGAGGAGCCGGTGCCGCCGGAGAACCTCAAGGCGCTCGCGAAGGTGGCCGGGAAGGTGGACCTGCCGATCGCCACCGGTGAACGGATCCACGACCGGATCGAGTTCCGCGAGCTCTTCGAGTCGCAGGCCGCCGACATCATCCAGCCGGACGTCGGCCACATCGGCGGCATCTGGGAGGCGAGGAAGCTCGCCGCCACCGCCGAGACCCACTACGTCCTCGTCGCCCCGCACAACGTGGGCGGCTCGGTGCTCACCGCGACCTCCCTCCAACTGGCGGCCTGCACCCCCAACTTCAAGGTCCTGGAGCACTTCAACGACTTCGCGGACGCCGAGATCAAGGAGGTCGTGCGCGGCGCTCCCGAGGTCGACCCGGAGACCGGATGCTTCACGGTCCCCCACGCCCCCGGCCTCGGCGTCGAGCTCGACGTGGACGCGGCGGCCGAGTTCCCCCAGCAGCGGGCCCGGTTCGACCTGTGGGCCGAGGGCTGGGAGAAGAGGCAGCCGAGGTGAGCGCCGCCGCGTCCGCCCCTTCCGGCGCTCCGAGCCGCGCGATCCTCGTCGAGCGGCCCGGCAGGCACCGGCTCCTCGGCCGCGAGGTCCCCGAGCCCGGCCCCGGCGAGGTACGGGTCCGGGTCGCCGCCGCCGGGATCTGCATGAGCGACCGCGAGCTGTACGAGGGCCGCAGGGCCCCCGGCTACGTCCGCTATCCGGTGGTGCCCGGCCACGAGTGGTCCGGCACCGTGGACGCGGTCGGCACCGGGGCCGACCCCGCGCTCCTGGGCAGGCCGTGCGTCGCCGAGGGCTTCCGGTCCTGCGGCCGGTGCGAGCGCTGCCGGTACGGGGAGACCAGCCTGTGCACGGCCGGGTACGCCGAGACCGGGTTCACCGAACCGGGCGCGTTCGCCGACCACCTCCTCGTACCGGCGAGGCTGCTGCACCCCCTGCCGGACGGGACGGACCTCCGGGCCGCGGCCCTGCTCGAACCGGCCGCCGTCGTGGCCGCGGCGGTACGCGCCGGGCGGCCGCGCCCCGGGGAGCGGATCGCCGTGGTCGGCGCCGGGACGCTCGGTCTGCTCGCCGTCCAGTGGCTCGCCGCCTCCTCCCCCGCCGAGCTCGCCGTCGTGGACCCGCGCGCCGAACGGGCCGGCAAGGCCCTGGGCTTCGGCGCGACCCTGCCGCTCACCCCGGGCGAGGCGGAGGGCGCGACCGGGCGCTTCGACCTCGTCGTGGAGACCGCGGGGGCGCCGACCACGGCCGCCTCCTCCTGTCTGCTCGCCCGCCGGGGCGGACGGGTGGTGCTCACCGGCATGTTCACGGCGGGGGCCACCGGGATCGACCCGGTCCATCTGTCCGTCAGCCAGTTGGAGGTCCGCAGCGTCTTCGGCGCCTCCTCCGCCGCCTGGGCCGACGCGGTGCGCGCCTTCTCCCTGGGGCTGCTCGACCCGGCCCCGCTGGTCACCCACGAGTTCCCGCTCGAACGGTTCGGCGAGGCGCTCGCCCTGGTGGGCGGCGGCGACCCGGCCACGGGCAAGGTCCTTCTGCGCCCCTGAGCGGGCCCCACAGCCGAGCCCCGGCGGCGCACATGCGACGCCCGGAGCCCCACGGGCGAGGCCCGGCGCGCCCGGCTCGTCCTCGAACTGCCCGCCCGGCACGGGGCGGACGGGGGCATGTCGCCGATCAGCTCCCGGCAGCCGACTCCCGGCAGCCGGGCGAACTCCGCCTCTTCCCGGCGGACTTGCCGTGCGTTCGCCCTCACATCGAAGCGCTTCGATCTTCTTGAGCGGTCTCTCTGGACAGGTCAACACGGTCGGGTTACGGTCTCGCTGAGCGTCGGAAGCGATGGTTCGACGGCTTTCGGCAGATGTCGTCGAAGCGATTCACCTCAGTCACGGCCCGCGGGGAGAACGGATGGTCACGCTTGCCGAGGTCGCCCGGCACGCAGGGGTGTCGGCCAGCACGGTGAGCTATGTCCTCAGCGGCAAGCGGCCCATCTCGGATCCCACCCGGCGGCGGGTGCGGGCCAGCATCGACCGGCTCGGCTACCAGCCGCACGCGGGCGCCCGCGCGCTCGCGAGCAGCCGTTCGCGGATCATCGCGCTGATGGTGCCGCTGCGCACCGACATGTACGTGCCGGTGATGCTGGAGATCGCGGTCGCCGTCGCCACCGCCGCCCGCGCCCACGGCTACGACGTGCTGCTCCTCACCGGGGAGGAGGGCCCCTCGGCGCTGCGCCGGGTCACCGGCAGCGGTCTCGCCGAGGCGGTGATCCTGATGGACGTCCAGCTCGACGACGAGCGGCTGCCGGTGCTGCGCGCCGCGGGGCCGCCGGCCGTCCTGGTCGGCATGCCCGCCGACCCCACGGGCCTCAACTGCGTCGACCTGGACTTCGCGGCGGCCGGTGCGCTGTGCGTGGAGCATCTGGCGGATCTCGGGCACCGGGAGATCGCGGTGATCGGTGAGGCCCCCGGTGTCTACGCACGGCACACGGGCTTCGCCGAGCGGACCCTGCGGGGGCTCCGCGAGCGCGCCTCCGAGCTCGGTGTCGGTCTGCTGCACCGGCCGTGCGAGGGCGGGCACGACGCCGTGGCGGGCGTGCTCGCCCGGATCTTCGACGAGCGGCCGGGGGCGAGCGCGTTCGTCGTGCAGAACGAGACGGCGGTCGAACCGCTGCTCGCCCTGCTGCGGCGCACGGGCCGTGCCGTACCGGAGGACGTGTCGGTGGTCGCGGTCTGCGCCGACCAGATCGCCGCGCAGGCCTCGGTGGCGCTCAGCTCGGTGGCGATCCCGGCGCAGGAGCTGGGCCGGCGGGCGGTGGAGCGGCTGATCGCGCGCCTGACCCGGCCGGAGGGGGCGGCGGACGCCGTCGGGGTCGAACTCCTCACACCCGAACTGACCGTACGCGACAGCTCGGGCCCGCCCCCCGCCCCACGCGAACCGGGAAACTGACGGCGCGCCAACCACAGCCGAGGAACCGACCGCGCGCGCCCCACGCGAACCGGGCACCTGGCGGCGGCGTTCAGGAGCCACGTTGACGGCCTGGCCCGGTGGCCGACCTCAGGCCGGCTTGCGCCACACGGAGATGTGCTTCGCCGAGTCCTGGGTGAACGGAGCTCCGTCCCAGTCCGCGACCCGGCGTTCCAGTTCGAGCCCGGCGATCCGTGCCATCAGGTCGAGCTCCGCCGGCCAGGCGTACCGGTGCCGGGAGTTCTCACGGCGGTAGCGGCCGTCGTCGCCGTCGCGGGTGAAGTGGTGCGAGACGAGCATCTGCTCGACCAGGTCGAAGGTGTCGAAGCCGAGATGCTGCTGGGAGACATCGAACGGCACCGCGATCTGGCCGGGCGGCAGGAGCCGCAGCGGCGGCACACCCAGCTCGATGACGAACCGGCCGCCGGGCTCCAGATGCCGTGCGGCGTTGCGGAAGCACTCGACCTGCTCGTCCTGTGTGAGCAGGTTGGTGATGGTGTTGTAGACGAGGTAGACCAGGGAGAACTCGCCGGGCACGACGGTGGTGGCCATGTCCCCCACGGTCACCGGGAGCGTCTCCTCGTCCGCCTTGCGCCGCAGCACCGCCGCCATGTGCTCGGACAGTTCGATGCCCACCACCGGAACGCCGCGTTCCCTCAGCGGGACGCCCACCCGTCCGGTTCCGATGGCGAACTCCAGTGCCCGGCCGTCTCCGGCGAGCTCGGCGAGGAAGGCGAGGGTCGGTCCGAGGACGGCGGCCGAGGACAGTTCGGCCTCCCCGGCGTCGTAGCGGTCGGCGGTCTCACGGGTCCACAGTTCACTGCTCGTCACGGGTGGCCACTGTGCCGGGTGCCGAGGAGCACTGTCGACACATTTAGGTTCTCCGCGGCGCAGCGCGCACCGCCCACAACTCGTTCGTCGCCTTGGCAGGGCTACAAGGCTCGCATGCGGTCGAGTGCGGCAACAATCGCCTCAAAAGGCACTGGGCCGTGGCCACGCTGGTACGACACACTCGCGGTCCGCCACGAGGCGACCGTTCTCATCGCGGCCATCTACGAGTGGCTGTGATCAGCGCAGTCGACACAACGCCGGCAAGGAGTCCGGAAGCATGGAACTGCGGTCACACCCCGGCAATGTCGAGGAGGTTCCGCGCCAGTTCGCGTGGCTGGGAGAACATCGGCCAGTGGCCGGTGTCCATCTCGATCAGCCGCCAGCGCCCGCTGGTCAGCAGCTTGGCTACGTCGTCGCTCGGCTCGGGGTCACCGAGCGTGCACTTGATGTAAGTCGCCGGGAGGTCGTCGAGCGGCCTTTCCAACACGGCGGGTTCGGTCAGCGTGGCACCCGGGTGCGGCGTCGAACCGCCCACGATCCGCGCGATCTGCTCATCGGTGAGACCGTGACCCTCGAAGTGGGCCGCGGGCGCGACCGGCCAGAATCCTCCGTTCTCGGCGATCGTTGCCCTCATCATCGCTCCGCCGTCCGGCCAGGAGGAGACGAACGGTTCACCGTCGGCCGGAACACTGGAGTCAAGGAAGACCACGTGCGCCAGCCGGTCGCCGATCCGCTCGGCGGCCTGACCGCTGGGGATACCCGAGTAGCTATGCCCTACCAGGACCACTTCACGCAGATCCTGGCGCTCGACCTCATCAACGATGTCCTGGACGTGGGTCTGCTGCCCGGCCGGCACGCCTTGCTTCTCAGCGAGACCGGACAGCGTCAGCGGGTGGATCCCATGGCCGGCCGCACGCAGATACGGCACCACATCGTCCCACGCCCACGATCCGAGTCGCGCACCTGCAATGAGTACAAAGTTCGCCATGGCCGCACCCTAGTTGAGCGGCCCCACGACCGCTCCGAAAATTTTTTCGATACACGCCCCAGTGCCGCATCAGGCAACATGCACCCTGTTGTGACACCTGCGCATCCTGCTCCGCCCGACCGCGAGCCCCGACGGCGACGCCGCGCGACCTACACCCACCCACGCGGCCCAGGGCAGCGTGCTCCGCCGCTACATCACCTGACGGAACAAGAACGCCGCCGACAAGCGCCTCAAAGCCCTCCCGCCCAGAACTCCCGCCGCCTCACTCCACGAGACGAGGCCAACGTCGTCTGATGCGGCACCAGGAAACGACCTCTCAGTATCCCAAGCCGACATAGATGATGACGTTCTCGCCATTGTCCCTGGCTCCGACGCACAGGTCACGCCGGTCCAGCAGCCAGCCGTTGGAACGGCAGCTCTCCCGCTGGAGGCCCAGTTCGCGGATGATCTCCGGGCGGGACAGGCCGTCCTCGCTGGTGACCGTCGCGACGCGCCAGCAGCCGCCGGAACCGCAGCTGGTGCCTTCGCTGACCATGCTGATGCCCGGCGGCAATGAGGGGAGGGCCTTGGACGGCGGGGCCTCCGAGCCTTCGCTGATCAACAGCGCGTACAGGAGGCCGGCCACGAGAGTGAGGACGAACTGCATCCCCAGGAAGCCGATCGCTCCGTTGCGGCGGGAGGTCCATTGCGGGGGAGGAGAGTTCTCGTGCCGTCCTTCCAGTCCCGCGCCGCAGGCGATGAGCAGGGGCGCGAGAGCCGTGAATATGAGATGGGCGTCGGGTCTGGGGACGTCGATCCAGCCGTGCTGGACACTGATCAGCAGACTGGCTCCGGCGAGCAGCGTGCCGCCGATCGCGAAGCCGACGGGGCGGGTGCGGGCGATCGTCATCCAGACGACGACGGGCGCGACGGCGAAGAGTATCCCCAGGACGATCAGCATGTACGGGTGGACGTGCGACCCCGAGCGCCCGGTTCCCCCGGCCGGGGCTCACCTCAGGCCCGCAGGCCGGTCGTTCATGCCGTGGGGACGTGGAGGAGGCCCACCTTGACGCTCCGGATCCGAATCCGCTGTCCAGTTTCCGCGCTCAGAGGGGTGCCCAGCGCCGGCAGCCCGGATTCGCCGTCCTGGTGGGACGGGGCTGTGTCTACTTGCGCCGGCCGGAGTTCGAGGAGGGAAGGGTCTTCTTGATGAAGCTCGGGCCGGACGGACGGCGGCTGCGGCAGGTTGAGATCGGTCCCGACGGTGGTGCGGTCAAGACGAGTGTCGAGGACTGGCCGCGCAACGCACCGTTCGATCTTCACGATCCGCAGTACTTGCTGCGGCTGTTCGCGGGGGTGGTAGTGCGGGGTGCGGAAAGAGGGGCCGGCGCCCTGGTAGGCGCGGTCCGCGAGATCGTGGGGACGGATGGAACGCATGCTCGAAGTACCATCCCTGCAAGGTTCTCCGGCCGGTAATTCCCGATCTCCGCAGTGGCGTAGTCGGACGGAGACATCCGTAGAGAGGACGGAGGGCAGAGGGCGATGAGTGTGGCTGAGAGTTGGACGCGTGTGATGAGTCTTCTTCGGGAGCACGCGCCGGCCGATCACGCGGATCTGCCGGGGCCCGCTACGGAGCAGATGCTCGCGGCAGCCGAGGAACGTATGGGGATCTCCCTGCATGGGGACCTGCGGACGTGGCTGTTGCAGAACAATCCGGATCTGCCGGAGGAAGAATTCGACGACGACGTGATGTGTTGCGGCTTCGACGGGTTCCCCGACGAGGGAAGCTTCTTTCTGGGCATCAGGGCGATGGAGAGGCTCTACGCGAACCGATACACGTCTGGTGGATTCGACCCTCCGGACCAGCCGGACCACCCGTTCTGGCGTAACGAGTGGATCCCGTTCCTGTCGGACCAGGACGGCTGGATGGGAAAGTTCGTCGATGTACGGGACGGGCGCGTCGGCAGGTGGTTCGTGGGTGGCCCCACGGTCACGGGCGAGTACGAATCGATGGCCGAGTATTTCGACTCCGTGGCGGCGACGCTGACGAGGATCGCCGGTGGAAGCTCCCCGGTCTGTCGGTTCACCGAAGGTCGACTTGTCTGGTCGTGAGACGGTTCCCCAATGGAGCCCGGGCGCCCAGGAGGCCAGGACGTCCAAGGTCTCGTCGACGTACCGCCAGGCGGTGGCCTGGGATATCCCGAAACCGGCTCCGAGCTGCGAGAACGTCTCGTTCTTGCACACATGCTCAACGAGCTCGTGCGGACGTCGAGCGTGAGGATACGGAACCCCAAAGTCTCACCTGTGCGCCTACGGCCTTGCCGGTGGCAACGAGCCTGCCTATGTGACAGCTGTCGCGCTTCGGCTCGGCCAAACCCCCAGGAGATCATTTCGTCAGGAGTTTTCGGAGCCGACGGTCCGTTCCGCTCCGGCGCGCAGGACGAGACGGGTCGCCCCCGTCGGTGTCCTGAGGTCGATCTCCGCGTCCCGGTCCGGGCGCAGGACCGCCTCGTACGTGCCCGGTGACCAGCTGAGGTCGAGGCGGGCGCCGAAACGGGTTCGTACGCCCGTGAGCCGGCCGCGCGGGTACCGGGCGGGCGGCGCGGGGAGCAGGACGAGCCGGGCGGGCGTGGACTGCACGAGGGCCTCGACGACGAGAGCGGGCAGGGCGTGGGCGGCGTCGGCGTTGTAGACGTCGCGGGCCGGGTAGTGCGCGCTCATCAGAGAGTCGTGGAAGTAGTCGCCGGTGAGGACGCGGTCGAGGGCGGCGCCGGTGCGGGCCGCGTCCCGCAGCCGGGCGGCGACCAGTCCGTGGTGGAGGTGCCCGTGGGCCGAGTCGTTCTCGCTGCCCCGGAGTTCGAGGGCGCGCCGGGCGGCCCGGGCGAGGGCGGGGGTGTCGTACGGGTTGATCTCGTCCAGCGGCCAGACGGGGTAGAGGTGGCTGAGGTGCCGGTGGTCGTAGCGGTCGCCGAGGCCGGGCCAGGCCCATTCGGCGAGCGCGCCCTCGTCGTTGACGCGGTACTCCGGGAGTCGGCCGGCGAGCGCCCGCAGGCGGTCGGCGTCCCCGGCCGGCGCGCGGTCGGCGGCCGCGTGCAGGGCGTGCCGGGCGGCGGCGATGTCCATGGTGGCGTTGACGGCTCCCCAGCTCCCGCCGCGCGGACGGTTCTCCGGGGAGTAGGAGGGGACGACGACGATGCGTCCGTCGGGTCCTGTGCGGGTGAGGAAGTCCTCGTAGAAGAGGGCGAGTTCGGCGAGGGCGGCCGATGTCCTCGGGTCCCGTGTGCCGTTCGTCTCCTCGTCGTCGAGGAGCGGTTTGAGGAGCCAGTCGGCGCCCGCGGTCCACAGGTGGAGGGGGTACTCGCGGCTGAAGTGGTACGTGTACCCCGAGACGCCGTCCGTGTGGGAGGGGGCGACGATGCCCCGGGTGCCGAAGATCGCCCTGGCGTTCTCCCGCCAGTCGTCCCGCTGTCCGTGCACCAGGGAGGCGTGGGCCGCCGTCACCTCGGGAAGGTCGGCGGCGACGGAGGACGCGGTCTGGAGGTTGAGGTTGGCGTTGGTGGTGAACGCCCCCGCCCACGCCGTGTTCCAGTCACCCGTCCAGAGCCCGGTGAGGCGGGGCGGCCGTGCGCCGGAGGAGGAGAGCAGGTGGTAGCGGCCCGCCGCGAAGAGGCGTTCGAGGAGCGCGGGGCTTCCGGGACGGCGGAGGAGGGCCGAGCCGGGGAGGGCCCGCTCGGCCTCGTCGGCCCCGAGGTCGAGGGTGACGCGCCGGTAGGCGGCGGTGTGCAGGGCGGTGTGGCGGGCGAGCAGCCGGGCGTGGAGCGTCGTGGGATCCCCGGAGGTCGGGCCGCCGGTCAGGGCGCGCAGGGTGTCGGTCTCGCGGGTCGTGTCGACGGCTCCGGCGTGGCTCCGCACCCGGGTGAGGAGCAGCAGCCGCCCGGCGCCCTCGACGCGGACGCCGCCGGATGTGACCGTGGTGCGGCCGCCGTCGGTGAGCAGCAGCGTGAGCCCGGTGTAGCCGAGGGGGCTTCCGGGGTAGCGGGCCCGCAGGGTGAGGAGGGTCTCGCCGCGCGCGGTGGCGACGCCGCGTCCCGCGCCGAGGTCGGCGGGGACGCCGGGCAGCCGGTGGTCGAGCTCGATCTCGACGACGGGGCCGGGAGAGGTGACGTGCTGGACGAGGACGTCGTCCGCGCGGGAGACGAAGACCTCGCTGCGCCGTTCCCCGCTCACGCAGGTGACGACCCCGGTGGTGAAGTCCACGGACCGCCGCACAGGTACGTCCGAGGTGGCGGGCGTGCTCCGTACCCGGGTCAGGAAGCCGGGGTGGAAGGGCCGCACCCAGCGCAGCGGCCGCCCGTCGGTGAACCGTTCCGCCGCTGTCGGGTCCCCCGCGAGCAGGGCGTCCTGAAGAGCGGGGAGCGCGGCGGCGAGCCGGGGCGGCGCGGTCCCGCCGGGCGGGTTGCCGGGCCGTACGAGGGTGTGGTGGGTGACGATCACCCGGTCGTCGACGGGGTCGCCGTGGACGAGGGCGCCGTGGCGGCCGTTCCCGGCGAGGAAGGCGTCCTCCCAGCGGGCGGCGGGCGCGGGTTCCCAGGTGCCGTGGATCACGGAAGCTCCCTCGGTACGGGGTCCGGTGCGCGCTCGTGTGCGTCGAGGACCGCGACGCCGTACCGCTCCAGCTTCACCGCCTCCTCGACCGTGGTGCCGGTGAGCAGCTCGTGGTGGCGGCCGGGCAGGGGCACGGTGACCGGGTCCGCGGCCGTGGTGGAGGAGGAAGAGGAGGTCGCCGCGGCGGACGGCTTCGACGCCCTCGGGCAGGTCGTCGAGGACGGGCCGGACCCCGGCCCGGTGGGCCGCGGTGGCGAGGAGCGCGCGGAGGCCCTCGGGTTCGGGGAGGGTGGAGACGTACCGGGCGCGGCCGTTGCGGAGGACGGCGGGCAGGCCGTCGAGTTCGCCTCCCCGGTAGGCGGCTTCCCGGTGTCCGTACCGCCGCCGCCGCAGGCCACGAACAGGGGGACGCCGCCGGCCACCGCGGCGGCGACGGCGGTGGAGGCGAGGAAGCCCCTCCGGCTCTGCCCGGAGTCACTCCGGCTCGGGGTGGATCTCCGGGAGCCCGGGGAGACGGCGTTCGGCGTCATTGCGTCAACCCTTCATGGCACGCGCCAGGACATACGGCGACCGTCGAGGTGCCGGCCGGCTGCGGTGGTGGAGGTGGTGCGGGCGGGCCGGAGCCCCGGGCGCCGCCGACGGTCGAGTTGAAGCGCTTCGATATTGCTGCGAGGTTAAGTGAACGTCACGGGCGCGGCAAGAGTCGTTCCCAAGAATCTCGGGGTTCCCGCGATCGTTGCGCGCCCGCCAAGTACCAGCCCGGGAACGGGAAATCGGCGCCCCGTACGCCTTGACACCCGTTCCCGTCGGCCGGAGCATCGAAGCGCTTCGAATTCCTCGTCCTGACGACACACTCCTCTGCCAAGGGACTCGCACGTGACCGCACACCGGCCGCCCTTCCGTGACCCGGCCCTTCCCGTCGCCCGGCGCGTCGACGACCTCCTCGGCCGGCTCACCGCCGACGAACGCCTCGCGCTGCTGCACCAGTTCACGCTCGCCGTCGACCGCCTCGGCCTCGCCGCCTTCCGCACCGGCCAGGAGGCCCTGCACGGCGCCGCCTGGCTGGGACCCGCGACGGTGTTCCCGCAGTCCGTGGGCCTGGGCGCGACCTGGCACCCGGAACTGGTGCGCCGCGTCGGCGAGGCGGTCTCCCGCGAGGTGCGGGCGATGCGCGCCAAGGACGACCGGGCGGGCCTCAACGTCTGGGCGCCCACGGTGAACCTGCTCCGCCACCCGCTGTGGGGGCGCGGCGAGGAGGGGTACGCGGAGGACCCCGCCCTGACCTCCGCGATCGCCACCGCGTACACCAGGGGGCTGCGCGGCGACCATCCCGTGTACTGGCGCACGGCACCGGTCCTCAAGCACTGGCTGGCCCACAACAACGAGACCGCGCGCGACACCTCCTCGGCCTCCGTACGGCCCCGGGTGCTGCACGAGTACGACCTGCGGGCCTTCCGCGGCGCCGTCGAGGCGGGCGCGGTGGCCGGGGTGATGCCCGCGTACAACCTGGTCAACGGGCGTCCGAACCACCTCTCCCCGTACCTGCGGGACGAGCTGCGGACCTGGACGGACCAGGAGCTGTTCGTCTGCTCGGACGCGGGCGCGCCGTCCAACCTCGCGGACTCCCAGGGGTACTTCGCCACCCACGAGGAGGCCCTGGCGGCATCGCTGCGCGCCGGGGTCGACTCCTTCACCGACCACGGCACGGACGCCTCGGTCACCCTGGGGCGGCTGCGCGGGGCGCTCGACCTCGGCCTCATCGGCCCGGAGGACGTGGACCGGGCCGTACGGCGCCAGCTCACCGTGCGGTGTCTGCTGGGCGAGTTCGACCCCGACTCGGGCCCGTACGGGGACGAGGACCGTTTCGACACCCCCGAGCACCGGGGGCTGGCCCTGGAGGCGGCAGAGGCGGCGGTCGTCCTGCTCAGGAACGAACCCGTGGGCGCGGGCGGGCCGCTGGAGGAGAAGGGACTTCCGGGCGCGGAGGGACCTCGGGACGAGAAGGCGGTCCCGGGCGCGGACGGGCCGCTGCTGCCGCTCGGGCGGCCGGAGCGGATCGCCGTGGTGGGGCTGCTCGGCGACGCCTGCAAGCTGGACTGGTACAGCGGTGCGCTGCTGCACCGGTCCTCGCCGCTCGACGGGCTGCGGGAACGGTTCGGCGCGGACCGGGTGACGTTCGCCGAGGGGGTGGACCGGGTACGGCTGCGCACCGCGTCCGGCGCGCTGCTGCGGGTGCCGGAGAGCGGGGCGGCCGGCCCGGTACGGGGTGCGGAGGGCGCGCTCGACCCGGCGCTGACCGCGGGTCGCACCGACCTTCCGCCGCTGACCGCCGACGGGGAGGGCTCGGAGCTGGCCCTGGTCGACTGGGGCGACGGGGTGCTGACCCTGCGCGCCCCCGACGGCCGGTACCTGTCGGTCGCCGAGGACGGTTTCGTCCGCGCCTCGGCGGACGAGCCGGGTGGCTGGGTCGTCCAGGAGACCTTCCGGCTGGAGGACGCGGGGAACCACGATGGCGACGCGGACCACGGTGACGGGCACCTCCTTCTGCACCTGGGGACGGGTGGCTACGTCTCTGTCGCCGCCGACGGCGTGAAGGTTGCCGCCGACCGCGGATCCGCCGACGTGTTCTCGGTCGAGACCGTCGAGCGGGGCGAGGACACGGTCGCCCGGGCCGCCGCGGCGGCGGACGTCGTGGTCGTCGTCGCCGGGAACGACCCGCACATCAACGGCCGCGAGACCGAGGACCGTACGACGCTCGCCCTGCCCGCCCACCAGGACCGGCTGTGGCGCGCCGCGCACGCGGCGAACCCGCGGACCGTCCTCGTCCTGGTCTCGTCCTACCCGTACGCGGTGCCGGAGGCCGCCGCCACGCTCCCGGCCCTGCTGTGGACCGCGCACGGCGGACAGGCGGCGGGCACGGCGCTGGCCCGCGTCCTGGCCGGTGACGTCTCCCCGGCGGGGCGGCTCCCGCAGACCTGGTACGCGACCGATGCGGACCTGCCCGATCTCCTCGACTACGACGTGATCGGGGGGCGTCAGACGTATCTGTACTTCGACGGGACGCCGCTCTTCCCCTTCGGGCACGGTCTCTCGTACACGACCTTCGGGTACGGGGAACTGTCCACGACCGTCGAGGGGGAGACGGTACGCATCGACTGCGCGGTCACCAACACGGGCGCCGTCGCGTCGGACGAGGTGGTCCAGGTGTACGCGCGCGCGGTGACGCCGTCCGTACCGCGCCCGCACCGGGAGCTCGTCGCCCACGAGCGGATCCACCTGGCGCCGGGCGCCTCGGCGTCGCTCGCCTTCACGGTGCCGCTGTCGGCGCTCGCGTACTGGGACGTGGCGCACGGGCGGTGGGCGGTGGAGCCGGGGACGTACGAGTTCCTGGCCGGGCCCTCCAGCGCGGAGGCACACCGTACCGTCCGGATCGAACTGACCGGCATCGCGCCCGGCCCCCGGCCGGTCCTGGAGGCCGGCCTGGAGGCCGCCGGGTACGACGAGCAGACGGGCACGGTCATCGTGGACCGCTCCCAGGTCTCCGGCGACGCGGTCGCCCCGGCGGCCCCGGGCGTGCCCGGCACCCTGCTCTACCGCGCGTGCGACTTCGGCGACGGTGTCACGGAGGTCGCCGTGACGGCCTCGGAGGCGGGCGAGGTGACGTTCTCCGGGGCCGACGGGACGACCGTCCTCGCCCGCGTCACGGTGGGGCCGACGGACGGCCCGTACGCCTTCACCACCGTGGGGGCGGCCTGTCACCTCCGGGACGTGACGGACCTCCGCGTCGAGCTGCGCGGGCCGGTGCGCCTCGCGCACGTCGCCTTCTCCGGCTGAGGGTCCGGAGAAGGCGACGACGGGTGACCCGCCGGTCTCCTTCCGGCGCGGCGGGACACCTCACCGGGGCCCGGCACCTCCGGTGCCGGGCCCTGATCACGTGCGGGATAGGCTCGCCCGGTCCATGACACCGGGGAGGGCTCCACATGATCGACAAGATGTCCGTACGACGTGCCGCGCTGGTCGCCGTCGCTCTGGCGGCCCTGGCCGTCTCCTGCGGCACGACCCCCGAGCCCGACCGTCCGGCGACGGGCCCGGGGACGGCGGCCACGACCACGGCGCCCGAGGCGGGGACCACCACGGCCGAGCCCACCGCCGCCCCCGGGGCGGCCGCGACCTCCACCCCGACCGGCGAACTCGCCCCCGCCCCCGGCGAGAAGGTCCGTGACGCCTTCGCCACCCTGCAGGCCACCCTCTACGACTCCTGCGCTGCCGACTGCGCCTACTTCCTCGGCCGCGTCCACAAGGAACTCCAGGAGCTGGACGGGGCGATGAAGGCCGACCCCAAGGGGCCCGGACACTTCCCCGAGCCGATCCAGAAGATCGCCGAGCTCAACGAGGCGCTGGCCGGGGACAGTTCCTACGAGAACCTGAAGAAGCACGAGAAGCTGCTCATCGGCACCCGTGACTTCATCAACACGTGGATGCAGGGCCACCCGGACGACTACCGCTGACCACGGCGCCCCGGGTCGCCCCGCCCGTTTCTCAGCAGACGCCGGGCCGCCGCGCCTTGACCAAGTCGACGAAGGCCGCGAAGGCGGCGGCGGAGACGGCGAGGCCCGGACCGTCCGGGACCTTCGAGTCCCGGACGGGGAAGACTCCGAGGGTGGGCACGAGGTTGTGGGCGACCTCCACGCACTGGCCACCGGGAGCGGCCGTGACTACGGCGGCGAGGACCGTCGCGCCGGTCCACCGCATGGGCAATCACCCCGGACCGGAGTCCGAGCTCTCCGTGACCGCGCGCTGCATGGACCCGATCACCGTTCCGCCCTACGCGGCCCCGTCGCCCTTGGCGTCACCGGACATCGTCCGGGGGAAGGCCCGTCGGTAGTCGCTCGGCGACACCCCGACCTGTTTGAGGAAGTGGTGGCGGAGGTTGTTCGCCGTGCCGAGGCCGCTCAGTTCCCCGACCTTCTCGATCGGCAGGTCCGTCGATTCCAGCAGGCTCTGGGCCCGTCCGAGGCGTTGGTTGAGGAGCCACTGGAGTGGAGTCGTCCCGGTGGCCGCCTGGAGTCGCCGGTAGAGGGTCCGCGGGCTCATCGCCGCACGCCGCGCCAGGTCCTCGACCGTCAGGGGCTGGTCCAGGTGCGTACGAGCCCAGTCCAGTACGGGCCCCAGGCTCCCGTCGTCGGTGGGGGGCACGGACAGGTCGATGAACTGCGCCTGGCCGCCGGGCCGGTGGGCGGGCACCACCATCCGCCGGGCCAGCTGATTGGCGACGTGCGCACCCAGGTCACGACGTACCAGGTGGAGGCAGAGGTCGAGTCCGGCGGTCAGCCCGGCACTGGTGAGCACATCGCCCTCGTCCACGTACAGCACCGAGTCGTCGACCCGTACCTTCGGGTAGCGCTCGGCCAGTTGAGCGGTGTGCATCCAATGGGCGGTGGCGCGTCGTCCGTCGAGCAGACCCGCCTCGGCGAGTGCGAAGGCGCCGGTGCACAGGGAGACCATGCGGGCGCCCGCGTCGTAGGCGTTGCGCAGGGCCGTGATCAGGTTCCGCGGCAGCGGCCTGCCCTCGTCGACACAGGGGTCGGGCACCGAGGGCACGATGACCGTGTCGGCGCCGACGAGGTCGTCGAGCCCGTAGCGGGTCCGCAGTGACAGCCCGGTCCCGGTCGGGGAGTCGTCCTGCTGACGCTCCCCCGTACTGCACAGCCGCAGGTCGTACCAGGGGTCTGCCAGGTCGGGCTGGGGCTTCCCGAAGACGGTGCAGGGGACGCTCAACTCGTACAGATCCCAAGAGGGGAATCCGATGTCCTCGGTCACGACCAAGGCGACGGAACCAGGATTCATGCCTCGAAGGGTACGGCAGGAATTTGGTGGTCGCCGTCACCGGCGTCACTGTTCCCGACCGCCGCGCGCTGCGATCTTGGTCCTCACGTGACCGACCGCCGCAGGCGGACGAACAGGGAGTTCTGACATGCATTCTGATCATTCCTCAGTGACCGTCATGGGGTTGGGCTCGATGGGCTCGGCGCTGGCCGCCGTACTGCTGGAGCAGGGCCACGAGACCACCGTGTGGAACCGCTCGGCGCACAAGGCCCAGCCGCTGGTCGACCGGGGTGCCCGGCTGGCCACGACACCCGAGGAGGCGATCGCGGCGAGTCCCGTGACCATCGCTTGCGTACTGGACTACGAGGCGCTGCACACCGTCCTCGACCCCGTCGCCGGCTCCCTCGCGGGCAAGGTCCTGGTCAACCTCACCTCCGGTTCTCCCGAGCAGGCCGACGAGGCCGCCGCGTGGGCCCGGTCGTACGCCGCCGACTATCTCGACGGCGCGATCCTGACCACTCCGCCCGGAGTCGGCAGCCCCGAGACGATGTTCCTCTACAGCGGTTCCCACACCGTCTTCGAGGCCCATCGTCCGACCTTGGGGGCCCTGGGCGATCCCCTGTACCTGGGCACCGACCCGGGCCTGGCCTCCCTCTACGACGCCGCTCTGCTCGGCCTGATGTGGTCCACCATGACCGGATGGCTGCACGGCACCGCGCTGGTCGGCGCGGAGAAGATACCGGCCACGGCCTTCACCCCTGTCGCGATCCGCTGGCTGACCACCGTGACCGGCTTCCTGACCACCTACGCGCCCCAGGTGGACGCCGGCCGCTACCCGGGCGACGACGCCACCGTCGACGTGCAGATCGCGGCCATCGACCATCTCATCCACGCCGCGGCGGCCCGCGGCATCGACAACGCCCTGCCCGAACTCCTGAAGTCCGCCATGGAACGGGCCAAGGCCGCGGGCCATGGCTCCGACAGCTACGCGAGCGTGATCGAGGTCCTGAGGAACCCGGCGGACGGCGCATGACCGTGACACCGACAGCCACCACTCATCCCGCGGGGGACCCGCCGGGGCCCGGGTAGGGCGGCGCCCCGCGGCATGACGGGAGCCCGGCGGCGGGCTCAGACCACCCAGACGCCGTCCCGCATGAGGTGGCGGCCGACGAGTTCGGGCTCCTCGTGCCAGGCCTCCACGGCGGTGGGACGGACCCGGAACCAGACGTACGCGGGGCCCGAGCCCCTCGGGTCCCAGCCGCACTTGGCGGCGAACCCCTCGATCGCCTCCGTCGGCACGTCCGCGACGGCGAGGCTCGTCACCTCGCCGTCGAGCAGCACCACGTCCCGGGTGTCTCCGAGCGCGAGCCGCGTCCGTCCGCCGGTGCTGAGGTTGCGCCCGGTGGGGTTGGTGAGCCGGGTGCACAGCCAGATGTCGGCGCCGTCCCAGTAAAAGGCCAGGGGCACGAGGTACGGCGTGCCGTCGCCGGCCGCGGAGGACACCCAGATGTCCACCTCGTCCGTGAGGCGCACCAGGACGTCCTTCTTGCGCTGTCCGGGGTCTCGTGTCGTCCGCGTGTTCGTCATGGTCCGACCCTACGGCCCCTCCCTCCCGTCAGGAGGGAGGGGCCGCAGGGGCTCAGCCGTCGAGCCCGCCCGGCGCCAGAAGCCGTACCTCGTACGGCAGTTCCGTTCCGCTCACCGTGACCCGGGGCCCTCCGGCGTGCGGGTGATCTCGTAGCAGAAGCCGAAGCCGCTCAGGGAGAGCGAGAGGCCGCCGCGCAGGGACTCGGCCATGGCCTCGAAGGAGGCCCGGCAGTCGCCGCCCCAGTGGACGGGGAACTGCTGGCCGCCGGCGGTGGCCGAGCGGGCGAAGAGGACGGCCTCGCCGGTGCCGCGCTCCTTCTCCAGCAGGTCGAAGACGGTCCGGTTGTAGAGCTGGGCGTAGTAGTTGTGCATGCGCTCGGGGTCCGAGCCGTCGTGCCAGACGACGTCGGTGGGGACGCGCTCGCCGAAGTCGGTCTTGAAGCAGTCGACGCCCTGCGCGAGCAGGGGCCGCAGCTTGTCCTGGAACCAGGTCCTGGCCTCGGGGTTCGTGAAGTCGACGAGGGCCATGCCGGGCTGCCACAGGTCCCACTGCCACACGTCGCCGTTGGGCCTGCGGACCAGGAGGCCCCGGGCCGCGGCCTCCGCGAAGAGCTCCGACTTCTGGGCGATGTACGGGTCGATCCACATGCCGACGCGCAGCCCCCGGGCCTTGAGCCGGGCCGGCATGTCCTCGGGGTCGGGGAAGGTCTCGGGGTCCCAGCGGAAGTCCGACCACTGGTACTCGCGCATCCAGAAGCAGTCGCGTGGGCGGTGAAGCGGTCAGAAAACAAAACGCTGAACCAGACCTCCCCAGGATCCGGGCCGTAGAAAACGCTTGCGCGAAGCATTGACGAAACACGAACGCCCCCATAGCTTCATGCCCGTTGCACTTCGTACGTCATATATGAGACGCGATACATGAGATCTGAGAGCGCGCCATGGCCTTCGCCCCCAGTCCCATCCCCTCCCGCACCCAGTACGTCCTGGAAGCGATCAAGCACGACATCCTCACCGGCGGACTCAGACCCGGACAGGCGCTCGTGGAGACCGAACTCGCCGCGCGCTTCGGGGTGTCGAAGACCCCCGTCCGCGAGGCGCTCAAGACCCTCGCGGGCAGCGGACTCGTGGTGATGAGCCAGTACAAGGGCGTCACGGTCCGGATGGTCGACGCGGACATGGCCCGCGCCGTCTACGACGTACGTCTGCTCCTCGAGCCGGAGGCGGTCCGCCGCGCCGTCGCCTCCCGCGCCCCGCTCGACGCGGCCGACGAGGCCCTGCGCCGGGCGGCCGCGGCCGAGGACCCGGCCGAACGGTCCCTGGCCAACCGCGACTTCCACCGCGCGCTCTACCTGCCCTGCGGCAACCCGCTGCTCGGCCGCATGCTCGACGAGGTCCGCGACCAGGCCGCGCTCGTCTCCACGGTCGCCTGGGCCGCCGTCCCCTCCTGGGAGCGCGAGGCGGCGGAGCACGAGCAGATCCTGCGGCTGGCCACCGCGGGCGACGTCGACGGGGCGGGCCGGGCCGTACACGACCACATCGCCTCGTTCGTCGAGCGCGCCTTCCCCCACTCCCCCCTGGACAGCGAATGAGCGGGCAGCAGCACGTGAGCATCGAATTCGAGACCCTGAGGGCCGCCCTCGCCGACGTCGTGGCCATTCCGGTCACCCCGTTCGCCGAGGACGGCTCCGTGGACACCGCCACCCACCGGGCGCTGCTGCGCCGGCTTCTCGACGGCGGGGTCCGCACCCTCACTCCGAACGGCAACACCGGGGAGTTCTACGCCCTCACCCCCGAGGAGCGCCGCTCCCTCACCGAGGTGACCGTCGAGGAGGCCGGCGACCGGGCCACGGTCCTGGTCGGTGTCGGCCACGACGTGCCGACGGCGGTCGAGGCCGCCCGCCACGCCCGCGCGGCCGGCGCCGGCATGGTGATGGTCCACCAGCCCGTCCACCCGTACGTCTCCGAGAGCGGCTGGGTCGACTACCACCGGGCCATCGCCGAGGCCGTCCCGGAGCTCGGTGTCGTCCCCTACATCCGCAACCCGCTGCTGAGCGGGGCCCGGCTCGCCGAACTCGGCGCCGTCTGCCCCAACGTCATCGGCGTGAAGTACGCGGTCCCCGACGCGGCCCGGTTCGCCGGCTTCGCCAGGGACGCGGGCCTCGACCGGTTCGTGTGGGTGGCCGGCCTCGCCGAGCCGTACGCGCCCGCGTACTTCGCGAGCGGCGCGACCGGCTTCACCTCCGGCCTGGTCAACGTCTCCCCCGCGGTCTCCCTTGAGATGCTGGGCGCCCTGCGGGCCGGCGACTTCCCCGCCGCCATGAAGGTGTGGGAGCGGATCCGCCGCTTCGAGGAGCTGCGCGCGGCGAACGGCAGCGCGGACAACGTGACCGTGGTCAAGGAGGCCCTCGCCTCCCTCGGCCTGTGCCGCCGCGCGGTCCGCCCGCCGAGCCGGGAACTCCCTGAGGGCGAGCGGGCCGAGGTCGCCGCGATAGCCGCCGGCTGGTCGGCATGAGCACGCCGACCCCCGACGGCCGGCCGGAGAAGCGGCCCGAGGAGCTGCGCAGCCACCAGTGGTACGGCACGGACGGGCTGCGCTCGTTCAGCCACCGCGCCCGCACCCGGCAGCTCGGCTATCTGCCCGAGGAGCATCTCGGCAAGCCGGTGATCGCGATCCTCAACACCTGGTCCGACATCAACCCCTGCCACGTCCATCTGCGGGACCGGGCGCAGGCCGTGAAGCGGGGGGTGTGGCAGGCCGGCGGTTTTCCGCTCGAGTTCCCGGTCTCCACCCTGTCGGAGACCTTCCAGAAGCCGACCCCCATGCTCTACCGCAACCTCCTCGCCCTGGAGACGGAGGAGCTGCTGCGCTCCTACCCGGTGGACGGGGCCGTCCTCATGGGCGGCTGCGACAAGACGACCCCGGCGCTCCTGATGGGCGCGGCCTCGGTCGACCTGCCGACGGTCTTCGTGCCTGCCGGTCCGATGCTCCCGGGGCACTGGCGGGGCGAGACCCTCGGCTCCGGTACGGACATGTGGAAGTACTGGGACGAGAAGCGGGCCGGGCTCATCGGCGACTGTGAGATGGCGGAGCTGGAGAGCGGTCTCGCCCGCTCCCCCGGCCACTGCATGACGATGGGCACGGCGTCCACGCTGACCGCCGCCGCGGAGACCCTGGGCGTGACCGTGCCGGGTGCCTCCTCGGTGCCGGCGGTGGACTCGGGGCACGACCGGATGGCCGCCGCCTCGGGGCTGCGGATCGTGGAGCTGGTCCGTCAGGACCTGCGGCTCTCGCGGCTGCTGACCAGGGAGGCGTACGAGGACGCGGTGGCCGCGGTGCTCGCGCTGGGCGGTTCGACCAACGCGGTGATCCATCTGATCGCGATGGCGGGGCGTTCGGGGGTGAAGCTGACGCTGGACGACTTCGACCGGATCGCGCGGACGGTTCCGGTCCTGGCGAACCTGCGGCCGGGCGGGCAGTACCTGATGGAGGACTTCCACTTCGCGGGCGGGATGACGGGCTTCCTCTCGCGGCTCACCGACGTGCTGCACCTGGACCGGCCCACCGTCTCCCACGCCACCTTGCGGGAGCAGCTCGACGGGGCCCTCGTCCACGACGACGAGGTGATCCGCCTCCGGTCGAGGCCGCTGGCCGCCGAGGGCGGGGTGGCGGTGCTGCGCGGCAACCTCTGCCCGGACGGCGCGGTCATCAAGCACATCGCGGCCGAGCCGCGGCTGCTCAGGCACACGGGTCCCGCGGTCGTCTTCGACGACTACCGCTCGATGCAGCGGACCATCGACGATCCTGCGCTGGGCATCACCGCCGAGCACGTCCTCGTGCTGCGCGGCGCGGGTCCCAAGGGCGGGCCCGGGATGCCGGAGTACGGCATGCTGCCCATCCCCCGGTACCTCCTGGAGCAGGGCGTCCGGGACATGGTGCGGATCTCCGACGCCCGGATGAGCGGGACGAGCTACGGGGCGTGTGTGCTGCACGTGGCGCCCGAATCCCATGTCGGCGGACCCCTTGCCCTCGTCCGTACGGGCGATACGATCACCCTCGACGTCGCGGCACGCTCCCTCCATCTGCACGTCACGGACGAGGAGCTGGACAGCCGCCGGTCCGCGTGGACACCGCCGCCGGCCCGCTACGAGCGCGGCTACGGCGCGCTCTACATGGAGCAGATCTCCCAGGCCGACACCGGCTGCGACTTCGAGTTCCTGGCCAGGCCGGGAGCGACCCCCGATCCGTACGCGGGCTGAGACCCGCCCTCGAACTCCCGGCAGTCCCGGCCCGGAAGGCCCACCAGCCCCACCCGACCCCTCTTGTCCGATATCTCGAACGTCGTTCGCGAAGCGCTTCACCGAGAACGGAGCCGCCGTCATGGCCTCAGCTGTGACCCCATCGCCCCAAGCCGTCACGGCACGGAGGCGCCGCCGCACGGGAGCGGCCCCCCGCCGACTTCCGTACCTGCTCATCGCCCCCGCCGGACTGCTGATGCTGGGCTTCATCGCCTACCCGGTGCTCAGCGTCTTCTACTACAGCCTCCAGCACTACAACCCCACGAAGCCCTGGCGGAACGGCTTCGCCGGCCTGGAGAACTTCACCCGGATCTTCACGGACGACCCGCACTTCTGGGGGACGCTGACCTTCAGCCTCAAGTGGGTCGTCGTCGAGGTGACGCTCCAGCTCCTCTTCGGTCTCGCGCTCGCCCTCATCGTGAACCAGACCTTCGTCGGCCGCGCCCTGGGCCGGGCCCTCGTCTTCTCCCCGTGGGCCGTCTCGGGTGTGCTCACCTCCGCGATCTGGGTGCTGCTCTACAACTCCCAGACCGGTATCAGCCGTTATCTGGCGGACATGGGCATCGGCACGTACGGCACGTCCTGGCTCTCCGACACGGCCACCGTGTTCCCCGCGGCGATCGTCGCCGACCTCTGGCGCGGGGTGCCGTTCTTCGCCATCCTCATCCTCGCCGACCTCCAGTCCGTACCCAAGGACCTGTACGAGGCGGCCGAGGTCGACGGGGCGGGCCGGATCCGCCAGTTCGTCCACATCACACTGCCCCACATCCGGGACGCGATCGTCCTCTCCACACTGCTGCGCGCGGTCTGGGAGTTCAACAACGTCGACCTCCTCTACACGCTGACCGGCGGCGGCCCCGCGGGCGAGACGACCACCCTGCCGCTGTACATCGCCCACACCAGCGTCGACGCCCACAACTTCGGTTACGCCTCCGCGCTCACCACGGTGGCGTTCGTGATCCTTCTCTTCTGCTCCATGGTCTATCTGCGCCTGAGCAAGTTCGGAGGCGACGGCAAGTGACAGCCGAGTCCACTCTCAGCCCGGCCCCGGCCGCCCCGGCCGCTCAGGCGGCACCGCCGCCCGACCGGACCCCGCCCGCCGCGGGCCGCGGCAGGCACCGCGCCTGGGACGAGGTGCCCCGCTGGCAGATCTATCTGCCCCTCGGGATCTACCTCCTCTTCACCCTGATCCCGTTCTACTGGATCCTGCTCTTCGCCGTCCGGCCCGCCGGCTCCACCTCGCTGGTGCCCTGGCCGATAACGACCGCGCACTTCGAGAAGGTGTGGAACGAGCGCAGCTTCGGGATCTTCTTCCAGAACAGCCTGCTCATCGGCGTGGCGGTGCTCATCAGCACCACCGTCGTCGCCCTCGCCGGCGGATACGCGCTCGCCCGCTTCGACTTCAGGATCAAAAAGGGCTTCATGCTGGCCCTGCTCTGCTCCCAGTTCGTGCCCGGCGCCCTGCTCCTCGTCCCGCTGTTCCAGATCTTCGCCGAGCTGAAGATGATCAACTCCCTCGGCAGCGTCATCATCGCCGAGACCGTCTTCCAGCTCCCGCTGTCGATGATCCTCATCAGCGGCTTCATCAAGAACGTGCCGTACTCCCTGGAGGAGGCGGCCTGGGTCGACGGCTGCAACCGCTTCCACGCCTTCAGGGTCGTCGTCCTCCCCCTGCTCCGGCCCGGTCTGGTCGCCGTCGGCTCCTTCGCCTTCGTGCACGCCTGGAACCACTTCCTCTTCGCCCTGATGTTCCTCAGCAGCCAGGACAAGCAGACGATCCCGGTCGGTCTCAACACCCTCATGGGCGCCGACAGCGTCGACCTCGGGGCGCTCGCCGCGGGCGGGGTCATCGCCGCGGTCCCCGTCGTCATCGTCTTCGGCTTCATCCAGAAGTGGCTGGTCACCGGGTTCAGCGCCGGGGCGGTGAAGGGATGAGCCGCCACCCCACGAACAAGGAAGACATGAACGACGTCACCACCCGAACCCCGCTTCCGGTCGTTCTCGCGGGCGCCCGCGGCCACGGCCGCAGCCACCTCCTCAACATCCGCCGCCTCGAAGAACAGGGGCTCGTCCGGCTCGCCGGAGTCTGCGAGCTGCGCCCGCTCGACGCGGCCGAACTCGACGGCGTCGGAGACCCGGAGCAGTCCGCCGACTTCGAGGCGCTGCTCGCCTCGACCGGCGCCCGGATCGTGGTGCTCAGCACCCCCATCCAGACCCACACCGACATGACCCTCGCCGCGGCCCGGCACGGGGCGCACATCCTCCTGGAGAAGCCGCCCGCCCCGTCGTTCGCGGAGTTCCGCAGGATGGCCGACGGAGTCGGGGCGGCCGGAGTGGCCTGCCAGATCGGATTCCAGTCGCTCGGCTCCCACGCGGTACCCGCGATCCGCCGCCTGGTCCAGGAGGGTGCCATCGGTGAACTCCTCGGTGTCGGCGCGGCCGGGGCCTGGGTCCGCGACGAGGCCTACTTCCGGCGCGCCCCCTGGGCGGGGCACCGGAAGCTCGACGGGGCCGACGTCGTCGACGGGGCGCTCACCAACCCCCTGGCGCACGCCGTCGCCACCGCGCTCGCGCTGTCCGGCTCCACCCGGGCCGGGGACGTCGAGCACATCGAGACCGAGCTGCTGCACGCGAACGCCATCGAGTCCGACGACACCTCGGCCGTACGGGTCGTGACCTCCGCCGGCACCCGGGTCACGGTCGCGGCGACGCTGTGCGCCGAGAAGTCCTCGGAGCCGTATGTGATCGTGCACGGCAGCCAGGGCCGGATCACCTTCTGGTACCGGCAGGACCGGGTCCTCGTGCAGCGTGCCGGTCACGGCCCGGTGGAGACCGAGTACGGGCGCACCGACCTCCTGGAGAACCTGGTCGCGCACGTCACCGACGGCGAGCCGCTGTGGGTGCCGCCGGCGGAGACCGGCGCGTTCATGCGGGTCGTCGAGGCGGTACGGACAGCTCCCGACCCGGTGGAGATCCCTCCCGGGCAGTGGCACACCGAACCGGGCGAGAGCGCGCCGCGCCGGGTCGTCGACGGCGTCGACGCCCTGGTGGACGCCAGTGCCGACACGCTCCGGCTGTTCTCCGAACTCGGCGCCTCCTGGGCGCCGACGACCCGGGCGGAGGTCCGATGAACCAGGCGTCCCCGACGGTCCTGCGCTGCGCGGGCCGCACCGTCGCCCACTACCTCACCCGGCCCGACCTGGCCCTCGACCACTCCCCCCGGCCGTACCTCCACCCCGTCACCACCCTGGGCGGCCGGCCGGTGACCGAGACGGTGCCCGTGGACCACCCGCACCACCTGGGGGCGGGCGTCGCGGTGCCCGATGTCGAAGGACACAACTTCTGGGGCGGACGCACCTTCGTCCGCGACCGGGGCTCCGTCGAGCTCGACAACCACGGGGTGCAGCGGCACGACGGCTTCAAACTCTGTGACCCGGACGGCTTCGTGGAGGAGCTGAGCTGGACGGCGAGCGGCGAGCGGCTCCTGCGGGAGCACCGGACGGTGGCGGCCACCGCGCTCACCGACTCCGCCTGGGTGCTCGACCTCACGTTCTCCCTCACCAACGTGTCGGGGCGGGACCTGTCGGTCGGCAGCCCCGCGACGAACGGCCGGCCCGGTGCCGCGTACGGCGGCTTCTTCTGGCGAGCGCCGAAGGAGGCGACGGCTCCGGTGGTGTTCGGGGCGGACGCCGACGGCGAGGAGGCCGTGCACGGGGCGCGCTCCGACTGGGTGGCGCTCGCCGGCGAGGGGTGGACCCTGGTGTTCGCCGGGGCGACCGCGCGGACCCGGGAGGACCCGTGGTTCGTCCGTGCCGCCGAGTACCCGGGCGTCGGCTCCTCCCTCGCCCACGGCGAACGGCTCGCGGTGGCGGACGGGGAGACCTTCGTACGGCGGGTGGTGACCGTCGTCGCCGACGGCCGCCTCGACCGGGACGGGGCCGCTGCCCTGGTCCGCAAGGCGGTGGCGTCGTGAGCGCGGCGACCGTCACCGGGGACCTGGGCGACGGCACGTACCGCAACCCGGTCCTGGCGGCCGACTGGTCCGACCCGGACGTCCTGCGGGCCGGCGAGGACTACTACCTGACCGCGTCCAGCTTCGGCCGCGCCCCCGGTCTGCCGCTGCTGCACTCCCGGGACCTGGTCAACTGGACGCTCGTCGGCCACGCCCTGGAACGGCTCGAACCGGCCGCCGCGTTCACCGAGCCCCGGCACGACCGGGGGGTGTGGGCGCCCTCGTTCCGGCACCACGACGGACGGTTCTGGATCTTCTGGGGCGACCCCGACCACGGGATCTTCCAGGTCAACGCCCCTTCCGTACGCGGCCCCTGGACGGCCCCGCACCTGGTGAAGTCGGGGCTCGGGCTGATCGACGCCTGCCCCCTGTGGGACGAGGAGTCGGGCGAGGCGTACCTCGTGCACGCCTTCGCCAAGTCCCGCGCCGGCTTCAACAACCGGCTCGTCGGGCACCGGATGAGCCCGGACGGCTCGAAGGTGCTCGACGAGGGCCGGGTCCTCGTGGACGCCGACCTGATACCGGGCTGGTTCACCCTGGAGGGACCGAAGCTGTACCGGCACGACGGCTGGTTCTGGATCCTCGCCCCGGCCGGCGGGGTGGCCACCGGCTGGCAGGGCGCGTTCCGGTCGCGGTCGTTCCTCGGTCCGTACGAGGAGCGGACCGTCCTGGCGCAGGGCGACACCGACGTCAACGGCCCGCACCAGGGCGGCTGGGTGCGCACCCAGCGCGGCGAGGACTGGTTCCTGCACTTCCAGCAGTCGGGCGCGCACGGCAGGATCGTCCACCTCCAGCCGATGCGCTGGGACGGTGACGGCTGGCCGGTGCTCGGTGACGGCGGCTCCCCGGTCCGTGTGCACCGGAAGCCGGATCTGCCGGAGCAGCCGCCCGCGCGGCCCGCCGTGGACGACACGTTTCCCGGCGGGCGGTTCGGCCGCCAGTGGCAGTGGACCGCCAACCCGGGCGAGGGCTGGGCCAGTCAGCACACCGGCGACGGGCTGCGCCTCGGCTGTGTCCGTTCGGACCGCGTCGACGATCTGCGGGGTGTGCCGCATGTGCTCACCCAGCGGCTGCCCGCCGGGGCCCTCGTGGTCGAGGTCGGGCTGCGGCTCGACTCCACGGCGGCCGGGTCCCGCGCGGGGCTCGTCGTCCTCGGCGACGCGTATGCGTGGATCGGTCTCGAACGCGCCCCGGACGGCACCGCCCGGCTCGTGCACCGCTTCGCGCCGGCCACCGCGGACCGTGAACGGGACGCGGCGCACCCGGTGCCCCTCGCGGGGGACCGGGTCCGCCTGCGGATCGAGGTGACGGCCGACGCGCGCTGCCGCTTCTCGTACACCACCGACGACACGGACGACACCAGCAACAGCACCGACGGCGAGGGTCCGGTCCGTCTCGGCCCCGAGTTCGCCGCCACGCCCTGGCGCTGGGTCGGCGCACTGCTCGGTCTGTTCGCCGGGGCGCCCGCGGAGGCGGAACACGCCGGGACGGCCGTGTTCTCCGCCTTCCGCGTCACCACCCCATGAGCTCCCCCACATCCCCATCCCCCGTCACATCCCGTAGCACCCCGAGAGAAGAGAGCCGACGATGACCATCTTCCCCGGCGGACGGCGCAGAGCCGCCCTCGCCCTCGCCCTGTCCGGTGTCCTCGCCCTGACCGCCACCGCCTGCGGTGACGACGGCAGCGGCGCGGGCGGCGCCAAGGGCACCGAGGGATCGGGCAAGGGAAAGATCACCTTCTGGGACAACAACGGCGGTGTCCGCACCGACGTCTGGAAGGAGATCATCGCGGACTTCGAGAAGGCGAACCCCGACATCGACGTCGAGTACGTCGGGATCGCCTCCAAGGAGGTCCAGTCCAAGTACGACACGGCGATCCAGGGCGACGGCCTGCCGGACGTGGGCGGCGTCGGGGCGGCGATGCTCGCGGGGATCGCCGCGCAGAACGCCCTGGAGCCGCTGGACGCCAGGATCGAGGGCAGCTCCCTCAAGGGCAGGCTCAACGCCGGCATGGTCGAGAGCGTGAAGTCGGCCGGCGGCCAGGGCAAGCTGTTCACCGTCCCGACCTCCGCGAGCAACGGCGTGCTCTACTACCGCACCGACCTGTTCAAGGCGGCCGGCCTGCCCGAGCCCACCACCTGGTCGAAGTTCTACACGGCGGCCGAAAAGCTGACGCAGCAGGACAAGAACCGTTTCGGCTACACGATCCGCGGCGGTGCGGGTTCCATCGCGCAGGCCCTGGACGCCATGTACGGCCAGAGCGGCATCACCAGCTTCTGGGACGGCGACAGGACCACCGTCAACGACCCGAAGAACGTGGCCGCGCTCGAGAAGTACGCCGCGCTGTTCAAGAGGACGACCCCGGCCGCCGACGTCAACAACGACTTCACCAAGATGGTCGCCCAGTGGGACAGCGGCGAGATCGGCATGCTGAACCACAACCTGGGCTCCTACCAGGACCACGTGAAGGCGCTCGGCACGGACAAGTTCCGGGGCATCCCCAACCCGACCCTGGACGACGGCACCCGCGTCCAGGTCTCCAACCCGGTCGACGGTCTCGGGCTCTTCTCCTCCAGCAAGAACAAGGCGGCCGCCTGGAAGTTCATCGAGTTCGCCGCCTCGCACGCCTCGAACAGCAAGTGGAACAAGTCGGCCGGCGCCATTCCGGCCAACACCGAGGCCGCGAAGGACCCGTGGATCCAGGAGGCCGAGCCGACCAAGCTCGCCGCCGAGGTCCTCTTCAGCGGCAAGACGGCCATCGTCCAGCTGCCGTACTACCTGACCGACTGGAACAACATCTCCAAGTCCGACAACGAGGCGGGCTTCCAGAAGGTCCTGCTCGGCAAGACCTCCGCCAAGGAGTTCCTCGACGACCTCGCCGAGCAGCTGAACAAGGCGCAGGCGGAGTGGAAGCAGCAGAACCCGTGAGCGTAGGCCGCCGCGCGGTGGTCTCGGCCGGGGCGGGCCTCGCGCTCGCCCTGGCCGGGGCATCCCCGGCCCGTTCCCAAGGACGTCCCCCCATGCGCACCCTCTTCATCGCGGGCGACTCGACGGCCGCCCAGAAGTACGCCGACGCCGCGCCCGAGACCGGCTGGGGCATGGCTCTCCCCTTCTTCCTGCACCGGAACGTGCGGGTCGCCAACCACGCAGTCAACGGACGCAGCACCAAGAGCTTCCTCGACGAGGGACGGCTCGACGCGATCCTCACGGCGATCCGCCCCGGCGACCTGCTCCTGATCCAGTTCGGCCACAACGACGCGAAGGTCGCCGACCCCGCCCGCCACACCGAGCCGTGGACCACCTACCAGGACAACCTGCGGATCTTCGTCGAGGCCGCGCGGTCCCGCGGCGCCCTCCCCGTGCTCGCCACCTCCGTGGAGCGGCGGAAGTTCGGCGTCGACGGCACCGCCCTGCGCACGCACGGCGCCTACCCGGCGGCGATGCGCGAGGTGGCCCGCGCCTCCGACGTGCCGCTCCTCGACATCGAGGCGCTGTCGCTCGCCCTGTGGCAGCGGCTCGGCCCCGAGGCGACCAAGACGTACTTCAACTGGACGGCGACCGAGCAGGACAACACCCACTTCAACCCGCCGGGCGCCGTCGAGGTGGCCCGTCTGGTCGCCGCCGAGCTGCTCCGCACCCATGTCCTCGCCCCGCGTGAGACGCGCCGCCTGGACGACGAGATCCCCACCGACCTGATCACCTGGCCCGACGCCGAGGAGAGCCGTCCATGAACCGACGCAAGCACCTGGGAGTGGTGGCCGCGACCGCGCTCGCCCTGACGGTCACCGCCCCCGTCGCCGGCGCGCACTCCGGGCACCGGCCCGGCGCCGACCCCGCCCGCGCGACCCTGCCGGCCGGCGACGGCTGGGCGTCCTCCGGGACCGGCACGACCGGCGGGGCCGCCGCCGAGTCCTCCCGCGTGTTCACCGTCACCACCTGGGAGGAGTTCCGGACCGCGCTCGCCGTGCCGGGCACCGAACCGAGGATCGTCAAGGTGGTGGGCACGCTGAACGCGACCGCCGCCGGCTGCGCCGCCTTCGAGGCCCCGGGGTACGACTTCGCCCGTTACCTCGCCGACTACGACCCGGCCGTCTGGGGGTACGAGAAGGAGGTCAGCGGCCCCCAGGAGGAGCTGCGGGCCGCGTCGGCGACCGCCCAGGGCCAGGCGATCAAGGTCAAGGTGCCCGCGAACACCACGATCACCGGGGTCGGCCGGCACGCCGGGATCACCGGCGGCAGCCTCCAGGTCACCGGCGTCGACAACGTCGTGGTCCGCAACCTCACCCTGGAGAGCCCGCTCGACTGCTTCCCGCAGTGGGACCCGACGGACGGCGCGACCGGGGCGTGGAACTCCGAGTACGACAGCCTCGTGGTGTACGGCTCCACCCATGTGTGGATCGACCACAACACGTTCACCGACGGCGCCCACCCGGACAGTTCGCTGCCCTCGTACTACGGCGAGGTGTACCAGCAGCACGACGGCGAGCTGGACGTGGTCCGGGGCGCGGACCTCGTCACGGTCTCCTGGAACGTCTTCACGGACCACGACAAGACCCTGATGATCGGCAACAGCGACAGCGCGGGCGCCACCGACCGGGGCAAGCTGCGGGTCACCCTCCACCACAACCTCTTCAAGAACGTGATCGAGCGGGCGCCCCGGGTCCGGTTCGGCCAGGTCGACGCGTACAACAACCACTTCGTCGTGCCGTCCTCGGGTTACGCGTACAGCCTGGGCATCGGGCAGGAGTCCCAGCTGGTCGCGGAGAAGAACGCGTTCACGCTCGCCGCGGGCGTGCCCGCCGGGAAGATCCTGAAGAAGTGGAAGGACGCCCCGGTCACCACCACGGGCAACTACGTCAACGGCGCCCCGACGGACCTGCTCGCCGTCCACAACGCGCAGTTCCCCGAGGAGCTGCTGCGGGCCGACGCCGGCTGGACCCCGGTCCTGCGGACCCGCGTCGACCACCCGAGGGCCGTTCCCGCGGTCGTCGCCCACCACGCGGGCGCCGGCCGTTCTCGCTGAGCTCCCACCCTTCAGGAGGACCCGCATGCCCTCGCACCCCACCGGAGCCGTCCCAGGACGCCGCTCCCTGCTCCTGGGCGCCGCCGGAACCGCGCTCGCCCTGGCGCTGCCCGCCGCGCCCGCGTCGGCCGCACCGCGCGAAGGCCCCTTCGGCCGGTTCGGCTCGCCCGCCGAACGGCTCACCGCCCGGACGCTGTACGTACACCCCGGCGGCCTCGGCGACCACACCACGGTCCGGGCGGCGGTCACCGCGGCCGACGGCCCCGGCTGGACCCTGGTGCTCGCCCCCGGCACGTACCGGGAGACGGTCGTCGTCGGTCCTTCCCGTACCGGCATGACGTGGATCGGCGCGAGCGGGGACCCCCGGGACGTCGTCGTGGTGTACGCCAACTCCGCCGGGACGCCCCGGCCGGAGGGCGGCACGTACGGCACCTCCGGTTCCGCGACCACCACCGTCCAGGCGGAGGGTTACGCCGCCCAGGGCGTCACCTTCGCCAACGACTTCCTCCGCACCGACCTGCCGGGGAACCCCGGCACCCAGGCGGTCGCCCTCAAGGTGACGGGCGACAGGTCGGCCTTCTTCCACTGCCGCTTCCTCGGCCACCAGGACACCCTGTACGCCGACTCGGCGGCTCTCTCGGCCTTCGCTCGCCAGTACTTCGCGCACTGTTACGTGGAGGGTGACGTCGACTTCGTCTTCGGCCGGGCCACCGCCGTGTTCGAGCACTGTCACTTCCGGACGCTGCTCCGCCCGGACCTGGCGTCGGCGCCGCACGGTTTCGTCTTCGCCCCGTCCACGGCCCGGGCGAACCCGTACGGATTCCTCGCCGCCCGCTGCCGGGTCACCAGCTCGGCCCCGGACGGCTTCTACAAGCTGGCCCGGCCGTGGGTGCCGAGTTCCGACCTCACGGCCTGGCCGTCCCTCGTCGTCCGGGACAGCGTCCTCGGCGCGGGTGTCGACGCCGTCCTCCCGTACGCGAACATGCGCGAGGCCTTCCCGTGGCAGGCGCAACGTTTCGCCGAGCACCGCAACTCCGGGCGGGGCGCCCGGATCACCGTCCCGGAGAACCGTCCCCAGCTCACGGCCGCCGACGCGGCGTCCGTGACCCCGGCGGCGTACCTCGGCGACTGGGTTCCCCGGCGGCCCTGCCCCTGACGACGGGAGCACCTCCACCGGGCCCCTCGCGGGGTCCGGTGGTTTCCCGTTCACGGCCGCAGGAGGGGAAAACGGGCCTCCGCCCACAGGGCGCGGAGGGAGGCCGGCTCGTCCTCGTCGCCAGGTGCGTCGGCGGTGCGCCACGTCCTGGTGCGGGTGGCGGAGCCGTCGACCGCCGGCCAGCCCGGGTCCCCCGTGGCGGCGAAGCCGGCCCACGCGCGCACCATGCGGCGCGCGAGCCCGTGGTCCTCGCCGGTGGGGGCGCCGCCGATGAGGAAGGCGAGCTCCTCCTTGTCGACGTTGCCGAAGGCGAAGGGGATGTCCGCGCAGTGCCAGGCCCGGACGGGCCCCCGCGGGCCGGTGCGGCGGCGGTCGAAGCGCGACAGGAACGCACGGCCGCCGGCGCCCGCGTGGAGCTCGGCGAGCCGGTGGGCGTACTCCCCGAAGAGGAGGTCGCCGAAGACGGCGAGGTAGACGTCGAGCACGGGGGCTCCGGGCAGCGCGGCGCGGTAGCCGTCCACCAGACCGCCGGGAAGCCCGAAGTCCGTGGCGAAGCGGTCGAGTCGCTCCTCGGTGGTGACCTTCGCGCTGCTGCCGACGGCGTCGAGCAGCCAGTACTCCTCCGTGGTGTGGCAGACCAGCAGGTCGATGCCCCGGCTCCGTCCCGCGGCCATCCCGGTGAGGGGGTCGACGGGCAGGACGTCGCCGTCGAGGACGGGGGCGTAGAGCGAGGGGTCGTAGTGGCGGGACCCGGAGGAGGGGTCCCGCCGGTAGCCGTCGACCACCTGGTCGGAGGCGAGGACCAGGGCCTGGGGAGTCGCCGACGCCAGGCCCTCGGGTGTGTCGGGGCAGCCCGCGGCGGCGGCCACCTCGCGGGTGGTCGCGGCGGCGACGCCGAGCGGGTAGCAGGGGCTGGCGGGGCTGTGGGCGATGGCCCGGTGGAACAGTCCGCGGGCGCGGTCCATGACCATGAGGCAGGCGACCGAGGCGGCCCCGGAGGACTGTCCGGCGACCGTGACGTTCGCCGGGTCGCCGCCGAACGCGGCGATGTTGTCGCGGACCCAGCGCAGGGCGGCGACCTGGTCGAGCAGGCCCCGGTTGTCCGGGTGGGCGGCTCCGCCGCCGGGGATGTGACCGAAGCCCTCGAAGCCCAGCCGGTAGTTGAGGGTGACCACGACCAGACCGGCGCGGGCGAGCACGACGCCGTCGAAGTCGGGCTGGGCCGAGGAACCGAAGGTGTAGGCGCCGCCGTGGATCCAGACGAGGACGGGCAGGGCGCCGCCGTCCGGGGCGGGTGTCCAGACGTTGACGGTGAGGATGTCCTCGTCGCCCGGCGACCACACGGGCGCGCCGGGCAGCTCCGCCGACTGCGGGGCGACGGGGCCGAAGACGGTACAGTCCCGCACTCCCGTCCACGCGGAGGCCGGAGCGGGCTCCCTGAGGCGGTGGGCGCCGAACGGCGGGGCCGCGTAGGGGATGCCGAGCGCGGCGACGACGTCGACGGAGGCCCGGAAGCCCCGCACCGCGCCGTGGGTCGTCTTGAAGAGGTCCATGGGGGCAGCTTGGCAGCGCGGCCCCCGGCGGCACCAACACCAAGATCATGACGATTGACACACCGGTGATGTGGATGCGTGCCGGTACCCCGCGGGGGCGGCGGTTCAGGGCAGCAGGTCGACGCAGTCGATCGCGGTGCCGGCGCTGAGGAAGCCGGTGCCGGTGGATCCGCTGACGACGTTCAGCCGGAGCACGTTGTACTGGCTGGGGTCGGTCTTCCAGGCGCTCGCCGGGACGACGTAGGTGAAGGTGTGGTTGTTGCCCCGGTAGGAGCCGGTGGTCAGCGACCGGGTCGAGGGCTGGTCGGGCGGCAGGGGGATGGCGGAGACCCAGTCGTTGACGGTCACCCGGGGGCGGCCGTTGAGGAGGGCCGTGGTGACCCCGATCCGCAGGGTGTGTGCGGCGGCGGCCTGGGCGGCGGTGAGCCGGAAGTACACGAGGACGCCGTCGTTGACGTCCTTCCACAGGTAGCAGGGGAAGGAGGCGGTCACGTCGCCGTTGCCGAGGACGACGTTCCCGGTCCATGGCGCGGCCCTGACGTCGGCGGGGTGGGCGACCGTCATGAGCGCGGCGTTCTTGAACCCGCCGGGGGTGCCGTCCCAGTCGCCGATCCGCCAGAGCGCGGGCGCGGTGCTCGGGTCGTTGGCGAGGGTGATCGTGTGGAGGGCGGTGGCGGCGCCGGCGGTCACGGTCACCGTGCCGGTGTGGACGGCGAGTTCGCCCTTGTACACGGTCAGGGTGTACGTGCCGGGGAGCATCCCCCGGCAGGAGAACGCGCCGGTTCCGGCGGCGGCACGGGCCCAGTACTGGGCGTCGGCGTTGGCGAAGCCGACGGTGTAGGCGTGTCCCGCCGCCATGCCCTGGAGTCCGACGCCCGCGACCCGCCCCCGGCCCGCGGCGCCGACCCAGCCGCGGATGCCGAGGCCGTCGACCCAGCTCGTGTCGTGGTTCGCGGGGAAGAGGGCGGGGTCGGGGGTGGCGCCGTCGGTGAAGGCGAGCATGTACGGGCCCTGCAGACCGAAGCGCATCGGCTCCGTCTGGGACTGGTTGTAGTGGAGGATCTCGTACAGGCCGACGCCGAGCTCGTTGGAGTGGCGGAGCAGGGAGCGGTAGAAGGGGCCGCCGGAGGCCTTCTCGTGGTTCGAGCGGACCATCCACAGGCCGACCGAGCCGTTGCTGTACCCGATGTGGTCGTAGTCCATGACCCGGACGCCGGAGTAGTGCTTGGACCGGGTGTGTCCGTCGGCGCGCTGCCAGACGTCCCCGGCCTCGATGACGGTGTCGGCGCCCTCGACCCAGGAGTCGGGGCCCTCGTTGGGGAAGAGGCCGGGCTTGACGCGGGCGATGAAACGGGTGGCCGTGAAGGACGTGTCTGCCTTGTCGGTCCACAGGTAGACGTTGTTCCGTCCGGAGCGCGCCGCCAGGTAGTGCCGGAGCGTGCCGTGGACGACGGTGACGAGGACGGTGGAACCGGTCTGCGCGAGGGTGACGGTGGAGGCGCCGAGGCCGGACTCGACGTGCGAGTGCTTGCCGCCGTACCCCTCGTACTCCCTGCCCTTGTAGACGAGGGAGGTGAGGTCGCCGGTCGACTTGGAGACCTTGAAGACCAGTCCGGCGCCGGTGTCGATGACGTACTGGTTGCCGTCGTCGCTCCAGCCGAACCCCGCGGCGGCGGCGGTGCCGGACGCGAGGCCGGCGGTGGCGGCGGCCGTGCCGGCGAGGGCGGCCCCGAGGAGGGTGCGGCGGCGCAGGGGCTGTGCGGAGGTGTCGTACGAGCTCATCGGCGTGCGGCTCCTTCGGTGGGCGGTGCGGCTGCCCGTAGGTCGCCGCCACCGGCAGAAGGGTTGCCGCAGCGTTTCGAAACGTTTCACGCCCGTGACGGCCTGACGGGGGAACGGCGTTGACTTCGTGGCGTCGTCCCCATGCGTGAGCCGCTTCTCCGACCCGCGGAAGAAGACCGGCGTCCCCGGGGGAACCGGCACCCCGGCGGTCGGCTGAACCGGACGACGCCGGCTGACCGGCCGGTCAGCGGCCGGCGGCCGCCCCGAAGTCGCCCCGAAGGGTCGAGCGGCCGCCGTCGCCGCCCGTGAGGACCACGGTGTACGTGTCGGCCGAGGCGTCCCGTACTCCTTCGGCGTGGTTGTACTGTCCCGCGAAGACATGGGGGCCGGGCGGGACCGTGCGGTCCGGCTTGAGGGTCCACCGGTAGACCAGGGCCCCGGGCTCCTGGTCCACCGTCACCGTGAAGTCCTCGGCAGGGCGGGTGCGCCAGTGGCCCGTGCTCACCACTCCGGCGGTACGGGCGACGCGCAGTTCCACGGTGAGCCCGGTGACCGGCGTGTCCGTCGTCAGGGCGAGGTCGTTCTGGGACCACCAGCGGTTGCTGCCGGGGTCGAGCGTGGCGACGACCCGCGCCGCTGGGCCGGGCGCGGGCACCGTGGCGGCGGGTCCGGCGGGCCGGTCGCCCAGGGTGGTCGCCGCGAGACCGCCGAGACCGACCACACCGGCGACAGCCGCGGTCACGGCCACGACCGCCGTCCACCGCCGGCCGTTCCACCGGCTCGCCGGCCGGATCGGGCGGGCCGCCGGGGCGGGCGCGGCCAGGCCGCGCTCCACCCGGGCCAGGATGCGGGCGTGGTCCGGCCGGTGCGCGAGCGCCGCCTCCCGCAGCTCGCGGCGGACCCGTGTCTCGTCCATCAGCGCCTCCCCGCGGCGAGTTGGGTGGCGGCCCGGGGGCCGAGCAACCGCTGGAGCTCCGCCATGCCCTTGGCGGTCTGGCTCTTCACCGTACCGACCGAGACGCCGAGCGCGAGCGCGGTGTCGCGTTCGGAGAGGTCGAAGGCGTGCCGGAGGACGACGCAGGCGCGCTTGCGGAACGGCAGGGCGCGCAGCGCCGTCCGCACGTCGACGACGGCCGGTACGTCCGGGTCCTCGACGTGGTCGGGGCGCCGGTCCCAGAAGGCGGCGACGCGGCGACGCTCGCGGACGCTGCCCCTGATCCGGGTGCGGACGAGGTTGGCGACGACGCCCCGGGCGTAGGCGGCGGGGTGGTCGGCGGCGCGGACCCGGTCCCAGCGGTGCCAGAGGGCGAGCATGGCGTCGGCGGCGAGGTCGTCGGCGGCGTCGGTCTCGCCGGTCAGCAGGTGGGCGAGCCGGGCGAGTTCGGCGTAGTGGCGCTCGAAGAAGACCCGGAACTCCGTCGCGCTGTCGCCGGCTTCACTGTCCGCCGTGACCACGGCGGTCCTCGGGGCCGGAGACGGGGCGGTCGACGGGGAGGGGTGCGGGAGCGCCGGGCGACGCGGGGCCTGTGCTCGCGCGCGCGGTCAGCCGGGGCGGGATGAGCTCCGTCCCCCGGGGGCCCTCCCCCGAGAGCCGCCGGACGAGCCGCTCGACGGCGAGCCGCCCCATCTCCTGGGCGGGTACGGAGACGGCGGTGAGCGGTACGGAGGCGTGGACGGCGACCTGGTCGGGGCAGATGGCGACGACCGAGACGTCCTCGGGCACAGCGCGGCCCTGGTGCCGCAGGAGCGCGAGCAGCGGTTCGACGGCGGCCTCGTTCTGGACGACGAGGCCCGTGGTGCCGGGGCGTTCCTCGAAGACGCGGGTGACGGCGGCGGCGACGGCCGCGTAGGTGCCGTCGACGGGCCGGTGGAGCAGCCCGACGCCGTGGGCGGCCGCGGCGGCGCGCAGCCCGGTGAGGGTGCGGGCGGCGAAGCCCGTATCCCGCTCGTACACGGCGGGCGGTTCGCCGAGCACGGCGACGCGGGTGTGGCCGAGACCGGCGAGATGCTCGACGCAGCGTGCGCCGGCGGCCTCGAAGTCGAGGTCGACGCAGTCGAGTCCGTCCGTTTCGGCGTCCTCGGCCGACGCCGCGGGGAGCCCGATGAGGACGGCGGGCCGCTCGGCCTCCCGGAGGCAGGGGAGCCGGGGGTCGCCGATCCCGACGTCCATGACGATCATGGCGTCGGCGATGGCGCTGCCCTCGACGCGGCGGACGGCCTCGGGGCCTTCCTCTCCGGTGAGCAGCAGGACGTCGTAGCCGTGGGAGCGGGCCGTGGTGGTGACGGCCATCGCGATCTCCATCATGACCGGCACGTAGAGGCCGGTGCGCAGCGGCATCATCAGGGCCAGGATGTCGGTCCTGCTGCTGGCGAGGGCGCGGGCGCCGGCGTGCGGCCGGTAGCCGAGGGTGTCGATGCTGTGCTGGATCCGCTCGCGGGTGGGGGCGGATATGGAGCGCTTGCCGCTGAGCACGTAGCTGACGGTGCTGGCCGACACCCCGGCGTGGCGGGCGACATCGGCGAGGGTGACCACGTGCGCGCTCCTCGGCAGTTCCCGGTGTTCCGGGCGTCCGGCGCCCGTGGCTGATGCGGACCCCGACCCTAAGCGGCCGCTCGGCGGGCTGTCCAGGCGGGCCGCGAAGAGTCCAAGGGTCCGGGGCCCGGGCGGGGTTGTGCGCGGGCGTCCGGCGCGGTGGGATGAACAGCGGGCAGCAAGCGCTTTCTGCCCCCGTGACCTTTCCCTTCTCTTCCCCTCTCCGACAGGAGGACCATGCCCGCCCTGCCCTGGTACGAAGACGTCTCCCCCGGCCGCGGCACACTGCCGCCCCGCGCCTGGTACGCCCGCTCCGACGCCCCGGCCCATTCTCTGAACGGCGACTGGGCCTTCCGTCTCTCCCCCACGGCCGACGCCGAGGACACGTCCTTCGCCGCCCCGGACTTCGACGCGAGCGGCTGGGGCACCGTCGCGGTCCCGGGCCACTGGGTGCTCCAGGGCAAGGAGTTCGGCGGCCCCGCCTACACCAACGTGCTGTACCCGTTCCCCGTCGATCCGCCCCGCGTCCCCACCGAGAACCCGACCGGCGACCATCTGCGCCGCTTCGACCTGCCCGCCGACTGGCCGGCGGACGGCGGGACCGTGCTCCGCCTCGACGGGGTCGAGTCCTGCGCCCGGGTCTGGCTCAACGGCACGGAGCTCGGCGACTTCAAGGGCTCGCGGCTCGCCCACGAGTTCGCCGTCGGACACCTTCTGAAGGCCCGGGACAACGTCCTCGCCCTCCGGGTCCACCAGTGGTCCTCCGGCTCCTACCTGGAGGACCAGGACCAGTGGTGGCTGCCGGGCGTCTTCCGTGACGTGACCTTGCTGCACCGGCCGGAGGGCTCCCCCGGCGACTTCTTCGTCCACGCCTCGTACGACCACACCGCGGGCGCCGGCGGCCTGCGCGTCGACTGTGACGTGCCGGGCCGGGTGCGGGTGCCGGAGCTGGGTCTCGACCTCGCGACCGGCGAGAGCGTCACCGTCCCGGTCGAGCCGTGGAGCGCCGAGGTCCCCCGTCTGTACGAGGGGGAGCTGACGGCCGGCGGCGAGCGGATCCCGCTGCGGATCGGCTTCCGCTCGGTGTACGTCGAGGACGGCGTCCTGAAGGTCAACGGGCGCCGTGTCCTCTTCCGGGGCGTGAACCGGCACGAGTTCCACCCCGAGCGCGGGCGCGCCCTCGACCTCGCGACCATGCGCGAGGACGTCGAGCTGATGAAGCGACACAACATCAACGCCGTCCGCACCTCCCACTATCCGCCGCACCCCGCCTTCCTCGACCTCTGCGACACGTACGGCCTCTGGGTGATCGACGAGGGCGACCTGGAGACCCACGGCTTCGAGGAGCTGGCCTGGCAGGGCAACCCGGTCGACGACCCTCGCTGGACGCCCGCCCTCCTCGACCGGGCGGCCCGGCTCGTCGAACGGGACAAGAACCACCCGTCGGTCGTCCTGTGGTCGCTGGGAAACGAGTGCGGCACCGGCGCCGGACTGACCGCGATGGCGGAGTGGATCCGCGACCGGGACCCCTCCCGGCTCGTCCACTACGAGGGCGACCGCTCCTGCGCGGACACCGACGTCTACTCGCGGATGTACCCGCCGCACGCGGAGGTCGAGGAGATCGGCCGGCGCGCCGACGAGGGGCCCGAGGCCCGCAGCCGCATGCCCTTCATCCTCTGCGAGTACGCGCACGCCATGGGCAACGGTCCCGGTGGGCTCACCGAGTACCAGCGGCTCTTCGAGACGTACGAGCGCTGCCAGGGCGGCTTCGTCTGGGAGTGGATCGACCACGGCCTGGTCCACCCGGCCCACGAGTACGGCTACGGCGGCGACTTCGGCGAGGAACTGCACGACGGGAGCTTCGTCTGCGACGGACTGCTCTTCCCCGACCGGACGCCGTCGCCGGGGCTCGTCGAGTACAAGAAGGTGATCGAGCCGGTCCGGATCTCTCCCGGCGATGAGCCCGGCACGGTCTCGGTGACCAACGGCCATGATGTCTCCGATCTCTCCCATCTCGCCTTCACCTGGTCCCTTCTGGCCGACGGCGAGGTCCTCGCCGAGGGCCCGCTGGAGGTGCCCGCGCTCGCCGCCGGAGCGAACGCGCTGGTCCGCCTGCCCGAGCCGCCCGGGACTCCGGCCGGTACGGAAGCGGTGTGGACGGTGCGGGCCGTCCTCGCCCGCGCCACCGCGTGGGCGCCCGCCGGGCACGAGGTGGCCTGGGGGCAGATCCCGGCCACCGCCCCGGGCCGCCGCCTCCGGCCCCTCACCGGCGCCCGGCCGGCCCCGGCAGGGCACCGGATCACCCTCGGCCCCGGCGTCTTCGACGCCCGCACGGGCGAACCGCTCGCCGTCGGAGCCCTCCCCGTGACCGGACTCCGGCTCGACGTCTGGCGGGCGCCGACCGACAACGACGAGGGCGCGCCCTGGCAGCCCGACATCCGGTACGCGACGCTCTGGCGCGAGCTCGGCCTGCACCGGATGCGGCACCGCACCGACGAGGTGAGCACCACGGGGGGCGTCCTGACCGTGCGGTCGCGGGTGGCGCCCGCGGCCCGCGACTTCGGCCTCGGTGTCACGTACCGCTGGACGTCGGACGGCACGGCGCTGCGGCTCGACGTCGAGGTGACCCCCGAGGGGACGTGGACCGTGCCGCTCCCCCGGCTCGGGGTCCTGCTCGGCCTGCCCGCCGCCCTCGACCGGGTGGTCTGGTACGGCGGCGGGCCCGGCGAGGCGTACCCGGACACCCGCGCGGCCGCCCGGCTCGGCCGCTGGGAGTCGACCGTCGCCGGACTCCAGACGCCCTACGTGCGGCCGCAGGAGAACGGGGCCCGGATCGACACCCGGTGGCTGGAACTCACCGACGGGAGCACGGGGGTACGGGTCGGGGGCGAGCCCGCCTTCTGGTTCACCGCCCGCCGCTGGACCACCGAACGGCTCGACGCGGCGGCGCACCGCCCCGACCTGGTGCCCGGCGACACGCTGTGGCTGAACCTGGACCACGCCCAGCACGGCATCGGTTCGCAGTCCTGCGGGCCGGGCGTGCTGCCAGGACACCGTCTCGACGCGGGCCCGGCGGCGTTCGCGCTGACCTTCACCCCGTCGGCGGGCTGAGCACGGTGCCCCGCCTCCGCGGAACGGGAGGCGGGGCACGGGCCCGCGCGTCGGGCCGTGGCCCAGACCGTGTCTCAGGTCATGTTGGGGCTGTACTTGTGGCTGCCGGGGGCGAGGACCTCGGCGTTGCAGCGGACGCGATGGAACCAGACCAGGAACGAGATCCAGCACGCCACCTGGAGCACGGCGGGGAACGGGACCATGTCCTCGGAGAGCCAGGGCGAGTCCTTGCCGCCGGTCGCGATGACGTAGACGTCGGTGAGCGCGGAGGTCGCGATCAGCGACTGGGCGATGAGAGCCGGCCCGTTCGGGTCGCGGAATCTGTAGCGGGGCCCGCGCGCGGCCGCGGGCCCGACGGGCACGTTGTAGGCGTCCATGGACGCTCCCCCCGGAGTGTGGTGCCGCCGCCGTGGTCCGGCCACGGCGGGCGATGATCTTCGGCATCGTAGAGGCGCTCCGGTCCGGTGGCCAGGGGATGACGGGGGCCGCGGCGCACGGGGTCGGCGCCGCGGCCCGGGAGACCCGGAGGTGTCCGACGATTCGCGTCGGACACCGGATCGGGTGCCAGGTCCTGTCTGACGATTCCCGTCGGGTCCGGTCCGCCCGGCACGCACGCACGCTCGCTCGCTCGCTCGCTCGCCGCACCGAACGACCCGGACTGATCCGACGTCAATTACCGGACGGCCCCTGGCGGAGGAGCGGGGCCGGAAGGATGCCCCGGGTCCGCAGCTCGCCGGCGACGAGGGCCGCGTACTCCGTGGCCCCGCGGACCGAGGTGTGGGTGTTGTCCCGTTTCTCGGCCGTCAGGTAGAGCGCCTTGGACGCCTCGGGCCCCAGCTCCTCGACCCGTGCCCTGGTGAGGGCGGTGAGGTCGATCAGCGGCGTGCCGAGGGAGTCCGCGAGGGCGCGGATCTCGGCGGGGTGGTCGACGCCGAGGCCGTTGACGAGCAGGGCGGTGCCGTTGTTCAGGGTGCCGTCGGCGTTGAACCAGCGGCGGACGATCGGGGTGACGAGGACCGGCTCGCCGCCCCGGGCCCGTACCCGCTCGACCAGGGTCGTCAGGTTGGCGCGGTAGGTGGCCGCGTCCGTCTGCTTGTCGTTGTGGGCGAGCTGGATCAGGACGGGGTCGCCGGGCCGGATCGCGGCCTCGACCCGGTCGAACAGGGCCGGGTTCGCCAGGAAGGTGACGGTGCTCTCGCCGGAGTCGGCGTGGTTGGCGACGGCGATCCCCCGCTTCAGATGCGCGGGCAGCATCTGCCCCCAGCCGGTGTACGGGTCTCCCGGCTGGTCGCACACCGTGGAGTCGCCGACGAGGAAGAGCCGGTGGGCCCGGTGGGCCGGGGTGATCCGGAGCGAGGTCACGCGCGGGGCGGAGCCGCCGATGACCAGGTCGAGACCCGGGCTTCCCGCCGCTCCGGTGGGCTCGCCCTCCGGGTCGCGGACGTCGACGGTGAACGAGCGCCGGAGCCGCTCGCCCGCCCCGGTCGCGGTCTCGGCGAGCAGGGCGCGCCGGGTCTCGCCGGTGACGGCGGTGGCGCCGGCGGTGTCGCCGCCGAGGGTCAGGGTGACGTCGTACGTGCCCGGCGCCACGTCGAAGTGGCAGGCGAGAGCCCCGGTGGCCGTGGCGGTGCAGTGGTCGAGGCTCTGGCCGTAGGGGCCGTGGGAGCCGTCGGCGTGGGCGGCGGGCGCGACGGCGAGCGCGCCGAGCAGGGTCGCCGCGGCGGTGAGGAGTGCGGTCCTTCTCATCGTGGGCCTTCCTGTGGTCACTTGGGGAGGTGGTCGCCGACGAGGGCGAGGTTCTGGATGGCGGCCAGGCCGTACAGGGCCGTGGTGTTGGTGCTGATCCAGAGGTGCTCGTAGCCGGGTTCCAGGGCGTCGGAGCCCTGGACGGGGGTCTTGTCCCAGACCATGGCCGCGGTGTAGCCGTCGCTCCTGTCGAACTTGGCCCAGGCGCGCTGGGCGAGCGTGGTGTCGTTCAGCTGGGCCGCCGCGTACGCGTCCTGGCGGGAGTGGCCCTGGAAGAGCAGGAGGGTGCCGAAGTTCTTGCCGTAGCGGGCGGCCTGTTCGGTCTTCGAGGCGTTGAAGTAGCGGCAGTAGTCGAGCCAGGCCTCCTTGAACTCCGGAAGGTCCACGAGGTCGATGAGCTCGGCGCACATCTCGACCAGGCCGAACATCGCGGAGAGGTGCGAGACGCCGACGACGGGTTCGGTCGCGACGGCGAAGCGTCCGGTGTCGAGGTCGTAGAGACCGGTGCCCTGCACGAAGCCGTTGGGCTGGGCCGCGATGGTCTCCATGGTGGAGCGGAGCCGGGCCTCGGCCTTGGCGGCCTTGGGGCCGCCGCGCTCCCACTCGGTGAGCCAGGCCGCGGCGAGGCCGCTCCAGTCGGTGCCGAAGCCGATGGAGAGGGCGTGGCGGTCCGGAGTGTAGGGCTCGGTGCGGATCTTGCGGATGGGGTCAAGGACGAGGAACGTCTCGTCGGAGTCGACGAGGTCGTGCATGAGGTCGCCGACGCGTTCGTCGGCGGTGAGGAAGTAGTAGGGGCGCCGGTAGACGGCGGTGGAGATGCGCTGCTGCTTGGCGCTGTCGGCGAAGTGCTGGACGCCGTGGCGGGTGCCGAGGCCGGCCCACTTGCCGAGGTGGTAGACGTCGACCTCACCGGTGTGGCGGGTCATGGCCTCGGCGAAGCGGAAGACGTCGGCGCGGCCCGAGCGCAGGTAGGCGTACCAGAGCCACAGGTCGGGCGAGAGTTCGGAGTTGTCCCAGGCGTAGCCGCCGACGTCGTACCGCCACTGGTGCCGGTCCTCGTCGTAGGTGTGCATGATGTCGCCGTAGTCCCAGAAGCCGTACCAACGGCGCTGCTCCGCCTGGTCCTTGTAGTACGTGAAGAGGTAGTCGAGGTGGTCCTCGATCCTCGCCTTCGCGGGGGTGGAGCGGTCGACGGGCGAGAACAGTCCGCCGAAGACCTTGGCGCGGACGAGGTCCTCGGGGCTGACGGCGAGCTGCGGGGGCGTGCGGACGGCGGCGGACTGGGCGACGAGGGTGTCGGCGGTGGGGGTGGCGGCGTTGGCCCAGAACATCAGCTCGCTGGTGCGTGCGATGCCGTACGGGGTGCCGAAGCCGGGCTCGTAGTCCTCGTAGGTGATGTTGAGGCCTTCGAGCTGTTCGGGGTGGCTCTCCTGGCCCATGCCGTCGTGGTAGAAGCGCAGGTCCATGGGCTGGGCCTCGGGTGACCAGAGCCAGAGGGTGACCTCGGCCTCGTCGCCGGCCGCGCCCCGGATGTCGAGCTGGGCGGGGTGCTTCTGCCAGAAGTCACGAAGACCGAAGGAGAGTCCGCCGGTCACACCGCCGACGTAGCCGAAGCCGCTCGCGCGCCGGCCGCCACCTGCCGGGATCCAGCCGTGGCCCGGCTTGGTGCGCTTGCGGAGGGCGAAGCCGTCGGCGGAGAGCTGGGAGAGTGTGTAGTCGCCCCAGGTGGGGACGTACTGCATGCGGGTGGTGACGCGCTGGTCCCAGGTGGCCGGGTCGGGCAGCTTCTCGCCCTTGACCTGGGCGGTGCGGACGGCGGCTCCGGGGTCGCGGCGCAGGCCGGTGATGCCCTGGACGGCCTCGGTGAGGAATCCGGCGCCCTCTCCGGCGATCCGGACGTGCCGGTCGTAGGCGGCGTCCCTCATGGGGACGGTGAAGCGGACGCCGAGGCCCCGGATGAAGTCCTTGTTCTGGTCGCCGTCGTAGGTGATGGTGTGGACCATACGGAAGGACTCGGAGCCCGCGTAGAAGTAGAGGCGGACGGAGAACGGCAGCCAGCTGCGGCTGCCCTTGCGGTGCTTGCCGTCGATGCGGACCACGGCCCGGACGGGGCCGCTCTGTTCGACGACGGCGCCGGAGATCTCGCCGTCGAACCGCTCCCACTTGGCGTTGCCGTGGTCGCCGTCGTCGAGGTCGCTCTGGCGGAGCAGGACGAGCCGGCCGTCGGTGGCGATCTTCACGCCGTCGCGGGTGACGGACTCGACGAGCTTCTCGCCGTCCTTGGAGACGACGGCCCGGACGGTGCCGGTGTCGACGGTGATCCGGCGGCCGGACTCGGTGACGGAGACGGTCTTCGTGGCGGTCGCGGGCGTGCCGGGCGCGAGGGTGAAGCGTTCGGCGCCGGCGGCCTCGGGTCCGACGGCGTGCGCGGTCCACTTGAGGGAGCCGTCGGGCCAGCGGGCGGTGGTCCAGGTCTGTACGGGGACGTCGGCGCCGTCGGCGGTGGTGAGCGCGAAGGCCTGGTCGCCCGGGTGGGCGCCCTTGGGCCAGGCCGCGCCGAAGGTCGATCCCGCGGCGGCGCCGAGCCCGCCGGGCTCCAGCCAGCTGACGGTCGCGGGCCGCCCTTCCCCGGCGGCCGGGGCGGCCGGGGCGGCCTGTGCCTGCTCGCGCCCGAGGACCCAACTGAACTGCGCGGCGGCTCCGGCCACGGCGGCGGCCTTGAGGAGGGAGCGGCGGGGTAGGGAGGACACGGGAACTCCTTTCAGGGGCATGCCGGAGGCATGCCTGCGGAAGCGGAAGGTACGGAGGCAGGGGGCGCCCACCCCTGTTGTGGGCAGTCGTTCCGCCGGGGCGAGCTCCCACGCGGGGGCGGGTCACGCGGCCACCGGTCGGGCGTGGCGGAGGCGGCGCGTGGTCAGTGGGGGTCAGACCGCCGCCGGTACCGCCAGGCGGCGCTCGGCCGCCAGGGTCGAGGCGACGAGGACGCCGAGCGCCGGCAGGGCCAGCGGTGCGGAGAACCACGCCGACGCGGCGATCACCGCCAGGCCGCAGACGACGAGGAGGGAGCCCGCCGGGTCGCGCAGCGCGCGGCGGGCGGCGGGGCCCAGCAGGTCCCGCCAGCGCAGGTCCGGGCGCCAGGCCGTGGCCGCCCGCAGGAGGGTGACCGTCAGCCAGAGCGCCGCGAGGATCGCGAGCGCCCCCGCGGCCCGCCCGCCGGGCACGGGCAGCGCCCGTACGAGCGCGAGGTCGGCGCCCACCAGGGCGAGCGCGGCCCCGTAGGCGAGGCCCACGAGCCAGCCCCGGCGTACGGCGGCGCGCAGGTCGGCGGCGAAGAAGCGCAGTCCGGCCTCCTCGTCGCCGGTCCAGCGCCGCAGGTGCGCCGCGCCGGCGGCGAGCGCCGCCGGAAGCGTCACGAGGGGCAGTGCGGCGACGGCGATCCACACCCCCACCAGGAGGCATTCCGCGAAGACCGCGAACCGGGCGAGGAACCGTGTCCTCATCTCGCCGGCCACCCCCTCAGCCCTTCAGTCCCGAGGTGGCCATGCCGTCGATGAGGTACCGCTGGAAGGCGAGGAAGAAGGCGACCACGGGGAGGAGCGCCACGAGCGACATCGCGATCATGCCGCCGTAGTTGGCGACGCCGTCCTGGTCGACGAACATCTTCAGACCGAGGGAGACCGTGTACTTCTCGGGTTCGTTGAGGTAGATCATCGGGCCCATGAAGTCGTTCCAGGCGTTGATGAAGGTGAAGATGGCGCTGGTGATGAGGGCCGGCCTGCAGAGCGGCAGCACGATCGACCAGTAGGTCCGCAGGTGCCCGCAGCCGTCGAGCCGGGCGGCCTCGTCCAGCTCCTTCGGCAGCCCCCGCATGAACTGGAGCATCAGGAAGACGAAGAAGGCGTCCGTCGCCAGGTACTTGCCGAGCAGCAACGGCGTGTAGGTGTTGATGAGTTCGAGCTTCTGGAACAGCACGTACTGCGGAATGAGCAGGACGTGGTAGGGCAGCAGCAGCGTGCCGATCATCAGGGTGAAGAGCACTCCGCGCCCGGCGAAGCCGATCTTGGCGAAGGCGTACGCGGCGAGCGAGCTGGACGCCACCACGCCCACCACCGAACCGATGGCAAGGAAGAGGGAGTTGCCGAAGAACGTGGAGATGGGGATGTCGGCGATGCCGTCGGCGAGCCGCCGGTAGTTGTCGGTGATGGGGTCGCCGGGAAAGAGGGTGAGGCTGCCGACGATCTCGTCGTTCGGCTTGAAGGAGCCGCCGATCACCCACACCACGGGGTAGAGGATGACCGCGAGCACGGCCAGGGCTCCGAGGTGCCAGGCGACCGAACCCGCCGTGCGCGGCCTTCCGATCCGGATGCCGGCGCGCGTGCCGGTGCGTGCGAGGCTCATCGGCCCCCCTCCTCGTAGTGCACCCAGCGCCGCTGGGACCAGAAAAGCACCGCCGTGACCAGGCCGACGGCGAGCAGCAGCATCCAGGCCATCGCCGAGGCGAGACCCATCCGGCTGTTCTCGAAGCCCTGGATGTAGAGGTAGCAGGTGTAGACGAGCGTGCCGTCGGCCGGCCCGCAGGCGTTGCCCTGGCTGCCGATGATGTAGGCGGAGCCGAAGATCTGGAAGGAGTGGATGGTCTCCAGGAGGATGTTGAAGAAGAGCACCGGGGAGATCATGGGCAGCGTGATGCTCCAGAACCTCCGCCACGGGCTCGCCCCGTCGACCTGCGCCGCCTCGTACAGTTCGCGCGGCACCTGCTTCAGTCCGGCCAGGAAGATGACCATCGGGGCGCCGAACTGCCAGACGGTCAGCGCGACCAGGGCGTAGATGATGCGGTCGGGGTCGCCGATCCAGCCGCCGGGGTCGAGTCCGACGAGCTGCTGGGCGCGGTCGACGGGGGCGCCGTCGGAGAAGATCGCGCGCCAGACGATGGCGATGGAGACGCTTGCCCCGATGAGCGAGGGCGCGTAGAAGGCGGCCCGGTAGAAGCCCTGTCCGCGCCGGCTCTGGTTGAGCAGCAGGGCGACGCCGAGCGCGGCGGCCAGTTTCAGCGGGGTGCCGATGACCACGTACCAGCTGGTCACCTCGACGGAGGTGCGCCAGCGGGGGTCGCCGAACATCTCGGTGAAGTTGTCGAGCCCGATCCACTTCGGGGCGTCGAAGAGGTTGTAGTCGGTGAAGGCGAAGTAGAGCGAGGCGATCATGGGCCCTGCGGTGAGCAGCAGGAAGCCCGCGATCCAGGGGGACATGAAGAGGTAGCCGGCGAGGTTCTCCCGGCGGCCGCGGTGCCGTGGGGCGCCGGCGGGCTTCCGGCGCGGACGGCCCCCGCCGGACGCGGCGTCCGCGGGTGCGGTCGCCACGTCCGGCCGGGTCGCCGGCGCGGGGTTCGGTGCGGAGGTCACGGCGGCGTCCATCAGGAGGAGAGCGCCGTCTTCGCCTCGGTGAAGTACTGCTTCACCGCGTCCTCGACCGGCCGCTTGCCCAGGGACATCTCCTCGGCGAGCCGCATGAAGGCGGCCTCGCACACGTCGGCGCCGGCCGGGTGCGGCGTGATGGGCTCCAGGACGCGGGTCTCGACGAGCTGCTTCTCGTACGCGGCGATCTGCTTGCCGACCTCGTCCGCCGGGACGTACGCCTGGTACTGGGCCTCGCTGGCCGGGACGCCCCGGTCGAATCCCATGATCTTCCCGACCTCGGGGTCGTGGACCATGAAGTCGATGAACTGGGCGACCTCCTTCGGGTGCTTGGTGCGCTTGGAGGCGCTGAGCATGAGGGAGCCGAGGTACTGGCCGGTCTTGCGGCCGTCCGTGGTGGGGATGGGGGCGAGGCCGTACTGGCTCTTGCCCTCGGAGGTGTAGCGGACGGCGAAGTTGTCCCAGGTGAACTCGGCGGCGGCGAGTTCGGCGGTGACCGCCGACTTGGGCTTGACCGGGATGGTCTTCTTCGGGTCCGCGTAGACGCCGGACTTCACCCGCGCGGAGGCCTTGGTCCACCAGTCCGTCAGGTCGGCCTCGGTGAAGCCGAGACCGGAGGTGGTGAAGAACGCCTTGCCGTGCTGCCGCAGGTAGAGGTCGTACAGGTACATGATCCCGTACGGGCCCGAGTCACCGGCCCGGCCCTGGGTGTCGTGGACCTTGGCGAGGGCCGCGTGGTACTCGTCCCACGTCCAGCCCGGCTTCGGGGCGACGCCGGCCTTGGTGAGGACGGCCTGGTCGACGACGAGGGCCATCGAGTTGCTGCCGACGGGTATGCCGAGCAGCTTGCCGTCGACCTCGCCGAACTTCTCCAGGCCGGCCCGGAATCCGTCGAGGCGGAGGTTCCCCGCCGTGGCCTGCTCGCGCAGGTCGAGGAGGACGTTCTTCGCGTCGTACTTGCGCAGGAAGCCGATGGCGTTCTGGAAGACGTCGGGCGTGTTGCCGCCCGAGGCCTGGGTGTTGAACTTCTTCCAGAAGTCGGCGTAGGGCTGGAAGTCGGTCTTGATCCTGATCTTCGGGAACTTCTTCTCGAAGAGCGCGATCGACTGGTTGATCCGCTTGGCCCGGTCCTCCGAGCCCCACCAGCTGTACCGAATGGTGACGGTGCCGTCTCCGGAGCCCGAGCCGGTGCCACAGCCCGCCGCAGTCAGACCGAGAGCCGCGAGCGAGCCGCCCGCGACCTTCAGCATGCTCCGACGGTCAACAGTGCCTTGAGTACGCACAGTTCGTCCTCCGCGCGTTAATGGAACGTTTCAGGAAAGCGCTTGCTGGGACAAAGTAGGGTCGCTCGCCAGCCACGTCAACGCTTCGGACAGGATCTTTCGAAGCGCTTCGAGCTGTGAACCACGACCACCCCTGTGAAAGGATTCAATAGGAACGGCTCGCACGGCGACCACGACCCGGCCGGAGCGGTCGACGGTGACGTCGGGGTCAAGGGCGAAGCGGGCGGTGGGCGCGGTGGGTTCGGGGCGTGACACGCGAGCCCCTCTCGTTCGTCGTGTTCGAGATTTCGACCACTGGCCGTGTCTCCGAACGAGAACGTAGGAGCGCCGTCGGCGATCGTCAATGGAGCACGGCCCCTGGGGCCGCCCCGGCATACCCGAAGGCCGGGCGGGCCCCTGGGGGGTCCACCCGGCCTTCGTCGTACGCGGAGCCTCTCTCTGCGGGGCGGCTGCTATTCGAGCAGCTCCGCGTACGAGCCCATGGCCAGGGCGATGTCCGCCTGGGCCCAGAACCGGTGGTAGGTGAAGACGGGGGCCGCGCCGCCCGCCAGATAGGCCTCGATCTTCGGCCAGGCCGGGTCGTCCTGGTAGAAGCCGCGTATCGAGGCGAAGGTGGAGGTGCTGTTCACCGTGTCGCCGTTCGGCATGACGCCGGTCCAGCCGCTCGGCACGTACACCGGGTCGTCGAAGCGGTTGTAGTCGGCGCGGGTCTCCTCGACGGCGACGCCCAGCGGGTCCTGGTGGTGGGCCCACATGCCGTCGAGCAGCGCCTTGGCGACGCGCTTGGCCTCCGCGTGCCCGGACTTGGCCGCGTAGTAGGTGAGGGTCTTGGCGTAGGCGGCGGCCACGCCGACGTCGTTCGTGTAGTCGGTGACGGTGACGTGCAGGCCGGCGTTGGCGCCGGGGTTCGCCGCGTTCCAGGTGTCGGGCTTGCCGGACCACTGGAGGGTGGAGGGGATGCGGTAGGTGCCGTCCGGGTTGATCGTGGTCTCGGACAGGGCCCAGGAGACCCACTTGTCGAGGACGGTCTTCGCGGCGGTGTCACCGGTCTGCTGGTAGTACTCGGCGACCCGCTCCATCGACCAGGCCTGGAAGCCGAACCACTGGTTCGACGCCGGGTCGTGGTAAACGGGCTTCTCGTCGTAGTACATGCCGTGGAACGTGGGGGTGCCGGCCGGCGGGGTGGCGTAGCGGCCCTGCCAGCTGTTGGTGGCGCCGCCGGCGATGGCGCCCTCGTCGGACTGGAGCCAGCGGTAGAACTCCAGCTGCCGGTCGAGGCTGGTCGCCCAGTCGGCCTGGCCCGTCGTCGACTTGGGCTTGAGCGGGGCGTACTCGCTGAGCGCGTAGGCGGCCAGCGGGTTCTGGTAGCCGCCGTGGGCGTGGCTGGATCCGATGCGCCAGGACCAGCCGGCCGAGGTGTCGGTGGCACCGCCCCAGGCGTAGTACCAGGACATCAGGTAGTGGGCGCTGTCCTTGCCGGTGCCGGCCGGGCAGGCGGTCGGGCCGACGCAGTTGCCGACCTTCTTGAAGTACTTGTCGAACATGGCGTACCGCAGGTAGTCGCCCATCTTGGCGGCCTTGCCGACGGTGCCGGCGACCTGGGTTCCCTTGCCCTGCTGCTTGGCCCAGAGGTCGGCCCAGTAGGCGGCCTGGACGGCGCGGGCGTCGGCGTCGGGGGCGTTGGTGAACTTCCACTGCTTGGCGTAGGAGGCGTCGCCCGTGAACAGGTCCAGGTAGCCGTTCTTCCCGCCGTACGTGAAGTTGTCGCAGGTGGGGTGGGTGACGGTCTCCCAGACGGACTCCTGCGGGCCGCGCTGGAAGGTGTTGATGTACGAGGGGCCGGTCGCCGTCGGACCCGCGGAGCACTTCCCGGGCTCGTTGCCGAAGCCGTAGACGTTGTCGACGTCCTGGATCCAGTGCATGCCGTAGATGTCGTCGGTGCCGTAGGCGCTCTTGAGTTCGGCGGCGATCGGGTCGGAGCCGGAGGTCACGCCGGAGTCGAGCCGGGCCGGGTACTGCGAGGGCAGGTCCCACTCGGGGGCGTACGTCGCCGGCTTCGAGGCGTTGTACGAGCCGGTGGTCGGGGTGTCGGCGTGGGTGGGGATCATGAACTTCTCCATGATGTCCCAGGCGCCGTTGAACTTGGTCCAGTCGCCGGTGATCTTGCCGTACATGGCCTGGAGCCAGATGAGGTAGCTGTACGCCTCCGAGGTCGTCTCGTGCCCGTGGTCGGGCGCCTCGACGATCAGGGTCTCGACGGAGTGGTACGGGATGCCCTCGGGCGAGAAGTAGCCGTTGGCCGGGTTGGTGATCTTCCCGTGGAGGTCGAGGAAGCGGGCGTCGTACGTGGAGTCCGCCGCCAGCTGGGCGACGGTGACCTCGGCCTTGGCGTGGCCGGGGGCGCTCGCGGTGAAGACGGCGGAGCCGGTGCCGGTGGCCGCGGCGGCCACGGTCACCTTCTGGGCGGTGTTCCAGTTCGCCGGGGTGAAGGTGAGCGCGGCCGGGGTCGCGGTGAGGCTGGTGTTGCCCGAGGTACGGGCGACGCTCACCGTGACGTTCGCGCTGGGGGCGGTGGAGAGCTTCAGGTCGAAGGTGCCGGTGGCTCCCTGGCGCACGCCGAGCTGGCTCGGGGAGGCGACGAGCGCGGGGCCCGCGGCGACGGTGATGCCGACGGGCGCCGACTCGGCGGAGGCGCCGAGGCTGTCGTACGCCTTGGCGTAGAGGGAGTGGGCGCCGGTGGCGAGGCCGGCGGCGCTGTGGGTGAAGGGCGCGGTGGTGTCGGTGCCGAGGAGCGTGGTGTCGCTGTAGAACTCCACCTTGCTCACGGTGGCGCCGTCGGCCGCGGCGGCGGTGGCGGCGACCGGCACCGCGTCGCCCCGGGAGTAGGTCGCCCCGGCGGTGGGGCTGGTCAGGACGGCGACCGGCGGCTGGTGGGCGCCCGCGCAGGGGGTGCCGTTGACGGCGAAGGCGGAGGGAGCGGCGTTGGTCCCGCTGTAGGTGAACTGGGCGCCGGTGGTGACGGCCGCGCCGGCGGCGACGGTGCCGTTCCAGGACGCGTTGGTCACGGTGACGTTCTTGCCGGACTGCGACCAGACGCCGCTCCAGCCGTTGGTGAGCTTCTGGTCGCCGGCGTAGGAGTACGTCAGCGTCCAGCCGTTCAGGGCCGTGGCGGCCCGGTTGGTGAGCGTGAGTTCGGCGGTGAAGCCCGAACCCCAGTCGTTCGCCTTGTAGTCGACGCTGCACTGGACCGCGGCGGCCTGGGCCGTGGTGGCGCTGACGGCCGTCAGGCCGAGGGGGAGGGAGAGCGCCGCGGCCAGGGCGGTCAGCCGCAGACGTGGTCTCGTTCGTGCTCGTAGGCGTGGCATGCGGGTGGTTCTCCTCGCGGCTCGGAAGGCGGGGGAGCGAAGAGCGGAACGTGCGTGGAGACAAGCTCTGAACCAGTGGGAGCGCTCCCACTGTGCAGTTGGGACGCAACGGCGTCAAGATGCGCGAAGAGTCGAAGGCAATTGGCGAGGGAATTTACCCAACCCCTCTTTTGCTTGGCGTCTGTTGACGCTACGGTCTGCCCGACCAGTGGGAGCGAATCCGTCCGGTCGGCACGCCGTCAGGGGTGTGCCCTCGCTGCGAGGACTCGCTCATGCGACATCCCCCACGTCTGTCCGCGCTGCTCTCCGGAGTGGCGCTCACGATGGCGAGCACCGCGTTCGCCCTCATGGGTACGGCCTCAGGAGCCGCGGCCGCACCCGACTGCACGGTGGAGTACTCGGTCGCCGGCCAGTGGGCCGGCGGCTACCAGGGTGCCGTCACCGTCACCAACAACGGCGCCGCGCTGAACGGCTGGAGCCTCGGCTTCGGCTTCCCGGCCGGCCAGGTCGTCAGTCAGGGCTGGGGCGGCAAGTGGTCCCAGTCCGGGACGAACGTCACGGTCGTGAACGAGAGCTGGAACGGCGCGCTCGGCACGGGCGCGAAGATCTCGGCCGGCTTCATCGCCTCCTGGTCGGGCACCAACACGGCGCCCACCGCGTTCACGCTCAACGGCACGCCCTGCTCCACGGACGGAACCACGCCGACCCCGACCCCGACCGGCCCGACGACACCCCCGACCACTCCTCCGACCACCCCGCCCACCACTCCCCCGACGACTCCGCCGACCCTGCCCCCGCCGGTCCCCGGCGCGCCCGAACTGAGCGTCGTCGGCAACAAGTTCGTCGACCAGAACGGCGCGGTCCGCCGCCTCCTCGGCGTCAACCGCTCCGGCGGCGAGTTCATGTGCGTCCAGGGCCACGGCATCTGGGACGGTCCCGTCGACGACGCCTCGGTCAAGGCGATCGCCGACTGGAAGGCCAACACGGTCCGCATCCCGCTCAACGAGGAGTGCTGGCTCGGCCTGGACAACATCAAGCCCGAATACCGGGGCGCGAACTACATCGACGCTGTCAAGGGCCTGGTGACCAAGGTCCTCGCCCACGGCATGACCCCGGTCCTCGAACTTCACTGGACGTACGGCCAGTACACCGGCAACTCCTCGGGCTGCTCCGACGTGCACGCCACCTGCCAGAAGCCGATGCCGAACGCCCAGTACACCCCGGGCTTCTGGACCTCGGTGGCGAACACCTTCAAGAACGACGAGCGGGTCGTCTTCGACCTGTTCAACGAGCCCTATCCGGACCGGGCGATCTCCACCGCGGCACAGGCGTGGTCCTGCTGGCGCGACGGAGGAGCCTGCCCCGGCATCGGATACGAGGTCGCCGGCATGCAGGACCTGCTCGACGCCGTCCGCGGCACGGGGGCGAAGAACCTCGTCCTCGTCCCGGGCATCGCGTACTCCAACGACCTGAGCCAGTGGCTCGCGCACCGCCCCACGGATTCGGCGGCGAATCTCGCCGCCGCCTGGCACGTCTACAACTTCAACACCTGCTCCACCGAGACGTGCTGGAACGACACCCTCGCCCCGGTAGCCGCCCAGGTACCTCTGCTGGCGGGCGAGATCGGTGAGAACACCTGCGGACACGCGTTCATCGACCGCGTCATGAAGTGGTTCGACGACCGCGGCCTCTCGTACCTGGGCTGGACCTGGAACACCTGGAACTGCAACTCGGGTCCCGCACTGATCAGTTCGTACGACGGCACCCCCACCGCATTCGGCATCGGGCTGCGCGACCATCTGCGCGCCCTCACCCCCTGAGAGGAATCCCCACCCGCATGAGCCGCACCCGCAGCACAAGCCGCACCGCCCTCCTGGCGGCCCTCGGCCTCATCACGGCCACCGGCGCCACCGCCACCGTCTTCGGCACCGCCACCGCCGGCGCCGCCGCCCCCGGCTGCAAGGTCGACTACCAGGTCACCAACCAGTGGAGCAACGGCTTCGGCGCCAACGTGACCGTCACCAACACCGGTGACCCGGTCTCCGCCTGGACCCTCGAGTGGTCCTACGGCGGCAACCAGCAGGTCACCCAGGGCTGGAACGCCACCGTCACCCAGTCCGGCGCCGCCGTCACCGCCAAGAACGTCTCCTACAACGGCGCCCTGGCCACCGGCGGTTCCACCTCCTTCGGCTTCAACGGCACGTACAGCGGCACCAACGCCGTCCCCGCGACCTTCAAGCTGAACGGTGTCGTCTGCAACGGCGCCACCGTGCCGACCGATCCCCCGACTACCCCGCCCACCACTCCCCCGACGACCCCGCCGCCGGCCGGCTCCAAGGTCGACAACCCGTACGCCGGCGCCAAGGTGTACGTGAACCCCGACTGGAGCGCGAAGGCCGCCGCCGAGCCCGGCGGCAGCAGGATCGCCAACCAGCCCACCGGTGTCTGGATGGACCGGATCGCCGCCATCAACGGCACCCCCGGCGCCCGGGGCCTGCGCGCCCACCTCGACCAGGCCCTGATCCAGAAGGGCACCGGAGAGCTCGTCGTCCAGCTGGTCATCTACAACCTGCCGGGCCGCGACTGCGCGGCGCTCGCCTCCAACGGCGAGCTCGGCCCGACGGAGATCAACCGCTACAAGACGGAGTACATCGACCCGATCGCCGCGATCCTCGCCGACCCCAAGTACGCGGGCCTGCGGATCGTCACCACGGTCGAGATCGACTCGCTGCCGAACCTGGTCACCAACGTCAGCGGCCGGCCGACGGCCACCGCCAACTGCGACGTCATGAAGGCCAACGGCAACTACATCACCGGTGTCGGCTACGCCCTCAACAAGCTGGGCTCGATCGGCAACGTCTACAACTACGTCGACGCCGGTCACCACGGCTGGCTGGGCTGGGACAGCAACTTCGGCCCCTCCGCCGAGCTGTTCAAGACGGCCGCCACGGCCGAGGGCTCCACGGTCGACAAGGTGCACGGCTTCATCGTCAACACCGCCAACTACAGCGCCCTGAAGGAGGACCACTTCAAGATCGGGGACTCCGTCAACGGCACCTCCGTGCGCACGTCGAAGTGGATCGACTGGAACCAGTACACCGACGAGCTGTCGTACGCCCAGGCGATGCGCGACAAGCTGGTCTCGATCGGCTTCAACAGCAACCTCGGCATGCTGATCGACACCTCCCGCAACGGCTGGGGCGGCACCCAGCGGCCCACCGGCCCCGGCGCGCTGACCAGCGTCGACACGTACGTCAACGGAGGCAAGTACGACCGCCGCATCCACCTCGGCAACTGGTGCAACCAGTCCGGTGCCGGTCTCGGCGAGCGGCCCCAGGCCGCACCCGCCGCGGGCATCGACGCGTACGTCTGGATGAAGCCCCCGGGCGAGTCCGACGGCGCCTCCAAGGAGATCCCGAACACCGAGGGCAAGGGCTTCGACCGGATGTGCGACCCGACGTACACGGGCAACGCCCGTAACGGGAACAGCATGTCGGGCGCACTGCCGGACTCCCCGCTCGCGGGTGCCTGGTTCTCTGCCCAGTTCCAGGAGCTCATGAAGAACGCCCACCCGGCGCTGTAGGGGAACACGGGCCCCGGGGCCCCATGGTGCCGCATCCGTCCGGCGGGACGGGTGCGGCATCTCGGCGTGCCCGGAGTGAACGTCATTGGTCGGACAAATGACGGTGTCGCGACGCTGTTGACGCGCGTCGACCCGAGCGGCCACGCTGCGCATGGCAGGTTCACATCAACGATCGACGGAGGCCCGCACGATGCACGGACGCGCTCTCGGTTCACTCCTCCCCAGACTCCTGCTCGCCTTCGCCCTGCTGGTCACCGGCATGGCGGGCGTGGTCGCCACCGCCGGGACGGCCCGGGCGGACGGCTGCTACACCTGGTCCCGCACCCTGTCCCAGGGCGCCACCGGCGCCGATGTGACCCAGCTGCAGATCCGCGTGGCCGGCTACCCCGGATACGGAGGCGTGCTCGCGATCGACGGGTCCTACGGACCCGCCACCGTCGCCGCCGTCAAGCGCTTCCAGACCGCGTACGGCCTCAGCGCCGACGGCGTCGCCGGATCCGCGACCTTCGGGAAGATCTACGGGCTCCAGGACGACGACTGCACGCCGATCCACTTCTCCTACGCCGAACTGAACGACTGCAACACCACCTGGGCGGGAGGCGCGGTGACCGCGGCCACCGCCAAGTCCAACGCCCTGCGCACCATGTGGAAGCTGGAGGCGCTCCGCCACGCCCTCGGCGACGAGCCCATCCGGGTCACCAGCGGCTTCCGCAGCCACGCCTGCAACGACGCGGTCGGCGGTGCCACGTCGAGCCGCCACCTGTACGGCGACGCCGCCGACCTCGGCGCCGGCCCGCACTCGCTGTGCCGGCTCGCCCAGCAGGCCCGCAGCCACGGCTTCAACGGCATCCTCGGCCCCGGCTACCCGGGCCACGGCGACCACACCCACCTCGACCACCGGAGCAGCCGCTACTGGTCCGCCTCAAGCTGCGGCATCTGACCGGCCCACCGGGCGCGGGCACGCCGAGGCGCGCCCGCGCTCACGCCTCGCGGGCTCCACCCGCCGATCCGCGGCGGCGCCCAAGCGCGCCCGGCCGGCACCGGGATGCCGGCTGCGCGATCGCGGGGGCCGCGTGCGGCCCGGCGCCGGCGGCCCCCGCTCAGCAGGACTCCCGCACCACCAGCTCCGTCGGCAGGACATGGCGGCCGACCCCGTCCGAGGTCCCCGCGATCTCCTGGAGCAGCATCCGCGCCATGGTGCGACCCATCTCCTCGATGGGCTGCCGCACGCTCGTCAGCGGCGGGTCCATCAGCCGCGCCACCGGCGAGTCGTCGACCCCGACCAGGGCCACGTCCTCCGGCACCCGCCGACCCGCCTCCCGCAGCGCCGCGCGCGCTCCGGCCGCCATCACGTCGGAGGCGGCGAACACGGCGTCCAGGTCCGGGCTGCGGTCGAGCAGCAGCCGCATGGCCCGCCGGCCGCCCTCCTCGGTGAAGTCGCCCGTCGAGACCAGCGCCTCGTCGGGCGCGAGTCCGGCCTCCGCGAGACCCGCGCGGTAGCCGCCGAGCCGGGCGCGGGCCACGTACATGTCGAGCGGCCCGGTGACGGTCGCGATCCTGGTCCGTCCGCGTGCCACCAACCGGGCGACGGCGGCGCGTCCGGCGCCGATGTTGTCGGAGTCCACGTACGGCACGGGCTCCGCCTCCGCGCGGCGACCGTTCATGACGACGGGGAGGTCGAGCTCCCTGACGCGGTCGGGCAGCGGGTCGTCGCCGTGGACCGAGGCGAGCAGCACCCCGTCGACGCGCTGGGCGGCGAGGTACTGCTCGAAGCGCTGCCGCTCCTGTTCGCTGCGGACCAGAGTGAGCAGCAACTGCTTGTCGGCCACGGCGAGTTCGGCGCTCACCCCGCGGATGAGGTCGAGGAAGTACGGCTCGGCGAAGAGCCGGGCCTCGACCTCGGGGATGACGAGGGCGATCGCGTCCGTACGGCTGCCGGCCAGGGCGCGGGCGGCCTGGTTGGGGACGTAGCCGAGTTCGGCGACGGCTCTGGCGACGGCCGTTCTGGTCTGCTCGCTCACCCGGGGGGAGCCGTTGATGACCCGGGAGACCGTGCCCCGGCCGACTCCTGCCCTGGCGGCCACCTGCTCCAGGGTGGGTCTGCCGCTCTGCCGTCCGCTCACAACTCCCGAACTCCCCTCGTAGGACAACGCGCAGCTCACCATGGCCCGCCAGGAAACGGAACGGCCGATGGGAGCGCTCCCACAATAGTCCCCTCCCGCGCTCTCGCGCCACGACCGCGCGTTCAGGAGATGACACGACCGTCCGCGCATCGAGCCGCGAAACCCCTGGAGAACCTTCCGATAACGAAACCGCGTTCATGTCTTGACACCCGCACCCGCCAGGCAGCAACCTTCCGGCAACGACGTGGGAGCGCTCCCATCCGGGACGCGTACAGCCTTCATCAGGTCCTGGCGGGCGCCGCCGAGCCGCGATCAGCCGGCCGGGCCTCTTGGCGCACAACGAGCACCACCTTGGACGAGGAGAGTGGAATGCGCACTTCCAGCAGCAGACGCGGACGCCGTGCGGCGATCGCGGCGGTCGCCGTCGTCGTGACCGGCACGACCCTGCTCACCGGTTGCGGCAGCGACGACGACAACGGCAAGGGCGGCACCGGCACCAAGGCCGGCGAGAAGATCACGCTGCGGATCGGGACCTTCGGTTCCTTCGGCTACGACAACAAGACCGGCGCCAAGCTCTACGCGGAGTACGAGCGGCTCCACCCCAACATCAAGATCGAAGAGTCGAACGTCTCCGACGGCCAGAAGTACTGGGACACCCTGAAGCTGCGCCTCTCCCAGAACAGCGGCGTCGCCGACATCCAGGCCGTCGAGGTCGGCTACATCGCCGAGGCGACCGGCACCGCCATGGCCGGCAAGTGGGTCGACCTGGGCAAGGAGGGCGGCGCCAAGGCCGAGAACTTCCTCGACTGGAAGGTCAAGCAGGCGACGACCGCCGACGGCAGGCTCATCGCGCTCGGCACCGACATCGGCCCCATGGCCATCTGTTACAACAAGGACCTCTTCGCCAAGGCCAAGCTGCCCACCGAGCGCGACGCCGTCGCCAAGCTGTGGGCCGGCGACTGGGGCAAGTTCATCGAGACCGGCGAGAAGTACAAGGCGGCCGCGCCCGCGGGCACCTCCTTCCACGACTCGGCGAGCGGCCTGTTCAACGCGGTCGTCTCCAGCGACCCGGTGCAGTACGCCAACACCAGCGGCCAGCTCGACTGGGAGAACAGCCCCGGCGTGAAGAAGGCCTGGGACACGGCCGTCAAGGCGGCCCAGGGCGGTCTCACCGCCAAGCTGCGCCAGTTCGACGAGAAGGGCACCTGGAACGCGGCCTTCAAGAACTCGAAGTTCGCCACCGTCGCCTGCCCCAGCTGGATGACCGGCATCATCAAGGACCAGGCGGGCCCGGCCAACCAGGGCAAGTGGGACATCGCCGCGCCTCCGGTCGCCGGCAACTGGGGCGGCTCCTTCCTCGCCGTACCGAAGGCCGGGAAGCACACCAAGGAGGCCGCGGAGCTCGCCGCCTGGCTGACCGCCCCCGAGCAGCACGCCAAGGTGTTCGCGGTCAACGGCAACATCCCCTCGTCCAAGGACACGCTCGCCTCCTCGGCGGTCCAGGAGGCGAAGCTGCCGTACTTCGGTGACACACCGGTCGGCAAGATCTTCTCCAGCGCGGCGGCCGGCATCACCCCCGCCGTGATCAGCCGCTACGACGGCCAGGTGAAGACCTTCCTCACCGACAACGGCATCCTCGACATCGAGCAGCGCGGCACCGACCCGGCCAAGGCCTGGGAGAACGTCAAGAAGCTGGTCGACGACAAGATCGACCAGTAGCGGGGGCCGTGCCGGTCCGCCGCCCACGGACGGCGGACCGGCACCGTCCGCACCACCGCACGCATCGACCTGGAAGGACGCCCCCGTGGCCACCTCCGTTCGGGCGAAGCCGGACGGCTCCCCGCCGCCCGCCGCACCGCCCTCCTCCCCCGGCCCGCGCGGCCGCCGATCCGCCCGGGGCGGCCGGCGCAGCACGCTCTACCGCTGGGACCTCAAGGCGATCCCGTACGTCTTCATCGCCCCCTTCTTCCTCACCTTCGCCGCCTTCGGCCTGTTCCCGCTGATCTACACCGGCTGGCTCTCGCTCAACCGGGTCGAGCTCGGCGGTGACCCGACGTGGAAGGGCCTGGAGAACTACACCGACCTGGCGACCAGCGAGTTCTTCTGGAACGCGCTCCTCAACACGTTCACCATCGGGATCATCTCGACCGTTCCCCAGCTGCTCATGGCCCTGGGCCTGGCACACCTGCTCAACTACAAGCTCCGCGGCCGAGGTTTCTTCCGGGTCGCGATCCTCGCCCCGTACGCTACCTCGATCGCGGCGGCGACTCTTGTCTTCGCCCAGCTGTTCAACACCGACTACGGGATGATCAACGGCGTCCTTGGCTGGTTCGGGTTCGATCCGGTGAACTGGGAGTCGTCCAAGTGGCCGGCGCAGATCGCCATCTCGGTGATCGTCACCTGGCGCTGGACCGGCTACAACGCGCTGATCTACCTGGCCGCCATGCAGGCCGTGCCGCAGGACCTGTACGAGGCGGCCGCGCTGGACGGGGCCTCGCGCTGGCGCCAGTTCATCAGCGTCACCATCCCCTCGATCCGGCCGACCATCCTCTTCACGATCATCGTCTCCACCATCGGCGCCACCCAGCTCTTCGGCGAACCGATGCTCTTCGGCGGCAGCGTCGGCATCAGCGGCGGCAGCGGCAACCAGTTCCAGACACTGAGCCTCCTGATGTACGAGAAGGGGTGGGTGACCGGCGCGCTGGGGCAGGCTTCGGCGATCGCCTGGGTCATGCTCCTGCTCCTGCTCCTGATCGGCGGCGTCCAGGCGCTCGTCTCCCGCCACAACCGCAAGAAGCTGGGGGGCTGACCCGATGGCCCGCACACTCGACACGACGCCGGCCCCGGCAGAGGCCCCGGCGGCCCCGTCGCGGCTCCGCCTCCGCCCGTCGGCCGGGAAGCAGCACCACGCGGGACCGCTGACCTACGTCCTGCTCGCCGTGGCCGCGTTCGTCTCGCTCTTCCCGCTGTACTGGAACGTGGTCGCCGCCTCGCACACCGGCGAGCGGGTGGTGGAGGCCCCGGCGCCGCTGCTGCCCGGCAACCGCCTCCTGGACAACCTGACCTTCGCCTGGAACCAGGTCGACATGGGCGAGGCGCTGATCAACACCACGATCGTGGCGAGCCTGGTGGCGCTGTCCACCGTCCTGTTCTCCACGCTCGCCGGCTTCGCCTTCGCCAAGCTGCCCTTCCGGGGCCGGGGCATGCTGCTCTCCCTGGTCGTCGCCACGATGACGATCCCGCCCCAGCTCAGCGTCATCCCGCTGTACCAGATCATCACCGACCTCGGCTGGTTCGACCAGCTCCAGTCGGTCGTCCTGCCTTCGCTCGTCGCCGCCTTCGGTGTGTTCTTCATGCGCCAGTTCCTGGTGGAGGCCCTGCCGACGGAGCTGGTGGAGGCGGCCCGGATGGACGGGGCGCACAGCCTCCGGATCATCTGGCACGTGGTGTTCCCGATCGCCCGGCCGGCGATGGCCGTGCTCGGCATGCTGGTCTTCGTCCAGGCGTGGAACGACTTCTTCTGGCCGTTCATCGCCCTCACCCCGGACGGCAACCCCACCCTCCAGGTGGCGCTCGCCGGGCTGGGCGCGGGCAACCACACGGTGGACCACGCCATCGTGCTGACCGGCGCCCTGATATCCACCGTGCCGCTGCTGCTCGTCTTCGCCTTCCTCGGCAAGCACATCGTGGGCGGCATCACGGCCGGCGCCGTCAAGAGCTGACCGGCCGCCCCTTCCCCCGTACGGCATGCCCCGTCCGGTCCGCATGCCCTCTCCGTCCCGCACGTACCGAACGTACCTGCCCCGTACCCGCGTTGGGAGCGCTCTCCTATGACCGCGTCCGAAACCCGGCCGCTCACCGCCACCCGCTCGTTCCCGTCCGACTTCCTCTGGGGCGCGGCCACCGCCGCGTACCAGATCGAGGGAGCGGCGGCGGAGGACGGCCGTACCCCGTCCATCTGGGACACCTTCTCGCACACCCCCGGCAAGGTCTTCGAGGGCCACACCGGCGACGTCGCCGTGGACCACTACCACCGGTTCCGCGAGGACGTCGGCATCATGTCCGAACTCGGCCTGAACGCCTACCGCTTCTCCGTCTCCTGGTCCCGGGTGCAGCCCACCGGCCGGGGACCCGCCGTCCAGAAGGGACTCGACTTCTACCGGGCGCTCGTCGACGAGCTGCTCGCCGCCGGGATCGAGCCGGCCCTCACCCTCTACCACTGGGACCTTCCGCAGGAGCTGGAGGACGCGGGCGGCTGGCCCGAGCGGGCGACCGCCGAGCGGTTCGCCGAGTACGCGGGGATCGTCGCCGACGCGGTCGGCGACCGGGTCAAGCGGTGGACCACGCTCAACGAGCCCTGGTGCAGTGCCTTCCTTGGGTACGGCTCCGGGGTCCACGCCCCCGGCCGCACGGACGCGGTCGCCTCCCTGCGGGCCGCGCACCACCTCAACCTGGGCCACGGTCTCGCGGTCCAGGCGCTGCGGGCCGCGATGCCGTCCGACCGTCAGATCTCGGTCTCGCTCAACCTGCACGAGGTACGCCCGCTGACCGGTTCGGCGGCGGACGCGGAGGCGGCCCGCCGGATCGACGCGGTGGGCAACCGGATCTGGCTGGGCCCGATGCTGGAGGGCGCCTACCCCGAGGACCTGCTCGCCGACACGGCGCACCTCACGGACTGGTCCTTCGTCCGGGAGGGTGACACGGCCGCGGCGCACCAGCCGCTGGACCTGCTCGCGATCAACTACTACGCGCCGACCATCGTCTCCGATGTGCCGGAGGGGGCCGAGAAGCCCCAGGACGACGGCCACGGCAACAGCGCGTTCTCGCCGTGGCCGGGCGCCGACTCGGTCGCCTTCCACCGGGGGCCCGGCGAGCCGACCGCGATGGGCTGGGCGGTCGACCCGAGTGCCCTGTACGACCTGCTGACCCGGGTCTCCGACGCCTATCCCCAACTCCCGCTGGTCATCAGCGAGAACGGGGCGGCGTACGAGGACGTGGTCTCCCCGGACGGCTCGGTGCACGACCCGGAGCGCGCCGCCTATGTGCACGCGCATCTGGAGGCCGTGCACCGGGCGATGAGCGACGGGGTGGACGTACGCGGCTACTTCCTCTGGTCGCTGCTCGACAACTTCGAGTGGGCGTACGGCTACGCGAAGCGGTTCGGGGCGGTCCGGGTCGACTACGACACCCTGGAGCGGACCCCCAAGTCCAGCGCCCGCTGGTACGCGCGGGTGGCGCGCACGGGTGAGCTGCACGCCCCCTGAGGCCGCATGACGGGGTGGGCCGTGCCGGGGTGACCGGCACGGCCTTCCGTCATGGGGTGCGCGCCGGTCAGATGTCGATGACCCGGTAGCCGATGACGTACACGCCGCCGGAGCCCTCGACGGTGCGCCACTGGGTCTCGGCGCCGACCTCGCTGCCGGTGACGAGCGTGGCGCCGAGCTTGTCGTCGCCGCCGAACGTGTCGAGGTCCCACAGGGTCATCGTGCGGGCCTGCTCCCTGCCGAGGGCGAGGGCCGCGTTGCCGTTGCCGTCGGCCATGGAGCGGACGTAACCGCTGCCCATGGTCTGGTACTTGACGCCGTTGCCGGGCCAGACCTTGACGGCGTTGCCGTTGGCGTCGGTGATCTTGAGGTACGCCTCGTCGTGGTCGCCCTCGCTGTTCTTCTGGCAGTGCAGCTCGACCAGTTCGATCCGCACGTAGTCGATCGGCTCGGCCTGGGCGGTGCCGGCGAAGGCGGCGACGCTGCCGAGTCCGAGAAGGACGGTGGCGGCGGCTCGGACGAATCGGTTCTTGCGCATGTGGTCCCCCCACACATCGGGTCACTCGCGTGACGGTGGTTCCGGTCCGCCTCCGCTCGGCGGGGCCGGTGTGCCGTTCCCCTCGGCACATCACCTACTGTGCCCGTCCGCCGCGCCGGGTTCTACGCGCGTTCCGCTGGACGGAACAGCACCGCTCGGCCTCGGTTCAGGGGACGAGGACGGCCGCCGGGGCCGTCCCCCGCGGGCCGCCGCTCCGGGCGAGCGCGCGGCTGATCGCGGCCCCCGCCTCGGCGACGCCCCGGGCGAGCGCGTCGAGCGGCCGACCGGCCGGGATCATGCCGGCGAGGGCCGCGACCGTACGCCCGTCCCGGGTGCGGACCGGCAGGGAGGCGCAGCAGACCCCGTCCATCACGTCCTCCCGGTCGAGGACGGGCCCGCCGCGGAGCGGCCCCCGCAGGGCCTTCCCGGCGGCGGTGTCGAGCCGGAACGCGATGCCGTCCCGTACGGGGAGGAGCGGTTCGAGGTCCCCGGGCACCGAGCCGACGGTGATCGCCATGTCCTCGCGCAGCACGGTGAGGACCACGCTGGCGCCGGTGGCGGCCCGGAGGCGCTGGAGCGGCAGCCGGGCGGCGGGCCGCAGACCAGGGTGCGGCTCCCAGGCCTGGCCGATGCGGTACAGCTGGGGGCCGACCCGGTAGCGGTTGCCCTTCCGTTCGACCGCGCCGAGCGTGACCAGCTGGTCGAGCAGCCGGTGGACACTGCCCTTGGGCACCCCGCAGGTCAGCGCCAGTTCGGTCACGCCCGCCTCGTCACCGCTCCGGCGCAGGGCGTCGAGCAGCGCGAACGCGCCTTCCAGTACGCCCCGGCCGCGCGCCCGCGCGGTGTCGCCGCCTCTCGGCCGCGCGGTGTCGCCGCCCCTCGACAGCGCGGGGTCGCCGCCTCTCGCCCGCGCGTCCGCGCCGCCGTCTCCCCGGCCGATATCGGCTCTGCCCGCTCCACGTCCCTCACCGGTGTCCATGAGTCCCCCCGACTCCGCAGGCCCGGCCGTGACCCCGATGGCTCGGCTCCAGGCACGCCCCCACCATGCCGCGTACCGGACCGTTCCGGCGAAGGGCTTGCGTCGTCCGTCGTGTCGCGGGCAACGAGCCTTAGAGTCTCCGGACATGAGAGACCCTCAGTCCCCCACCGCCCGGTCCCGTCGGCGCAGGACCGCCGGGCTTGTCGCCGTCGCCCTGACGACCGCCGTGGCCGGCCTCGCGACCGCGTTCGCCACTGCCCCGCCCTCCCGGTCCGCGCCCCGTCCCGGGGCGGACGGCACGTCGGCGGCGAGCCCCTGGATGCGCCTGCCCGGCGCGCCGCCGACGGTGATCGCCCACCGGGGTGCCTCCTCGGCCGCCCCCGAGAACACCCTGGTCTCCGGCGAGGTGGCCCGGCGGGGCGGGGCCGTCTGGATCGAGAACGACGTCCAGCCCAGCGAGGACGGCGTGCCGTACGTCCTCCACGACGCGACCGTCGACCGGACGACCGACGGCACGGGCCCGATCCGTTCCCTGACCTCCGCCCAGCTGGACGCCCTGGACGCCGGCTCCTGGTTCGCCCCCGCCTACGCCGGGGCGCGGATCCCGACCCTCGCCGACCAGTTGGCGGACCTCCGGAAGCGCGGCGGGAAGCTCCTCCTGGAGATCAAGGGCCCGCACCGCCGGGCCGACGTGGAGCGGATCGTCCAGGAGGTCCGCCGCCAGGACATGGCCGACCGGGTCTTCGTCCAGAGCTTCGACATCCCGTCGCTGCGGTACGCCCACGAGCTCGCTCCCGAACTGCCGCTGGGCCTGCTGCGCGACACCCTGGACGCGGACCCGGTCGCGCTCGCCGAGGAGCTGGGCCTCGCGGCGTACAACGTCTCGGACGCCGCGCTGTCCACCCGTCCGGGGCTCGTCTCCGAGCTGCACGCCGCCGACCTGGCCGTCTTCGTGTGGACGGTCGACCGGCCGGCTCGCTGGAAGGTCCTGGACGGGCTCGGTGTGGACGGCATCATCACCAACCGTCCGACCGAGCTGGGCGGATGGTGGGCGGGCCGTACGGCCTGAGCGGCCGTCGGCCCGGTGCGGGCCGTGGCCCCTACGGCGTGACCCTGATGTCGTCGACGAAGGCCCGGACCATGATCGCGCTGGTGCTGATGACGGTTCCGGGCTTGATCAGTCCGTCCTCGTCGCCGTTGCCCTTCACCTGGACCGTGCGCGCCCCGAGCAGGGTCAGCGTCTTGCTGTCGAAGATCCACTCGGTGCGCTGGCCGCCGAACTCGTCGAGCCGCGCGACCGCGACGCCCTTGCGGCCGGCCGCGTCGGTGGCGCTGTCCACCATGACGACTCCGGGAATGTTCGCGGCGGCCCGGTAGAGCGCCGCCGTGAGCCCGGGGGACGGCCAGCTCTCGACCAACAGGTCCCCGATGGTGGTGAAGGCCTGCTGGTCCTTGCCGCTGCCCTGGCCCTCGGTCTCCTCGTAGATCTTCCGCAGCAGCGCGTCGGGGTCGGTGGGGAGGGTGGCCAGGTAGTCGTGCGAGGGCGCGCCGAGGTGGGGCTTCGGCACGTTGCCCGTCTCGTCGAGGCCTCCCAGGGTGATGCCCTCGGGCCCGGTGGTACCGGGTTCGATCAGCCAGCCCTTGAGGCCGTCGGGGGACCGCCAGGACTGCCGGGTGTGCAGGGGGCTGGGCGCGAGGCTGCTGACGCCGTCGACGGTCTTGATGTTCGTGCCCGCGGACCGCGTCTCGATGTAGACGTACTGTCCCGCGCGGCCCTTCGGGGCGTCGGCCCCGGCCGCGGCCAGCGAGATCCGGTCAAGGAGCCGGGGCGCGCCGTGGGCGTCGACGGCGCCGATCGTCGTGGTGAGGGCGGGTCCGGTGGCGAGCTCGCCGCGGCTCTGGTCACCGCCGCCGGGAGTGAGGAGGAGGACTCCGGCGGCGAGGGCGCCGGCGAGGACGGTCGCGGCCGGCAGGAGGATCGCCTTCCGCAGGAAGGGGTTGCGCGGGGCGGCGGTGCGGCGGTCGTCGTGGATCCGGCTCATCAGGCGCTCCTTGTGGAACTGGTGGCGGCCCGGAGGAAGGTCGTGCTCCTCGTTCGCCGGGAGGTCTCCTGTGTCGAGCCGGTTCGCCGTGGCGGGCTGGTTCGGGTCGGGGTTCATCGGATTCCTTCCTGCGCGGGCCGGACCGCGTTCGTGCGATCACCTGTTGTCTGTCGGGGGCGGGGGGCGGGTTCCCGTTTCCCGGGGACGGGTTCGCGCTTCCCCGGGATGGGTTCCCGTTGCCCCGGGACGGGTTCGCGCCTCTCCGTGCCGGGGGTGCCCGGTTCCAGGGCGAGTTCGGCCTCGGTGCCGGTGCGGAGCTTGGCGCGGGCGCGGGAGAGCCGGGAGCGGACGGTGCCGACGGGGACGCGCAGGGCTCTGGCGACGTCGGTGTAGGCGAGGCCTTCCCAGAGGCAGAGCACGAGGATCTCGCGTTCGGTGCGGCGGAGCGTGCCGAGGGCCCGCAGCGTGGCCGCGATGCGGCGCCGGTCGTCGAGCCGCCCCGCCACCTCGGACGCGTGGTCGGGTACGGAGGCCCCGGCCGGTCCCGCGGCGGCGTACGCGGCGGCGGCCGCCCGGTAGCGGCGGTTGCCGCGGCAGTGGTTGCGGGCGACGTTGGTGGCGACGCCTAGCAGCCAGGGGCGGAGCGACCCCCCTTCGGGGTCCACCTTCAGCCGCAGCCGCCAGGCCTCCAGGAAGGTCGCCGCCATGACGTCCTCGGCGACCGACCAGTCGCCGGTCAGCCGGAAGGCGTGGTTGTAGACGCTGCGGGCGTAGGAGTCGAAGAGTGCGGCGAAAGCCGAGGGGTCTCCGTCCCGGATCCGTGCGCGGGTGTCTGTGTTCACCTCTCTCGTCTGTCCGGGCCCGCTGACGGGTTCCCGTGACGCCCGTCACTCCGGGAGGTCAGTTCTTCGAGGAGTTCGGGGTTGACCACGCGCAGGATGGTCGCGACGTGCCCGGGATCGGCCGCCGCCCACAACGCCTCGCGGGCCGCCCGGTACTTGGCGGCGAGCCGGTCCCTGTGGTCGGGTGGCAGCGCGGCGACCCGGTCCCGGCGGCTGTTGTGCGCGTTGTCGGCGATCTTCACGAGGGTGGCGTCGGGATCCTCCGTGATCCGGCGGATCTTCTCCTCGTAGGGCGTGCCGGGCCGGTTGGTGACGGCTTCGACGATGGCGACGACCCGGTCGGGGATTCCGGTGGCGCGGAGCTGTTCCGCCGTCCAGGAGGTGTCCTCGATGACATCGTGGAGCAGCCCGGCCATGACGAGGTGCGGGCCGAACGGCTCCAGTCCGGCGGCGACCGCGCGGACGTGTGCGACGTACGGGACGCCGATCTTGTCGGTCTGTCCGGCGTGTGCCCGGCCGGCGAGCGCGTCCACCTCGGCGAGTGTCTTCATCGCCCCATCATCGCGGGGAGGACGGCGGCCGGTCGTGCCCCTCCCCCGCACCTGGCCGCGTGGGCGTCCGGTCAGGTCAGCAGGCGGTTGGGGTGGGAGGAGCGGCGGGCCGCCGCGAACAGGGCGTGCATGCGGGGGCCGGCCTGGTCGATGTCGGTGACGGGGGTGGGGAAGGGGAGCCGGACGTCCTGGTGGCCGGTGGGGTGTTCGAGCCGCAGGGTGATGCCGTAGCGGTCGAGTGCGACGGGGAGGGCGCGGACCATGTGCCGGTCGGGTCGCGGCCGGACGAGGCGGAGGAGCAGGGGGACGAGTTCGCCGTGGCCGTCGACGAGGTGGGTGAGCATGGAGGCCTCGCAGGTGGCCATCGGGTCGATGTCGGTCGCGTGGAGTTCTTCGAGGGTGACGAAGGTCCGGCCCTCGGCGTTCTCCAGGAGCGCCTGGCCGAACTCCATGCAGATGCTCGCGCTCGTCTCAGGCTCGTACGGGGTGGCCAGGAGCCCCGTCAGGGTGACGCGGGCGCGCAGCCGTTCGCGTACGGGAGTGGGGGCGATGTCCGTGAACTCCAGGCGTACGGGGATCCGTGCGGACTGTCCGGCGTGGCTCTCCTCGGAAGGGTCGTGCAGGTGGATGTGTCCCATCGGTCCGGTCCCGTCGAGGAGATGCACCTCCTGGTGGACACCGTCGGAGACGACGGTCATCGAGTGGGCGGCTGCCAGGACCGATCGCACACGCTCGGCGGGGGTGGGGCGCGTGGCGCGGGGGCTGAGGGGACGCATCCGAGTTCTCCCGGGACAGGTGACGGAGACACTGCTCCTGAGGACAGTCGCGTCGGCGACTGCTACTTAGGTAAGCCTAAGCTAACCCACTCTCGGTGGCCACGGAAGGGCGGGCCACCACCCGACACGGCGCCTGACGGCCCATGTGATGATCTGCTCTTCATCGAGCGGATCCCCTGTGGATCCCGGGGAGAGAACATGGCATACACGGACGCCAACGGCGTCGATCTGTCCGGCGTCACCGGCAGGCTCATCCAGACCGTCGACCTGGTGAAGGGCCCCGCGCCCCAGGCGATCGCCACCGACACCGTCAACGGGCACGTCTTCGTGCTCCAGGTGGAGAGCTCGGCCACCGCCCCGCAGGGCAACATGTACCTGAACCGCATCGACCGCCGGACCGGCACGGTCACCGGCTCGATGCAACTGAAGGGCTTCGGACACGGGCTCTCGATGGGCGCCGAGCCGGTGGGCGCCGACACCTACCTCTGGACCGAGGTCGGCCCCCTGCACGTCACCTCGGACGGCACCACCTTCGGCAAGGCCGTCACCCGGTTCCGGTTCGTCGCCGGCTCGGTCCTGGACGGAGCCCTCATCCCGCAGGAGCGGAAGTTCACACCGCCCGGCAGCACCTCGGGTGTCGGACCGTCGCTCGACCCGGTGAACAACCTGCTGTGCGTCATGTACCACAAGGACGGAAAGCGGCACTTCACCCGGTACGACCCCGCCGCGGCCGCCGCCGGCTCCTGGGTCCCGGTCGGCACCACCTTCGTCATGCCGGCCGGAGAGGACGTCACGCCCGCCGTGCCGTCGCCCTACCCGCTGCGCAAGACTCTCGTCTCCCAGGGCTTCACCGCACTGGGCGACGTCCTCTACTCGTACCAGTGGGCGCCGTACGACAAGGAGAACAACCCGACGACGGTCCCCAGCGAGTTCCCCGGGATCGCCTTCCTCACCTCGTACTCGTGGACGACCGGCGCACGCCTCGACCGGCAGGTGGTCACCAACGCCGACGGCCTCACCCGGCGCGAACCCGAGGGCGTCGCCGTCGAGGTCGACCCCGCCACCGCCGAGACGCGGCTGCTGTTCGGCTTCAGCAACGCCGTCCCCGGCACCACGGGTTCGCGTGACGTCACGATCGGCTGGTACCCGACGAAGCCCGCGGTGGACGGGGTCAAGGTGCTCGCGGACTGGGAGGACCTCACCCTCGCCGCGGGCGTCTCCCCGGGCGCCCAGCCCCCGCGCGGACGGCTGATCGCCCTCGCCGGCACCACCTACCTCCAGCTGCGCGGCACCCTCACCTGCTCCCCCGGCCTGACCGCCGACAGCAGGATCGGGACCCTTCCGCACCGGCTGCGCCCGACCCACCTGACCCGCCAGAACGTGCCCCGCAACAACAACACCGGCCGCTGCGTGTGCCGGATCGAGGCGGACGTCCACGGCGCCCTCTGGGCGTACGGCGCCACCAGCGACAACGCCACCACCTGGATCGACCTCGACGGCGTCTCGGTCGCCTGGCGATGAACCGCCGCCCCACCGCGACCGGCCGCACGGACCGCCCCGCACCCACCGCGCCCCTCACCCCGACCGACCGCCCCACCCGATCCGGAGGATCGAGCATGTCCCAGCACACGACCAGCCGCCGCTCCCTGCTCACCGCCGCACTGGCCGCCCCCGCCGTCGCCGTCGCCGCCCCGCTCCTGACGGCCACCCCGGCCGCCGCCGTGGACCCCGTGGACGGCTGCCAGACCGTCGTCGACTGGACGGCGATCACCCTGGACCCGGCCGTGACGGCCGTCGCGGGCGCACCGGCGGAGGCCCGGGTGATACGGCTCGCGGGGACGGAGTTCCTCCAGCTGCGCGGCACCGTCACCTGTGACTTCGGCACCGACGGCCGGCTCGGCACGCTGCCCGCCGCCATCCGCCCGCCGAAGCTGACCCGCGGCGTCTGCCCCCGGAACAACAGCCAGGGCATCAACGCCGTCCGCATCGAGGCCAACACGGCCGGCTACGTCAACGTCTACGGCCCCCAGTCGACGAACAGGGTGACCTGGATCCAGCTGGACAACTTCTCCTCCGTCCTGGGCTGAGACCGGTAGAACGCTCCCCTGACGGGTAGTCCGCCCCGTGACACCCGGGAAAGGGGAGCAGCATGCGGGAAGAGGGTTCCGAGCGGAGACCGCTGTCGGCGGCGGAGCTGTTCGACGGTCTGGGAATCGCGTACGAGCGGGCCTTCGGGCACCTGCCGGCGCAGCTGGCGGCGGTCGACTGGCTCACGTCCCGTCTGGACGCGGGAGCCCGTGTGCTCGACGTCGGCAGCGGCACCGGACGGCCGGTCGCCGACCTCCTCGTCCGGTCGGGCTGCGCCGTGACGGGCATCGACGTGTCCGGGACGATGGTCGACCTGGCCCGGGAGCAGGTGCCCCGGGCCCGGTTCGAGCGGGTCGACGTCCGTGACTTCGACGCTCCCCCGGGGAGCTTCGACGCGGTCTGTGCCTTCTTCCCGCTCCTGATGATGAGCCGGGCGGAGGCCGGCGCCGCCCTGGAGCGGATGGCGGGCTGGCTGGCGCCCGGCGGCTACCTGGTGACCGCCACGGTGCCCGCCGACGTCGACGGCGTGGACATCGAGTGGATGGGCCGGCCGGTCAGGGTCTCCAGCTTCCCGGCCGACGAGTACCTGCGCAGGCTCCGGGAGGAGTGCGGTCTCGACGTCCTCCATCACGAGGTGTCGGTCTTCCGCCCGGAGGACGAGCGGGCGGCCCCGGAGGAGCACCTCTTCTGCTACGCCCGCCGCCCCGGCGGGCCGAGCTGACCCGCGCGCCGGGTCACGGCGCGTCGCCCGACCAGTCGAAGCGGCGCGCGTCGCCCGGGCGCGGGTCGTAGAGGGAGCGGCCGCCGGCGCCGTAGCGGCCGAGCTCCGTCTCCAGGGCCGCGCCGGCGGCCCGCTCCTCCGCCGTCCGGTCGGTGACGTCGAGCAGCAGGCCGTCGAGCGGCCCGCCGACCAGTTCGGCGTAGACACGGCCCGGGCGTGGGCCCGGCCGGGGGTCGTCGTGATCCTGGCCGTAGACCCGGCCTCTCAGCAGCTCCTCGTCCCTGTCCATGAGGACCAGCCTCCCAGCCACCACTGACAACGCCGCCGAGCGGGCCCACCACACGGATCGCCGCAGGTCGAGGAGAAGAAGGTCACAGTCGTTCACCCTCCTGCTCCTTTGGTGATCTCCCCTAGCATCCGACCATGACGGTCCTGCCTGAAGACGGGCTCTCCCTGGCGTCCGAATTCCCTGACGCGCCACACGAACAGTGGCAACACCTCGTGGCGGGTGTCCTGCGCAAGTCGGGCAAGGAGGTCTCCGGCGACGCCGCCGAGGACGCCCTGTCCACGCTCCTCGAGGACGGCCTCGACACCCGTCCGCTGTACACGGCACGCGATGCGGCGCCCGACGCCGGACTGCCCGGCTTCGCGCCCTTCGTCCGCGGCGGCCGTGCCGAGGGCAACGCCCTCGGCGGCTGGGACGTGCGCCAGCGCCATCTCGCCCCCGACAACGAGGCCGTCCTCTCCGACCTGGAGAACGGCGTCACCTCCCTCTGGCTGGGCGTCGGCCGCACCGGCATCCCGGTCACCTCCCTGGACAAGGTCCTCGACGGCGTCTACCTCGACCTGGCGCCCGTCGTCCTCGACGCGGGCGACGAGACGGAGGCGGCGGCCGAGCAGCTCCTGCGGCTGTACGAGGAGCGGGGCGTCGCCGCGGACGCCGCCCGGGGCAACCTGGGCGCGGACCCGCTCGGCCACGAGGCCCGCACCGGCCGCGCCGCGTACGACCTGGCGTCCGTCGCCGGTCTCGCGCGCCGCTGCGCCGACGGGTACCAGGGCCTCCGGGCCCTGACCGTGGACGCCCTGCCGTACCACGAGGCCGGCGGCTCGGCCGCGCAGGAGCTCGGCTGCTCCCTCGCGACCGGCGTGGCCTATCTGCGCGGTCTCACCGACGCCGGACTGAGCGTCGCCGAGGCCTGCGCGCAGCTGGAGTTCCGGTACGCGGCGACCGCCGACCAGTTCCTGACCATCGCCAAGCTCCGCGCGGCACGCCGGCTCTGGGCCCGGGTGGCCGAGGTCTGCGGCGCCCCGGACGCGGGCGCGCAGCGCCAGCACGCGGTGACCTCGCCGGTGATGATGACGCGCCGGGACCCGTGGGTGAACATGCTGCGCACCACCGTGGCCACGCTCGCCGCAGGGGCCGGCGGCGCCGACAGCGTCACCGTGCTCCCCTTCGACGACGCCCTCGGTCTGCCGGACGCGTTCGCGCGGCGGATCGCCCGCAACACCTCCACCGTCCTCATCGAGGAGTCGCACCTCTCCCGGGTGATCGACCCGGCGGGCGGTTCCTGGTACGTGGAGCGGCTCACCGACGAGCTCGCGCACGCGGCCTGGGAGTTCTTCCAGGAGATCGAGCGGGCGGGCGGCCAGCAGGCCGCGCTGCGGGCCGGGACGATCGGCGAGCGCCTCGCCGGGACCTGGGCGGCGCGCAGCAAGAAGCTCGCCACCCGCCGCGAACCCATCACCGGTGTCAGCGAGTTCCCCCACCTCAGCGAGAAGCCCGTCGAGCGCGAGCCCGCGCCCGCGCAGCCGACCGGCGGCCTCCCCCGGGTCCGCCGCGACGAGGCGTACGAGACGCTGCGCGCCCGCTCGGACGCGCACCTGGCCGCGACCGGCGCCCGGCCCAGGGTCTATCTGGCCGCGCTCGGCCCGGCGGCCGCGCACTCGGCCCGCCTCTCCTTCGCCGCGAACCTCTTCCAGGCGGGCGGCATCGAGCCGGTCACCGAGGGCACGTTCGAGGAGAGCGGCGCCCGCGAGGCCTGCCTCTGCTCCAGCGACGCGCTGTACGCGGAGCAGGCCGCGACCGCGGCGGCGGAGCTGCGCGCGGCGGGCGCCGAGCACGTCCTCCTCGCCGGCCGCCCCGGGGACCACCCCGGTGTCGACACGTATCTCTTCGCGGGCTGTGACGCCGTCGCCCTGCTCTCCACCGCCCTCGACCGCATGGGAGTGTCCTGATGTCCATCCCCGACTTCTCCGGGATCGAGCTCGGGGCGCCGACCGCCGACGGCGGACCCGACGCGTGGCGTACGGCCGTCAAGAAGGCCGCGGGCGGGGACGACCTGCTCTGGGAGACCCCGGAGGGCATCGGCGTCAAGCCGCTGTACACCGGTCAGGACCTGGAGGGCCTGGACTTCCTGGACACCCGCCCGGGCATGGCACCGTACCTGCGCGGCCCGTACCCGACGATGTACGTCAACCAGCCCTGGACGATCCGGCAGTACGCGGGCTTCTCCACGGCCGAGGAGTCGAACGCCTTCTACCGGCGCAACCTCGCCGCCGGGCAGAAGGGTCTGTCGGTCGCCTTCGACCTGCCGACCCACCGCGGCTACGACAGCGACCACCCGCGCGTCACCGGTGACGTCGGCATGGCCGGTGTGGCCATCGACTCGATCTACGACATGCGGCAGTTGTTCGACGGCATCCCGCTGGACCGGATGACGGTGTCGATGACGATGAACGGCGCCGTGCTTCCCGTACTCGCGCTGTACATCGTGGCGGCCGAGGAGCAGGGCGTACCGCCCGAGAAGCTGGCCGGGACCATCCAGAACGACATCCTCAAGGAGTTCATGGTCCGCAACACGTACATCTATCCGCCGGGTCCTTCGATGCGGATCATCTCCGACATCTTCGCCTACACCTCGCAGCGGATGCCGCGCTACAACTCCATCTCCATCTCCGGGTACCACATCCAGGAGGCGGGGGCCACGGCCGACCTGGAGCTGGCGTACACCCTCGCGGACGGCGTGGAGTACATCCGCGCGGGCCGCGAGGCCGGGCTCGACGTGGACGCGTTCGCACCGCGCCTGTCGTTCTTCTGGGCGATCGGCATGAACTTCTTCATGGAGATCGCGAAGCTGCGCGCGGCACGGCTGCTCTGGGCCAAGCTGGTCAAGCAGTTCGACCCGCAGAACCCCAAGTCCCTGTCTCTGCGGACCCATTCGCAGACCTCCGGCTGGTCGCTCACCGCGCAGGACGTGTTCAACAACGTCACCCGCACCTGTGTCGAGGCGATGGCGGCCACCCAGGGCCACACCCAGTCGCTGCACACCAACGCCCTCGACGAGGCGCTCGCCCTGCCCACGGACTTCTCCGCCCGGATCGCCCGCAACACCCAGCTGCTCCTCCAGCAGGAGTCGGGCACCTGCCGGACCATCGACCCCTGGGGCGGCAGCGCGTACGTCGAGAAGCTCACCCACGACCTCGCCCGGCGCGCCTGGAAGCACATCCAGGAGGTCGAGCAGGCCGGCGGCATGGCGAAGGCGATCGACGCCGGCATCCCCAAGCTGCGGGTCGAGGAGGCCGCGGCCCGCACCCAGGCCCGGATCGACTCCGGACGGCAGCCGGTGATCGGCGTCAACAAGTACCGGGTGGCGACCGACGAGCGGATCGACGTCCGGTCCGTCGACAACTCCTCCGTACGCGCCCAGCAGATCGCCAAGCTGAAGCGGCTGCGCGAGGAGCGCGACGAGCAGGCCTGCCAGGACGCGCTCGCCGCGCTCACCCGGGCGGCAGGCGGCGAGGGCAACCTCCTCGAACTCGCGGTGGACGCGGCCCGCGCGATGGCCACCGTCGGCGAGATCTCCGACGCCCTGGAGAAGGTGTACGGACGGCACGCCGGACAGATCCGTACGATCTCCGGTGTGTACCGCAACGAAGCCGGCGAGTCCCCGTCCGTGGAGCGCACCCGGGCCCTGGTCGACGCCTTCGGCGAGGCCGAGGGACGCCGGCCGCGCATCCTGGTCGCCAAGATGGGCCAGGACGGCCATGACCGCGGCCAGAAGGTCATCGCCACCGCCTTCGCCGACCTGGGCTTCGACGTCGACGTCGGCCCGCTGTTCCAGACCCCTGCCGAGGTGGCCCGCCAGGCCGTCGAGGCGGACGTGCACATCGTCGGGGTCTCGTCGCTGGCCGCGGGACACCTCACGCTCGTTCCGGCGCTGCGGGAGGAACTGGCCGCCGAGGGCCGCGAGGACATCATGATCGTGGTCGGCGGGGTGATTCCTCCGCAGGACGTGGCGACGCTCCTGGAGATGGGCGCGGCGGCCGTGTTCCCGCCCGGCACCGTGATCCCGGACGCGGCCCACGACCTGGTGACACGTCTGTCGGCCGGCCTCGGGCACGAGCGGTGATCGATCTCGACACGTACGTACGGGGTGTGCGGGAGGGGAAGCGGGCGCTGGTCGCCCGCGCGATCACCCTCGTCGAGTCGACCCGCCCGCAGCACCGGGCACTCGCCCAGGAGCTCCTGACGGAACTCCTGCCGCACAGCGGGAACGCCGTGCGGATCGGGATCAGCGGAGTGCCCGGTGTCGGCAAGTCGACGTTCATCGACGCGTTCGGGACGATGCTCACCGGACTCGGCCACCGGGTCGCGGTGCTCGCCGTCGACCCGTCGTCGAACCGCACCGGCGGCTCCATCCTCGGTGACAAGACGCGGATGGAACGCCTCGCCGTCGACCCGGCCGCGTTCGTCCGCCCCTCGCCCACGGCCGGCACACTCGGCGGCGTCGCGAAGGCGACCCGCGAGTCGATCGTCGTGATGGAGGCCGCCGGCTACGACGTGGTGCTCGTCGAGACGGTCGGCGTCGGGCAGTCGGAGACGGCCGTCGCCGACATGGTCGACTCCTTCCTGCTGCTCACCCTGGCCCGCACCGGCGACCAGCTCCAGGGCATCAAGAAGGGCGTCCTGGAGCTCGCCGACGTCGTCGCCGTCAACAAGGCCGACGGCCCGCACGAGCGTGACGCCCGCGCCGCAGCCCGCGAACTCGCGGGCGCGCTGCGGCTCATGCACGGCGTCGACTCCTTCTGGACGCCGCCCGTCCTCAGCTGCAGCGCCCGGGAGTCCGCCGGCCTCGACGCACTCTGGGAGCGCCTCCGGCAGCACCGGAGCCTGCTCGACTCGACCGGCCGCCTCACGGCCAAGCGCCAGGACCAGCAGGTGGACTGGACCTGGGCGATGGTCCGCGAGGAGCTGCTGCGCCGCCTCCACACGGATCCGGCGGTCCGGGACCTCGCGCCCGCCCTCGAGCGGCGGGTCCGCGCCGGGGAGCTGACGGCGACCCTGGCCGCCGAGCGCGTCCTGGACGCCTTCGGCGAGCGGCGCGACTGACGACTCCTCCGTCTTCGGGGGCCTTCCTCTTCGGGAAGGCCCCCTTTTCGCGCTCCCCCGCATACCCACTTTTTTGTGCGTACTTGTCGGTGGCACGCGTCCGGGCGAAGCTGAGAGCGGCCCGGAGGAAGGGAGCGGGACAGGGCCTCAGGAAGCGGTCGGCACGGCCGTGAGCCGGTCCAGGCGGCGGTACCCCCAGTCGGACAACGGGGCGAGCGCCTCGGACAGTTCGACCCCGAAGTCGGTCAGCGAGTACACGGTCTTCGGCGGCAGCACGTCGTGCACCTCGCGGTGCACGAGTCCGTCGTCCTCCATCTCGCGCAGCGCCTGGGTCAGCACCTTCTCGCTGATCTCGGGCAGCTTCCGGCGCAGTTCACCGGGGCGGTGCGGGCCGGACTCCAGCAGCCACAGCAGGACCGTCTTCCACTTGCCCTCGATGACCACGATCGCTGCGCTCACTCCGCAGACGTTGGTGTTCTGGGCCCGGGCGCGACTCATCCGCGTCCTCTCCTTCCTCCGGCATTTCTTACCTTCACCTTTCTACAAGGGAGTTCACCCATGTCTTCTTCCGCCATGTCCTCTTCCGAACATCAGTCCGTCACGGTTCTCGGTCTCGGGCCGATGGGACGGGCGCTGGCAGCCGCCTTCGTGGCGGCCGGCGTACGGACCACCGTGTGGAACCGCACCCCCGGCCGGGACGGGGAACTCGTCGCCGCCGGTGCCGTGCCGGCCGCGAGCGCCGATGAGGCGGTCGCCGCGAGCCCGCTCACCGTGGTCTGCCTGGTCAACTACGACGCCACCGACTCCGTCCTGCGGCAGGAGGCCGTGACGCGGGCGCTCAAGGGGCGGACCGTGGTCAACCTCAGCGCCGACACCCCCGAGCGGGCCAGGGACACCGCTCGCTGGGCCGACGAGCACGGCATCGGCTATCTCGACGGCGCGATCATGACCCCGGCCCCGACCATCGGGACGCCCGCCGGCGTGTTCCTGCACAGCGGCCCGGAGGCGCTCTACCGCGAGCACCGGCCGGTGCTCGACGCCCTGGGCGGCACCCACACCCACCTCGGGGAGGAGACCAGCCGGGCGGCGGCGTACGACATCGCGCTGCTCGACATCTTCTGGACGGCGATGACGGGCTATGTCCACGCGATGGCGGTGGCGCGCGCCGAGGGCATCACCCCGACCGAACTCGCGCCCTTCGCCCAGGGCATCGGCGCGATCCTGCCGCCGCTGTTCGGGGAGCTGGCCGGGGACCTGGAGAGCGGCACCTACTCCGGTGAGGGCAACCCGCTCACCTCCGCGGTGTCGACGATGGCGCACATCGTGCACGCCTCCGAGGCGCACGGCATCGACGCGGGGGTCATGCGGGCCGCCGAGGGCCTGGCGCGCCGCACGGTGGCCCTCGGCCACGGTGCGGAGGGCTTCACGCGGGTCGCCGAGGTGCTCGGACGCCGCTGAGGGACGCCCGGCCGGGGACGGCTCCCTCGGATGCCGTCCCCGGCGGGTCGTGATGTGCTGGCGGGTAGGGGGATGCCCTGCCTCATGAGGAGGAGTCCGCCATGGCGATCTTCGTCCACAGCATCGTCCCCGGTGTCACCGCGGACCAGTACGACAGCCTCAACGCCAAGCTCCAGGAGACACCCGACATCTTCGACGGCTGTATGTCCCACGCGTGCGTCGCGACGGACGACGGTCTGGAGATCTTCGACCTCTGGGAGTCCGAGCGGCAGATGAACGCGTTCGTGGAGCGCATGATGCCGGTCGCGACCGACCTCGGCTGGCCCATGACGGGAGACCGGCCCAGGATCATGCAAGTGCACAACCAGTGGGTGCCCGGCGCGGGCCGCTGACGGCCCTGTGCCCCACCGCTCAGGTCCGCGCGAGGAAGGCCGGCCGGAGCGAAGGGTCCACCGGATCGTAGTACCGGTGGAAGACCGGGGTGGCCGAGCCGGACACCGGAGGGACGATCCAGCTCCAGTCGGCGGGCGTCGACCTGCCGTGACGGCTCTCCTGGTCGATGTGCCGGAGGAAGCGCCGGGACTCGGTGTGGTGGTCGGCGATCGTCACCCCTGCCTCCTGGAAGGAGTGCAGCACCGCCAGGTTCAGTTCCACGAGCGCCCGGTCCCGCCAGAGGGTGCGCTCGGACGAGCGATCGAGCCCGAGCCGGTCGGCCACCACCGGGAGGAGGTCGTACCGCTCGGCGTCGGCGAGGTTCCTGGCCCCTATCTCCGTGCCCATGTACCAGCCGTTGAACGGCGCCGCCGGATACCGTACGCCGCCGATCTCCAGCGTCATGTCGCTGATCGCGGGCACGGTGTACCAGCGCAGTCCGAGCTCCGCGAACCAGGCGTGCCCGGGGTGGCTCAGCGGCACCTCCCGTACGGCGTCGTCCGGCAGCTCGTACCACCGCGGCCGCCCTCCTGGGCGCTCCCGCACCATCAGGGGCAGGACCTGGAAGGGCCCTTCGTCGCGCTTCCACCCCAGGTCGCGGGCTTGCGCGGTCAGGGCCGCGCTGCGCGGGTCGCCGCTCCAGCGGCCGTCGGGCGTGCGGTGCCCGGCGTACCGGACGAGCTGGTCGTTGACGATCCGGGGCGCGGGGCGGCCGGGCCGGTCGGGGGCGAGGACGGTGATCACCGGGCGGATCCTGCCGCCGTTGCCGGCCAGCCGGAGATGCTCGAAGCAGGCGTCGGCGACGGCGTCGGCGGAGGTGAGGTGCCGGAGGTCGCGCACCACGAGACCGCGCCAGTAGAGCCTGCCGATGCAGCGGGCCGCGTTGCGCCAGGCGACCCGCGCGCCGAAGGCGAGCTCGGCCGGGGTGTGCTCGTAGGTTCCGGTGCGGTCGATCTCGGCGAGCACCTCGCGGACCCGGCTCTCCCGTTCTCCGGCGCCGGGCTGCTCGTCGTGGAACTGCCGGATGAATCGTTCCGCCTGCTGCCGGTCGGTGAGCTGGGGCGGCGGCCCGGGGGCCGGGACGGCCGGCTCTCCGGAGGCGTAGGGGCAGGTGCCCGTGGTGGGGACGGATTTCCGGCGGCGGCTGCGACTGAAGATCAAGGTGTTCCTCCCGCGTCATGACTACCGTAGGAACACGAGCGGATGCGGAGGGTAGGTGAATCCCGTCCCTGGAGGGACTCTCGCTGGTAGCCTGCCCTGTTCTTCTCTCCCCGCCCGCCGGGACAGGGCGTTGTCGGAGCTCCGTCGTAGGGTGACATCCGCACGCGAGGGACAGGAGGCGGATGTGGCCGGGACGACACCCAGCGGGACGACGGTGGCCGAGGTGATGGCCGAGCTGGCCGGACTCGAGGATCCGAAGGCGCGCGCGGTGAACGAGAGGCACGGCGACGATCACGGTGTGAACCTCGGCAGGCTGCGCGCGCTCGCCAAGCGGCTGAAGACGCAGCAGGACCTCGCTCGCGGCCTCTGGGAGACGGGGGACACCGCGGCGAGACTCCTGGCGCTCCTGATCTGCCGCCCGAAGGCGTTCGGGCGGGGCGAGCTCGACGCCCTCTTGCGCGAGGCGCGCGCCCCCAAGGTGCACGACTGGCTCGTGAACTACGTGGTCAAGAAGAGTCCGCACGCCGAGGAGCTGCGCCTGGCGTGGACCGCCGATCCGGATCCGGTGGTCGCGAGCGCCGGGTGGGCGCTGACCACCGAACGCGTGGCGAAAAAGCCCGAAGGACTGGACTTCGAAGGACTGCTCGACGTCATCGAGGCGGAGATGAAGGACGCCCCGGACCGTCTGCAGTGGGCGATGAACCACTGCCTGGCCCAGATCGGGATCGGGCACCCCGGGCACCGCTCCCGTGCCCTCGCCATCGGTGAGCGTCTGGAGGTGCTCAAGGACTACCCGACCTCACCGGGCTGCACATCTCCCTTCGCGCCCGTCTGGATCACCGAGATGGTGCGCCGGCAGGGAACTCCGTGACCGTACGGGCCGGGTCTCAGCGGCCGAAGGTGTCGATGTTCTCGACGAGCCAGCGCCCGTCGCGCCGCACGACGTCCACCGCGAACATCGCGCCCGCGTACACCCCCTGGTCCTCTGCCTTCGACTGCTGCTTCCCTCCGCCGGTCTTCTTGCCGGTCCCCGCCGTGCTCACGCTGCTCTGGTCGGCATAGACCAGGACCCGGGCACGGTCGCCGTCGATCCGCTCGACGGCGCTGTCGGTGACCGTCGTGGTGATCACCGTCTTCTGCCGTGCCGCCTGGGCGAGCACCCCGCCGAGCAGCGTCCGGTGCTGGGCGACGGCCTTGCCCGTGAGGAGCGTCTTTCCGGCCTGCTCGAAGGGGCCCGTGTCGGCGTGGTCGTACGAGAAGAGCGCGGCGACGGCGGCCGAAGTCTGCCCCTTGATCTCGCTGGTACGGGCGAGATCGGTGAGGGCGGTGTTGCCCCGGGCGGGGTCGTCGCGGAGCTCTCCGGCCCTGCTGTACGCCCATCCGGCGAAGCCGCCGAGAAGGAGCGTCAGGACGCACAGGACGACGAGGGGCACCAGGTGACGCGGCCGCGCCCGGCCCTCGGCACTCCGGCCGGAGGGCGGCGCGCTCCGGGTGGCCTCGGCGCGCCCGGCGGTCCCGTCGGAGGTCTCCCGCTCCGTCGTCACGGCCGCTCCCCGCGCGGGCCCCGCCGCCGGCCGCTGCCGGGTCCGTGGGGCGGCCTCGGTCAGGAGACCCGTCGGCTGGTCGGCGAGGGCCTGGCGGCGGCGCTGGCGGTTGAGGTGATGGCGGGGCGTCGGCATCGTGCGTGTCCTTTCGGGTGCGGGTGGCTCTCTCGCGGTAGGGGGTGTCGGTCAGGCCGGGCTCGCGACGCCTGACCTGACCGACACGACACCCCCGGGGCCCGGTCAGCCGGCCGCCGTGCCGCCCACGGGGGCCTGCCCCAGTCCGCTGAGCTTCCAGTGGCCGTCGGTGCGGGTGAGTTCGCCGAGCATGCGGCTGTCCTTCTCGGTGCTCTTGCTGTCGGATGTCGTGACGGTGATCCGCAGGGCGACGAGCACCCGGGCCCGCCCGGCCCGGTCGTCGAGCTCCGTGACGGCGCCGGAGAGCACCCGGGCCTTGGTCACGGTCTTCGCGTTCCGCACCTGGGTGGTGAACTCCTCACGGCCGTCCACGAGTTGCTTGTTCAGGTCACCGGTCGTCGAGGACTCCCACAGGTCGAGCCCCTGCTCCACCCGCCGGTGGTCGAGCGTGTTGAGGTTCTGCACGGCCTGTTCCCCCGCCGCCAGCGCCCGGTCGCGCTGCACGGCGTACGCGGCGGAGTCGTCGTGGGCGGCGGCGTACCAGTCCCGGCCGGCCCAGGCCGCGAACCCGCCCGCGACGAGGGTGAGCGCGAGGGCCCCGGCCAGGGCGGGCCGGATGCCCGCAGGGGTGCGGACCGCGCGTGTCATGGAGTGCTCCCGTCTCCCGCTCATCGTCAGCGGGCCTTGATGTCGACGATCAGCCACCGGTCGCCCTCGAACCTGGCGGTGACGGTGAGCTGGGCCGCGGCGGCCGTGGCGGCTGCCTTGTCCCGCCGCGAGGTCTGGTCGAGGAACACGAGGAGGCGCGCGCTGTCTCCGTCGAGTTCGATCACCCCGGTGCGGACGGCCTGGGTGGTGAGGGTGATGCGCTGCTCGGCCAGCCGGGCGCGGACCTGGGCGAACAGGTCGCTGTACTGGCGGGCCGCGCGACCGGCGAGCACGGTGCGGGCGGAGCGTTCGGCGGCGTCGGCACTGGCGGGGGCGTAGGAGAAGACCCGGGCGAGGCCTTCGCCGACGTCGCCGCTGACGCGGGTGGTGGCCCCGGTGTCGGTGAGCGCGAGGTTGCGCGCGGACGGGGTCGACCGGAGCTGGTGGGCGCCGTAGAAGAAGCCGCTCCCGGCGAGGAGGAGGCCGACGACACCCACGACGAGGGCGAGTTGCCGCCAGGATGCGGGGAATCGGCGCCCACGCCGGCCGGTCGCCTCCGACCCACCGCCGGCGCCCTCCGCCGAGGCCTCGCCGGCGTCCTCCACCCCGGCCTCGCCGACGTCCTCCGCCCCGGCCTCGCCGGCACCCTCCGCCCCGGCCTCGCCGGCGCTCTCCGCCCCGGCCTCGCCGGCGTCCTCCGCCGCGGTCCCTTCGACCGCCTCCGGCCCGTCCTCGTCCGGGGTCCCCGGGGCGGCCCCGGCCTCGTCCGGGACCCCCGTCCCGTCAGCGGTCGCCCTGCGCAGCACTGGCGTCACTCGTCCTCGCTCCCCTCGGCTCCGGCGACGGGCACCGCGCTCAGTGCCGCCACTCGCCATGTGTCCTCGCCGGTGCGCGTCAGGACGGCCTCCATGCGCTTGCGGTCGGTGGTCGCGCGTCCCGCGCCGCGCGGGGTGACGTCGACGCGGACGGTCGCGATGAGCTTCGCCGTACCGGCTCTCGCGTCGAGCGCGGTGAGGGCCGCCTCGGTGACCGTGGCGCGCGCCGAGGCGCCCACCGCGGGTTCGGTGCGCGCGAGCTCGGTACGGAGCGGGCCCGTGGCCGCGTCGCGCCAGGCCCGGATGCCCGCTTCGGCGCGCTCCCGGGTCGAGGCATCGAGCGTGTTCAGGACGGTGATGCCGTGCCGGCCCTCGGCGAGCGCGGTGTCCCGTTCACGGCTGAAGGCGAGCTCCTGGTCGGTGCGGGCCTGCGCGTACGCCCACGCGCCGGTCCCGCAGAAGCCGAGGGCGACGACGAGGGCGCCGGCGCCGAAGAGCCTGGCCCGCCTCATGGCGTGCTCCCGGTGTGCAGACCGAGGAGGCCGGCCATGTCCGTCGGTCCGCCCGCCTGGCCGGTCAGCGCGAGCGCGCCGGGCAGTGCCGTCTGTGTGCCCGTGGCGGGGCGTGCGCCGCCGGAGGGCAGGGAGCCGGGCTTGGCGGGAACGGGCACCGGGCCTCCCTTCGGTGCCTGGGCCGAGCCCCGTACGTTGACCCCGGCCGCCGCGGAACCGGTGCAGGATGCACCGGTGTTGAGGGCGGGTGCGGTCCCGAGGTCGAGGCCGTTGCGGTAGCGCGTACCGCCGTATCCGGAGGTGCAGGGCAGCGGCGTGAAGAAGGTGACGGCAAGCCCGATGTTCAGGCGCCCTCCGTCGACGGCGGTTGCTCCGGCCGAGACGGCCGCCGGGAGTCTCACGAGCAGTTCCTCCGTACCGCGCTGCCGGGTGACGGCGATCTCGGAAGTGGTGAGGAGGTTGGCGAGGACGACGCTGAGGCTGGGGTCGAGGTCGCGCAGGAGGCCGCTGACCTGGCCGGTCGCGTCGGGGGTGACGGCGAGGAGGCGGCGCAGGTCGGCGTCGGAGCCCTTGAGCGTGGCGGCGAGGTCGCGCGCGCCGGTGGCGAAGTCCCTGATGGCGCGGCTCTCCTCGGCCTGGGTGCGCAGGACGACCTCGCCGTCCTCGATGAGCCGGATGGTGGCGGGCAGCGACCTGTCGGCGGCCTCGACGAAGCTGCTGCCGTTGTCGAGGAGGACCTGGAGGTCGTCGCCGTGTCCCTCGAAGGCCTTGCCGAGTTCGTCGACGACGGTGCGCAGGGACTCCAGGGGTACGGAGCGGGTGAGGTCGTTCATGCCGGCGAGCACGTCGGTGACGGGCGCGGGTACCTCCGTGTCGCGCTGTTCGATGCGGGCGCCGTCGGCGAGGAAGGGGCCGTCGTCGCTCTCGGGGCGCAGGTCGATGTACTGCTCGCCGACGGCGGAGAGTCCGGCGACGACGGCCCGCGCGTCGGCGGGGATCCGGGGGGCCGACTTCTTGATGCGCAGCTCGGCCACGACGCCTTCGGCGGTGAGGCCGATGTCTCCGACGCGTCCCACGGAGACACCCCGGTAGGTGACGTCGGAGTGGGTGAACAGGCCGCCGGTGCGGGCGAGATGGACCCGGACGGTGTAGTGGTCGGCGACGCCCGCGTAGCGGCCGAGGTCGGCGTAGCGGACGCCGACGAAGCCGAGGACGAGCACGGCGATGACGAGGAACGCGAGGTTCTTCAGCCGTACGGTGCGGGTGATCACCGGTTCTCGCCTCCGTCCTTGGGTGGGGTGGCGGACTCCGGCCGGCTGCCCGTCGGGACAGGTGGCAGGGGCAGGGGCGTTTCCGGGCTCCGGGCGGCGCCGTTCGTTCCCGGTCGCCGCAGGGAGGACGGGGCCGGGGCCGGCGGGGAGGGGGTGGGCTCGGGCTTGGGGATCAGCGGCGGGATCACCTCGGTCCCGGGGGCGGCGGCGAGGTGCAGATAGGTGTTGAGGTAGTCGCCCTTGACGCCCCGCATCACCTCGTCGGTGAAGGGGTACGTCAGGAGGACCTGCAGCGATTCGGGCAGGTCGGCGCCTGCGTCCGCGAGGGCCTTCAGGGTCGGCGCGAGGGCCTTGAGGTCGGCGACCATGTCCTTCTTGCTCGCGTCGATGGTGGTGACGGCGATGCCGGACAGGGTGTCGAGGGCGCGCAGCATGGTCAGCAGGGAGCCTCGCTGGTTCTCCAGGGTCTTCAGGCCGGGTGAGAGTCCGGTGAGGACCGTGTCGACGTCCTTCTTGCGGCCGGCGAGGGTGGCGGAGAGCCGGTTGACGCCGTCGAGGGCGCGGGTGATGTCGCCGCGGTGCGCGTCGAGGTTCGTCACCAGGGTGTTCACCCGCCTCAGCATCGAGCGGACCTCGGGTTCGCGGCCGCCGAGTGCCGCGTTGAGTTCCTTGGTGATGGTCTTGAGCTGGTTGACGCCGCCGCCGTTGAGGAGCAGGGACAGCGCGCCGAACACCTCCTCGACCTCGGTGTTGCGGCTGGTGCGTGCCAGCGGGATGACGCTGCCGTCGGCGAGCCGTCCGCCGGCGTCCTTCCTCGGGGCGACGAGCTGGATGTACTTCTCGCCGAGGAGGCTGGACTGTTCCAGGCGGGCGCTCGCGTCGGCGGGGAGCCGGACGTCGCCGTTGATGGCGAGGGTGACGCGGGCGGTCCAGGTGTCGGTGCCCAGCTCGATGCCGGTGACGCGGCCGACGGCGACGTCGTTGACCTTGACCGCGGACTGGGGCACGAGGCTGAGTACGTCGTCGAGTTCGGCGGTGACCGTGTAGGGGTGGGAGCCGAGGTCGGCGCCGCCGGGCAGGGGCAGGTCCTCGATGCCGTCGAACCGGACGGGGTGCGCGGGGATCGCTCCGAGGACGACGGCCAGTCCGAGGCCGAGGGCGATCACGCCGGCGGCTCCGGCGCCGGCGGCCTTCCGGGAGGGCAGGGTGCCGCGTCTCACCGCTCCCCCTCTCCGGTGCTCGCCGCGGCGCCGCCGGTGGCGGGCAGCGGGAGGAGGGGGCCGCCCATGCTGATCTCGTTGAGGTTGGCGCGGCCGTCGATGGTGCGGGTGTCCTTGTCGTAGGCGTTGACGAGGTTGCCGGCGGCGAGCGGGGCGACGTCGAGCGCCTCGGCGAGGGAGGCGCGCTGGTCGACGAGGGTCTGCGTGAGGGGGACGAGCCGGTCGACGTTCTTCTTCAGCTCGCCGCGGTTGTCCTTGATGAACGTCTTGACCTGGGCGAGGGCCGTGCCGAGTTCCTTGAGGGCGCCGGCGAGGTCGTCCTTGTTCTCCGCGAAGTAGCCGACGACCTCGTCGAGGCGTTCCTGCGCGGTGCGGATGTCGCCGTCCTTGTTCTTGAGCATGGTGGTGAAGGTCTGGAGCTGTCGGAGGGTGGTGAAGAGGTTCTCGCTGCTGCCGTCGAGGGTCTTGGCGGCCTTGCCGAACTGTTCGATGGAGGTGCCGATGGCGGTGCCGTTGCCCTTGAGGTTCTTCGCCCCGGTGTCGAGGAGTTCGGACAGGGCTCCGGCGGAGTTGGCGCCGTCCGGGCCGAGCGCCTTGCTCAGTTCGGTGAGGGAGGCGTACAGCTGGTCGATCTCGACGGGGGTGCGGTTGCGGGAGGCGGGCAGCTGGGCGCCGTCGGCGAGGGTGGGGCCGGTGCTGTACGCGGGGCTGAGCTGGACGTACCGGTCGGCGACGATGCTGGGGGCGACGACGAGGGCCCGCGCGTCCGCGGGGACGCGTACGCCCTCGTCGAGGCGGAGGCCGACGCGTACCCGGGTGCCCTGCGGCTCCACGGACTCCACCTCTCCGACCCGTACGCCGAGGACGCGCAGGTCGGATCCGGCGTAGATGCCGACCGCCCGGTCGAACCACGCGGTGACGCGGGTGCCGTCGTCGTCGAGGACGCGTACGGCGACGAGACCGCAGGCGGCGAGCACCGCGAGGGCGAGCCCGGCGACGAGGGGTCTTCTGGTCCTGGTCATCATTCACCGCTCCCCTTGGCCTTCGCCGTCTGTTTCGGCGGCAGGCATCCGGTCGTGGGCTGCGAGGCCTCGGGCAGGTAGGTGCGGGGCACCACGCCGCACAGGTAGCTGTCGAACCAGCGGCCGCTGCCGAGGGTGTTGCCGACGAGGCGGTAGTACGGGCCGATGAGCGCGAGCGTCCTGTCGAGCCGGCCGCTGTTCTTCTCCAGGACGCCGGTGACACGGCTGAGGGCCTTCAGGGTGGGGCCGAGCTGCCGGTCGTTGTCGCCGACGAGGCCGCTGAGCTCGGTGCCCAGGGCCCGGCTGCCCTTGAGGAGGGCGCGGATCGCGTCGCGGCGTTTCCTGAGCTCGCCGAGCAGCGAGCCGCCGTCCTCGATGAGCGTCTCGAAGCTGGACTTCTGGGTCTCCAGGGTCTTGGTGAACTTCTTGCTGTTCCGCAGGAGCCGGTCGAGTTCGGTGTCGCGCTTGGAGACGGACCGGGAGAGTTCGGACAGTCCGGTGGCGGCGTTGCGCACGTGCGGCGGTGAGTTCTTGAAGGTGGCGGAGATCGTCTCGAAGCTCTCCGCGAGTTTCTCGGTGTCGAGGGCGTCGACGGTGCCGCTGAGGTCCTGGAAGGCCTGTGTCACGTCGTACGGGGAGGTGGTGCGGGTCTGCGGGATGCGGGTTCCGGGGTCCTGGGGGGCGGAGCCCAGCGGGTCGAGCGCCAGGTACTTCTCGCCGAGGAGGGTCTTGATGGCGATGGCGGCGGTCGATCGGTCGCCGACCCAGGCGTCGCCGACCTCGAAGGTCACCTTGACCCTGGGGCCGTCGAGGGAGACCTCGGTGACCTTGCCGACCTTGACTCCGGCGATGCGCACCTCGTCGCCGGTGTCGAGCCCGGCGGCCTCGGAGAAGTCGGCGCTGTAGGCGGTGTCGCCTCCGACGAGGGGGAGCCGTTCCACGTTGTAGGCGAGGGCGGCCATCAGGGCGAGGACGAGGAGCCCGACGACGGCGACGGCGATCGGGTTGCGTTCCTTGACCGGCTTGAGCCGGGGGCGGGGGCTCATCCGCGGCACCTCGGTTCGGTCACGGCGATGCCGGTCGGCGGCTTGGAGCCGTCGGACGTTCCCACGCCGCTCACGCGCGCCTCGCAGAGGTAGAGGTTGAACCACGATCCGTACGAGGAGAGCCGGGCCAGGGCGGTCATCTTGTCGGGGGTGTTGGCGAGGAACCTCTCGATGGCGGGGGTGTGGTCGCCGAGGGTGCCCGAGAGCCGACCGAGTTCGCGGATGTCCTTCTTGAGGGGGGCGCGTCCGTCGTGGAAGAGCCCGGCGGTCGTCGTGGTGAGGTCGCCGATGGCCTGGACGGCCTCGCCGAGGGGTTTGCGGTCGGTGTTGAAGCCGGTGACGAGTTTCCGGAGGGTGACGACGAGGTCGTCGAAGGCGGCCTCGCGGTTGTTGAGGGTGGTGAGGACGGTGTTGAGGTGGGTGATGACCTGGCCGATGACCTCGTCCTTGGCGGCCACGGTCCTGGTGAGGGAGCCGATGTGCCGCAGGAGGCTGTCGACGGTTCCGCTCTCGCCCTGGAGGACCTGGACGAGGGATCCGGCGAGCTCGTTGACGTCGCCCGGCGAGAGTCCCTCGAACAGGGGCTTGAACCCGTTGAACAGCAGGGTGAGGTCGAGCGCGGGTGTGGTGCGGTCGAGCGGGATGGTGTCCCCGGCCCGGAGGGTGCCGGTCACGTCCCCGCTGCCGCGGTCGAGGGAGACGTACCGCTGTCCGACCATGTTGAGGTACTTCACGGCGGCGGTGGCCGACCGGGGCAGGGAGCGGTCCTCGCGGACCGAGAAGGTGACCTGGGCGGTGCGCCGTTCGACGACGCGTACGTCGGTCACCTCTCCGACCTTCACTCCCGCGATGCGCACGGAGTCGCCGTTGACGAGCCCGGTGACGTCGGTGAACAGCGCCTTGTACGTGCGGGTGGCGGAGCCGACACCGGTGTTGGCGATGCTGAAGCCGAGCACGGTGGTGGCGAGCGCCGTGACGAGGACGAACGCGAGGGACTTCAGGAGGGTCCCGGTGAGGCCGCGTCGGCGGGTGTGGGTGTTCGTCATCGGAGGGTCACCTCCGCGCCGCGGAACGCGGGTCCGGCGAGGAGGCTGCTCCAGTCCGGGAGGTCGCCGGGCCGCTGCTGCGCCGCGGGGGCGAGGAGTTCGTTGACGAGGTCGTTCTCCTGCGGGGAGTTGGCGGGGCCGAGCTGCTGGTCGGCGGCGGCGGACGCCCGTGCGGCGGGTGCGGCGGGGACGCCGAGGTAGGGCACGGGGTAGCAGCGGGGGCCGCCGCCCGCCCCGTAGGAGGGTGTGTCGCGGCCGGGGACGTAGGCGCCGCGCGAGGGCACCGTGGTCACGTCGACGTGGAGTCCGGGCCGGTCGGTGCCCTTGCCGAGCGCCTTGTCCATGGCGGGCACGAACTGGGCGAGGGTGCGCAGGGTGCAGGGGAAGGACGGGGAGTACTCGGCGAGCAGTTCCAGGGTGGGCCTGCTGGTGGCGCTGAGCCGGATGATGTTGTCCTTGTTCTGCCGGAGGAAGGCGGTCAGGTCCTGGGCCGTCCGGGTGGTGGTCCCGACGGTGCCGGCCAGCTCGCCCTCCTTCTCGGCGAGGGTGCCGCTGGTCGTGGTGAAGTCGGTGAGCGCCGTGACGATGTCCGGGGCGACGTCCGCGTAGAGGTGGCTGACCTTCACGAGTTCTTTCAGGTCGCGGGTGAGGGCGGGCAGCTGAGGGTTGAACTTCCGCAGGTGGGCGTCGAGCCGGGCGAGGGTCTCGCCGAGCTTGTCGCCGCGTCCTTCGAGGGCCTGGGAGACGGCCGACAGGGTGGCCGACAGTTTCTGCGGCTGGACGGCGGTGAGCAGGGGCAGGACGTTGTCGAGGACCTGCTGGAGTTCGACGGCGTTGCTCGACCGGTCCTCGGGGATGACGTCTCCGGGGCCGAGCGGTCGCGCGGAGGGGTTCCCGGGCGGTACGAGGGCGACGAACCGTTCGCCGAAGAGCGTCGTGGGCAGCATCTGCGCGCGTACGTCGGAGGGGACGTGGCGCAGGGTCCCGGGCCGCATGGCGAGGGTGAGCCGGGCTCCGCGGTCGGTGGCGTCGATGGCGCGGACCTCGCCGATGACGACGCCGCGGAGTTTCACCTCGGCGCCGAGGTGCATCTCGTTGCCGATGCTGCCGGTCTCGACGACGACCGGGTCGGAGTCGGTGAAGCGCTTGTCGTAGACGGCGACCGCCAGCCAGGCGAGCAGGGCGGGCACCAGCAGGAAGACGACGCCGGCGAACCGGCGGCGCAGGGTCTCGGCACGGGAATCGCTCATCTCACCCCGCCACCTTCACGGTCGTGGTCGCGCCCCAGAGGGCCAGGGACAGGAAGAAGTCGGTGACGCTGATCAGCACGATGGCGTTGCGGACGGAACGGCCGACGGCGATGCCGACGCCGGCGGGGCCGCCGGAGGCCCGGAAGCCGTAGTAGCAGTGGGCGATGATCACCATCACGCTGAAGATCAGCACTTTGAGCACCGAGAGGAGGACGTCCGTCGGTGACAGGAAGAGGTTGAAGTAGTGGTCGTACGTCCCCTGGGACTGGCCGTTGAACAGGACGGTCACGTAGCGGGAGGCCAGGTAGGAGGAGAGCAGGCCGATCGCGTACAGCGGGACGATGGCGACGACGCCCGCGATGATGCGGGTGGTGACCAGGTACGGCATGGAGCGGATGCCCATGCCTTCGAGGGCGTCGACCTCCTCGTTGATGCGCATGGCGCCGAGCTGGGCGGTGAATCCGGCTCCGACGGTCGCGGAGAGGGCGAGTCCGGCGACGAGCGGGGCGATCTCCCGGGTGTTGAAGTAGGCGGAGACGAATCCGGTGAACGCGGCGGTGCCGATCTGTTCGAGTGCCGCGTGTCCCTGGAGGCCGACGACGGTTCCGGTGAACAGTGTCATCGCGATCATGACGCCGATGGTTCCGCCGATGACGCCGAGGCCGCCGGAGCCGAACGCGACCTCGGCGAGCAGCCGTTGCACCTCCTTGAGGTAGCGGCGCAGCGTCCGGGGGATCCAGAGCAGGGCCCTGACGTAGAAGAGGAGCTGGTCTCCGGAGCGGTCGAGCCAGACGAACGGGGAGGCCATCGGTCAGCCTCCCTTCGGCGGGACGATCTGGAGGTAGATCCCCGTGATCACCATGTTCACGAAGAACAGCAGCATGAAGGTGATGACGACGGACTGGTTGACGGCGTCGCCGACCCCCTTGGGGCCGCCGCGGGGGTTGAGTCCCCGGTAGGCGGCGACGATGCCGGCGATGAACCCGAAGATCAGGGCCTTGAGTTCGCTGATGTAGAGGTCGGGCAGCTGGGCGAGGGCGGAGAAGCTGGAGAGGTAGGCGCCGGGGGTGCCGCCCTGGAGGACGATGTTGAAGAAGTAGCCGCCCAGGGTGCCGACGACGGAGACCATTCCGTTGAGGAGCACGGCGACCGCCATGGTGGCGAGGACGCGCGGGACGACCAGGCGCTGGACGGGCGAGACGCCCATGACCTCCATCGCGTCGAGCTCCTCCCGGATCTTGCGGGAGCCGAGGTCGGCGCAGATGGCGGAGCCTGCGGCGCCGGCGATCAGGAGGGCGACGATGAGCGGGCTCGCCTGCTGGATGACGGCGAGGACGCTGGCACCGCCGGTGAACGACTGGGCGCCCAACTGCTGGGTGAGCGAGCCGACCTGAAGAGCGATCACGGCGCCGAAGGGGATGGAGACGAGGGCGGCCGGGAGGATGGTGACGCTCGCGATGAACCAGAACTGTTCGAGGAACTCGCGGAACTGGAAGGGCCGCCGGAAGACGGCCCGGCTCACCTCGGCGGTGAGGGCGAAGAGACGGCCGGTCTGCCGCAGCGCGCCGGTGATCACGAGCCGCTCCCGGGGGCTCGCCGGGCGTTCCCGGCGGCGGGAATGGCGCTCCCCTGGGCCGGCATGGACAGCGTGGGCGCCGCGGCGCTCCGCGCGTAGGTGTCGCGGATGGCGGCGCGGGCCGCGGGCGGCAGGCTGTCGAGCATGCCGAGGACCCGCTCCCGCCGTCGTGCGACGGCCGCGCGGGGCGGGAGGCCGGGTGAGGGTTCCAGCTGCGGGACGATGACGGGGGGCCCGGGCGGCCGGTGGTGGGCGGCGTCGACCAGCTCGGCGGCGAGGAGGGCGGCGTCCTTCTCCTCCGACATGCCGATGGGGCCTTCGCGGCGCCCGGCGAGGAACTGGGTCACGACCGGTTCCTCGCTGGTGAGGAGTACCTCGCGGGGGCCGAAGGTGACGAGGTTGCGCCGGAAGAACATCCCCATGTTGTCGGGGACCGTGGCGGCGATGTCCAGGTTGTGGGTGACGATCAGCATCGTCGCGTCGATCCGCGCGTTGAGGTCGATGAGGAGCTGGGACAGGTAGGCGGTGCGTACGGGGTCGAGACCGGAGTCCGGCTCGTCGCACAGGACGATCTGCGGGTCGAGCACGAGCGCACGGGCCAGGCCCGCGCGCTTGCGCATGCCTCCGCTGATCTCGCCCGGCAGTTTGCCCTCCGCGCCCAGCAGGCCGACGAGTTCGATCCGCTCCATCACGATGCGCCGGATCTCGGACTCCCGCTTGCGGGTGTGCTCGCGCAGCGGGAAGGCGATGTTGTCGAAGAGGGTCATGGAGCCGAAGAGGGCGCCGTCCTGGAACATGAGCCCGAAGAGCTTCCGGGTCTCGTAGATGTCGCGTTCGGGGCTGCTGACCATGTCGACGCCGTTGATGAGGACACGGCCCTGCTGGGGTTTGAGCAGTCCGATGAGCGATTTCAGGAAGACCGTCTTGCCGGTACCGGAAGGGCCGAGCATCACGCTGACCTCTCCGGCCGGCAATGTCAGTGTCACGTCCTGCCAGATGTTCTGCTTGCCAAAGGACATGGTCAGACCCTCAACGACTACTTCGATTCCCATCCCACCTCCAGCAAGCGTGCGCCGCGGGCGCACGGTAAGTCGGTGCGGATCACCCGGACAATAGCCGGGCGGCAAAATCCTTGATCCGCTCCCGTATTTGTCACCGCGGAGACAAGGCGTCGATCGTCATTTGTCTCCGCCGAGACAGGTCGGGCCTGGGGAACTGCGCCGACCTGCGGCTGGTCGCCGCCCCCGGAACGCTACGGCCGAGTAACCTTCCTCGGCAATACCGGAATCCGAGTTTTCCCGGGACGTGACCGAACGCCGGAATACTTGTCAGACGGGCGACAGTTTCCCTTTGCCATATGTCACCGGGGAGAGCAATGAACGCCCCACAGGACGCCGGGAGCATCCCCTGCCGACGGCCCTCCGGAGTTCACCTGATCGATCATAATTGTCGACATTGCGCACCCCGGAACCAAGCCGGTCACCACCACCGCTCACCCGCCTGACAGGCAATTCGGCCACTTCAAAGAATCATGAACTGCGCCATTGTTCAGCTAAGTTTCCCGCAAGTAACGTCAGGTTTCGCGGCCGAGAATCACCGGGCCGCCGGCCGCTCGACCCCCACCGCGGCCACCCTCTGCCGGTCAATCCCCAAGGAGAGTCCCAGAGCCATGAAGAAGCCCATGAGAAACGTCGCCGTCGTCGCCGGAGCCGCCACGGCCGCGTTCGCCCTCGCCGTCAGCCCCGCCTCCGCGGTGGCCTCGACGGTCTGGACCGTCACCCCGTCGCCCGCCAACTTCGCCGCGACGAACAGCGGGAACGTCGTCCTCAGCGTCAACGGCATCGCCATGACGTGTACGAAGTCGAACGCCTCGGGCACGATGCAGAGCGCCAACGGAAACCCGGCGACCGTCGGCTCCATCAGCGCCATCGCCTTCGGCGCCAGCAGCGCGCCCTGCACCAGCGTCCTGGGCAACGTGACCACCGTCGCGACCACCCCCTGGACCGTGGTGGCGCAGGACTACACCGCCTCCACCGGCGTCACCAAGGGCTACGTCGGCAACGTCGACGCCAAGGTGACCGTCGGCGCCTGCGTCTTCCGCGTGACGGGCAAGGCGTCCGGCACGTACACCAACTCGACGGGCGCGCTCGCCGTCAACAGCCTCGCCGGTGAGCTCACCGTCGTCTCGTCGACCAACTGCGGCTCCGCCGTCCCGGTCGGCTCCAAGCCGACCTTCAAGGGCACCTACCTCGTGAAGGTGGCGGGCACCACCACCATCCCGAAGATCGTCGGCTCCAACCCGTAACACGCGGGAACCCGCGTCCGCCCGGCCGGCGACCCCGGCCGGGCGGACGCGGACCTGTCCCCACCCCGACCGCACCCCCTTCGCGCCCGCGCGCGCACGATCCGAGCGGAGCACCAGATGAGAGGCCAGCGAGCCGCCCTGCGACCCTCCCGCGTCCAGGCACGCGGCGCGGCGATCGCCGCACTCGTGGCACTCGCCCCCCTGCTCCCCGCGGCGGCCGTCGCCCTGGGCTCCCACGACATCGACGCCGAACTCCCCTATCGCTGCACCCTGCCGTCGGGCGAACAGCCCGCGACGGTACGGATCAGGGCGACCGTCCCCGACCGCGCGGCCGTCGGCGAGGCGGTCCAGCCGTCCGACGTCAGTACGACCGTGGAACTCCCGGCAGCGGCCGTGGCCGACCTCACCCCGACCGAGACGGCCACCGTCCGGGCGGAGACGCTGCTCACGGTCGCGGCGAGCCAGAACGGGCAGCGCGCGGACGTCGGTTGGCGCGGAACGGCACAGCCCGTCCCCGTACCCGCCGAAGGACCCCTCTCCCTCACGACGACCGGCGCCGTCCCCGCCCTGACGACCGACAGCGTCGGCGAACTCACCCTCACAGCAGGGGCGTTGAGCATCGACCTCGCCCTGGGCGCGGCCGACGGCGCGGCCACCACGCCCCCGTCCGCCGCCGTCACCTGCGTCCCCGGCGAGGGCCCGGAGGGCGGCCACGCACTGGCCACGGTTCCGATCGGCGCCGGGGCCACCGGAGAACCGAGCGCGCCCCCCGCGTCGTCGGCCGACCCCTCGTCGTCCTCTCCCCCGGCCCCCTCCCCGTCCTCCGGCCCCCCGCTGCCGTCACCCCCGACTGACCGGGAGACGCCCCAGGGCGGACCGCGGCCGGCTCCGAAGGACCCGGAGGCCGGGCCACGGCCGGAGCGGGGCCCGAGGACCGCCGACGCGGACGCGCCCGACGCCGCCCCGACGGAACGCCCGGCCGCACCGCCCTGCGTCAAGAAGGAGCCGACCTCCACGTCGCTCACCGCGTACATCACCGGCTACGCCAACGTGGGGAAGCTCAAGGGCGCCTCGCTCATCCCGGCGTCCTGCGTCCTCATCGAGCAGGGCAGTCCGGAGATCGTCTTCCCGCCGGAGGGCCCCCCGCACTTCCTCCAGACCTCGGACGCCGCCCTCGACCACCAGGGGCGCAAGCAGACCCCGCCCTTCACGTCCACCTTCCTGACCTTCGACTTCATGCCCGCCACGGCGACGATGGTCCTGGAGCAGGCGGGGCCCATGACCGTCTCGTCGGACATGACCCTCTCCTTCCCCGACAACACCGCGGAGACCTACGTCCGCGCCCCCCTGGTCCTGCGCGTCCTCGACGTCCGGGTCAACGGCACTCCCCTGGACGTCGGCCCCTCCTGCCGCACGGAGAAGCCGCTCCGCTCTCCCGAGCCCGACCCCGCCACATACCCCGGCGACCATCTGGTGCTCCTGGGCAAGGGACAGCTCATCAACGGCAGCGACGCCGTCGGCTACCTCCTCACCAGCGGTGGCCCGCTCACCGGTGAGGTGACCATCCCCGCCTTCAAGAACTGCGGCGCCGGCGGCGAGAACCTCGACCGGCTCCTCACCGCGTCCATCTCCGGCCCCGGCAACCACGTCAAGCAGATCCAGGGCCAGACCTGCGCCGTGATGGTGGAAGTGCCCACCGAGGGCCAGTGCACCGAGGACCGGCAGCCGTACGTGGTCCCCAAGCCCGAGCGCTGAGCCGGCGCTCCCCCCACCACCCCTCGTTCCCCTCTCCCGTCAACGGAAGGCTCCGCCATGCCCCTCGTCTCCGCCCGCACCCGTCTGGCCACCCTCTCCGCCCTCACCGCGCTCGGTGCCTTCGCCTCCATGGGCACCGCGACAGCGGCCGTCCCCGAGCTGGACGGGAGCTGGGCGCCGTTCACCCGCTGTCCCGTCGACGCCCCGGCGATGCTCGCCACCGACGGTCTCGACACGGCGCCGCAGTGCGTCTCCTCGTTCTCCGCCGGCGGCTCCATCAAGCTGGGCAACACGACCGTGGTCACCGGCAGGACCGACCTCCAGATCGGTGTCGTCCAGAACGCCGACGGCACCAGCACGGTCGTCGCGCCCCCCGCGGGATCGATCATCGCCGACTCCGCCACCGTCCCCGGCGGCCTGCTCGGTCTGATGTGCCCGAGCGACATCCCGTTCATCACCGACATCTGCCGGCAGCTGTCCGACGCCCGGCTCAACAAGATCACCGCCACCGTGGAATCGGTCGGGACCCCCTCGGACTTCGACCAGATCGCGGGTGTCCTGACGGACATGCCGATCGTCAAGATCCCGGTCCGCATCCACCTCCAGAACCCGTTCCTCGGCAGCAACTGCTACATCGGGACCAAGTCCAACCCGATCATGCTGCGCCCGAGCAACGCCACGTCCCCCTCCTTCGCCGTCGAACGCTTCAACGGCGACGGCTCCCCGAACGAGGAAGGCGACATGAGCCGCCTCAACCTCCTCGGCTCCACCCAGGTCGACAAGACCTTCGCCGTCCCCGGCGCCAGCGGCTGCGGCCTCGGGCTGTTCGGCCTGATCGACGGCGCGGTCAACCTCAAGACGGGGCTGCCCTCCGCCGCCGGGAAGAACAGCCTCACCCTCAACAACACCCAGACCTACCTGTCCGGTCTCTACGCGCCGGGCCTCGTCGCCCCCGACGCCGGGAAGGTCATGTCCCAGAACTGGCACTCCGCGGTCAAGTAACGGCCATCCAGGGGCGATTCCCGGCCGACTCCGCCGCGCACGCCCTTCCGGGGGCGCCAACTCTTGCGCAAGTTGTGTACAGCACCGAGCAGTTGATTTAGCTTCGGCATTCCCCGCAGGTACGCACCTGACGGCCGTGGCGGCGCCCCGCACGTCAGGCAGGGCGCCGCCACAGCCGTTCCCCCCACCGGTCGCGCAGAAGAGCAAGGGATCGGTCCATGCCCGCAACCGCACAGTCACCGAGCACCGGTGAACCGCTCGACCCGCTCCCCCGCGAGTTCGCCGACCTGATGAGGCCGGAGATCCCCGGCCTCATCAGGGAGATAGGCGTGGAGATCCAGCGGGCCTACCCCGTGTACGCCCATCTCTTCAACGGACCCCACTCGGACGCGATCCGCCAGGGCGTGGAGCAGGCGCTGGCCGCCTTCGTGGAACGGGTCGCCGTCCCGGGAACGCACTCGGCCCTCCGCGACGAACTCCTGCGCAAGTTCGGCCGGGTCGAGGCCTACGAGGGCCGCGCCCTCGACACCCTGCAGGGCGCCTACCGCCTCGGCGCCCGCATCGCGCTCCGCCGGGCCAAGAGCATCGGCCGTACGTACAACCTCTCCCCCACCCTCATCCTCGCCTTCGCGGACGCCCTCTTCGCCTACGTCGACGAGCTCGAAGCCCTGTCCCGCGAGGGCTACGTCATGGCCCATGCCCGCACGGTGACCGATGTGGCGGCGCTGCGCAGACAGCTGCTCCACCTCGTCGTCGCCGGCCCGCCGCTGCCCCGGGCGACCATCGCCGAACTCTGCCGGGAGGCCTCCTGGCAGCTCCCCGCCGAATGCACCCTGGTCGCCCTCCGCCCGCCGGTCGCCGAACTCGTCCAGGCGGGACTCGACCGGGACGTCCTCGCCGACCTCAGCCTCCCCCAGCCGCATCTGCTCATCCCCGGCCCGCTCACCGCCGAGCGCCTCGCGATGCTCGGATCCGCCCTCGCCGGGACTCCCGCCGTCGTCGGTCTCACCGTGCCGCCGGGGCAGGCCGCCCACTCCGTCCGCTGGGCACGGCGCGTCCTCGAACTCATCGACGAGGGCATCGTGGCGGACGCCCCCGTCGTGCACTGCGAGGACCATCTGACAACGTTATGGCTGTTGTCCGACCCCGCCCTCGTGGCCCAGCTTGCCACCCGCGAACTCGCCCCGCTCGACGGCCTGTCCGGCACCCGTCGCGACCGCCTGATCGAGACGCTGCGCGTCCACGTCTCCACCCGCGCCCCCGCCGAACAGGTCGGCGAGATGCTGGGCGTGCACGCCCAGACGGTCCGCTACCGGCTGCGGAACCTGGACAGCCACTTCGGTGACCGCCTCCTCGACCCGGACCGCCGCTTCGCGCTGGAGGCGGCCCTGCGCTCCCTCCACCTCTCCGGCCGAAGACGCCCCGACTGACCGGAGGGCCGGAACACGCAGAAGGTCCGGTCCTTTTCCGCAATCCATGTCGTCGCCAGGGCGGTTGCACTAATTTTGATCTCCTCAGCCTATCCAGGGGGATCAGCACATGGCCGACGACGAGATCGCGCACATCCGCACCGAGCGGCCGCCCGTCGCCGCTGTCGCCGCCCGACGCGGCCCGGGCGGGTGGATCGACACGCGGTGCCGGCATCTGAGCCCGCACCTGAGGGGCTGACCCTCCTCCATGGAACAGCTGACGGGGCAGGACCCCACACACATCGGCCCCTACCGCCTGATAGCCCGCCTCGGCGAGGGCGGAATGGGCCTGGTCTATCTGGGCCGATCCGATCTCGGCCGTACGGTCGCGGTGAAGGTCGTCCAGGCCGAGCACGCCCAACACCCGGAGTTCCGCAGGCGTTTCGCCCGCGAGGTCGCCGCGGCCAGGCGGGTGGGCGGCGACTGGACGGCTGCCGTCCTGGACGCCGACACCGAGGCGGCCGTGCCCTGGGTCGCCACCCAGTACATACCCGGCCCCGACCTGACCACCGTGGTCGGCAAGGACTTCGGCCCCCTGCCCGAGCACTCGGTCCACACCCTCGCCGACCGTCTCGCCCTCGCCCTGCAGACCGTCCACGAGGCGGGCCTGATCCACCGCGACCTCAAGCCGTCGAACGTCCTTGTGACCGTCGACGGCCCTCGGGTCATCGACTTCGGGATCGCCCGCGCACTCGACAGCATCGGCGGGGACAGCCTGCTCACCCGCACGGGCATGCTGATCGGCTCCCCCGGCTTCATGTCTCCGGAGCAGGTCCGAGGCCGCGAACTCACCCCTGCGAGCGATGTGTTCTGCCTGGGCGCGGTACTCGTCTACGCCGCCACCGGACGCCTGCTCTTCGGCGCCACGGACACCGGCCTCAACGCGCATCTGTTCCGGATCGCCGAGGAGGAGGCGGACCTCACCGGCGTACCGGATTCGCTCGTCGATCTCGTGCGCGCGTGTCTGGACAAGGACCCGGCGAAGCGGCCCACGCCGGCGCAGGTCAGGGAACGCACGGTCACGGACCGGGCCGAGGAGTGGCTGCCCGGGTCGGTCCTCGCCCATCTGGGGCGAAGGGCGGCGCAGTTGCTGGACTTCACCCCGGAGGTGCGGGGCGCGCGGCCGGACCCACGGGTCCAGTCCGCTTCCCCCGCCGCTCAGGCCCAGCCGACCTCGTACCCCCTGCCGCCGTCCACGCCACCGCCCACGTACGCCTCGAACCCCTACGATCCGACGGCCCCGGCGGGATTCGGACCGCCGACGCCTCCGCTGCCCGGCGCCTGGTCCGCGCCCGCGCCCCTCGGCGCGGCGGTCGACGGCGAGGGTCCCCACGCCAGGCGCTGGTGGGGCCTCGCGATGGCCGTGCTCGCGCAACTGCTCGTGGTGCTCGACGTGACGACCACGGCCCGGATGCTGCCTCAGATCGCCGCCGACGTGGCTTTGACCTCCTCGGTCCTGCAGTGGGTGTACTTCGGCTACGCCCTGGCCTTCGGCGCGCTGCTGCTCGTCGGCGGGCACCTCGCGGACCTCATCGGCCGCAAGACGACGCTGCTCATCGGCCTGACCGGTTTCGCGGTGGCCACCGCCGTCGCCGCCCTGTCCGCCGGGCCCGCCATGCTGGTCTCGAGCCAGGTCCTCAAGGGTGCCTTCGCCGCCTTGATCGCCCCGGCGTCCTTCGGTCTGGTCGCGGCCCAGTTCACCGAGCCGAAGGCACGCCGGAAGGCGATCGGGATCTACGGCCTGACCGGTCTCGGCGGTTCCGTGCTCACCCTGTTCCTCGCGGTGCCGCTCCCCCATCTGATGGAGTGGCGTATGTCCCTGTTCCTCACGGTCCTGCTGGCCGTCTTCGCCCTCATCGGCACCGCGGCCCTGGTCCGCGACCGGTCCGGCGGCCGGGCTCCCGCCCGTTTCGACGCGCTCGGCGCGCTGCTGAGCACATGCGGCGTCGCCGCCCTCCTCTACGGCTTCACCCGGTCCGGGGAGTCCGGATGGGGAGCTCCTCTCCCGCTCCTCGCTCTCCTCTGTGGCGTCCTCCTGATCGCGGCCTTCGCCTTGCGGCAGCGGGAGGCCTCGACGAACGCGATCCTGCCGACGTACCCGGCGAGGACCCGCGACGGTCTCGGCGCGTCGCTCACCTTGTTCCTGATGGGGCTCGCCCTGACGGCCGTGGTTCCGTCCCTCGACCATTTCCTGAACGCCGACGCCGGAACGGTGTCCACGGTCGTGGCCGTCGTGCTGTTGACCGTCTCGTTCCTCATGGGCTCCTTGCTGATCTCCGCCCGGCTGCTGCCCCGCGTCGGGCCGCGCGCCCTGCTGGTGCCGGGTCTGCTCGTCGCGGCGGTCGGGCTGCTCGTCCAGCCAGTCATGGGCGGCTCCGCCCTCAGCACCTTCCTCGGCATGGTCTGCCTCGGCCTGGGGCTCGGCGCGGCCGGCACGGTGCTCTACTCGACCGTCATGGAGGGCATCGCCGCGCGGGACTCCGGCGGCCGGGCCGGCCTCGTCATGGTGAACCAGCACGTGGGCGCCGAGCTCGGTTTCGCACTGCTCGGCGGAGCGATCGGGCACTTCTACCTGGACCCCGCGCTGCAGTACACGGCGGCCGGCGTCCTGCTGCTCGGGGCGCTGGTCGGAGGGGTGATGGTCAGGACGAGGCCCTCCGAGGGCGCGGCGGCCTGATCTGCCCCCACCCGGACGATGACCGGCGACGGCATGCTCGCTCAGCGGGAAACAGGAGGGCCGCGCCGACGCCGTCGTCGCCCGCGAGACGCTCGTCCTGACGGCGGGCCCGGGCGCGTCCTTCCTGAAGGACGACCGAGGAACCACCGGACGCACGGTCTGCGGGTGCGTGCGTGGAGGCCGTTCGGATGAGAGCCTCTCCTATGCGCGCATATGAGCTGGTTGAGCCGTATCCGTCGGTATCCGCGGACGACGACGCCGTCACGGCCGCCCGTCTGTTCGTAGAGCACCGGCTGCCCGCCCTGCTCGTTCTCGACGGGGATCAGCGGCCGTACGCGATCGTGCCGGGCTCGCAGCTGCTCAAGGTCATGGTGCCGGAGTTCGTGGTGCAGGACCCCACGCTCGCCGGCGCGCTGCGGGGCGGGGACGCCGAGTCGTTCACCGAGCAGCTGCGCGGGCTGACGGTCGCGCAGTGGCTGCCGCAGCACCGCACCATGCCCACGGTGGTCGGCCCGGACGCCACCGCGCTGGAGATCGCCGCGGTGATGGCACGTACGCACACGCCGCTGGTGGCGGTGGTGATGGCGGACGGCGAGGGGGTCCGTACGGCGGGGGCGATCACGGCGGCCCGGCTGATGGAGCACTTCCTCACCGTCCCGTGAGCCGTCGGGGAGAGAGCGGCCGCCCGTCTGCCGGACCTGCTGTTTCACGCCAACTGGCTTCGGTTTTCAGGCTCTCTTCAGGTGGAAACATTCAGTTCACCCAACAAACAACTTTGCCGGGCTATGGTGATTCTTGACCGGCCTTTGACCATTCGTTGATGAGCGCATGAGGTAGTGAACTGCCTGGAGAGGGGCGGACGGTATGCGGACGACGACGCCGACGGCCCGCCGCCGCTCTGCACGGAGTGAGCCCTCATCGCGCCGGCCCTCTGTCCTGTAAGCCCGACGCGCCCCCACGCGCGCCAGGAGGAATCACCACAACCATGCAACCCCTCATCGACAACGCCCGCACATTCGGACAGCGCCCTGAGGAGTTCGTCAGACTGGCCAAGGGGCAAACGCCCGAGGTCCTGTTCATCACCTGCTCCGACTCCCGGGTCGTGCCCGCCCTGATCACGGGGGCCCGGCCCGGCGAGCTCTTCGAGCTGCGCACCGCCGGCAACATCGTCCCCCCATACCACTCCGACCAGCCCACCGGCGAGGCGGCCACCGTCGAGTACGCGGTCGAGGTCCTCGGCGTCCGGCACATCGTGGTCTGCGGCCACTCCCACTGCGGCGCCGTCGGCGCACTGGTGCGCGGTGACGACCTGACCGCCGTACCGGCCGTGCGCGACTGGCTGGCACATGCCGCCGACGAGCCCACGGGCTCCGACACGGGCGACCCGACGGTCGCCGAAGCCGTGCAGCACCATGTCCTGGCCCAGCTCCTCCGGCTGCGCTCCTACCCGTGCGTCGAACAGCGTCTGGCCGACGGCCGACTCCAGCTGCACGGCTGGTACTACGAGGTGCACACCGGAGCCGTACGCGAACACCGCCCGGACACCGACGCGTTCGAGGCGCTGTGAGCGGGGCCGCGAACGGGAGGGCCGCGAGCACCGCGCCGGTCACGAAGGCCCGGTTTCCCCATCTGCGTCAGGACTTCGCGGCGTCGCTCGTCGTGTTCCTCGTCGCCCTGCCCCTGTGCGTGGGCGTCGCCGTCGCCTCCGGCGTCCCGGCCGAGCTCGGACTCGTCACGGGCATAGTGGGAGGGCTCGTCACCGGACTGCTGCCGGGCAGCAGCCTTCAGGTGTCGGGCCCGGCCGCCGGCATGACCGTGCTGGTCTTCGAGGCGGTACGTGCGTACGGGCTGCCCGCGCTCGGTCTGATCGTCCTGGCCGCCGGTCTGCTCCAGCTGGCCATGGGCGCCCTGAGACTGGGGCGGTGGTTCCGGGCGATTTCGATCGCGGTGGTCGAGGGCATGCTCGCCGGTATCGGCCTGGTGATCATCGCCGGCCAGCTGTACGCGGCGGCCGGCCTGAAGGCGCCGGCCTCCGGTATCGACAAGCTCATCGGGCTGCCGGGGGCCACCGTCGACGCGCTGGGCAGCACCGAGGCCCTGGTCTCGCTGGCGGTCGGAGCGGGCACCGTCGCCGTGCTGGTGCTGTGGAAGAAGCTGCCCAAGGGCGCCCGTACGGTACCGGGCGCGCTGGCCGCGGTGATCCTGGCGACGGTGGTCACGCCGCTGTTCGGACTGCCGGTCGCCCGCGTCGAGGTGCACGGCCTGCTGGACGCCGTGCGGCTTCCCGGTGCGGACGCCTTCGGCGCGCTGGCCGGCCCGGCCGTGATCGGGACGATCCTCGCCTTCACGCTGATCGCCTCGGCCGAAAGCCTCTTCAGCGCCGCGGCGGTGGACCGGCTGCACGACGGTCCGCGCACCGAGTACGACAAGGAGCTCATGGCGCAGGGCGCGGGCAACGCGGTGTGCGGTGTGCTCGGCGCCCTGCCGATGACGGCGGTCATCGTGCGCAGCTCCGCCAACGTGGCGGCGGGAGCGAAGACCAAGGCGTCCCGGGTGCTGCACGGCGCGTGGCTGCTGCTCTTCGCCGCGCTGCTGCCCTGGGCGCTGGCCCTGATCCCGCTGCCCGCTCTGGCCGGCATCCTGGTGCACGCGGGCTGGAAGCTCATCCCCTTCCGCCAGCTGGTGTCGCTGTGGCGGGCACACCGGGGCGAGGCTCTGATCCTCGTGGCCACGGCCGTCTCGATCGTCGCGGTGAACATGTTCGAGGGCGTCCTGATCGGTCTGGCGCTTTCGGTGGTCAAGACGGCCTGGGAGTCGTCGCACGCGCATCTGGAGGTCGTCGACAAGGGTGCCGGTCCGATCCGGGCGTATCTCTCCGGCAACGCGACCTTCCTGCGGCTGCCCAAGATGCTCGACAGCCTGGAGGCACTGCCCCAGGACCGGCCGGTCGAGCTGGACCTGTCCGGTCTCCACCACCTCGACCACGCCTGCCGTTCGGCCCTGGAGAGCTGGGCCGAACGGCACAGCTCGGTCGGTACGGAACCTGTGAAGGTCACGGCGAGCATCTGACCCGCCGGCTCACCGGGCGGTGCACGGAGACGTGCACCGCCCGAGTGGCGTTCTTCCTGTCGCGCCGCTCAGAGGGCGCTGACGATGTCCTCGACGCGGGCCTTGGCGTCGCCGAAGAGCATCGCGCTGTTCTCACGGAAGAACAGCGGGTTCTGCACGCCGGCGTATCCGGAGGCCATCGAGCGCTTGAACACGATGACCTTGCCGGCCTCCCAGACGGTGAGCACCGGCATGCCGGCGAGCGGGCTGCTGGGGTCCTCCGCTCCCGCCGGGTTGACCGTGTCGTTGGCGCCGATCACGAGGACGACGTCGGTCCTGGCGAAGTCCTCGTTGATCTCGTCCATTTCGAGCACGATGTCGTACGGCACCTTGGCCTCGGCGAGGAGCACGTTCATATGACCGGGCAGGCGGCCGGCGACGGGGTGGATGCCGAACCGTACGTCGACGCCCTTCGCGCGCAGCTTCGAGGTGAGCTCCGCCACCGGGTACTGCGCCTGGGCGACGGCCATGCCGTACCCGGGCGTGATGACCACGGACCGGGCCGATTCCAGGAGTTCGGCGACGCTCTGAGCGGTGATCTCCTGGTACTCGCCGTAGTCGACGTCCGAGCCCGTGGGGGACTCGATGCCGAAGCCTCCGGCGATCACGGAGAGGAACGAGCGGTTCATCGCCTTGCACATGATGTAGGACAGGTAGGCACCCGAGGAGCCGACGAGCGCACCGGTGATGATCAGCAGGTCGTTGCCGAGGAGGAAGCCGGAGGCCGCCGCCGCCCAGCCGGAGTAGCTGTTGAGCATGGAGACGACGACCGGCATGTCGCCGCCGCCGATCGAGGCCACCAGGTGCCAGCCGAGGGCGAGGGCGAGGACCGTCACGGTGATCAGCAGCCACAGCTCCGGCGTGATCACGAACCACACCGTCAGGGCGAGGAAAAGGACCAGCGAGCCGAGGTTCAGGGCGTTCTTGCCCGGAAGCACCAACGCCTTGGAGTCGATCTTCGCGGCGAGCTTCAGATACGCCACGACGGAGCCGGTGAAGGTCACCGCGCCGATGAACAGACCGATGAACACCTCCGCGTGGTGGATGTCCAGGGTGCCGAGGGCGTCCAGGGCCTTGGCCTCGTGGCCGTCCGGGTCGTACTCGACGTTCAGGAAGCCGTTCCAGCTGACCAGCACGGCGGCCAGACCGACGAAGGAGTGCAGCAGCGCGATCAGCTCGGGCATTCCGGTCATCTCGACGCCGCGGGCCCGCTGCAGGCCGATCAGCGCGCCGATCAGCATCGCGGCGGCCATCAGGCCGAGGCCGGCACCGCTGACGTCGCCGTCCAGCGCGAGCACGACCGTCGCGACGAGCGCGACGCCCATGCCGAGCATGCCGAACGCGTTGCCGAGCCGTGCCGACTCGTGCTTGGAGAGTCCTGCCAGCGCAAGGATGAACAGCAGCGCGGCGACTAGATAGGCCGCCTGTGCGGCAAGGGTCGCAGACATGTCAGCTCCGGTTGAACATGGCGAGCATGCGACGCGTCACCGCGAAGCCGCCGAAGACGTTGATACTGGCCAGAAGGATGGCGACGGACGAGAGCGCCGTGACCGCTGTGCTCGTGTGCCCGATCTGCAGGAGCGCGCCGACGACGATGATCCCGGAGATCGCGTTCGTCACCGACATCAGCGGCGTGTGCAGCGCGTGGTGCACATGCCCGATCACGTAGTAGCCGATCACGATCGCGAGCACGAAGACCGTCACGTGGGGCAGCAGCGCCGCGGGGGCGAACGCGGCGGTGAGGAACAGCGCCAGCGCGCCGAGCGCCACACCGCCGAACCTCTGCTTCGCCGTCGCCGGCGCCTTCTTCGGCTTCGCGTGCTCCGTCGCGGCGGCCGCCGCGGGGGCCGGGGCCGCGGAGACCTGGACCGGCGGGGGCGGCCACGCCGACTCGCCCGCGCGTACGACGGTGATCGAGCGCTGCACCGGGTCGTCCCAGTCGAGGACCAGCGACCCGTCCTTGCCCGGCGTCATCAGCTTCAGCAGGTTCACCAGGTTCGTGCCGTACAACTGCGAGGCCTGCGCCGCGAGTCGGCCCGCCAGATCGGTGTAGCCGATGATCGTCACGCCGTTGTCCGTGACGGTCTTCTCACCCTTCACGGTGCCCTCGACGTTGCCGCCGTTGGCGGCCGCCATGTCGACGATCACCGACCCCGGCTTCATGCTCGCCACCATCTCCGCGGTGATCAGCGTCGGCGCGGGACGGCCCGGGATCAGCGCGGTGGTGATGACGATGTCGACCTCGCGGCACTGCGCGGCGTAGAGCTCGACCTCGCGCGCCTTGTAGTCCTCGCCCATCTCCTTGGCGTAGCCGGTCTTCGAGACCTCCACCTCCGCGGACTCGATCGACAGGTACTCGCCGCCCAGCGAGCGGACCTGGTCGGCCACCTCCGGTCGCGGGTCGGTCGCCCGTACGATCGCGCCGAGCGAGCCGGACGCGCCGATCGCCGCCAGACCGGCGACGCCGGCACCCGCGACGAGCACCTTCGCCGGCGGAACCTTGCCCGCCGCGGTCACCTGACCGGTGAAGAAGCGACCGAACTCGTGCGCGGCCTCGATGACGGCGCGGTAGCCGGCGATGTTCGCCATGGACGACAGCACGTCCATCGACTGGGCGCGGCTGATGCGCGGCACGGCGTCCATCGAAAGGGCCGTGAAGGGACGCCGGCCCAGGTCCTCGACCATCGCCGGGTCGAAGGCCGGCGCGAACAGGGCGATCACCGTCGCCTCGGGGCGTACGAGGTCCAGCTGCGACGGAGTCGGGGCGTTGACCCCGAGCACGACGTCCGCGGCCGCCGCCTCGCCGACGGTCGCGCCGGCTGCCTCGTAGGCACTGTCGGTGAAACCGGCCGCGACCCCCGCGCCCGGGTCGACGACCACGTCGTACCCCAGTCTGCGGATCTGTTCGATCGTGGCCGGCGTCGCCGCGACGCGATTCTCACCTGCCCGCGCTTCCTTGAGGACTCCGACAATCACGAGTGTTCTCCGTTCGCTGTACTGGCTGTCAACGGCGTGTTCTCAGAAAGGTGCTCCCACGATGATCCGGAGCACGAGGCACAGCTTGGCCGCCGGGAGCTCTCCTTGAACAGCTCCCACCAGTGAGGTACACGCAACACTCGACACGGCCGGGATCCCGTGCTTCACAGAACGTCGCCGCCCCGCGGGAGGGCCGGCCGACGCACCGGGCCTGACCGGCGCCGCACGCTCCTTTACGTGGGGCGTTCGACATCCCGTCACACGTTCGGCATCGTGGGCGTGACCGTGACGACGCCGCGAGGGGCGTGTCACGGTCCGCCTATCGGTACGGCTCCGGAGCCGGACCCGTGTCAGTCGTCAGCGCTGCAGTGTCAGCAGACCCGGCCGGTAGGGCCACAGGCCGTACTCGCCGCCGGAGCCGGGGCTGCGTCCCTGGTAGAGGAACTGCAGGTTGCAGGGGTCGACCGTGAAGGTCTGATCGGCGCCGACGCGGATCAGTTCGCCGTGGCTGATGTCATTGGTCCAGGTGGCGCCGCTGTTGGCCTTGCCGGCGAAGGGGTTGCTCTCGGTCGCGGCCTGGGGCGTCCACGAGCCGTTCAGACTGGTGGCCGTGAACGAGCGGAAGTACCGGCCCTGCGAACCGATCGCCTCGACGATCATGAGGTAGCGGTCCTGGCCCTGGAGCTTGTAGACCTGCGGGGCTTCGAACAGGTTGTTCGTCGTGTCGCTCATGATCGTCGTGTACGACGAGCCGAAGCTGCCCGGGAAGTTCCCGATCGGCATGCTCGCCCGGTAGATCTTGCCGTTGTCACCGGCGAAGAACAGGTACATGTTCGTGCCGTCGGCGATGAGCGTCTGGTCGATGGGGCCTGTCGTGGAGCCGGTGATGCTTCCGGTGAAGAGCACCTGCTGCGCCGACCAGCCGTTGGGGTTGGTGGGGTCGCTCGACGTCCGGTAGGAGAAGGCGCTCCCGCCTCCCCACTGGTAGGCGAGCACCCAGATGTTCTTCGGCGCGAAATAGAAGAGCGTGGGCGCGACGACGGAGTTCGCCATGGTGTTCTGGCCGGCCGAGGCCATCTCCGACCAGTTGGTGAACGGGGTGAAGTTCATCGAACCCCAGCCCGCTCCGGTTCCCGCGGCGCCATGCGTCGTCGCGTACACGAGGTGCTTGCCGTTGTACGGGGCGACGGTGAAGTCCTTGAGCGAGGCCCAGCCCGACTTGGGCTGCGCGAGCGCGCCCGTCGACGACCAGCGGTACGTCGAAGGAAGAGCGCACTGGCCGGGGGTACCCGTACCGACCTTGACGAGCTGCCACTGCTGGTTGGTGCCGCCCCAGTCGTCGTACTGGACGATGTTCGCGTTGTCGGCGGTGGAGGCGCCCTGCACTTCGAGGGCCTTGCCGCTGTGGCGCGCGATGAGCCTCACATGGCCGTCAGGGCTGTCGGCGAGCCGCCACTGCTGGTTGGTGCCGTTCAGGTCGGACCACTGGACGATCGCGCCGCCGTTGGCGGTGGAAAGGTTGTGGACGTCCAGGACCTTGCCGGAGTGGCGGGACTTGACGCGGTAGTAGCCGCCGCCGGAGTCGACGAACTGCCACTGCTGCTGGTTCTGGTCGTTCCTGGTCCACTGGGTGATGCGGGCGCCGTCGCCGGTCGCCAGGTTGTGGACGTCCAGGGCCTTGCCGCTGTTGCGGTTGACCAGCACGTACGAGGCCCTGGTGTCGACGGTCGCCGCGGCGGCGGGCGGGGCGCCGAGGAAGGTGACTCCGAGCAGCAAGGACGACAGGACCGCGAGTACGAGACTCAGGACCAGGGGTGGATGGCGGAAGCGCATCAGAAGAGCTCCTTCGGGGAGTGGGGTGACCCTGACGGACCGCGGAGCGGCCGCTTCGGGGGGCCGGGGACGGGATAGGTGTGAAGGTGGCCGCACATGCCGAAGACCTGGCGCCTCGGGCGTTCCAGGCGTGACACCTCGCCGTCGCCGAGGTGCGAGAGGTCTCCGGCTTTCAGCCGTTCCAGTTGACGGCCGGTCGTGACGGCCGCGGCCAGCGGGCCGTCATGCCAGCGGATCCGCCAGGCGTCCAGGAGCTCGCTCTTCAGGCGGTGGGCCGCGGTGTGGAACTCCCGCAGCCCGCCTTCGCGCAAGGCCAGGAAGCCCTCCAGGGCCAGGTCACGGCGGCGGCGCGCCGCCGCGGAATGGTCGCCGGTCAGGGCGGCCGCCTTCCGGTAGGCGTGGGGATTGGCGAGCACAGGAGCGGGGAAGGTGAAGACGGCGTCGCCCGCCTCGGGCAGTCCGCTGTTCTGCATGAGCACCACGAGGCGCAGGCCGCCGGCGTTGACGAGGCGGTGGATCGTGCCGGGGGTGAACCAGACGACGTCGCCGGGGTGCAGCGGGGTGTCGGCGAACCCGGATGTGGTGAGGGTCTGGACGCTGCCGGCGCCGTCGATGACGACATAGGCCTCGGAGCAGACGAGGTGCATGTGGGGTGTGCCGCCGCACAGTCCGTCGGCGGCCTCCCAGTCGTACACGGTCAGTCCGGAGATCCCCACGCCGCCGGGGAACGGCGTCACCACGGGTGTTCCGCGACATGGCGGGCCAGGCGCGCGGGGGTCCACGCGCCGTCGGCCACGACGATCCGGTAGCGGCGCGACAGGGTGTCGCCCGGGGCCAGCGGCAGTTCCTCGTCGAACGCCAGGGACGGGTTGACGGCGGGGATGGGCTCGCTGCGGACGAACCAGCGGCAGGGTGCGTCCGGATCGTCCAGGAACAGGAGCGTGGAGGAGCGGTCGACCTCGTCGTGCCTGCCGGTGAAGGCGAGCCAGTCGCCCTTCTCGCCCATCCCGGGGCCGGTCACGGCGCCGCCGGTGAAGTCGCGCGGGCCGCGCCAGAACAGACCGGAGTATCCGGCGAGCTCTCTGCCCTGGGTGCCCGGGCTGCCGAACACCAGATCGGTGTCGTGGACGTTGGTCAGCGCGGTGGTGACCTCCAGGGTCCAGGAATCGGCCTCGACGTCGCGCGCGGTCAGTGTGCGGCGCTCGTCGATCCAGTGCTCCCCCGCCATCGTGTGCCAGGCCAGGTCCTCGGTGATCACGGCGCGGCCGCAACCCGTTTCGGCGGACACGGCGAGGCTGCGCATCGTGCCGAGGTTCGGCAGGTCGACGTAGCCCTGGCCGCGCAGGTAGGTGCCGCCGCCCCAGAAGTTCTGCCCGGACACCCACGACGCCGTGATCTGGACGCCCTTGTGCCAGCGGTGGTCGTGCGGCCGGTACCCGGTGACGACGTCGCCGGCGAGCGTGCGCACCGGATGCAGGTAGGGCTTCGGCGCCTCGAAGGGGTCCATGACCGGCCGGTGCACGTACCGGAAGAGGTCGACGTCGCGAGCCCTGACTATCAGCGAGTCCTCGTTCTCGAGGAGTTCGAACGTCATCGGAACACCTCGGGGCGTCCGCCGTTGAGCGAGCCGTAGAACGGGTCGGCCGTGCCGATCTCTCCGCGCCGGACCGGCAGGCCGGTGATCGCGGCTTTGTACAGGGCGGTGACCAGTTCCATGGTGGGCCTGCCGAGGTCGGGCCGGATCCCCGCCTCGTAGCCGTCCAGGAAGTCGGCGAGCTGGGCGGTGTGCGAGCTGGGCAGGTCGTCCGGCGGCTCCCATTTCACGCCGGCCGACCTGGTCGTGACGGTCCAGTCCGCGTTGGAGTAGCCGTACAGGTGCCGCAGCTCGACGGTGGCGTCGGTGAGGTCGAACCGCAGGTAGCTCTCCTCGCGCGGGGAGAGGACGCTGTTGACGACCGTCGCGAGGGCTCCGTTCTCGAACCGGACCAGAGCCGCGGACACGTCCTCGGTCCGGACGTCGCGCTCCAGTCGGCCGGCCATCGCACGCACCTCGGCCCAGTCGCCGAGCACCGCGAGCATCAGGTCCATCTGGTGGATGCCGTGGCCCAGCGTCGGGCCGCCGCCCTCGCTCTCCCAGGTGCCGCGCCACGGCACCTCGTAGTAGGCGTCGTCGCGGTACCAGGCCGTGACGCACTGCGCGACCAGGGGACGGCCCAGTGTCCCGGCCGCGATCCGGTCGCGCAGGTAGCGGGCGCCCGAGCCGTACCGGTGCTGGAACACCGCGCCCGCGACGGCGGTCCCTTCGGCGGCACGGATCCGGTCGAGCCCGGCCAGCGACAGCGCCACGGGCTTCTCGCACCACACCCAGGCCCCCGACTCCAGGCAGGCCACGGCCTGGTCGGCGTGCAGGAACGGAGGCGTGCACAGGTGCACGAGGTCCGGGCTCTGCTCCTGGAGCATGGTGTGCAGGTCGGTGTAGACCGCGGGAATGCCGTGCTCGGCCGCGAACGCCTCGGCACGCGCCGCGTCCACGTCGACGGCTGCCACGATCACGGCCCGGTGCGCCTGCGCCCGGAGGGCGGGAACGTGGCAGATGCCCGCGATCCCGCCCGTTCCGACGATCGCCGCTCTGATCATCCGCCCAGCACCTTCCTGATCGAGTGAGGGGCGGGCTTGGGCCGCGGGTGCTCGTCGTGGGGCAGTGCGGCGCCGGTGGCGGAGCCGACGTACTTGTGGTGCTTCCTGGCCGGTTCGCCGAGCGTCCTGGGACGGGGCTCGGCGGCCGCGGGCGCGGCGGCGAGGCCGGCCCCGAGGCAGCAGAGGGCGGCGGGCAGGGCGATGAGATTCCGGGACATGAACATGAGGGACTCCTCGGGTCCTTGGCGGTTCAGTCGAGGACGATCGTGGTCAGCGCGCGCGGGGCGAGCTTCGCCGTGAGGGTGGTGCCCCGCGTGGAGACGATGTCGGCCGGGGTGATCGAGCGGGTCTCGTCGGTGACGTAGCCGTCGGGGTGGCGGTCGTGGCCGCCGCGAAGGGAGAACTCGGCGGAGCTTTCGGTGGTCGCGGTGTTGAGGATCTGGATCACGCGACTGCCGTCGGTGTTGCGGAAGGCCGTGATCCGCAGTGCCGGGTCGGCGTTCGTGACCGGCACGCGGACGGCGTCGGGGCGGATGAACCGGCTGAAGGCGGCCAGGGCCCAGTACCGCTTGGACACCCGGTAGTCGTCACCGGGGTCGGCGAGCTGGATGAGCCCTCGTGTCGCGCCGAGGGACGCGCCGGTCCAGTAGACGTAGGCGTTGGCGTTGCCGACGGTCAGGGTGTTCTGGATGTCGGCCGCGACGGTGAAACCGTCGTAGCCGCTGCCGTCGTCCCAGCTCTCGTTCCAGGTGGTGCCGTCCGGCGACCATTCCGACATCCACACACGCTTGTCGGTCGGCTGTGGGACCGAGGTCGGACCGCTGTAGCGGTGGCCGGTGATGGTCCGCACGGCCTTGCCGGCCACGGGGTCCGCCTCGATGGCCTCGGTGTAGGCGACCTGCCGGTCCCAGCCGGCGGCGTCGCAGCAGACCAGATCGGTCTTCAGACCGGATGCGCGAACGGTCGGCCCGAGGACCTTGAGGAAGTCGACGGCCTGCTGCGGGGTGAACCGCATCGAGGCGTACGTCGCCGTCCAGTCGGGTTCGTTGGTGAACCCCAGGTCGGTAATCCCGATGCCTTCCCGCTGATAGAACTTGGCGTACTGGACGAGGTAGTTCGCGTAGGCCTGGCGCCATTCGGGCCGGAGCTCGCCGCCGTCGTTCTCGCTGTCGTTGGTCTTCATGAAGGCCGGGGCGCTCCAGGCGTCGGCGAAGAACCGTTCGACGCCGTAGGCCTTGGCCTCCTTGGCGAGCCAGACCTGGCCGCCGTCCCAGCCGTCCCAGACGTACTTCGGCGGGGCGTCCGGCCCTCCGGGATCGGCCGGCAGGATCGTCGGCATGTGGTCGTAGACCCTGTCGGTCGACGAGCCGATGCCCAGGCGCAGGATCGAGAGGCCCGCGCCCTTGTCCTTGCTGAGCAGCAGGTCCAGCACCTCGCGCTGCTTGGCCGGGCTGAGGCCGCGCGCCCCGTGCAGCAGGTCGGCGCGCTGGAAGGCCATCGAGAAGCCGAATCCGTCGATGGGCTGGAGTGCGGTGCGGAAGTCGATGGCGGGGCGGGCGGGGTCGGCGGCGGGTCGCGCGGGGGCGGCCGCGACCTGCGATGTGAGCGCTAACATCAGGACGGCCGTCAGTACGGTCAGGCGTTTCACAAGGTCTCCTCGGGGTGGAGGTAACGCGGGGCGGGTCAGCCCTTGGTGGCGCCCGCGGTGAGGCCGCCGATCAGCTGGCGCTCTGCGACGGCGTAGAAGGCCAGGGCGGGGACCATGGCGAGCACGATGTAGGCGAGGACGAGCGCGTAGTCGGTCGAGTACTGGCCCTGGAACTGCTGGACGCCGACCGGGATCGTCTGCCATTTCGGGTCGTTGAAGACCAGCAGCGGCAGAAAGAAGTTGTTCCAGCTCGCGACGATCGCCAGCACCGAGACCGTGCCGAGCGCCGGACGCGCCATCGGCAGCAGGATCTTCCAGAAGAAGCGGAACTTGCCGCAGCCGTCCACGACGGCCGCCTCCTCGATCTCGGCCGGGATGGTCCGGAAGAAGCCGCGCAGGATGATGATCGTCATGGGGAGCCCGAAGGCCGCCTGCGGGAGGATCACCCCGAGCGGGTTGTCGAGCAGGTCGAAGGTGCGCAGCATGAGGAACAGCGGCAGGACGGCCACCGCGAACGGGAACATCAGTCCGATCGTGAACAGGGTGTAGAACAACTCCCTGCCCCGGAAGGCGTATCGGGCCAGCACGAACGCCGCCATCGCGGCGGCCGCCACCGTGCAGAAGGTCGTGCCGATCGCGATGCCCGCGCTGTTGGCGATCTGCCGCCAGAACATTCCGTCGCCGAGAACGCCGGCGTAGTTGCCGGTCTTCCACTGCTCCGGCAGGCCGAACGGGTTGGTCGTGAGCTCGCCGGTGCTCTTGAACCCGGAGATCACCGCGTAGATCAGCGGCACGACGACGAACGCGCCGATCAGCCAGATCACGGCGTGCAGCGAGAGGCCGCGTGCCGTCCCGCGGGCGGTCATCGGCCACCTCCCGTGGTGACGGCGCCGCTCAGGTCACGGCGGAGCACGTAACGCTGGTAGAAGAGGGAGAAGACCATGCTGATCACGAACAGCACCACGCTGATCGCACTGGCGTAGCCGACCTGGTACCGCTTGAACCCGAATTGGAACATCGAGATCGCCATCGTCTCGGAGGAGTGGTTGGGCCCGCCCGCGGTCATGACCCAGACGAGGTCGAAGAGCTGGATGGACCCGATGACCGAAAGGAAGACACTGATCCGGATCGTCGGGCCGAGCAGCGGCAGCGTCACGTATCGGAAGCGTTGCAAGGCGCCGGCGCCGTCGATGGAGGCGGCCTCGAGGATCTCGGCCGGGATGCTCTGCAGCCCGGCGAGGAAGAGCATCATGTGGAAGCCGAAGTACTTCCAGATCATGACCACGAACAGGGTCGGCATGACCGTCGAGGGATCGGCGAGCCACCTGCCCTGCAAGCCCTCCAGGCCGATGGCGCCGACGAGATGGTCGGCCATGCCGTCGCCGGGCAGGAAGACCATCGTGAAGAGGACCGCCGTGACGACCTCGGACAGGACGTACGGCGCGAAGAACAGCATCCGGTAGACGGCCCGGCCGCGCAGCCTCTGGTTGAGCAGGACCGCGGTGAACAGCGCGAACGGCAACTGCACCGTGATCGACAGGATGATCAGGTACAGCCCGCGGCCCAGATCGCCGAGGAAGACCTGATCGTCGAAGAGCCTGGTGTAGTTCGCGAAGCCGACGAAGTCGTCCATGGGGCCGATCCCGCCCCAGGTGAAGAAGCCGGTGTAGACGGCCACGACGATCGGGGCGAGGACGAAGACGAGGAAGAGGACCAGGGCCGGTACGAGGAACCAGGCGACCGACGCCCAGCTTCCCCACCCGCGCAGGAGCGACCGGGCCGGGGTGGGCGGGCGCACCGGCACGGCGTCCTCCGTCCGGTCCTCGGCCGGGCCCTTGGCCGGGGTGTACACGGAGCTAGGCACCCTTCGCAGCCTCGGTGATCGAGGTGGTGACCTGCTCGGGCGTCTTCTTGCCCGCGATGAGGTCGGCGACGCTGTCGTTGACCTCCTGGCCGACCGCCGGCGGGTAGGCCTGGTCGAGGAAGAGCTGGAAGCCCGTCGCGTTGACCAGGGCGTCGGCCACCACCTTCTTGTCGGCGTCGGTAAGCAGCCTCTCCGCGCCCTTGACCACCGGCAGGTAGCCGTTGGAGGCCAGCAGCTTGGACTCGTTCTCCAGGACGAAGAACTTCAGGAAGTCCAGCGCCTCCTTCGGGGCGCCCTTGCGCAGCGCGAAGCCGCCGCCACCGCCGAACACCTCGGTGGCCCGGCCGGCACCGCCGTCCACCGTCGGGAAGGGGAAGAAGCCCAGGTCCGCTCCGAGGCCGCCGCCGGCGTCCTTCTGCACCGACGGTGCCCACTGCCCCATCAGCTCCATGGCGGCCTTTCCGTTGCCCATGGTCGCGGCCTGGCCGCCGGGGGTGGCGTAGCCGGCGCCGAGGAAGGCCGTCTGGAAGGGCTGGAGGTCGACCAGTTCCTTGAGGTGGGTGCCTGCCTCGACGAAGCCCGCGCCGGTGAAGTCCTTGGCGGTCGCGGCCTCTTGCAGCGCGGGGAGGCCCGCGACGCGCATCGCGAGGTACGCCCAGTAGTAGTGGCCCGGCCACTTCTCCTTGCCCGCGAGGGCGATCGGGGTCACGCCCGCCGCCTTGAGCTTCTCGACGTCTTCGAGGAGCTCGGCCCAGGTGGCCGGCGGCGTCGTGATCCCGGCCTTGGCGAAGAGCTTCTTGTTGTACCAGAAGCCGACCATGCCGATGTCGTAGGGCACCCCGTACGTCCGGCCCCCGAACTGATAGGCCTGCAGCGAGACCGGGGTGAGGTCGGACGACCAGTCGAACGCCTCGGTGAGGTCTTCGACAAGACCCGCGTCGACCTGCTGCTGGAGCACGCCGCCGCCCCAGGTCTGGAAGACGTCGGGGAGCCTGCCCGAAGAGGTGGTGGCGGTCAGTTTGGACTTGAACGCCTCGTTCTCCAACGAGGTCGTCCTGATGGCGATGTTCGGGTGAGCGGACATGAACGCCGAGGCGATCTCCGGGAAGAGGGACTTGCCGGGCTCCGTCGTGGCGATGTTCCACCACGCGAACGTCACCTTGCCGTCGGCCGACGGCGCACCGCCGGAATCGTCGACGCCGCAGGCCGCGGCCATGGAGACGGACAGTGCGGTCAAGCCCGAGAGCGCCAGGAAGCTTCGTCGGCTCGGGGGGATGCTGGCCATGTGACCTCCGGGTTGGGGAATGCCGGTGGACGCCCGAAAATGTTTCGAAATGCTCTCGAATTCTGTGCTGCCACAAACTAGGAACGCGGGGCTTCCTGGTCAAGGCTTTCGTCAATTTCGCTAGAGACAGCCGCTGTTCATGGGCTTGACAAGCAGTCACGCCGACCAGAAACTCTTCGAAAGTTTGCGATACCTATCGCCCACCCAAGTCGTCCGCGCAGAGGAGAGAAGTTGAGCGAGCAGCGTCCGACCCTGGCCGTCATCGCCGCGGAGGCAGGGGTCTCCCAGGCCACCGTGTCCAAGGTGATCAACGGCCGCTCCGATGTCGCACCCTCGACACGCGAACGGATCGAGGGCCTGCTGCGGTCGCACAACTACCTCCAGCCCGGTCGGCAGGGCAGGGCTCGCAGGTCGGGCCTGGTCGACCTGATCATCGGCGGCCTGGACAGCGCGTGGGCGGTGGAGATACTGCGCGGCGTCGAGGCCGAGTGCGCCCGGAGGAGCGTAGGCACCGTCGTGTCGCTCGTCCCGCCGGGCGAGGCCACGCCGTCGAGTTGGGCCGCACTGCCGGTCCTGCACCACAGTGACGGCGTCATCCTCGTCACCACCTCGGTCACCCGGGCCCAGCGCGCCCAGGTCGAACGGGCCGGTGTGGCGCTGGTCGTCATCGACCCGATCGACCTGCCGGGCAACGGCGTTCCGAGCGTCGGCGCGACCAACTGGGCGGGCGGCCTGGCCGCCACCGAGCACCTGCTGGAGCTGGGGCACCGCCGGGTCGCCACGATCGGCGGCAGGAAGGAGATGCTCTGCAGCCAGGCCCGCATCGACGGGTACCGGGCCGCCCTGGAGCGGGCCGGGATCGAGGTCGACCGCGACCTGATCCGGTTCGGCGACTTCCAGCACGAGGGCGGGTTCCAGGGCGCTCGGGAGCTGCTCGCCCTCCCCGATCCGCCGACCGCCATCTTCGCCGGCAGCGACCAGCAGGCGATGGGCGTGTACGAAGCCGCCCGGCAGAACGGCCTGAGAATCCCGCAGGACCTCAGCGTGGTCGGCTTCGACGACCTGCCGATGTGCGAATGGCTGTCACCGCCGCTGACGACAGTGCGCCAGCCGCTGGAGGAGATGGGCCGGGTCGCCGCCCGCACACTGTTCCAGCTGCTGGAGGGCCAGCCCCTGGTCAGCCCCCGGATGGAACTGTCGACCGAGCTCAAGGTCCGGCTCTCCACCGGCCCGCCCCGCCCCCAGGAGCAACCGTGACCGGTCCCCGGCGTGGCGGCCTCGTGCCCGCGTCCGTGCGCGTCGCCGATCTGCTCATACGGATGTCATGGGAGGAGAAGGCGGGGCAACTCGCCGGTCCCTGGGCGAGATCGGCGTGGCCGTCGGATGGTCCGGCGGCGATCTCCCGCTCCGGGGCTCCTTCCTCGACGGCGCCTGGCAGGACCTGACCACCGCCGAAGCCACCTTTCTCACCCCCTGTTCACAGCGTCCAGCTCGGCCTCTACGCCACCTCCGACGGCCGCCCGTCCACCAGCCAGGCCCACTTCACGTGGTTCGACATCACGTATCCGAGCCGGCGGGAACGGTCCGCACAGCAAGAGACACATGCGAATTCAAGGAAGTGCTCGGCACCCATAGCGGGATCTCTCCCCTCAGGAATCTTCGTTCGGATTCCTGCGCACATGCGCCGAAAGCGACATCCACACCCGGCCCAGATCCCTCTCCGTCGGTCCGAAATGCAAGGACCCTGCATGGCCAGGATTCGCCACGGGACGAAAAAAGAGGCTTGACCTTGGAAGCCTCAGGTCAGAGCCCCACCCCCGTCGAAACTATTTCGATGAGGGCGGGGTTCCGAAACCCTTTCGAAACTCTTGACATGTTTCTGCCAGATTTCCCACACTGAATCCCGAGGCGGCATCGCCCTCCGCCCAAGTGCCGGGGTGCCGGCCTTGCATCGTTACGCCTTGGTGGCGCATGTCCTTACCCATGGACACAGACGTCGCCGAAGGCGGAGCGGATTAATTCCGCCGCGCTCACATCCTTCCGTGAATTCCGTCCTGGAGGTTCAGTCATGCGCTCACCCGCCCTTCCCCCATCCACCGTCCGCCGGAAGATGGGCAGCCTGTGTGCGGCGCTGATCGTCGGCGTCCTCAGTTCCGCCGCCGTGCTGGTGGCTCCCCCGACGTCACACGCCGCCGAGAGCACGCTCGGCAGCGCGGCGGCGCAGAGCGGCCGTTACTTCGGCACCGCCATAGCGTCGGGCAGGCTCAACGACTCGGCGTACACGACGATCGCGAGCCGCGAGTTCAACTCGGTGACAGCCGAGAACGAGATGAAGATCGACGCCACCGAACCCCAGCAGGGCCAGTTCAACTTCACCGCCGGTGACCGCGTCTACAACTGGGCGGTGCAGAACGGCAAGACGGTGCGCGGTCACACCCTGGCCTGGCACTCCCAGCAGCCCGGCTGGATGCAGAGCCTCAGCGGCAGCACACTGCGCCAGGCGATGATCAACCACATCAACGGCGTGATGACTCACTACAAGGGCAAGATCACCCAGTGGGACGTCGTGAACGAGGCCTTCGTCGACGGCACGTCGGGTGCCCGGCGCGACTCCAACCTGCAGCGCACCGGCAACGACTGGATCGAGGTCGCCTTCCGCGCCGCACGCGCCGCCGACCCGGCCGCCAAGCTCTGCTACAACGACTACAACGTCGAGAACTGGACCTGGGCCAAGACCCAGGCCATGTACGCCATGGTCCGGGACTTCAAGCAGCGCGGCGTGCCCATCGACTGCGTCGGCTTCCAGTCGCACTTCAACAACGACAGCCCCTACAACAGCAACTTCCGCACCACTCTGCAGAACTTCGCCGCCCTCGGCGTCGACGTGGCCATCACCGAACTCGACATCCAGGGCGCCTCGGGCACGACCTACGCCAACGTGACCAACGACTGCCTCGCCGTCCCGCGCTGCCTCGGCATCACCGTCTGGGGCGTGCGCGACACCGACTCCTGGCGGGCGGAGCACACGCCCCTCCTGTTCAACGGCGACGGGAGCAAGAAGCCCGCCTACACCTCCGTCCTCAACGCACTCAACGCCGTCTCCCCCACGCCGCCCCCGTCGCCCGGTGCCGGACAGATCAAGGGGGTGGCTTCGGGCCGCTGCCTGGACGTGCCCGCCTCCAGCACCACCGACGGCACCCAGCTCCAGCTGTGGGACTGCAACAACCGCACCAACCAGCAGTGGACCCACACCGCCGGAGGTGAGCTCAGGGTCTACGGCGACAAGTGCCTGGACGCCGCCGGCACCGGCAACGGCGCCAAAGTCCAGATCTACAGCTGCTGGGGTGGCGACAACCAGAAGTGGCGCCTCAACTCCGACGGATCCATCGTGGGCGTCCAGTCCGGCCTCTGCCTCGACGCCACCGCCAACGGCACGGCCAACGGCACCCTGATCCAGCTCTACTCCTGCTGGAACGGCGGCAACCAGCGCTGGACCCGCAGCTGACCTGCCACAGCGAACGGGCGGACCGGTGAAGCCCCACCAAGAAATCGCTGGTGCTCCCGGTTCGCCGTCGTGGTGGCGGTCCCCCTCGCGGCCGGCGGTGTGGACGGGCCCACCGTCCCGGCGCGGCGGGGGGCGTGGCTCCGGCAGCAACTGCCGCGGCTCGCCCACCGACAGGTGGCTGATGTCGCGCGATCAGGCCGGGGTTCCGTCAGAACGCGAAGACCGTGCCGTCCGCCGTGCGGGCCCGCAGTTCGCACGGGTTGCCGTAGGTCTCCGACCAGGTGACGCGGCGGCCTTGCCAGACGCCGTCACCGGTGATCGTGACCGGGTTCCACTCGCGCGTACAGGGGCGGCCGTCCCCTAAGCCCGTCAGGTTCGTGAAGTCGCCTTCCGCGGCGGCCAGTTCCCCGCAGGCCGACGCCGGCGCGGGGTGACTGCCGGACGGGGTGGGGGCGCAGGTCAGGGTGACCGCGCGGACGACGGTGGCGGTCTCCGGGTGCGCGCCTTCACCGATGGTGAGCACGAGCGCCGACGGCGCGTAGAGGCTCGCGGGCGCCGCCCCGGCGGTGCCGGTGCCGCTGAGGGCGGTGCCGACGAGCGCGAGGCCGGTCGCGGTGGCGAACGCGGTGGCGCCGAGGGTACGGAAGTAGCGCACGGGGTGTCCCTTCGCTGGGTGACAGGGGTGATGCGAGCCGATCGGCTGCGCCCCGGAGTCTTGTCGACGCGGAGGGTGATCGCACACCTGGTCGCACCTTTCCGGCCGTGGCCCTCGACAGGCCCCTACCGACTGGTCGTTCGGCCAGTTGGGAGGCGGTGCTCCGGTTCTCCGCCCCGCTTCCCGGGCGCGGCTGCCCACAGGCGGTCCAAGCTCGAACAATCCGCTGACCTGCGCCGTCGCGGAAATGGTTCGGGATTTGACCACCCGCACCCGCTCGTCATCGTCCGGAACCCAAGGCCTCGAAGAGACCCCAAGAACGACCAAGGGACCGTTTCAGATTTCTCGGAAACGGTCCCTCGATCTGCGACTCTTTCGAGTCGGGACGACAGGATTTGAACCTGCGACCCCTTGACCCCCAGATCGAGGGGCCGGGGAAAGTTCCTGACATATGCCGCAATCTATGGGCGCATGGCGTGCACATCCGTGCGTGCTGTGCGTCCATCAACATGGGCGCTGGTCCCCAACTGGTCCCCAAGTAGGCCACCTGGCCCTCGGCCCGCCCAGCGGTCCCGGACAGCTGGGCGGGCGAGGCGCGTCAGGGAGCGATGTCGAGCCGACGCCTTTCGACCCGGTTGCGAAGGCCGCCGACGACCTCACGCCAACGCCACCGTCCGTCCCAGTTGAGGTTCTCGTGGCCGCCGGGCTGCCAGTCCGCGAGCTCTTCGAGCTGCTTGCGCAGGGCTTCCGGTTCAACAGGAGAGCGGTAGGTGCGCTCCTCGTCGAGTCGGCCGGCGATGTCGTGGAGTTTGTGGGCAGCGCGGTAGTAAGAGAGCTGGGTGTCGGTCAGCCGGCGCGCAGAGTAGCCGCCGCACTTGCTGCACCAGTCCCAGTCGTCACGGGCCAGCAGGTCGGAAACACTGAGGAGGTCGTCGCTCCGCGCGAGACCTCGGTCCCGTGCGTGTCGGCAGAAGGGTGAATGTCCCTTACCTTCGAACGCGGGATCCGCGTTCGTGGCGTAGATCTGTACCGGTCCCAGAACACCCAGTGGTAGGCCGCCGCCGCGGCGCCAGCGGTCGGTGCCGGGCTCTCGGAACGGCGTCAGGTCCAAGGGGCCGGGCGTGAGCAAGCCCTCCCAGACCGCGACCGACAGCACGCCGGGGTAGCCGGTGTCGAGGCTCCGCAGGTCGGGAACGCCGCGTGCCATGGCCAGCAGCCGCAGATCCTGCTCCTTCGCACGCTCCCCGTGCACCCATCGGACAGCCGCCTGAGCCCCGCCTGCAAGACCCAGGTCAGCTCCCAAGCTGTCATCCTGCGCTGCGCTGTCATGGCCGAAGTGAGGGCCCTCGTCGGCCTCCGATGTAGGGGCGACTTCCTTGTTCCACGTGCTGAGCAGGCTTTCGGGAAGATCCGACGCGCCGGCGACGATGACGCCCAGCCAGCCCTGCTCGACGCGCTTCTCGATGGCCTGGAGGGGCAGGACTTCCGCTCCTCCGCTGGTCGAAAAGACGATGTAGAGCTGGTCGGCGGCGTACGAGTAGTTACGCAGCGCCCGCAAGTGAGCAAGGGTAACGGGCTGGCGATCGAAGACGGCGGTGTCGTCGAAGACTCCGGGCCGCAGGAAGCCGGGGTGCGCCTCGGAGACGACTTCCGCCGGCGCGGCTTCGGCCCCGCGCTCGCAGGAGAGGACGCTCGAGGATGCGAGCAGTCTGTCGGCGACAAGGGTGGGGACCTTGAGCGTCAAGGTGCGGCGGCTCCAGTCGGCGGTCACGGTCCAGGTCACCACCACCCCGAGGGTCCACCGATCCAGGCCGTCCAGGGCATCACGTGTTTCCCCGCGCGAAGGCTCCTCCGTGTCCTCCGGCAAGCGTGCCGTGACCCACACCGTCGGTGTCGGATCCGTCACCGCGGCCGCGGCGCGGGCCTCGTCCTCCCACGCCTGGATGAGGCGGCGGGCTCCTTCCAGAGCTTCCGCGTGCCCCTTCTTGTTCGACCTGATGCCCTCCACAAGGTCATAACGCCTGAACGCCCGGGAGGCCGACCCCTCCCAGCCGTCTTCGGCCGCGTACTGCCACCTACGCCATAGCGCGCTCAAGCCAGTGGAAATCTGACTGCGGTTGCCGAGCACCGCGAAGGCGTGATCGTCGGCGGGCAGCGAGGGCGTTCCCAGTGCGGCTGCCGCAGCGGCTACGACGAGACCGGCCGGCTCCACGAAGAGGGCCGCCTGCGCCCGGAGACTCTCAAGGTAGCCCTCCTTCGCCAACAGCTTCGGCCTCGCCCAGTCCGCCAGCCAAGGGAAGTCGGCGACAACGGCCTGCGCTCGGCAAAGGCTCCCCGCTGCACGACGCCAGCGGGACAACACCCGCTCCTGCAGCTCCCCGGCCTCCCTGCGCGCTTCCCACCGTTCGTCGTCGTCCTCGTTCGCAGGATCCCGCTCCGAGCGCAGGAGCTCAGCTGCGGCCTGCACCTCGCCCTGGGGCCAGTACACATCCTCGTCCGGCTCTACGTAGGCCTGCAGCTGATGAAGCAACCCCGCTCCGCCAAGCGCTGCCAGGAAGATGCCCAGCCCGGATGTCGGCCGGACCCTCGGGCCCCAGTCCGCGCAACCCGAGCAGAACCTTTCCACCACGTCCGCGCTCAGTGGGATCTCGGTCGTCGTCACGTGGGTCGTACGGAGCAGGCCGCATTCCCTCCGGACATGCAATCTGGCGCTCTTGCCCTTCGCCGAATGGACGGTGATCTTGGTGCCCTCGAACGGCCCGAGCGGTACATCGGCTGTCAGCATGCGGTCGCGCACGAACTCCCCCTTCTCATGCCTCGCGAGCTTAGAGCCGAGCACCGACACACGTGCCGCCACACGAAGAGCCCTTCATCCATTCCGGTCGGCAAGTCCGCAAGTGCAGCCACGTGCGGACGGACGTGAGGGAGCGGCAACTTCCCGCCGGATGTAGGGCGGAATACGTTACCGACTCACCTCGTCCGCAGCCGCACCCCGAATCGGCTGAGCTCGTGGGGCACCGCAGTCCGTCGGCAGCCGCTGTTACCAGAGCACCCTCGCACGGCGCTCACTGTTGAACCCGAGACCGTGTCGATAGATCTCCGGCACCCAGTAGCGTCCGTCGGACCCCTTGCTGAAGACCCCGGATTCGATCAGCAGGTCAGCCTCCGCAACAGTCAGCTCGACTTGATCGAGCTCGAAGGGAACCAGGACCGAGTGGCCGAGCCCCTGCATGTGCACCAGCAGCCGACCAATCTCCTTGTCCTCCTCCCCCACTGAAGCGATCTTGTTCCTACTGCATTCGAGCAAGGCCTTGCGCATTGCGGTGGGGACGAGCACACGATCGTCCACCGTGTCGTTGTACTGCTCCGAATTCTTGGCAGCCGTTGCAAGGAACATGACTACGTCGCGTGCCTGCACCTGGCCGTTGAAATCCCCGAGTGCCGCAGGGACCCACAGGTGGGATCGTGCCTCGCGAGACTTCGCGCTGCCCATCTTCCAGCCCCACACCTGGATGAGCCTGTCGATCAGCTCATCCGCCGAAAGATCGGTGATCCCGGAGAGCGGAACCGGTTCAGGCAGTGCTTCGGCGTGTGCAGTCACCCAGAGCGCCAGGCGCAGCGCCTCTTCCTTACTCCAATGCAAGGCGTAGTGATCGTACCTGCCGAGGAGCTGCCCAGTGTTCTGCCGAACCGCCCCGGTGACAAGGTCGCGCCGGACGAACACCACGAGGCCGAAGGGCCGGCCGCGCAGCGACCGAAGCCATCCCAGGACGTCGATCAGCAGAACCCTCAATGCCGTCCGCTTCGTATCGTTGTCTAGGTTCTGCATGAGGTCCTCGAGGCCGTCGATCACGAAAACCGCCTTGGCTCGTCGACCAAGATCGATCAACACCTCTTCTGAAGTACGCTGCTCGGAGACTTCCAGTCCGCAGGCCATGGCCAGGCACTCCAGCCAAAGACTCCGCCAACCGAGTTCATCCTGACCGCCGAGCCTCCCCAGACCAGCTTTCAGCCTGTCCGAGATACTCGATGCGGTGACATTCCGTCGTGGCACGTCTCCGTGCGCTGACGCGAAGGCATCACGCAGGTCTTGTGGCTCGAGACCCCCGTTCTCCAGGTTCGCTGATTCCAGAACGGGAACGATCGGCGCTTCGACCGTGACCCCTCTGATCCCGGACTGCTCCGCAAACGTCTGCCATGTCCGCGCGGCGCATGCCTTCGCGTACATGAAAGTCTTACCTGCTCCCTTCGCCCCTACTACAAGGGCCTGCGGCAGCTCGGTCCGGTGGTCAGCGAGCAGCCGACGGAGCGGTTCTGTAACGAGGAAGCCACCGGCCGAGGAGAGCCCGCTCTGTTCTGCATAGACGAGGTTGCCCGCGGTCCGAGCGAGATTGCGCCGCAATTGACCGTAGTCCACCGCTACCTCGGGCGCAGAGCCAGCCCTGATGCGGGGTGCGGGGGCCGGAAGGAGGGACTCGAGTCCGTCGGCGACGCCACACGACGAAATCACGTCCAACACCGCATCCCAGGAGGAAGGGAGTGCGAGAAGCTCCTCCCTGAAGGGGCTCAGCACTGGCTGGGCGAGCAGCGCCGCATCGACGGTTTCCGTGTCGTCTCCGTCACGCCCCTCCGGTCCACGGAGCACAGCTCCCAGAGCTGCCGAAAGCCTGCTGCGCGCAGCATCCGCCAGAGCAGTGTGAGTATCCATCCGGTATTGGGTGACAATGACCGACGCTGCGGGGTCGGTACCTTGAACGGTGGGTGCCTTTCGACCAAGCTGCTGAACCATCAGTTCCGTGCCAGCCAAGGATTGATGACTCAACGTAGTGACGAAGATACGCTGAACTCTAGGGTCAAGAAGCACCGGTGCAGAGAGTTCCGAAGCACCCGCCCTGAGGTCAACGACCACCGTGTCCGCTCCGAGCCGTGATCCCAGAGCTGCCAGCGCCTCCGTCACGAAATATACTGACCGCCCGGGGGAGAGAAGGTCCGCAGGCTCGATCCTTGGCGGAGCCAACGTCACACGACGGCTCGATGGCATGACAGTGACACTCCCGCCACTCGCGTAGTGGCCGGCCTGCTGATTGGGCAGGTATGCGACTGCGATGTCGACCGCCGTCGCAGAGTCACCGTTCTCCGCACCCTGCAGCAGAGTGATGAAGTCCTCGTACGTGAAGTCGCACTGTCCGCCCTGCTCCGCGTGCATCCAGGTGATACCAGGAGCCTCCAGGTCGGCGTCGATCAGCAGGACTTTGCCCCCGCTCCGTGCCAGTCTGTCGGCGACTGCCACCGCGTGCACGGTGCGCCCGACGCCCCCCTTGAAGGAGTGGAATGCCATGAGCTGCACATCGTCAGCGAAAGTTAGCGCATCAGGTCGCTGAAGAGGTTCTGCCAGCTGGCGCGTGATGTGCTTCTCCCGCAGCAACGGCACGCGCCTCCTCGCCGCACCAGGTTGCTCAGCATCCACGGTGAGCTCGACCCGCAACCCGGTGAACTCGGTGGTCCGAGGATCGTCGAGGCCGAGCAGCAGCTCGCCGTCAACCCACCCGGCCGATCCGGTGCCGAACACTTCGTCCAGCCAGCGCTTCACTGTTTCGGGCTCGACGGTACTCCTGGTGACCAGTTCCAGACAGTCCCACCAGCCGTCCGCGGCAACGAGCCAGTCGGGCCAATCCCCCGCCAGAGCCAAACTGGTCAAATGCTCATCCACGTCCACCCAGCTGAAGAGGTGGCCAGGAGACACGATTCCGCTGTCCATGATCTCCAGCTTTTCCAGTTCTGCCATGACTCGATCCCCCTCAGTCCTGCTCGCACCATGAGATGAGCTCGTCCAGCAGGTCACGGGCCTTCTTCTCGTCCTCGACATGCAGTTTCACACCATAACGCCAGGCCTGGTGCAGGTCGGGTAGAGCCACGTTCACTCCCGGCTGCCCAACAGCGCGGCAGTTCTTCATCCCCTTGAGCGCAGCTCCCAGGTGCCGCGGCAGGCCTAAGTCCCTTGCCAGCTTCCAGAGATCGTGTGTCGGCTCGAGATGCGAAGTGTCCCGAAGGCCGCGACGCGCCAGAACCCTCTCTTTGAGGGCGCACTCCGCTGCATAGAAGAGAAGGAGGCAGGAGGTGACCGTATCCCCACCATCCGCCACTTTGCCCGCACTGTCCCGCAACTGCACCCATCGTTTACGGAGCGCAGCCACCCCCACGTGAAGCACCATGCCGCACATCATCGCACCGCAACTGGTTACCACGACGCCGATGTGATCAAACGTCCGAAACAGGCCCGCCTGCTCATCAGCTGAGGTATCGTCACCAAACAGGCCGAGGTCCAATGAGGGTTCCATGAACACTCTCCCGGTCAGGCCTCAAAGAGCGAGAACTTCCTTCTTCCTCACCGTCATCCGGATCTGGCTCTTTCAGCTGCACGGCGCCCCCATCACCCAGCGAATCTCCGGCTGCTCAAGAACCGTCCGCCTCATCCGCCGTGTGCCTCGGCCCGTGGCCAGAGCGTACTCCTGGCGAGGCTGACCAAGGGCAGGGAGAGTGAGTAGGCGAGCGCCTCAGAACCAGGCAGCCTCGTCGCGGGCCGGTCGGACTCGCCTGGGCCGTCCGTTGGAGGTGCTATCTCCTGATCTTCGTCGGCTTTCGGTACAGTCCTCGACCTGTTGACGCCATCAGGCCTCGGACCTGTCGAGCAACCCTACGAACCACCGTCCGCACCGGCATCGGCACTGCTCACGTACAGAATGTGGCAGGTCGAAGCAATGAGCCCGACCGGCTTCGAGCAGCCGTGCGGCAAGCTGCTGCGACGGACGGCTTGATCGCTCCCCGATAGGCTCGGCGGCGCGGGTGACCTCGGTGCCGACGTCATTGCCACCGATCACGCCGATCTGACTGCCGTGGTCCCGTGCAGGCAGCTTAGCCGTCCCAGCGCATCCCCGGCTGTGCAGCGACTCAGCGGAACTGAAGAGAAGGGCCCACGGTACCCACCTACACGAGGTGATCCGGGCAGGAGCCGCATCTCCATGATCAACGCACTTTACTGGGTCAAGGTGTGCTTCGCCCCGGTCAAGTGCACTGGTCCCCAAGTGGTACCCAAAACGGTCAGGGACCGTTTCAGATTACTCTGAAACGGTCCCTGACCTGCGACTCTTTCGAGTCGGGACGACAGGATTTGAACCTGCGACCCCTTGACCCCCAGTCAAGTGCGCTACCAAGCTGCGCCACGTCCCGGTGCGCGTCTTCGCGGGGTTTCTCCCGCGTCGGCGTGCAGGGAAAACATTACCTCACTCCGGAGGGTGGGATGACGCACGGGCTGTCACCGGGTCCGGGGCGGTGGTGTCCGCGCCGCAGGTGGCGGCCAGGGACGTCGCTTCGGCGAGGGCGGCGGCGGAGCCCGTCGCGTGGGCGAGGTCCAGGCGGGCGCGGGCCTCCTCGTAGCGGGAGGGGGAGGCGGCCAGGTGTTCGACGGCCTGGGTGAGGAGACGCCGGGACTCGTCGGGCTCGGCGAAGAGGGCCAGGCAGCGGAGCGCTTCGCCGAGGACGGTCGGGGTGCCGAGGCGTTCGGCGTGGGCGTGGGCCTCGGTGGCGACGCGCACCGCGCGGTCCGGGTCGGTGGTGGCGAGTGCGCGGGCCAGCTCGAAGGGCCAGGGCGCCCAGAGGCCGTGGTGCCTGCCACGGCCGGCCAGAGACTCGGCCGCCGCTTCGAGGGTGGCCACCGCTTCCTCGCGCCTGCCCTCGGCGAGCAGCAGCCGGCCGAGGACGCTCGGACCGTCGGGCAGGACGATGGCGCCCGGCCACGGCGGGCCGAAGGCGTACTGGTCGGCGACGCTCCGCGCCTCGGCGGTACGGCCCCGGGCGACCAGGGTGTCGATGAGGAGGCATGCCGTGTCCCAGTGGACGGGGAGCCCGGTGCCGACCCGGTCCGCGAGCCTGAGGCCCTCCTCCAGGTGGTGCTGCGCCCGGGGCAGGTTTCCGCGGCGCCGGTGGACCAGGCCGAGGAGGGTGTGGGCGAAGGCGAGGTGGGCGCCGCTCCAGCCGGAGATCTCGAAGGCCCGGACCGCCTCGCCGAACAGGGCCTGGGCGCGGTCGGGACGGTCGGAGAACGCGTACGCGATGCCCGTGAGCGCCGGGATCTCGAAGCCCCAGGTCGTGTCGGTCCAGCCGAGGCCGCGGGCGGGTGCTCCGTCGACGAGGGTGCGGTCGCAGAGTCGTACGACGTCGTCGGCGGGCTCGCCGCGCATCATCCCGTCGAAGGCCCGTACGGCGACGAGGGCCCGCTCGGAGTTGTCGGAGCAGGTGAAGTGCTCGGTCAGCTCGGCGAGGCGGCGGGAGCGGCCGATGCCGTCCTTCTCCGCGGCCTGGAACCCCTCGAACATGAAGTGCGCGGCCTGGAGGCGTCGGCGGCCGATGCCGGACGGGGTCCTGGCGGCGGCGGCGCCGGCGGTCCTCGCGGCCTCCTGGAGCTGGTTGTCGTGGGCGAGGGCCTGGGCGAGCCGGTGGGTCGCGTCGATGCGCAGGGCGTCGTCGAGACCGGGCAGGTCGAGCGCGGAGCGCAGATGGCGGACGGTGGCGGCGGGTGCGGTGAGCAGGGACGCGCAGCCCAGTTCGTAGAGGACCCTGGCGTACGTCTCCGGCCTGGGCGGTTCGGCGAGGGCGCGCCCCAGGCAGCGGCGGGCCGCCTCGGGCGCTCCGACGGCGAGGTGCTCGACGGCGGCGGCCCGCAGCTGGCTGACGACGTCCTCGTCGTCGTCCGGGTGCACTTCGAGGAGGTGCCGTGAGACGGCGGCGGGGCCGTGCCCGGCCGCCGTGAGCGCCCAGGCGGCGCGGCCGTGCAGAGCGGTCCGGAAAGCCGGCGGTACCGATCCGTAGACGGCGGTCGCGATGAGCGGGTGCGCGAACTCCAGACGGTCCGCGGCGGAGGCCGTGACCGCCGGCCTCGTCTGCACGATCCGGGCGTCGCGGAGCCGGTCGGTGTACTCGGCGACGTCGGCCGGGCGCATGCCCGTGAGCTCCGCGAGGAGCTTCGGTGTGCTGTCCGAGTCGAGGACGGCGATGGCCCAGGCGAGGCGGGTGGGGCCGGAGCCGAGCTCCTCCAGGCGGGAGACGAGGCCACCGCCGCGCGCTGCCGCGCCGAGGTCGCGGAGCTGTCCGGCCGAACCGGCGACGGGTTCGAGCATCCGGTCGCGGACCTTGGCGAGCAGCTCGACGGTCTCGTACGGGTTCCCGGCGGTGACGGTCCACAGTTCGTGGCAGAACGGCTCGTCGACGTTGCCGCCGAGCGTGTCGCGGGCGAGCGCGGCGGTGGCGGCGGGCGTCAGGGCGTGGAGGCCGAGCGTCAGGACGGCGCGGTCGCCGAGCTCGGCGAGGGTGGTGGGCACACCGGGGCCGCTCGGTTCCGTCGGCAGGGGGCGGTGGGCGAGGACGACGAGGGCGGGCAGCCGACGGTCCCCGCGGATCCGGGTGAAGGTGTCGAGCCAGGCCAGGGATTCGGCGTCGGCCCATTGCGCGTCGTCCACGAGCAGCACCGGCGGCCGGTCCCCCAGCCGTTCCGCCAGACGCTTCAGGAGCCTGGCGAGTCCGTCCCGCACGCCCTGGGGGTCGGCGGGCGCGGCCGAGGGCGAGGGCGGCGGTGCGAGCCCGAGCGCGGGGGCGAGGAGGTCGTAGTGCTCGCCGAAGAGGTGGCGGACGTCCTCGGCGGCGAAACCGTCCAGGGCGGGCTGGAGCAGCTGGCGGGTGAGGTGGAAGGGGACCGAGGTCAGGGTCTCGCCGCCCCGGGCGGTCAGGACGGTGCACCGGTCCTGTGCGGTGCGGCGTATCTCGGCGAGCAGCGCGGTCTTGCCGATTCCGGGCTCTCCGCTGTAGACGAGGATGCCGCCGTGCGCGGGTCCGCCCGCCACGGCCGAGGCGACGAGTTCGTCGACGGCGTGGACCGCGGCGGCGAGCTCCGGCCCGCGTTCGAGCAGGCCGTCGTGGCGCGTGGCGACGGAGGCCACGGCGCGCGCGGGACCGTCGGGGGTCTCCAAGGGCCTGACGGGTGGCGACTGTTCGGATTCCGACGGCACCGGTGACTCACTCCCCACACGAGCAACTGCCTTGACGTGACCCGCGCGACCCACGCGGACCAGTGATTCACTGGATCGTTGAGCCTAGCGCTCCTGATCGTCCAAAGGGTGACAATGGGCGGGTGAAACCGACGGCGAATGACCGTGGCAGGGACCGTGACGACGAGGGACGGGCCCGCAGCGCGCGCCCCCGGGACGGGCTCGGCCGACCGCTGCCGTACGGGGCGGAGGGAGTGCCCCGGCAGCCCGAGGGCGTCGTGCGCGACCCCGCCGAGACCCTGCGCGAGGCGCAGCGGCTGCTCGACGCCGGAATGCCCTTCCACGCCCACGAGGTCTTCGAGGACGCCTGGAAGTCCGGCCCGGAGTCGGAACGGGAGCTGTGGCAGGGGCTGGCGCAGCTCGCCGTGGGTCTGACGCACACCGCCCGCGGCAACGCGGCGGGCGGGGCGCGGCTGTTGCGCCGTGGCGCCGACCGCCTGGCGGGCGGGCGGCCCGGAAGCCCGGCGGCCGGCGCGGCGTACGGCATCGACGTGGGCGGGCTCGTGTCGTGGGCACGGGAGTTGGCGGACCGTACGGAGGCCGTACGTACGGAAGGGGTGGACCCCGCGCCGGTCGACGCCGCCACCGAGGCGCCCAGGTTGCGCCGGGACACCCTCTAGGAGCGGAGGCTCACCGGTCCAGCTCGCGTCGCAGCACCGAGGTGTGGCCGGCGTCCGGGTCCTTGGCGGCCGTGAGGAGCGTGACCGTGCTCCCGGCCGCGAGGTCCCGTAGCCGGTCGAGGGCCGCGGCGGCTTCGGGGGCGGCGAGTTCGGCCTCGTACCGGCGGCAGAACTCCTCGTACTCCCCCTCCGGGCCGTGGTACCAGCGGCGGAGTTCGGTCGACGGGGTGAGGGCCTTGGGCCATTCGTCGATGTGGGCGTCCGTCTTGGCGAGTCCGCGCGGCCAGAGCCGGTCGACGAGGACCCGGACGCCGTCGTCGGGCGACGGGGGCTCGTAGACCCGGCGGACGCGGACGTCGTGACTGCGTGCGGGCATGGCTCCAGGGTGCAGGAAGCGCCTGGGGCTGTCCTGTCGACGCTGCTCCCGGTGACGGGCCGCCGCCCCGTGACGGGCGGTCCTCGACCGTCCGGCGGCGGGCGGCCCGGGGTCAGTTCTTGGCCTGCAGCGCCGGGAGGAGGATCGCGTCGACGAAGGTCCGCATGGTCGAGGCGTCCGTGAAGCGTTCCTCGAAGAGCCGCTCGATGCGGAGCATGCCGAGGAAGCAGGGGGCGACGAATCCGATCGCCGGGTTGCCGGCGTCGATCTCGCCGCGCTCGACCGCTCGTGCCACCACCGCGTCGATCGCCGCGACCTCGGGGGCGATGACGGTCTCGCGCAGCGCGGCGCGCAGGTCGGGGTGCTGGATGAAGGCCTGGGCGACGGCCTCCATGAGTTCGGCGTCGCGTTCGTGATGGGAGGCGGCGATACGGGCCGCCTCGCGGAGGTCCCCGGCGAGGGTGCCGGTGTCGATGCCGGTGAACACCGTGCAGCGCCGCCGGGCCAGCGCCGCGGTGACGAGCTGCGGTTTGGTGCCCCACTGGCGGTAGAGGGTGGCCTTGCCGCACTTGGTGCGGGCCGCGACGCCCTCCATGGTCACCGAGTCGTAGCCGCCCTCGCGCAGGAGGCAGAGGACGGCGTCGTACAGCTCCGTCTCGCGCTCCGGCGTGATCTTGCTGCGACGGGCTGCGGCGGTCGCGGCCTCTGTGGACATCGAACCCTCCCGGACACCTGTGTCTGCACATACGAGAGTAGGGGGCGCACAATCGAGACGCAAACGTATCGAGACGGTTGCGTCTCGATGAAATCGGATCTAGGCTTCCTCCGTTTCTGCCGATTTGACTGATTGCTGATGAGTGAGAAGGGCCGCGCGATGGCTGCCGGGATACGCGGGATACGAGGACCTCGTCCTGCAGGACCGGGGCTGACACCTGCCCCCGGCCCCGCCGGGCACGCCGGGGGCACGCCGGAGGAGGGCGCGGGCGACGAGCCCTCCGGCGAATCCGCCAGACCGCCCCTCCTGCGCGAGCTCGCGCTCGTGACCGCGCTCTTCCTCGTCTACAAGTTCGGCCGGCTCTTCGCCAACGGCCACGAGACCCGCGCCTTCCGGAACGCCGACCGCGTCTGGGACGCCGAACGCGCGATCCACCTGCCGGGCGAGGGAACGATTCAGCAGCTGCTCCTGCACGGCGAACCGCTCATCCGGGCGGCGAACACCTACTACGCGGCCGTGCACTTCCCGGCCACCCTCGCCTTCCTCGTCTGGCTCTACTGGCGGCGGCCCGCCCACTACGTGTGGTCGCGCCGCGTGCTCGCGCTCGTCACCGCCGCCGCCCTCGCCCTGCACCTGCTGATGCCGCTCGCGCCGCCGCGCATGCTCGCCGCCAGCGGACTCGTCGACACCGCCCGGGTCTACGGCCCCTCCGTGTACGGGGCCACCCCGGAGACGGACTCCATGGCGAACCAGTTCGCGGCCATGCCGTCGCTGCACTTCGGCTGGGCCCTGATGGTCGCGATCGGCCTGATCGCCGCCACCCGGTCCCGCCGCCGGCTCCTGTGGCTGCTCCATCCGCTGATCACCCTGCTCGTCATCGTCGGCACCGCCAACCACTACTGGTTCGACGCGCTCGCCGCCGCCGCGCTCCTCGGCCTCGCCCTGCTCGCCGTCCGCGCGCCGGGCCGCCTGACGGCGCCCCCACTCGCACCCCGCACGCTCGGGACCACCCCTCTCCCGGCCGGAGCCCTCCGATGAACCCCGCCGCCGCCACCGTCATCGCGGTGCTCCTCTCGCTCGTCTCGGCCGCCGGATACGCGTTCGCCGCCGTCTCCCAGTCCCGGCTCGCCGCCGCCTCCCCCGTCCAGGACGGGCGCGGGGCGCTGCGCTCCCTGCTCACCCGCGGGCAGTGGTGGTCGGCGGTCGGTCTGAACGCCGCCGGGGCCCTCGCCCACGTGGCCGCCCTGCACTACGGTCCGCTGACCCTGATCCAGCCGCTCGGCGCGCTGACGCTCGTGGCGGCACTGCCGCTGGGCGCGTACTACGCACGGCGCCGGGTCACCCGTACTGAGTGGCGCGGCGCCCTGTGGACCCTCGGCGGCCTCGTCGGACTGGTCGCCGTGACCGGTCCCACGGCTCCCGGCGAGGCGCTCAGCCTGCGCGAGTCCCTGGTCGTCGCCGCGGCGACGGCGCTCCTGATCGCCGCGCTCGCCTCCGGCCGGCCGCGCGGGCGCGAGCACGGCGGCGCGCACGGGGCGGGACCGGGCACGGCGGGAGACCGGGCCGCCCGCGGACTCGGCCACGCCACGGCCTCCGGCATCGCCTCCGGCGTCGCCTCCGCGCTCACCCAGACGCTGACGGCCGCGTTCGCGCGCGAGCTGCCGGGCGGCACGCCCGCCTGGTGGCAGACCACGCTGCTCGCGCTCCTCGTATCGGGCTTCGCGACGGGCGGACTTCTGCTCTCGCAGGCCGCCTACCGGGGTGGTCTCGCCGCGCCCCTCGCCGTGGTGAACCTGTCCAACCCGGCGGCGGCGGCCGTGATCGGGGTGGCGCTGCTCGGCGAGACGTTCCGCGCGGGGGCGTGGGGCTGGCTCGTCGCGGCCACCGCTTCGCTGGTCGCGGCCCGGGGCGTGGTCCTGCTCACGAAGGGAGCCCCCGAACCGGCTCCGGCCCCGGAGGCCGGGCGGGCCGTTCCCACGCGTGCGCGTGGAGCCGGGGAGAGGCTGGCGGTGCCGTCGCGGCGCAGCGGCGTCACCAAGGGAGAGCCTGGGGTGAGGGGCACTGCCGCCCCTGGTGGGGGCGCCACCACGGTCGGGGTCGCCACGACCGCCGGACGCGCCGCCGTAGGAGCCGTCGCCCCCGGGCCGGGTGCCATCGCCCCGGCCCGCGCCGAGCCGACCGCAGCCGGCCGGTCCGCCGCCGAACAGTCCGTCACCGGCCTGCCCCTCTTCGGCCCGGCCGGGCCGAAGACCGAGGCGGTACACGCGCCGGTCGCGGGCTGAGGAAGAACGACGCCCGGGGCACGGCCGGCACCGGGCGCAGGGGTGCGCACGGCACAGGCCTGGCGCCTGGGGTGCGGTGCGGAGCGTGATGCCCAACTGCGCCGCGGCCAGCAGAGCGGAGACGTGCTCAAGACCCCGCGCCCAAAGGGTCACAGCGCCGGAGGCCTGCACCGGACGCGGGGGCGCGGGCCCAGATTGGGGGCGCTCGCCCCGCCTCCCGCTCACCGGGCCCCACACCCCCAGCTCCAGAATTCGTCACCTTGACGACAACCCACCCCGCCTCCTATCGTCAACCTGACGACAAGGGGGTACTCCACCATGGCAGACATCACCCGGCGAGCCGGCTGGCGCCATCTGCGCTCCGCGCCCACCGCGCACATCCGCCACCAGCGCCGCGGCCGGCTCGCGCACGACGGTGAGGGGCTGAGCTTCTGGTTCCGGCCGCTCACCGCCGCCCTCTCCGAGGTCCCGGTGAACGACCGCGAACTGGCGATGGCCTTCCACGCCCGTACCGCCGACTTCCAGGACGTCAGCGTCCAGTCCACCGTCACGTACCGGATCGGCGACCCGGCGGCCGCGGCCACCCGGCTCGACTTCTCCATCGACCCCGACACGGGCGCGTGGCGCGGCGCACCGCTGGAGCAGATCGCCACCCTCCTCACCGAGACCGCCCAGCAGCACGCCCTCGACGTCCTCGCCCGCACCTCCCTCGCCGAGGCGCTCGTCGACGGCGTGGCGGCGGTACGGGACCGGGTCACGTCCGGGCTCGGCGCGGAGCCCCGACTGCCGGCCACCGGCATCGAGGTCGTCGCGGTCCGGGTGGTGGCGATCCGCCCCGAACCGGAGGTGGAGCGGGCCCTGCGCACCCCCGCCCGCGAGCAGATCCAGCAGGAGGCCGACCGGGCCACGTACGAGCGTCGCGCCGTCGCCGTCGAACGCGAACGTGCCATCGCCGAGAACGAACTCGCCAGCAAGATCGAACTGGCCCGGCAGGAGGAGCGGCTCGTCGAACAGCGCGGCACCAACGCACGCCGCGAGGCCGAGGAGAACGCGGCGGCCGACGCGGTACGGGCCGAGGCCGAGGCCGTACGGAAGGTCCGCCTCGCACGCGCCGAGGCCGAGGCGGCGCGCGAGGTCGGCGAGGCGCGCGCCGGGGCGCAGTCCGGATGGCTGCGGGCGCACGCGGAGGTGGACCCCGCCACCCTGCACGCCCTCGCCGTGACGACGGCGGCCGAGAACCTGCCCCGGATCGAACACCTGACGCTCTCGCCCGACGTGGTGACCGGTCTGCTCGCCAAGCTGGGCGAGGGCGGGGCACGGTCGTGAGCCTCGCGCCGCGCGCGGTGCTCGTGCACCGGACCACGGAGTACGAGGAGCTGCTCGCCCGGCACGGTACGCACGGCCAGGCCGCGTTCTTCCTCTCCGCGCGCGGCCGCTCGGTCGAGGCCGTCCGCGAGCGGCACGAGCGCACGCGCCGGGCGCTCGCCGAGGTGGCGGCCGCGGTGCCACTGACGTGGCGGCAGACCCGGGTGGAGCGCGCCGATCTGGACAGGTTCCTGTTCGGTCCCGAGGACGTGGTCGTCGTGGTCGGACAGGACGGCCTGGTCGCCAACGCGGCGAAGTACCTCACCGGTCAGCCCGTCATCGGGATCGACGCCGACCCCGGGCGCAACGCCGGCGTCCTGGTCCGCCACCGCGCGGACCGGGCGCGCCGGCTGCTGCCGTACGCGGCGGGGGCCGGGGCGACGGCCGACGAGCTGACGATGGTCGAGGCCGTCACGGACGACGCCCAGCGGCTGCTCGCCCTGAACGAGATCTACGTCGGCCCCCGCGGGCACCAGACGGCCCGCTACACGCTCGACCTGGACGCGACGGAGGCGCCGCCCGAACCCCAGGCCTCGTCGGGAGTGCTGGTCGGCACCGGCACGGGTGCCACGGGCTGGCTGCGGTCACTGTGGGAGCAGCGCTCCAGCGCACTGACGCTGCCCGCACCCGCGGACGCCCGGCTCGCCTGGTTCGTCCGCGAGGCCTGGCCGTCGCCGACGACCGGAACGAGCCGTGTGGAGGGCCTCCTCGACCCGGGCGAGGGTCTGCGCCTCACCGTCGAGTCGGACCGTCTCGTAGCGTTCGGCGACGGTGTCGAATCGGACGCTCTGGAGCTGACATGGGGCCAGACCGTCCGCCTCTCGCTCGCCGGCCCCCGCCTGCGCCTCGTCCACTGAGAGGCGCCGACGCGACCGCGGGGGCGCCGACGGAGGGGACGAACCACCGGGGGCCCCGCGGCCGGAATCGATCGGCCGCCGACGGGCCCGGTCCCGACCGGCGCTATGCTCGGCGCGCTTTGTCTGGATTTCCCTGCGCCCGGACACCCGCCCGCCCGCTCCCGGCTGTTGAAGGATTCTCCGTGGCTCCCGTCTCCTCCGGCTCGCTTTCCATCTCCCGCGCCACGGCGGAAGACTGGGAGCTCGTGCGTTCCTGGGCCGCCGAGGAAGGGTGGAATCCCGGACATTCCGACGCCCGGGCCTTCTTCGCGCAGGACCCCCGGGGCTTCTTCCTCGGGCGGATCGACGGGGAGCCCGTATCCGCCGTCTCCGTCGTCACCTACGACGACGCGTACGCCTTCCTCGGCTTCTACCTCGTACGTCCGGAACTTCGTGGCCTCGGTCACGGTGTGGCCACCTGGCGGGCCGCGCTCGCCCACGCGGGCGACCGGTCCGTCGGGCTCGACGGAGTGCCCGCGCAGCAGGACAACTACCGGCGCTCCGGCTTCTCCACGGCGTACCGCACGGCGCGTTACGTGGGCGAGGTCCCGGCCACCGACGGTCCGGCGGCCGGTGTGGTGGCCGCCCGGGGGGTCGATCCGGCCGCCGTCGCCGCGTACGACAGCGCCTGCCACCACGCCGACCGGCCCCGCTTCCTCGCCGCCTGGCTGGCGACTCCCGGCCATCGTGCGCTGGTCCGGGTCGTCGACGGACGGGTGACCGGATACGGGGTGGTTCGCCCGGCTCAGGACGAGGCCCGGGTGGGGCCGCTGTTCGCCGACACCCCGGACGACGCGGCCGCCCTGCTCGACGCGCTCGCCGCCGAGGCACGGGACTTCGGCTCGGCCCGGATCGCGGTCGACATGCCGGAGTCGAACCCGGCGGCGGCGCGGCTGGCCGAGGAGAGGGGCCTCCGGCCGACGTTCGAGACGGCCAGGATGTACACGGGCCCGGTCCGCCCGGTGCCGCACGAGCGCGTCTACGGCGTCACGACGCTGGAACTCGGCTGAGGTCCCGGCCCCGCCCAGCGATCCCGGCCCCTTCCACAGCGACGGCCCAGCGGCGCCCCGGCGGCGTCCCGGCGACGGCCGGCGGCGCCCCGGCGACGGCCCGCTGACGGCCCAACTGCACCTCGCCCCCTCGGCCCTCACCCCCAGCCCCCCTGGCACCCCCGTCCGCACAGCCACCGGCCCGGGGCATCGGCGCAGGGCATCGCCCCAGGACATCGGCGTCCCCTCCCCTCGCCGACCCCCCGCCGCCCCCTGAGGGGTGACAAGGGTTTTCCCCGTATCGGGTTCACCCTCCCGTTCCCTACTGTCCTCCGCACCGGCAGATATCATCCCCCGAACGCACCCTGACAGGTGCATGAGGAGGGTGGCGTCCGCCGGGGGCGGCCTTGACCCGGGCCGTCGCGCCGGTGGCGGCGCACGGGCTCCCCAAGCCCAGGGACCGACGGACAGCGACCCCACTTCGCCCCGTGCGTCCCGCGCCGCCGCCACTGCTCCGCAGTTACGTCGTACTCGAAAGGGCCACACCTTGAACGGTTCCAGGCGGAGAGTCATATCCGTGGTCGCGAGCGCCGCGATCCTCGGCGCCGCTGCCACCACCGGGGCGTTCGCCGCCGCCCCGGGCGCTGCCACCCCGAAGCCGGCTCCGGCTTCGCAGACGATGCGGGCGCTCCCCAGCGCCCCGGTCGAGAAGGTCATCGTCACCTACAAGAGCCAGGCCGCCGAGGCCGGCTCCAACACCGCCGCGAAGAGCGACACGGCCGAGAAGGCCGCGAAGACGGGCGAGAAGCTCTCCTTCGAGCGCCGCCTCGCCGGCGGTGGCGCCCTGGTCGACCTGGGCGACAGCGCCAGCAAGCAGGATCTGACGGAGGTCATGGACGCGTTCCGCGCCGACCCGTCGGTCGCCTCGGTCGAGCCCGACATCCGCGCCTACGCGATGGCTGTCACGCCGAACGACACGGACTACGCCAAGCAGTGGGACCTCTTCGAGCCCACCGGCGGCATGAACGTTCCTGCAGCCTGGGACAAGACGACCGGCTCCGGCGTCACCGTCGCCGTCATCGACACCGGCTACGCCGCCCACTCGGACCTGGCCGCCAACGTCGTCGCCGGTTACGACTTCATCTCGACCTCCGCCGACGCCCGCGACGGCAACGGCCGCGACGCGGACGCCAAGGACGAGGGCGACTGGAACGCCACCGACGGCGAGTGCGGCACCGGCTCGCGCGCCTCGAACTCCTCCTGGCACGGCACCCACGTGGCCGGCACCATCGGTGCCGTCACGAACAACACCAAGGGCATCGCGGGCATCGCGTACAACGCGAAGATCCAGCCCGTGCGGGTGCTCGGCAAGTGCGGCGGCTCGTCCGCCGACATCGCCGACGCCATCACCTGGGCCTCCGGCGGCACCGTGCCGGGCGTCCCGGCCAACGCGAACCCGGCCAGGGTCATCAACCTGAGCCTGGGCGGCGCCAGCTCCACCTGCCCGAGCGTCTACCAGACCGCCATCAACGGCGCCGTCTCGCGCGGTACCACCGTCGTCGTCGCCGCGGGCAACAGCAACGCCAACGCCTCCGGCTTCACCCCCGCGAACTGCTCGAACGTCATCAACGTGGCGTCGACCAGCCGTGAGGGCAACCGGTCGTACTACTCCAACTACGGCACCATCGTGGACGTGGCCGCACCCGGCGGCGAGACCCGTCGCGCCACGGACACGCCCGGTACCGTCACCACCCCCGAGAACGGCATCCACTCCACGCTGAACTCGGGCACGACGACCCAGTCGGTCGAGAACTACAAGCCCTACCAGGGCACCTCGATGGCCGCGCCGCACATCGCCGGCCTCGCCGCGCTGCTCAAGTCGGCCAAGAGCACCCTCACCCCGGCCGAGATCGAGTCCGCGATCAAGACCAACGCCCGTCCGCTGCCCGGCACCTGCTCGGGCGGCTGCGGCACCGGTATCGCCGACACCGCGAAGACCGTGGACGCCGTCACCGGCACCACCACGCCGCCGACCGGCACCGTCTTCTCCAACGCGACGAACGTGACGATCTCCGACAACACCACCGTGTCGTCCTCGATCGCCGTCACCGGCCGCACGGGCAACGCGCCCGCCGCCCTCAAGGTCGGCGTGGACATCAAGCACACCTGGCGCGGGGACCTGGTCATCGACCTGATCGCCCCCGACGGCACGGTGCGCAACCTCAAGGCGTCCTCCTCCTCGGACAGTGCCGACAACGTCCTGACCACGTACACGGTCGACGCGTCGAGCGAGGTCGCCAACGGCACCTGGAAGCTTCAGGTCCGCGATGTGGCCTCGGGTGACACCGGCTACATCGACTCGTGGAGCCTCACCTTCTAAGGCACCACCGCTCCACCCCTGAGACACCCCCCACAACAGCATCACTGCTGGTCAGCGGCGCGCTCGTGGTCTACACCACGGGCGCGTCCTGGCGTTCTGACGCACCGCTCCGCCGGGGTGCGCTGTCCGTATGCCGGACAAGGGGCCTGGACTCCGCCCCCTGGCTCCGTATTCTCTGCGCACGGGGCTCTTGGGCCGGGGGCCCGAGCGGCGGAGGTGATGGACAGTGACGACAGCTCCGTACCTGGCTCTGCGTCCTGCGGGCGTGGGGGGAACCCCCGCGCCGGTGGGCCGTGAGGAACTCCTCGGCCGGCTGGAACGCGTCCTGCACACCCGGGGCCGCGCCCTGCTCACCGGACCCGCCGGTGTCGGCAAGACCGAGCTCGCGCTGGCCGAGGCGAGCCGCGCCGAGGCGCGCGGCGAGACCGTCCTGTGGCTGGCGACCCTGCCGTCCGACCGTGAGATACCCGGGGCTTCGGCCGCCGCGCTCGTGGCCTCCGTGGCGGCCACGGTGGCCTGGCCGGACCTCGACACCCCCCGGCCCGAGGCCTGCGGCGTGTTCGACGAACTGCCCGGTCCCCAGCGCACCGCCATCGCGATGCTCTGCCGCGAGGCACCGCTCGACGCGGGGGGCTGGGACCCGATCGCGCTCCGGCTCGGCATCGCCCAGATCCTGCGCACGCTGACCTGCCGGGGCCCCGTCCTCCTCGTCGTCGACGGGGTGCAGCACGTCGACGCGGACAGCGCGGACCTGCTGCGCTTCGCCCTCCACCTGGCGCCGCCCGCGCTGCGGGTGGTGGCCGTCGAGACCCCGGAACCGTACGGCGAGGCCAAGGAGCCCCACCGTCCCGAGGACCCGCACGCCACCCACCTCTGGGTGCCGTCCGAGGCGGACGTGCTGCTCGTGCCCCCGCTGCACGCCGACGAGATCGCCGAACTCCTCATCCACCACCGGCTCCCCTCCCGGATGGCCGGCCGCATCCACCGCGCCAGCGGCGGCAATCCCCGGCTCGCGCTCGCCGTGGGCCGCTCGCTCGCGGACGCGCGGACGCCCGTGCACCACGCGGAGGCGCTGACGCTCTCCGGTCGGGCCCGCGACCTCGCCCGCCAGCTCCTGGGCGCCGCGCCCCTCGCCGTACGCGAGACGCTGCTGCTCGCCGCCCTCGCGCTCCGTCCCTCGTCGACGCTGGTACGACGGGCCGGGCGCCCCAACGCCGAGGCAGACCTCGCCGCGGCCGAGCGGGCGGGACTCGTGTCGCTCTCCGAGGACGGCTCGGTGACGTTCACAGCCGGGCTGCTCCCCTCCACCCTGGTGCACGACGCCTGCTGGGCCGAGCGCAGCGCGGGGCACGCGGCGCTCGCGGAGGTCGTGGACGACCCCGTCGAGGCGGTACGCCACCGGGCCCTGGCCACCGACAGCCCTGACGAGGACCTCGCCGCCGAGGTCGCGGCCGCCGCCGATCTGGCCCGCCGGCGCGGCAACAGCGCGCTCGCAGCCGAACTCGCCCTGCTCGCCGCCGAGTCGACGCCCGGCCGGCACGGCACCCGGCGGATCGCCCGGCTCGTCGACGCCGCCGAGGAGGCCGCCCGCGCGGCCCGCGCCGACCTCGCGATGCGGGCCGCCACCGATCTGCTCGCCCGGGACGCGAAGCCCGCGGACCGGGTCAGGGCGCGCCTCGCCGTACTCGACACGGCCGGCCAGGGGCTGACCGGGCTCGACGAGATGTACGTCCACGCCATGGAGGACTCGGAGGGCGACACGGCCCTGCGGGCCGCCGTCCAGCTGCGCCTCGCCGTCAAGTACGTCCTCGCGGACGGCGACCCGCAGCGCTCCCGTACCGCGGCCGTCGAATCGGCCGCGCTCGCCGCCTCCATGGGCGATCCGCGCACGGCGGCGCAGGCCCTGACCGTACAGGCACGGATGGAGCGGGCCCTCGGGGCACCGGACGCCGAGGCGGTGCTCGCGCAGGCCCGCGCCCTGGAGCTGGCCGAGCGCCCCCTCGGGATCCGCAACGCCGCCCAGATCCTGACGATCCGTCACGCGCTCTTCGACGACCGGCTCACGGACGCCCGCGACGAACTGAACGCCCTGCTCCCCCTCGTCCAGCGGCGCGGCTCGGTCGAGGACGCCATCGAGCTCTACGGCACGCTCGCCCAGATCGAGGCACGGATCGGCCCCTGCTCCGCGGCCCTCGCGCACGCCGGGCAGTCCCTCGCGCTCACCCTGGAGGCGGGTCTCTCCCCCGGCCCCGCCTGGTACGCGCTCGCGCTCGCGGAGACGGCGGGCGGCAGCTTCGCACGAGCGGCGAGCTACGCCCGGCGCAGCATCCAGGCCTCAGAGGAGGAGGGTGACCGGGTCTTCCTCTCCCGCAGCCGGTACGCGCTCGGGCGGGTCCAGCTGGTCAACGGAGACGTCGCAGCCGCCTTGGAGACACTGCGCCGCGTCCAGGCCGACGAACGCGCCCAGTCGACCGTGGACCCGTCGATGCTGCGCTGGCACGAGGAGCTGGCCGAGGCTCTGATCGCCCACGACGCGGGCGACGAGGGCCTGGCGCTGCTCGACGAGGTACGGCCCGTGGCGTCCCGGCTCGGACGGTCCACGGTCCTGCTCGGCTGCGACCGGGCGTACGCCCTGTGGCTCGCGGCGGAGGGGCGGACGGACGAGGCGGCGGAGCTGCTCACCCGCACGGCCGAGGCCTTCGGGCGGGCCGGGCTTCCCCTGGAGCGGGGCCGGGCGCTGATCGCGCTCGCCCGGGTGGAGCGCCGCAGACGGCGCAGGTCAGCGGCGCAGGGCGCCCTGCACGCGGCGGCCACGGTGTTCGAGCGGGCCGGGGCTGCTCCCTGGCTGGCCCTGGCGAGCGAGGCCCCCGCGGGCGCGGTGGGCGAGAACCCCGGGGCCGGCTCCGGGGGCGAGGAGGCTCCGGCCGCGCTCTCCACGCTGACGGAGGCGGAACTGCGCCTCGCCCGTCTCGTGGGCCAGGGCGCCAGCAACCAGGAGGCGGCGGCGAAGCTGTACCTGAGCGTGAAGACGGTCGAGGCGCGGCTGACCCGGATCTACCAGAAGCTCGACGTCCGCTCACGGGCCCAGCTGGCGACGGCGCTCCGACCGTGAACGGCGACGGAAGGCTCGTACGGGCGCCGTACGAGCCTCCACTCGGCGCTCAGCCCGTGGTGGCGGCGCCGAACCACTCGGTCAGGCGGGCGGACAGCTCCCGCTGGTCCTCGCCGACCCACACGACGTGGCCGTCCGGCCGCAGCAGCACCGCGGGCACGTCCAGTTCCTCGCTGACGTCGACGACGTGGTCGACCCGGTCGGCCCAGCCCTCCGCCGAGAGCCGGCCGGTCTGGTCGAGCAGCAGTCCCCGGCCGCCGCGCATCAGCTCGTAGAGACGCCCCCGCTTCAGGCCGACGTCCCGCATCCGCAGGCCGAGCAGTTCGTGGCCCTCGCCCAGGTCGTAGCGGACGTCGACCGCGGTGATCATGCCGGTCATGTAGCGGTTGACCTCCTCGAAGTCCATCAGCTTCGAGAACAGCGCACGCAGCGCCGTCGCGCCCGGGTCGGTTCCGAGCAGCGTCATCTGCGCGCGGGTGTTGTCCACGACGCGGGCGCCCGCCGGGTGCCGTTCGGTGTGGTAGGTGTCGAGCAGGTCCTCCGACGCCCAGCCGTTCACCTGCGCGGCAAGCTTCCAGCCGAGGTTGAAGGCGTCCTGGATGCCGAGGTTCAGGCCCTGGCCGCCGGTGGGCGGGTGGATGTGCGCGGCGTCGCCGGCCAGGAACACCCGGCCGACCCGGTAGCGCTCGGCCTGCCGGGTGGCGTCGCCGAACCGGGAGAGCCAGCGCGGTGAGTGCACGCCGAAGTCGGTGCCGGCGAAGGCCCGCAGCTGCTTCCTGAACTCGTCGAGGGTCGGCGCGGTCGCACGGTCCTCCGCGACCCCGTCGGCGGGCACGACGATCCGGAACACCCCGTTCTCCCCCGGGGTCACCCCGAACCGCAGCTGTGTCCTGCGGACCTCCTCGACCACGGCGGCGATCGTCGCCGGGTCCGCGGTCACCTCCATGTCACCGAGGAGCGTCTCGACCGTGGCGGGCTCGCCGGGGAAGTCGACGCCGATCAGCTTGCGCACCGCGCTGCGGCCGCCGTCGCACCCGACGAGGTAGCGCGAGCGCAGCCGGGTCCCGTCCGCGAGCTCCGCGGTCACCCCGTCCTCGTCCTGGCTGAGCCCGACGACCTCGCGGCCGCGCCGGATCTCGGTGCCGAGTTCGAGGGCGCGCTCGTTGAGCAGCCGCTCGGTGACCGGCTGCGGCGTGGCGACGCCGTACGGGTGCGCGGTGTCAAGGCGCTCCGGCCACGGCTTCATGATGCCGCCGAAGAGACCGCCCACCTGGAACTTCTCACTGGCCGCGAGGAACCGGTCGAGCATCCCCCGCTGGTCCATCATCTCCACGCTGCGGGCGTGCAGGCCCTGCCCACGGGACTCGGCGGTCGGCTCGTCCCTCTTCTCCAGCACGACCACACGTACGTCGTGCAGCCGCAGCTCGGCGGCGAGCATCAGGCCGGTCGGTCCGCCGCCGACCACGATCACGTCAAACATTCACTGCCCCGTTTCGAAGAACTGCCAGAGTCACTGGCCACGAGCGGAGATTCTGCAGCAGGACAGGGGCCTTGTGGCAAGGCCCCCTGTGCGCTATACCTTGAGAGTGGCAAGGAGCGGTCGACTCTCCTTGCCTTTCTTGTTTCCTCCCGGAGCTCCGGGCCTCAGATCGTGAACGGACGCTGGTTCAGGAAGTCCGCGTCCGGACTGCCCGTCAGATGGAGGTTCGGGCGCTGGGTCGGGGGCAGCCGGTCCTGGATCGCCCGGTGGAAGTCGCGGTAGCCGCCCCGGAAGACACCGTCGTCCCACACCCGGAGCAGCGCCCCGGTGAACGCTCCGTTGATATCGCCGTCCAGGGCCACCTGGTCGTCCTGGCAGGCCGAGATGAGGAGCGCGTCGGGGGCCGCGCCGTCGGCCGGCTCCTTCGCCAGTGACCGTCGGAGCTCCTCGTAGAAGTCCCGGTCACGGTCGTAGAGCTGCCGCTGCCGGGGCTCGGGCAGGTGGCGGGCCGTGCCGGCGGCCGCCGTGCCGCCGGGGACCTCGATGCCGGTCCCGCTGTGGCAGCAGTCGAACAGGGCGACGATCCGTACGCCGTCGGCGAAGGCGCGGAAGGCCCGCTGGACCTCGTCGTCGAGGAACTGGCGGTCGTAGAGCACCAGGGTCTCGTCGAGCGCGTCCGGCTCGTCGCCGGAGCCGGTGGTCTCGGGCAGCCGGCTGCCGTGCCCCGAGTAGGTGAGGAGCAGGATGTCTCCGGGGCCGAGCCGTGCGGCGGCCTCGGCGAGCACGGCGGTGACCTGGGCGGCGGTGCCGTCGGGGGTGAGCAGGACGGTGCTCTCGAACCCGGCGGCGCGGGCGAGCCGTGCCATGTCGTGGGCGTCGTTCTCGCAGGCGGTCAGGGTGCCCTCCCAGCCGTCGTAGCGGCCGGGGTCGACCCGGTTGAGTCCGACGTGCAGGGCGAGTCCGGTGGCCATGGGATGCCTCCTGGCGGGGAGCGGAGGGGACGCCGGGGCGTCTGATCGAGTGGCCTGTGGTCCGGCGCCGAGCGCGACCCTCTCCACGCGGTACCTACATCGTATGAACCCTTCGGATCTCCCGCCTCCTCCGGGCGCGGGCGGCGCCCGCCGTGACCTGCTCGCCGACCGTGCCGGCTACGACGAGGGCTTCCTCGGTCCGGTCGTCCCGCTGCCGCTTCCGGCGCGGGAGGCGGTCGGAACGATGATCCTGCCGTACACCCACTTCACCGTGGTGTTCCGGCCCGACCGCCGTCTCGCGGCCGCGACCGCGGTGTGCGTCGAGGGCCGGGAGCTCCTGGAGGACGTACCACGGGACGACGTCTGGGTGTTCGACCCCCGGCTGCCCGAGGAGCTGCAGGCGGGCGACGAGATCTACCGGAACAACAGTCTCGACCGCGGCCATCTGGTGCGCCGGCTCGACCCGGTCTGGGGGCCGACGGCCGTGGCGGTCCGGGCCAACAGGGACACGTTCCACTTCACCAACGCCGCACCGCAGGCGGACGTCTTCAACCAGGGCAGGCAACTCTGGCAGGGCGTGGAGAACCACCTCCTCGACCATGCCGCCGTGTTCGACCGGCGCCTCGCGGTCCTCACCGGCCCGGTGCTGCACGACTCCGATCCGCCGTACCGGGGGATCCAGGTGCCGATGCGCTTCTGGAAGGTGGCCGCGTTCCTCCAGGACGGGGTGCTCGCCGCCGCCGCGTACGTTCTCGACCAGAGTCCCGACCTCAGCCGGGACGCGGAACGGGCGCTCCTCGGTGCGACGCCCGGCGCGCCGCCGCCGCTGGGCCCGTTCCGTACGTACCAGGTGCCCGTATCGGACGTCGCGGAGATCACCGAGCTGGAGTTCGGGCCGCTGCCGGACGTGGACGTGATGCCCCCGGCGCGGGCGCCCGAGGAGCGCTGGCGGCGCCTCGAGTCGTACGAGGACATGGTGCTGCACCCCTGATCGCCGAGCCGTCGCCCCCCCGGCCGCCGCGCCGCCGCATCCCTGACCTCCGAGCCCCCGCACCCGGCCTGCCGCGACCCCCCGCACCGCTCCGCGGCCGCGATTGCGGTCCTTCCGGGCCGGTGGAACGATGAGAGGGATCGGTCGTCCCGTCCGATCTGTCATGTCACGTCCCGGCGCCGGAGCGACCGGCGCTGCGCCAAGAGCGCCGGGCAGGTGCGGTATGCCGCTCACCGAGACCGAATGGGGGCTCGTTGCCGGCTGGGTGCGGGACCACCTCCTCGACTCCCCCGAGCCGTGCGAACGTCTGCTGGGCGCCGGCCTCCCCGCCGACTTCGTCGACGATCTGCCCCTCACTCCGGACCCCGACCGGAACGCCCTGCTCGTGGTCGCGGCCGCCCGCCGGGACGTCGCCCACCAGCGTCGTCTGCTCTCCGTGCTCGCCGGTCTCGACCCGCTGTCCTCCATCGACGAGCCGCACGCCTTCGAACGCGGTACGGAGGCCCGGAACCTGCTCACCCGGCTGCGGGACGACGAGCGGCTGCTGCGCTCGTCGCGGGACCCGCTCGACAGTCTGCTCCTGAAGCACGGCGCGGCGGTGTTCCTCGACCGCTCCGAGCTGCGCGAGAAGCTCCGGGGCTTCCTCGCCGACCCGGAGCGGACGGTGCTGATCGTCGACGGTCCTGAGGACAGCGGCCGCTCCTACACGTACGAGCTGATCCGCCATCTCGGCCAGCACCGCGGCTTCCGTCCGGTACGGGTGACCCTGTCCCGTACGTCGACGGCGGCGCGGCTGATGGAGCGGCTCGCGGCCTTCGTGGCGGGCCCGGAGGCCGACGGGTTTCCGTTGAATCCCACACGGTTGAACGATCCACTGCCGTCCTTCGAGGACGCCGCCCACCGGATCATCGCCCGCGCGACGACCGCCGAGGACCGCTTCTGGCTGGTCCTGGACGACTGCGACCGGCTCGACCCGCAGTCGGACGTGTGGGACGTCATCGGTGTCCTGGCGCGGGCGATCTACGAGCACACCCCGGTACGGACCGACTCCGTACCCCGCCTGGTGCTGCTCGGCTACGGGACGACGATGCGTCAGCTTCCGTACGAGATACGCAAGAACGAGTGCCGGGACACCACGCGTCTCGCCGACGAGGGCGATCTCCGGCACTTCTTCCGGGAGCTCTTCACCGACACGGCGGACTTCGGACAGGAGGAGACCGTCCGCGAGCTGACGGAGACGGCGGTGGCGGAGGTGCTGCGGGTCGTCAGTTCGCCGTCGGGCGAGGACTGTTACATGCGTCGGCTGTGCACGGCCGTGGAGGACGTCGTACGGATCCACCGGGCCCTGCCGCCGACGTCGGCGCCGCCGGGCGAGGCCGCCCGTCTGCTGCGCGACGCCCTGCGGGCGAGCCTCGCCGCTCCGGCCGTCGCGCTGCCCGACCCGCGCCGCTCCTACCGGGAGGCCGCCTGCCTGCTCCAGGAGTTCGACCCCGCGCTGCTCCGCCTGCCCGGCGAGGAACGCTCCACCGGCCGGGCCGTCCTGGAGCTCGTCGACGACTGCGTCGCCCTGCCGTCGCCCGGGGCCGCGGTCTGGACGCTCAAGCCGGAGATCCGCGACGGGACGCTCGCGGGGCTCGCGGGCCCCGGTGCCGCGCTGAGCGCCCTGCGGGCCAACATCGGACTGTGCCCGGAGGGCCCGGGCCCCGAGCACACCGCCCTGGCCCTGCTGTCCGGCACGGGACTCCCCCAGACCCGTCCCACGGCGTCCCCGCCCACGCCGTCCCCGCCCGCGGCGGCGGACGACGACGTCGAGGAGCTGTCCGACACCCTTCAGGCCGTGCTCTGGCTGAGCCGCGTACCGGGCGTGACCGGACTGCCGTCGGTCGACGAGGTCCAGCACCGTCTGGAGGAGGCCCGGCTGCTCCAGCCGATGCGCCGGCTGATCCGGGGGACCTTCCACGGCCGGACCGCCGAACTCGACGCGCTGCACGCCTATCTCGCCCTGCCCGAGGAGCCGGCGGAGCCGCCGGTGATCCTCCACGGCATCGGCGGGATCGGCAAGAGCACCCTGCTCGCCAAGTTCCTCGTCGACGCCCTGGCCGCGACCCCCGGCGGATTCCCCTTCGCCTACATCGACTTCGCCCGTCCCACGCTCTCCGTCCACGAACCCGCGACCGTGATCGCGGAGACGGCCCGGCAGCTCGCCGTCCGGCACCCCGGTCTCCGGGCCTCCTTCGAGGGCCTCGCCGACGAGTGCGAGCGGACGGCGGCGTCCCAGCGCGGCGAGCGCAACGAACTCGACGAACTCCATCAGCTCGCGGGCACCCGGGCCACCCTCGCCCGCGACTACTCGTCCGACTTCCACGCCCGTGCCAGCGCCCGCGAGCAGGAACTCGCCCACCGGCTCGCGTCCCTGGTCGCCGAGGCGGTCCGGCCCGCTCCGGGCGGTACGGCACCGCCGTTCCTCATCGTCGTCGACTCGTTCGAGGAGGCCCAGTACCGGGGCTCACCCGTCATCACCCGCATGTGGGCCATCTGGACGGCACTGCGGGCGGCCTACTCGCGCCTGCGGTTCATCATCTCCGGGCGCGCCCTCGTCGACCATCCGGCCCGGCTCCTGACCCCGCGCACCATGGAGCTGACCGAGCTCGACCACCCGGCGTCCGTGGACCTCCTGATGTCGTCCGGGGTGCTCGACGAGACGCTCGCGGAGGACCTCGCGGACCGGATCGGCGGCCATCCGCTGAGCCTCAGACTGGCGGCGCGGACAGCCGTCGCCCTGGGCACCGACTCCCCCACGCTCGGCGGGCTGCTGCGCGGACTGCCGTCCCGGCGGCGGTACTTCGACCGCCAGGTGGACCAGATGCTCATCCAGGGCACGCTGTACGACCGCATCCTCAAGCACATCGCGGACGACGACGTCCGGGCCCTCGTCCAGGCCGGCCTCGCGCTCCGCTTCATCACCCCCGACCTGGTCCGGGAGGTGCTCGCGGGTCCGGCGGGGCTCCGCGTGGAGACGGCGGCGGAGGCCCGCCGTCTCTACGGGCTGCTGACCTCGCGGGTCGACCTGATGGAGTCGGCCGGGCCCGACGCCATCAGGCACCGGGCCGATCTGCGGGCCATCATGCTGCGCCTCTCGGACAGCGCGCGGACCGATCTGATGCGGGCCGTGGACCGCGGCGCCGTCGCGTACTACGCGGCCCGCGAGGGGGCCAGGAACCGTGCCGAGGAGATCTACCACCGGCTCAGGCTCGGCGAGAACCCCCGTACGGTGGAAAGCCGCTGGGAGCCCGGCGTCGCCTCCTACCTCGGCGGGTCGACGCACCTGGAGATGGCGCACCGCCCGGCCGCGTTCCTCCTCGGCAGGATCGGCGGTCACGTCCCCGACCAGATCATGACCGAGGCGGACCAGGAGGACTGGGAGCGGATCGCGGCCCGCGAGGTCGAGGACCTGCTCACCCAGGGGTACGTGGACGCCGCCGCGCAGCGCCTCGGGGAGCGGCGCCCCTGGACGCCGTGCAGCAGGCTGCACGCCCTGCTCGCCGAGACCCTCGCCCGCTCCGGGCGGACGGCGGAGGCACGCGCGACCGCCGAGCGTGCCGTGGACGGAGCGGCGGAGGCGGGCTGCGCGGAGACCCAGCTCGAACTGCTCCAGCTGTCCGCGCGGCTCGCGCAGGACCTGGGCGATTTCCCGGCCGCGGACCGGGACCTCCAGGAGGCGGAGGAGATCGCGGCGGGCCTCGGACTGCGGTACGAGTCCCTCGGCGTGCTCGTCGCCCGCTCCCGGCTCGCGGCGCTCGCGGACGTCGACGCCGCTCCGGCGCGGGAGCGGCTCGCCAGGACGCTGCGCACCATGCCCGACGCCGACCTGGCGAGACAGCCGTCCCTGGCCCGTACGGCGGCGGCCGCGGCCTGCCGGTCGGATCCCCAGCTCCTGGAGCACACGCTCCGGTTGGTCGGTCTGCCGGCGGACGAGGAGGCGGTGGTGACGGAGCTCGCCCACTGGATCGACAGCACGCTCACCGACGAGCCGCGCCTCCGCGAGCCGCTGGCCCGCATTCTGGCGTCGGCGGCCGGGGAGACGTACCCGCCGGCCGCCGGGGAGGCGTACGGGGCGGCCCGTCCGGACCGTGTCCGGATCGAGCGGCACCTGCGGGAGGCGCGGCGGCGCGGCACCCTGGACAGCGTCGCCCGGCAGGCGCTGACGCTCCGGGACGGCAGCGGCGACCTGCTCCTTGGCGTCGCCTCGGCGATGGACGCGGGTCCGCTGCCGCGCGGCAGCGCGCGCGGGCCGTCCTCCCTCGGTCCCGCGACCGGGGACGAGCCGGCCCTCTGGGCGGGCTCGCGCCCCCGACGCGGTGGTACGGGACTGTGGACGCGTCCCCCGCCGAACGCCGCCGGAGCCGCGCTCCGCGAGGAGCCGTTCCTGCCGCAGCCCGACCTCGTCCGCGTCCGCAACGCCGCCATGGAGGCGGGCCTCGCGGACCGGGCGCTGCGCCCCGCCCTGCTCAAGGGGACCCCCGGCTACTTCGCGGCCACGCTCGAACCGCTGGACGACCCCCGGGAGCAGCTGCACGCCGACCTGAACGCGATGAACCAGGTCGAGCGGCTGATCGACGGCCTGGTGCCGCTGGAGATCTGGCTCCACAACGCGATCGAGAAGACGCATGAGCCGGGCCCGCGCGCCGTCCTCCAGGGGGCGCTCGACGCCGTGGCCCGCGCGATCACCGGCGAGGCGGAGCTTCCCCCGGAGATGATGCCCGGGGAGATGAAGGAGGAGATCATCCTCCAGGACGACACCGTGCCGTACGAGTTCCTGCACGGCGGCATCCGGGCCGGTGCCTCCGTCGCCCTGCTGAGGATCCCCCCGTACGAGTCGGGCGCCCCGCTCCTGCCGTCCTATCCGCACGGCGGCACGGGCTGGATGATCGCACCCGGCCTGCTGATCACCAACCACCACGTGGTGATGGCCCGTTCGCACGACCCGGGTGTCCGGCCGTACGTCAGCGACGAGGACCTGCGGCTCCAGGCGCTCATGTCCCGCTCCCGCTTCGACTTCGTCGAGAACACGGCGGCGGCGCCGGAGGCGACGGCCGGCGAGCTCGCCGCCTGGGACCCGGCGCTCGACTACGCCATCGTGCGGCTCGCCCCCGACCAGGAACGTCGCCCGACACTCCGGATCGCCACCCGGCCGCTGCTCGTCCGGGAGCGGCAGCGCGTCCCGGTCAACATCATCCAGCACCCCGGCGGTCTGCCGAAGCGGGTCGCGCTGCGCAACAACCTGGTCTACCGGGCGGACGAGCACGACATCCTCTACTTCACCGACACCCGCGGCGGCTCCTCGGGCTCACCGGTCTGCCTCGACGACTGGACGGTGGTGGGGCTGCACCGCGGGACGCGGAAGGTGGACGAGGTCGAGTTCCAGGGCGCCAGGACACGGTTCGTGAACGTCGGCACCCAGATGAGCGGCATCCTGGCCCATCTCCGGGAGTTCCGCCGGGAGTTGTACGAGGAGATCATGGCGGCCCAGTCCGGCCGGCCGGGCCCCGCGCACGCGACGAACGGAAGGCCGAGGTGAGTGACGATGCCGAACGGACCACGGAGCGTGTCTCCGGTCGCGACCGCGACGGAGCAGATCTTCGGCGATCTGCGGGAGGTCGCCGCGCGGGTGCGCGGCGCTCTGGAGGCGGAGATCGCCGAGTCCGCGTTCGAGCTCCCCGCCGATGTGGCACCGGCGGCCGAGATCTCCCGCTTCGCCCGTGAGGAACGGGCCCGCGTCCTGGAGGCCGGGGTCAGCGGTCTGGAGAAGCTGGCCGCACACCGGGAGGACGAGCTCGACGGGGACGAGGCCTTCGGGGTGGAGGCGATCGTCCTCCTGGAAGGCCGCCCGGCCATCCTGGTCCAGCGCCAGGACTTCGCCCCGCAGCGTGACGAGTGGGCCGTCCTGGACGGCCAGCGGCCCTCCATCCGCGAGTCGCTTGCGCGCGTCGGACGGGTCGAGGTCACCGGGCACCCGCGCCTCGACTGGGTCGGCACGGGCTTCCTCGTCGGTCCGCGCACGGTGATGACGAACCGTCATGTGGCGGTGGAGTTCAGCCGCTTCCAGGACGACGGGGCGCCCTGGACCTTCGAGTACGGCATGTCGGCGCGGATCGACCCGGCGGAGGAGCTGCCGGTCGACGGCGAGCCGTCCGGGGCCTCCGCCCCGTACGAGGTCACGGAGATCATCGGCATCCACGAGGAGGTCGACCTGGCCCTGCTGCGGGTCGAGCTCTCGGCCGACGGCGGTCTGCCCACGCCGCTCGCCGTCGCCGCGGACGCGCCGGCGAGCCTCCCCGGACGACCGGTGTACGTGGTGGGCTACCCGGCCTGGGACGGCCGGCGCAACGAACCGGAGTCGATGCGCCGGATCTTCATGGACGTGTACAACGTGAAGCGGCTGCAGCCGGGCATGGCGACCGAGTTCACCCCCGGCGGTCTGGTGATGAAGCACGACTGTTCGACGCTCGGCGGCAACAGCGGCTCCCCCGTCTTCGACCTGACCGACCACCGTGTCCTCGGCCTCCACTTCGGCGGCCGCTACCGCACCGGGAACTTCGCCGTCCCGCTCTGGGAGCTGGTGGACGATCCACTGCTCGCCGCGGCCGAGGTCAACTGGGTCTGAGGACCACCCGGACGGTCACCCCTGCCCGGGGCCGGCGAGGACGGTGGCGAACTCGCCCCGGGCGGTGGTCCCGTCGGGCAGCAGCCACTCGGCGGTGACCCGGCCGGCGCCGCCGTCGGGGGCCGTGTCCGTGCCGGCCCGGAGAACCCGCCGTACCCGCAGCGTCAGCGGTGCGGACGCGCCACCGGAGGCCCGTACCTCCAGGTCGGTGTGGTCCGCGCCTTCCGTGACCCGTACGAGCTCCACGTCGGCCGCGGCCTCCGCCGGGGCGGGCGAGACGGCGACGGTGGTGTCGACGGTGTCCGTCTCCGACTGGGCCTGGGCCTGTGTCCGTCCGGTGAGGAGCGCGTACAGCCGGGAGACGAACACCGGGTCGTGGGTGGCGTCATGGACCCAGCGCTTGCCGAGGACGCCGTGCTCCATGGTGCCGATCAGGGCGTGCCCGGCGTCCGCGAGGGGCCCGGAGCGGTACGTCATGGGGGCGAGATAGGTGACGGCCGTGTCGCCCTCGCCGTCGGTCACCACCATGAGTTCGATGCCGACCTCGCCCGCCGGGTCGTCGAGCCGGAAGCCCCCGGCCTTGCCGGGGCGCGCCTCGGCACCGGTGTGCCACGGCCGGGTGGGAAGCCACTCCGCGAGCAGTTCCAGCTTGGTGGGCCGAAGCGTGGTGTGGTGGATGACGGCCATCGTGCGGGGCCTTCCTCTCCTGGAGTGGTCAGGGCCTTCGCAACGTAACAGACCGGACCGGAGGGCCACGGTGCGATCCGGTCCTGCCCGGCCAGGCCAGGTCGGCGGCACACCCCCGCACGCGTGCATCCGGAAGAACGTCCTCGACCCCGCGGGCCCGCGCGACACCGTCTTCCCGACGGATACCGCGTTCCCGCTCACGGCGGCCGCGCCGAGCCCGAACTGACCGCGTGCTCCCGCAATGTGACGAACCGACTGATAACGTCGCATATGTCACCTATCGTTCGGTACGGAGTCGTGCCGTCGCACAACGGGAGCAGGAATGACCGGTGGACCCGAGCCCATCAGCGCCGTCGGCCGCGAGGCCCTGGAGCGGGAGCTCGACGATCTGCGGACGGAACGCGAAGCCGTCGCCGTCACCCTGCGGGACGGCGGCGGGGACGAGACGGGCGACCGGGCCGACCAGGCCGACGAGCTGCAGCGCGGCACCCAGCTCACCCGCCTGGACGCCCGCATCGACGAGATCCGCGGACGGCTGCGCGAGGCGGACGCGGCCGGGGCCCCTCGTACCGACGGGGTCGGGGTGGGGAGCACCGTGACGGTGCGGTTCGACGACGGCACGGAGGCGACCGTCCAGATCGGCGAGGTCGCCGCGGTGCTCGACCGGACGATGGTCACCGCCGACAGCCCGCTCGGCAGCGCGCTCCTCGGCCACGGTCCGGGCGACACGGTCACGTACACGACACCCGACGGCCCGGCGACCGCCGTCGTGGTCTCCGTCGGGGACTGACCCGGCACGGGCGATCCGGGAGCTCACGCCTCCAGGACGACGACGGCCTCGTCGGTGTACGTGCGGAAGGTGAGGGTCTCCTGGAAGTACAGCCGCACACTGTCCGCGTCGTGCCCCGTGTAGCCGATCGCCAGGTCCTGGCCGAGGAGGAGTTCGAAGTCACCGCCACGGGTGGAGAGGACGAAGCCCCCGCTGAGGGCCGGTGCCCAGATCGGGGAGCCGTCGAGCATGCGCCCGAGGTGCGCCGCGATCGGATAGCCGTGGTCGGAGGTCTCGCTGACCGCCCGGTACTCCTCCGCGCCGAGCAGCAGCGCGTACGGGCCGTCGACACCGGCGAGGCGCAGCGCGGTCAGCGCCCGGCTGACGGCGTCGGGGTAGTCGCGCGGCTCGGCGGGCAGCCGTACCACCTGGTTCGAGGACCGGGCGCGCAGTCCGTCGACACCCGCCGCCCCGTAGCCGTCGAAGATCGTCCGGTCCTCGACGAACGCCATGGCTCGTGCCGCGTCCTTGACGGGTTGCCAGTCGGAGTCCTTCGCGCCGCGCTCGACGTCGTCGACGGCCGTCCGGTCCACGGTGAACGGCACCCTGAGCTCCACGAGCGGCTTCACCTCGCGCAGGCGCGCCGTGACGCCCGGGGCGGGCGGGTTCATGGCGGCGAGGTGCCCCGTGCCGACGGCGGCGAGCGCCGGCCCCGCCGGGTCGGGAACGTCGACGACGCGGCGGCCCGCGACGTTGCGCCGGAAGGTGCGGCGGGCCTCCTCCTCGATCTCGGCCCAGGCGGCCGGGGTGATCGGGGCGAGTTCGCGGTGCAGGTTGCCCGTGTCGGGTCCGTGGTGCGGGTCGCTCATGGCGTCGGGGGTCGTCATGGGGCTCAGGCTCCTTTCAGGCCGCCGATGCCCAGGGACTCTCCCGGGCGGGCGGCGGCGGACGGCGGCGCGGCGGGCAGGTCGTCGAGGAAGTCGGCGCTCGGCACGAAGAAGAGGCCGCCGGTGACGGCCCGGGAGAAGTCGAGGATGCGGTCGGTGTTGCCCGGCGGGTCCCCGAGGAACATGTTGCGGAGCATCAGCTCGGTCACGGCCGGCGTGCGCGCGTAGCCGATGAAGTACGTGCCGAGCTCCCCGGTGCCGACCCGCCCGAACGGCATGTTGGCGCGGACGATCTGGCGGGTGACGCCGTTCTCGTCGACGACGGTGTTCAGCGCGACGTGCGAGTCGGCGGGTTTGACGTCGTCGGGCATCTCGACGTTGGCCGCTTTGCTGCGGCCGATGACCAGCTCCTGCTGCTCGACGGTGAGCGCGTCCCAGGCCGCCATGTCGTGGAGGTACTTCTGCACGATGACGTAGCTGCCCCCGCGGAACCCGGGGTCCTCGTCCCCGATGTGCACCGCGTCGGCGGCCACCGCGCCCCCGGGGCTCTCGCTGCCGTCGACGAAGCCGAGGAGGTCGCGCTCGTCGAAGTAGGCGAAGCCGTGCACCTCGTCGACGACGGTCACCGCACTGGCGAGCCGTTCCACGATCAGCCGGGCCAGTTCGAAGCAGAGGTCCATGCGCCGGGCGCGCAGATGGAACAGCAGGTCGCCCGGGGTGGCCGGGGCACGGTGGCGGGGGCCGCTCAGGGGCACGAAGGGATGGAGTTCGCGGGGGCGCGGCCCGTCGACGAGCCGGTCCCACAGCTCGGAGCCGATACCGGCGACGCAGCTGAGGCTGTCGTCGGGAAAGCGGAAGGACACCGATCGGGAGAGGCCCGTCAGGTCCTGGAGCGCCGCCGCCACGGCGGCCTCGCCGCCGGAGTTGACGGTGGCCACCAGGAACACGGCGGCCCGCTCGGGTGTCGCGACGACGGGCTGGACGACGACCATGGGACTCCCGTCGGACAATCATCAGCATGTATCAATAAAGGGAGTGAAAGGGGCAGCGTCAGCCTAGGCGGGAGTGATCGGACGCGCAGCCCGGCACTCCGGTGCTCATGTGCTCCCGTGCCCCGGAGCTCCGGTCGTCCCTCGCTCCGGCACCCCCGCTGCTGCGGCGCCCCCGTGCCCGGCTCCTCGGCCCGCGTGGCAGAGTCTCGGGGTACGACCACATCAGAACCGTGACGACCACGGCACACCGTCGGGGCGGCGCTCCGAGGAGAGGAGCGGACCATGGGGCGAGTGACCGTACGGCGGCGCGTCCTGCGCGTACGGGAGGGGGAGGCCTCCTACCGCCCGGACACCCTGGCCGCCGAGGAACCCATGGAGATCCGGGTGGGCGGCCGGCCCCTGACCGTGACCATGCGCACCCCGGGCGACGACTTCGACCTCGCCACCGGGTTCCTGGTCAGCGAGGGCGTCGTCCACAGCGCCCGGGACGTCACGGGAATCCGCTACTGCGCGGGCGCCACAGCCGACGGAGGCAACACCTACAACGTCGTCGACGTCGGCCTCGCCGCCGGTGTGGCCGCCCCCGACGCCTCCCTGGAGCGCAACTTCTACACCACGTCCTCCTGCGGCCTCTGCGGCAAGGCCAGCCTCGACGCGGTCCGCACCACCGCCGCCTGGACAGTCGCCGAAGACCCCCTGCGCATCCGGACCGACGTACTCGCCGCCCTCCCCGACAGGCTCCGGGCCGCCCAGCGGGTCTTCGACACCACGGGTGGTCTCCACGCCGCAGGACTCTTCACCTCCGACGGCGAACTGCTCTGCCTGCGCGAGGACGTCGGCCGTCACAACGCCGTCGACAAGGTGATCGGCCACGCCCTCCGCGAAGGCCTCCTGCCCCTGCGCGGCACCGTCCTCATGGTCAGCGGTCGCGCTTCCTTCGAGCTCGTCCAGAAGGCCGTCATGGCCGGCATCCCCCTGCTCGCCGCCGTCTCCGCCCCCTCCTCGCTCGCCGTCGACCTCGCGGCCGACACCGGGCTCACCCTCATCGGCTTCCTCCGCGGCACCTCCATGAACGTCTACACCGGCGACGAACGACTGGCCGACGAGGCGTCGACACGCCCGCCCGCCCCGTACGGGCCGTAATCCCCGCCTTGGCGGCGCTCGCGCCGACCATGAGTCCATGACGTCCGCGATCCCCCCGAACACCCCCCACCCGCAGGTGCGTGCAGGCGCCCTCGCCCGGCGCCCCAAGCTGTGGCTCGTACCGACCGTCCTGAGCGCACTGGTCGCCGTGGGCCTCTCCCTGCTCTACATGGGCGGCATCCTCAATCCGACGGACAACCTGCACAGGCTCCCCGTCGCGCTGGTCGACGAGGACCGGGGCGACCCGCTGCCCGGTCAGCGCGAGAACCTGGGGAAGCAGATCACCGACTCGATCGTCACCGCCGGTTCGTCCGGGACGAGGGTCGACTGGCGGCGGCTCGATCGCGCGGGGGCGCAGGACGCGCTGGCGTCCGGCGAGGTCTTCGGCGCCCTGGTCGTCCCGGCGGACTTCACCGCGTCCGTCGCGGCCCTCTCCACGAACCGGGCGACCGCCCGGCCGACGCTCACCGTGCTCACCAATCCCGGCGTCGGCAGCCTGGGCTCGTCGCTGACCGCCCAGATCAACCAGAACGCGGCCCGTCAGGCCTCCCTGACCATCGGCAAGCAGCTCGCGGCCGCCGCCACCGCCCCGACGACCCGGCTGCTCCTGACCGACCCGGTGGCCGTCACCACCCAGGTCGGCCATCCGATCGGCCGGCACAGCGGGCTGGGCCTGACCGCCTTCTACTACACCCTGCTGCTCGTCCTCGGCGGTTTCATCGGGGGCAACCTGGTCAACAGCAGCGTCGACACCGCCCTCGGCTACGCGGACAGCGAGATCGGCCCCTGGCACTCCCGCCATCCGGCGGTGCCCATCAGCCGCACCCAGACACTCGTCCTGAAGATGGTCATGACGGCGGGCATCTCGGTCCTCACCACCACGCTCGTCATGGTGGCCACGATCTCCGTCCTCGGCATGGACGCCTCACACCTGCCGATGCTGTGGATCTTCTCGTTCTGCGCGACGGTCGCCGTCGGTCTCGGCGTCCAGGCCATCAACGCGGCGTTCGGCGGGATCGGCCAGCTCGTGTCGATGTTCGTCTTCATCGCGCTCGCCCTCCCCTCCTCCGGAGCCACCGTCCCCCTGGAGGCCACTCCCGGCTTCTACCGTTTCCTCGGCGTCTTCGAGCCGATGCACCAGCTCAGCGCGGGTGTGCGGTCCATCCTGTACTTCGATGCCCGCGCGGACGCGGGCCTGGCCCGCGGCTGGATCATGATCGCGGTGGGAACGGCCGCCGCTCTGGCGTTCGGTTTCGCCATGACCCACTACTACGACCGCAGGGGACTGCGCCGCCTCACACCCCAGCCCGCCTGAGCGGTACGGAAGGGGAGGCCGCGCGCCCGGCGGCCCGGCTACCGCCAGTCGTCCCAGGGCGGCGGCTCCTCCATCCCGTCCATGTCGTAGGGCGGCTCCTCGTCGTACGGCGCGCCGGCCTCCGGAGCGGCGGGTACCGAGCTCCGGCCGGCGACCTCCGCGGAGGACGCGGCGGCCGGCGCGGGATCATGCGGGGCGGCGGCGCCGGCTCCGGACTCCGCCAGGGCGCCGAGGACACCCTCGGCGTACTTGGTGAGCTTGGCCTCGCCGACACCGCCGATGGTGCCGAGCTCCTCCACCGTGCCGGGAAGCCGCGTCGCGATCTCCCGCAGCGTGGCGTCGTGGAAGACGACGTACGCGGGCACGCCCTGTTCGCGGGCCGTCGCGGCCCGCCAGGCACGGAGGGCCTCGAAGACCGGCACGGCGGCCGCGGGCAGGTCGACCGGCACCCGGGCGCCCTTCCCCGAGCGCGCCCCGGACTCCTTGCGGGACGGAGCGGCCTGCGCCTTCTCCTTCCGCATGGTGACGGTGCGGCGCCCGCCGAGGACCTCACCGCTCTCCTCCGTGAGCACGAGCGTCCCGTAGTCGCCCTCCACCGTGAGGAGCCCCAGAGCCAGGAGCTGACGGACGACCCCGCGCCACTCCGCGGTGCTCACGTCCGCCCCGACGCCGAACACCGAAAGGGCGTCGTGATCGAACTGGATGACCTTGGCGGTCTTCTTGCCCTGCAGGATGTCGATGATCTGGCCCGCGCCGAACTTCTGGCGCCGCTCCTTGGCGAGACGCCACACGGTCGACAGCAGCTTCTGTGCCGCGACCGTGCCGTCCCAGGACTCGGCCGGGGTCAGGCAGGTGTCGCAGTTGCCGCACGGCTCGCCGGACTGGCCGAAGTACGCGAGGAGGCGCACCCGTCGGCAGTCGACCGTCTCGCAGAGCGCGAGCATGGCGTCCAGGTGCATGCCGAGGGCGCGCCGGTGCTGTTCGTCGCCCTCGGAGCCGTCGATGAGCTTGCGCTGCTGGACGACGTCCTGGAGGCCGTACGCCAGCCAGGCCGTGGCCGGTTCGCCGTCGCGGCCGGCGCGGCCGGTCTCCTGGTAGTAGCCCTCGACCGACTTCGGCAGGTCGAGGTGGGCCACGAAGCGTACGTCCGGCTTGTCGATGCCCATGCCGAAGGCGATCGTCGCCACCACGACGACCCCGTCCTCCCGGAGGAAGCGGGCCTGGTTCGCGGCGCGCGTACGGGCGTCCATGCCGGCGTGGTACGGCACGGCGTCGATGCCGTGCTCCACGAGGAGGGCCGCGGTCTTCTCCACCGAGGCCCGCGAGAGGCAGTAGACGACGCCGGCGTCGCCCTCGTGCTCGGTCCGGATCAGTTCGAGCAGCTGCTTGTGCGGGCTGTTCTTCGGGACGATGCGGTACTGGATGTTCGGCCGGTCGAAGCCGGCCACGAAGTGCCGGGCGTCCTCGAGGCCGAGCCGGGCCGCGATCTCCTTGTGCGTGGCCTCGGTGGCCGTCGCGGTGAGCGCGATGCGCGGCACCTTGGGCCAGCGCTCGTGCAGCATGGACAGCGCGAGGTAGTCGGGCCGGAAGTCGTGACCCCACTGGGCGACGCAGTGCGCCTCGTCGATCGCGAAGAGGGACACCGTGCCGCGGTCGAGGAGCCGCTGGGTGCCCTCGGTGCGGAGGCGCTCGGGGGCCAGGTAGAGCAGGTCGAGCTCGTCGGCGAGGAAGGCCTGCTCGACGGCCTGGCGCTCGTACGGATCCTGCGTAGAGTTGAGGAATCCGGCCCGAACCCCGAGGGCCTTGAGCGCGTCCACCTGGTCCTGCATCAGGGCGATGAGCGGCGAGATCACGACGCCCGTGCCCTCTCTGACGAGGGCGGGGATCTGGTAGCACAGCGACTTGCCGCCACCGGTCGGCATCAGCACGAGGGCGTCTCCGCCCCCGACGACCTGCTCGATGATCTCCTGCTGCTCCCCTCGGAAGGAGCTGTAGCCGAAGACGCGATGGAGGACACCCGCGGACTCGGAGATCACGGCGGAATCGTCGGAAAGGACCATTCACCCACCCTATCGGCCGCCACGGACACCCCGGCCGCGTCCGATGGAACCTGTGGAAAACCTCTCGGGGGTTCCGGTCCGGGGTGCGAGCGGGCGGCCGCGCGGGGAGCGCTCCCCGCGCGGCCGCCGGGAGAGGTCGGGGACGGGCCGGAGGGAACGCGCGGGGCGTCCCCGGCGTCCTTCCTCACACGGACCCGGCCGATATGGCGGCCCGGGCCACAGGGAACAGGACAGACCATGAGTGACAAGGCCCGCGTTCTCTTCGACGCGCTCGATCTCGACCACGACGGCACCCTGACGCGTACCGAGGTGATCAACGCCCTGAGGGCCAAGGGTCCGACGCTCGCCGCGCAGGGAGTGATCCCCTTCTGGGGTGTGGGGAGCGCCGACGACGCCTCGGCCCTCTTCGACGCCGCCGACCAGAACGGCGACCGCGTCCTGTCCTTCGAGGAGTTCGGCGCCCTGGTCGACCGCCGCTTCGACTGGTGACGCCGGGGAACCGGGCGCGGGACGACGGGCCAGTGTCCCGACGGACACGGAGGCTCACCCTGCGGTCGCGTTCCACGGGGAAACTTGCACTGCTAGTTTGAGGGGCGGGCCGTGCACCCACGCCCGCGCGCCCGTGTGATGACCGACCCCCATCTGGAGCCGTGACCATGCGTCCCGTGTACTTCGCCGCCGCCCGGCGCACCCCGATCGGCCGCCTCCGCGGCGCTCTCTCCGGCGTACGGCCCGACGACCTCGCCGCCACCGCCGTCCGCGCCGCCCTGGACACCGTCCCCTCGCTCGACCCGGCCCGGGTCGACGACGTCTATTGGGGCGCCGCCAACCAGTCCGGCGAGGACAACCGCAACGTGGCCAGGATGGCCGTGCTGCTCGCGGGACTGCCGGACTCCGTGCCCGGCGCCACGCTCAACCGGCTGTGCGCCTCCGGGCTCGAAGCGGTCACCACCGCCGCCCGCGCCATCGCCGCCGGCGAGGCCGACGTCGTCCTCGCCGGCGGCTCGGAGTCGATGAGCCGCGCCCCGTTCGTCCTGCCCCGCGCCGAGACAGCCCTCCCCCACCACCAGGAGATCTTCGACACCAAGCTCGGCTGGCGGATGACCAACCCGCGGATGAAGGAGCTCCACGGGGTGCTCTCGATGGGAGAGACGGCCGAGGAGGTCGCCGCCCGGTACGGCGTCAGCCGCGAGGACCAGGACGCCTTCGCCCTCCGCAGCCACCGGCTCGCCGCCGCCGCCCGCAAGGACGGCCTCTTCGACGCCGAGACCGTCCCCGTCACCCTTCCCGACGGCACGGTCGTCGCCCACGACGAGTCGATCCGGGCCGACACCACGGCGGAGAAGCTGGCCGCCCTCAAGCCCGTGTTCCGGCCCGACGGCACCGTGACCGCCGGCAACGCCTCGCCGATGAACGACGGCGCGGCCGCGCTGCTCCTGGTCAGCGAGGAGGTCCTGCACGAGCTCGGCCTTGAGCCGCTCGGCCGTTACGTGGCCGGTGGCAGCGCCGGCGTCGACCCGGACGTCATGGGCATCGGCCCGGTCCCGGCCGTACGCCGGGTGCTCGCCAGGACCGGCCGGGCGCTCACGGATGTCGACACCGCCGAGTTCAACGAGGCCTTCGCCGCCCAGGCCCTCGCCTGCGTCCGCGAACTGGGCATCGATCCCGAGCGGGTCAACCCTCAGGGTGGCGCGATCGCCCTCGGCCACCCCCTGGGCGGTTCCGGCGCCCGCATCCTCACCACCCTGCTCCACCGCATGCGCCGCACCGGAGACCGGCGCGGCCTCGCCACCATGTGCGTCGGCGTCGGCCAGGGCACCGCCGTCCTCGTCGACCGGGACTGACCCCCGAGCCCGCTGCCGTCCGCCCGAGCCGTCACTCCGAGGCGAACCAGCCCGACCGGGCGGTGCCGGTCGGGCTCGTGGTCGCGGCGCGCGGAAACCGGGCTCCAGGGTCCGGGCTAGTCGGCCTGCCGTTCCTGGTCCGGAGGGAGACCCACGTCCTCGCGGTCCTCCTCAAGGCGCTCGTCGAGCTCCTCCTCGTCCGGGCGGCGGGGCATCCCGCGGCCGTGGCCGGTGTCGGGGTCGCCCTCGACCTCTTCGCTCGACTTGTGGTGGTGGGCCATCGGTCACTCCTTGCCTTCGGGGATGGCGGTCGCCGTGGGGGCCTTGTCGGCCACCGGGACCGTCCCGGTTCCGGCGCCGCCGCTCGCGCGGATGGTGCAGTGGAGGGAGTCGTCGATCACGTCGGCGACGATCGTGTCGCCCGGCTCGGCCTCGCCGCCGAGGAGCAGGGAGGCGATCCGGTTGTCGAGCTCCGTCTGGATGGTGCGGCGCAGCGGTCGGGCGCCGAACTCAGGCTGGTAGCCGTGGGCCACGAGCAGCTTCTTCGCGGCCTCGGTGACCTCCAGGGTCAGGCCCTGGGCGTGGACGCGGTGCTTGCTGCGGTCCAGGAGGTGGTCGACGATCTCCGACAGGTCCTTCTCCGTGAGGCTGTGGAAGACGATGATGTCGTCGATGCGGTTGAGGAACTCGGGCAGGAACCGGCCCCGCAGGTCCTCCATCAGCTCGTCCTTCAGATCGGCCGCGTCGCCCTCGTGGGCGAGGATGCGGTGGGCGCCGATGTTGGACGTCATGATGATCACGCAGTGGCGGAAGTCGACCGTGCGCCCCTGTCCGTCCGTGAGACGCCCGTCGTCGAGGATCTGCAGCAGCGTGTTGAAGACGTCGGGGTGCGCCTTCTCCACCTCGTCGAAGAGGACGACGCTGTACGGATTGCGGCGGACCTTCTCGGTGAGCTGGCCGGCCTCCTCGTATCCGACGTATCCGGGAGGGGCGCCGACGAGCCGGGCGACGGTGTGCTTCTCCTGGAACTCGCTCATGTCGAACCGGATCATCCGGTCCTCCTCGCCGAACAGCAGCTCGGCGAGGGTCTTGGCGAGTTCCGTCTTGCCGACGCCGGTGGGGCCGAGGAAGAGGAACGACCCGACGGGCCGGCCGGGGTCGCCCATGCCGGCCCGGTTGCGGCGCACGGCCTGGGAGACGGCGGTGACCGCCTCGTCCTGGCCGACGATCCGGGCGTGCATCTCCTCCTCCAGCTTGAGGAGCCTGTCCTTCTCGCTGGCGGTGAGCTGGGAGACCGGGATGCCGGTACGGCGCGAGACGATGTCGGCGATGTCGGCGGCCGTCACGGAGACGACGCCCTCCCGGCGTTCCTCGATGCCGGCGAGCTCGCCCTCGACCTCGGCGATCTCCTCCTTCAGCCCCTTGGCCTTCTCGAACTCCTCGGCGGCGACGGCCTGGTCCTTCTCCCGGCGCAGCTTGGCGAGCCGTTCCTCCCGGCTGACGACCTCGGTGGAGCGCCCGGAGCTGCGCAGCCGTACGCGGGCACCCGCCTGGTCCATCAGGTCGATGGCCTTGTCGGGCAGGAAGCGGTCGCTGATGTACCGGTCGGAGAGTTCGGCGGCGGCCGCGAGCGCCCCGTCGGCGAAACGGACCTGGTGGTGGGCCTCGTAGGCGTCGCGCAGCCCTTCGAGGATCTGCACGGTCTCCTCGACCGTCGGCTCGGGGATGAGGACGGGCTGGAAGCGGCGTTCGAGGGCGGCGTCCTTCTCGACGTGCTTGCGGTACTCGTCGATCGTCGTCGCACCGACGACATGGAGCTCGCCGCGCGCGAGGGCGGGCTTGAGCATGTTGCCGGCGTCCATCGCGCCCTCGCCGCTCGCGCCCGCGCCGACGACGGTGTGGAGCTCGTCGATGAAGAGGATGATCTCGCCCCCGGCCTGCTGGACGTCCTCGATGACCTTCTTCAGGCGTTCCTCGAACTGGCCCCGGTACTGGGCGCCGGCGACCATCCCGGACATGTCCAGGGAGACGACCCGCTTGTCCTTGAGGGTGTCGGGCACCTCTCCGGCCACGATCCGCTGGGCGAGGCCCTCGACAATGGCGGTCTTGCCGACGCCGGGTTCGCCGATGAGGACGGGGTTGTTCTTCGAGCGACGCGACAGGATCTCGACGGTCTGCTCGATCTCCTCGGCCCGGCCGACGACGGGGTCGAGCCTGCCGGCCCTCGCCTCCTCCGTCAGGTCCCGGCCGAACTCGTCCAGGGTCGTGGCGGGCTGCTTCGGTGCCGCGGGGCCGCTCTCACCGAAGGCGGCCCGGTCGGCGGTGCCGCGCAGCTTGGAGACGTCGAGGTCGTCGGCGCGCAGGAAGCGCGAGGCGCCGGAGTCGGCGTCGCCGAGGAGGGCGCCGAGGATGTGCTCGGGGCCGATGTACGAGACGCCGGCCGCCTGGGACCTGGCATGGGCGAGGGCGAGGGTGCGCTTCGCCGCCGGGGTGAGGCCGGGCTCGGAGGACGGCTCCTGGGCCTCGCGGGGCAGGACCTTGGCGATCCGTGCGGCGAGGGTGCCGGGGTCCACCCCGCCCTGGGCGAGCAGCCTGCGGGTGGGCTCGACCTGGGTGGCCGCCCACAGGAGGTGTTCGGTGTCGAGGTCGCTCGTCCCGTCCTCGGCCGCCTTGGCCGCGGCCGCGTTGAGCAGTTCGTGGGAGGACTCGGTGAGGAGGCGTCCGATGGGCACGCGTTGCACGGCGGGGGGCGAGGACGCCGGCGACATACCGAAGAAACGATTCAGCATGTCGCTGAACGGATCCGACGAACCGAAGGGAGAACCGAAGGCCATCGACATACCGGCTCCTGATGAGCGAGTGGGGGGTCCCGTCCACTCAAACCCGAGCCCGGCCCCTCCGCAAACGGTGCGGCCGGGCGCGCGTGGCACGCGCCACGTGCCGGGCGCCGGGCTCTCCGCCGACCGCCCTCCTGGAGAGAGCGGCCCGGCCGGTCAGGTGCCGGTCTTGCGAACCTCGAACCCGTACCACTTCTCCGGGCTGGTGAAGAAGTAGAGCACCGGCTTCTCGCCGCTCTCGGCCACCCGAAGTTCCTCGACCTCGGAGTCGTCGGAGAACGACCCGCCGGTGTCGACGTACAGGAGGATGTTCTCCACGCTGTCGCCTTCGCGGTGAGGGCCGAGCTCCCAGGTCCCGCTCCCGGACAGTTTGCCCTCACCCGGCGGCGGGTCGATGAAGCTGAAGTGCAGGGCGCTGCGCGGGATGCCGGACATCTCGAACCCTCCGTCCACGCGCAACTCCACCCGTGCGCCGCCGTCCCCGATCCATGTACCGGCGACCTGCGAGCGATCGATGCTCTCGGGCTGCTCGGACAGCGCGGCGAAGCACCCTCCCATGGTGAGCAGGAATACCGAGGTCACACCGACCACTGCCTTGCGCCGAAAACTCCAGGACTTCACGCTGCGCCCCGCCTTACTGGTAGATCCCCGCCCCGCGGTACGAAAGTGGTTGGTTCCCCACGGCTTGACCCACAGGCGGGGCACACAGCCGGCCCCGTTGGTTCACGCTCGCTTCCGACCCGCTCGTTCACCCTAGCCAGGAGCGTGATCGGCCGGACACCCGGTAGTGGGCACACCGCGTTGGACCACCGGGTCATGAGTACGCGTACTCATGACCACCATGCTCACCTCTGGTGAGACTGCTGTCTCCATGTCCAGTCGACCGAGGAGCAGACGTGATGCGTGCGAGGAAGACCATCCGCCACCGCTCCCCGACCAGGATCCACGGATATGGGTCGTGGGCGTCGTCCGGCCGACCGCCGGCGCCGCCCGCTCGATCGTCGGGCCCCCCGGAGTGCGGGTGGAGCCGGGGCTGTGACGGGCCTCACACCCTCTTCTCGGCGGCGGTGTAGACCGTCGCGGCCCTCCCGGGCGTATGCCTGGTGAAGCGAGAGACCCGGGAGTTGCCGTTGACCGTCGAAGAGTTCGAAGCGTTCTACGTCCAGGCGGTCGGGCGGCTCACCGGGCAGCTCTACGTCATGCTCGGCGATCTGCAGGAGGCTGAAGACGTTGTCCAGGAAGCGTTCGTCAAGGGCTGGAACCGGCGACGGCAGCTCGACCGCGACGGCGGACCGGAGGCGTGGATCCGGAAGGTCGCCTGGCGTCTGGCCGTGAGCCAGTGGCGCTTCCGGAGACGTACGGCCGACGCGTGGACGCGGCGGGCCGCGGTCCCGCCCCAGGTGGCGGGACCGGGCCCGGAGCACGTCGTCCTTGTCGAGGCGCTGCGTACCCTGCCGCCCCAGCAGCGGCGCACCGTCGCCCTGCACTATCTGTGCGACCTCACCGTCGAGCAGATCGCGGGCGAGACCGGGCTGTCCGCCAGCACGGTCAAGACTCATCTCGGCCGCGGGCGTGCCGCCCTGGCCGACCGGCTGCGGGACAACGTGCAGGAGGCTCCCGATGCGTGACGACATCGACGACCCGTCCCTGAGGGCCCTGTTCCGGGCCGCCGCCGATCACGGCCGGCGGCAGGCCACGCCGCCGCCGGTCGAGCGGGTCGTCGAGCGGGGCAGGCGGTCCCGGCGGCGCCACGTGGCCCTCGCCGTGGTCACGGCGAGCGCCGTCGCCGCTCTCGGCGTGGCGACGGCCGCGACGCTGGTGCCCGAACGACCCGGCCCCGTCATGCCCGCGACCAGCCCCTCCACACCGCAGCCCGGTCCCAGCTCCACCCTTCCCGGGCCGGAGCCGCGGGAGACGGCGCAGACCACCACGTCGCCGCCGCCCAGCCAGGACCCCACGAGCCCGCACAGCTGACCCACCGCTCCCCCCCTTCACGGGACGGCCCGCGCCACAGGGCCCGCCCGCCCTTCGACGTACCCACGGAGAGACGATCACCCATGCCTGTCACGGCACCCCCCTCCCCCAGGCATGCCCCCGTACGGGCGGGCGGCGTCGCGTCCGAGGCACCGGAGGACGTACGGCGGGCGGATCGCCCATGCCCGCGGGACACGCTGCTCGGACGGGCGTGGGCACGGCTGCGGCCTGTCGACCGCGAGGTCCTCGGGCTGTACCTGCTGACCCGGGCGGCCCTGTGGACGACCGCCTACTGCACCCGCTGGCTGTTCCCCGGACACGGCGACGCCCGTGAGCCCGAACCGGTGCTCGCGTCCTTCGAGCACTGGGACTGGGGGCACTTCCTCCACATAGCGAGGGACGGCTACTTCCCCGGCGAAGACGGATCCGGAACGGCGACCGGTGCCGGTGCGGGGGACAACAGGGAGGCGTTCTTCCCCGGCTTCCCCCTGCTCCTGCGGGCGGTGCACACGGTGGTCCCCGACTGGACCGTCGCCGGGCTGCTCATCTCCTTCGTGGCCGGCGCCGTCGCCGTCCTCGCACTGGCCAGGATCGCCGAACTGCACCTGCCGGGCTCGCGGGCGGGCGGCCGCGCCGCCCTGTTCCTCCTGCTGTCGCCCTGCGCGGTCTTCCTCGCCGCCGGCTACAGCGAGGCCCTGTTCCTCGCCTTCGCCCTGCCCGCCTGGCTCGCCGCCCAGCGGCACCGCTGGCCCCTGGCCGCGCTCCTCGCGGCCTGCGCCACCACCGTCCGCATCAGCGGCCTCTTCCTCGCCGCCGCCCTCGCCGTCCACTTCCTCACGACGGTACGCACGAGGCGGCACCGGGCCGCGCTGCTCGTCCTGCCCGTACTGCCCGCGCTCCTCTACTTCGGGTACCTGTACGAGCGGACCGGTGACCTGATGGCGTGGAAGCACGCCCAGGAACGCGGCTGGTACCGCACCTTCCGCGCCCCCTGGGAGGCCTGGGCCCAGACCTGGCACGAGGCCTTCGCCCACACCCAGGCCACCGGCTACGCCGCCCTGTTCCAGGCGGACCTCGTCGCCATGCTGCTCGGCCTCCTGCTGCTCGCCGTGCTCGTCCGCCGGCGCCGCTGGGCGGAAGCCCTGTACATCGCGCTGACGCTGTGGGCGCTCGGCACCTCGTACTGGTACATGTCCGTCGCGCGCAGCACCCTCCTGTGGTGGCCCCTGTGGACCGGACTCGCCGTCTGGAGCCTGCGCCGCGGGACGGCCACCACCGTGTACCTCTGCCTGGTCGCGCCCCTGGGCACGGTCCTGGCCGTCACCTTCATGACAGGCCGCTGGGCCGGCTGACACCGCCTACACCAGGTCGGCCCCGGCGGGCGTTCCGTCGAGGAAGCCGCCCGACTGGTGCTGCCAGAGCTTCGCGTACGCGCCTTCCGCGGCGAGCAGTTCGTGGTGCGTGCCCCGCTCGACGATGCGCCCGCCGTCGAGGACGACGAGCTGGTCCATGGTGGCGACGGTGCTGAGCCGGTGGGCGACCACGAGCGCCGTCCGCCCGTCCATGAGACGCCAGAGTGCGTCCTGTACGAGGATCTCGCTCTCCGAGTCCAGGGCGCTGGTCGCCTCGTCGAGCAGCAGGATCGGCGCGTCGCGGAGAATGGCCCGCGCGAGGGCGACCCGCTGGCGCTGGCCGCCGGACAGCTTCACTCCGCGCTCACCGACCATCGTGTCGAAGCCGTCGGGCAGGGTGTCGACGAACTCCGTGACGTGCGCCGCCTCGGCGGCGCGGCGGATCTCGGCGTCGGTGGCGTCCGGCCGGGCGAACGCGATGTTCTCCCGCAGCGTGCGGTGGAACATCGCCGGGTCCTGCGGCACATAGGCGATCAGGCCGCGCAGTTCGGCCTGCCGCAGCCTGCTGATGTCCTGCCCGCCGATCGTGATCCGGCCGCCGTCGATGTCCGTCATCCGCAGCAGCAACCGGGTGAGCGTGGTCTTGCCGCCGCCGGAGCGGCCGACGAATCCGACCTTGGCGCCGCTGGGCACGGACAGGTCGAGGCCCTCGAAGAGCGGCTTCGCTCCCGCGTGGGCGAAGGTCACCTTCTCGAAGCGCACATCGGCGCCCTCGGAGAGGAGCGGTTCCGGTACCTCGGGGTCCCGTACGGTCGGCGGGGTCAGCAGCAGTTCGGTGAACTGCGCGGCCTCGGTCATCGAGCTTTCCAGGCGGCGGTAGATCTGGTTGAACTCGAACATGATCCGGGTGGCGTTGGAGTAGTAGGTGAAGGCGACGACGACGGCCTCGACGCCGTGTTCGCCCGCGCCGAGCGAGAGGGCGAGCACCAGACCAAGGACGTTGGTGAGCACGGACATCGGTGCGATCAGCGTGTCGATGCGCAGGTTGCCGTAGTCCCACGAGCGCAGCGTGAGGCGGCGCGATTCGGCGACGCGGGAGCGGTGTTCGGCGGCCTCGCGTTCCTCGGCGGCGAACGACCGGACGGTGTCCATGTTCATCAGGCTGTCGGCGACGTGGCCCGAGACCCGGGCGATCGCCTCCTCACGCCGGTCGACGAGTGCCTGACGGCGCCGGATCAGGGGCCGCACGCACAGCGTGGTGACCGCGATCATCGTCAGAAGCCCGACGACGAGCAGGGGTTCGTACGTCCACAGCACCACCGACGCGAACACGAGGGGCACGAACTTGCCCATGACGGAGAAGGTGAGCGTGTCGACGAACTCCTCGAACCGTGAGGCGAAGCTCAGGACCCGCTTGGTCAGCGAGCCGGCGAAGTTGTCGTGGAAGAAGGCGGCGTCCTTGGCGAACAGCGCGTCCATGCCGATCACGTACAGGTGCTCGATGCCGAGGGCGTCGAGTCGGTTCAGGCAGTGCAGTCCGACGCGCCACAGCGCCTCGGCGAGCAGCAGCACACCGGCGAAGGCGAGGACGTAGGGCAGCATCGGGCCGACGCCTCCGCCGGTGTTCCCCGCGATGCGGCCGACGAGCTTCGCGACGATCAGCGGCACGACGTAGAAGATCCCGATGTTGCCCAGTGCCGGGAGCAGCATCGCCGGTGCCGTCATCCGTCTGAGTCGGATCAGCTCCCGTCCGTAGTAGCGGAGCGCGAGGAGCACGGAGCCCCTGCCCGGCGAACGTCTGCGCGATTCAGGCTTTCCCATCCCAACCCTGTCTTGTCGTATCCAAATGGACAGGGTTGGCAGTGTTCCGTGCGGGCGCTCACGCCGTCCAAGGGTTATTACCGGCCACCGCGCCCGGCTAGCCGGCGCCGTGGGGGGTGGCCTGCGCGAGCAGTCCGTCGACGAGGACGCGGAGTCCCTGGGGGTAGATGTCCCGTGCGGCCAGCGCGGCCCAGCGGACACCGATGGCGGCCAGATGGGGCACCTGAGACGGGTCCAGGTCGTCACGGTGGGCGAAGGGACGGCCTTCGTCCGTCCGGCGGGCGGAGTGGGCGCGGACGAGGACCTCGCCGACGGTGAAGTACCAGATGCCGCGGAAGAGGTCGACGCTCTGTTCCGGTGTGCATCCGTGGTCGCCGGCGCCCGCCACGATGGCCTCGACCATCCACATCGCCGATTCGTCGAGGAGGCCGACGAATCCGTCGGCCGAGAGGACCTCCGCCGCCCACGGCCAGGCGGTGAGGGCGTCGCGCATCGCGGTGGCGGCGGCGACGATGCGCTCGCTCGGGTCGTCGGGCAGTCGGGGGCGTTCGACCTGCCCGATGTGGTGGTTGAGCAGGAGGAGCAGCAGGTCGTCCTTGCTCCGGATGTGGTGGTACAGGGTCGTCGCCCCGACGCCGATCTCGGCGGCGAGGCGGCGGATCGTCAGCTTCTCCCAGCCGTCCTGGTCGATGAGCCGACGGGCGGCCACGAGGATCTGCGCACGGGAGGTCAGGGGCGGCCGGCCGGTGCGGCCGTGCGGTGCGGGCGCTCGGGACATCGTCCCATCATGCCGCCCCGCCGCGCCCCGCCTCACCACGGGTGCGGGGCGGATTCCGTGTGCGCGGCTGCCTGCCCGTGCTACTTTCGGAACACGTTCGATAAGTCAGCGGGCCGCCGCCGGAAGGGAGTTCGGGATGCGCAGGACAGGAGAGCGACGAGAGCCATGACCACCACCGACCTCGCCGCGCCGAGGGAGCAGTCCACCCCACCACCCGATGACCGGGCCGACGCCGCGGCGGGACCGAGCACGAGCGGACTGCTGCGCCCCTACTGGCCGGGGCTCGCCGCCGTCGTGATCCTGCAGGTCATCGGCGCCCTCGCCGGACTGGCGCCGCTCCTGGCGGTCGGCGAACTGGGCCGCGCCCTCCTGTCACCCGGCCCGACCGATCACGATCGCGTCTGGATCGTCGTGACCGTGGGCGCCGCCGGCATGTTCGTCCGGCTGCTGTTCACCGCCGCGTCGTCGGGCATCGGGCACGTCCTCGACGGCCACGTGCAACTGGCGTTCCGCCGGCACCTGGCCGAGGGGCTCGGCCGCGTACCGATCGGCTGGTTCTCGCGGCGCCGGACCGGCGAACTGGCGAAGGTGGTGGGCGAGGACGTCAGTGCCGTGCACCCGTTCATCGCCCACACCCCCGGCGAGCTCGTCTCCGCGTTCGTGGTGCCCCTTGCGTCGCTGGTCTATCTGTTCACCATCGACTGGCGGCTGACACTGATCACCCTGATACCCGTGCTCCTGGCCGTGGCCCTCGTCCCCCTGATGATGACCCCGAACCGGCTGCGGGAGCAGGAGGAGTTCGACGCGGGCATGGGACGGATCGCGAGTTCGGTCGTCGAGTTCGTGGAGGGCATCGCGGTGGTCAAGGCGTTCGGCGGAGCCGACCGCGTCCACCGCAGGTTCCTCACCGCCGTGGACGGCTTCGTCGGCAGCTTCGTCCGGATGGTGCGCGGGCTGGCCGGGATCGCCGCCGGGATGCAGGTGGTGCTGTCGCCGCCGTTCGTGCTGCTCGTCGTGCTGGTCGGCGGTACGGCACTCCTCACCAGCGGTGGCATGGCCGCGGCCGATCTGCTGCCCTTCCTGCTCCTCGGCCTCGGCCTGACCGCTCCCGTGGCGGCCCTGGGCCACGGCTTCGACGACATGCAGAGCGCCCGGCGCGCGGTCGGCCGGATCCGGGAGGTGCTCGCGGTACGGCCGCTGCCGGAGCCCGCGCACCCGGCCACGGCCCAGGGGCACCGGGTGGAACTGCGTGACGTCCGCTTCGGCTACGAAACCGGCGACGAGGTGCTGCGAGGGATCGACCTGGTGCTCGAACCGGGAACGGTCACCGCGCTCGTCGGGCCGTCGGGGAGCGGCAAGTCCACGCTGGTGCGGCTGCTGCCCCGGTTCTTCGACCCGACCCACGGCTCGGTCACCCTCGGCGGCGTCGACCTGCGCGAACTCGGCAGCCGGGAGCTCTACCGGAAGGTCTCCTTCGTCTTCCAGGACGTCCGGCTGCTGCGCGCGTCGGTCGCGGACAACATCGCCCTCGCCGTACCCCACGCCGACTTCGACGCGGTGGTACGGGCGGCCCGGCTGGCCCACATCCACGAGCGGATCCTCGAACTCCCCCGTGGATACGAGTCGGTGATCGGTGAGGACGCCGGACTGTCGGGGGGCGAGGCGCAGCGGATCTCCCTGGCTCGCGCGCTGCTCGCCGACGCGCCCGTTCTCGTACTCGACGAGGCGACCTCCTTCGCCGACCCGCGGACCGAGCGGGCGGTGCGGCGCGCGCTCGCGACGCTGGAGGGCACCCGGACGATCCTGGTCATCGCCCACCGCCCGGAGACGATCGCCGAGGCCGACACCGTCGTGATGCTGGAGCGAGGCTCGGTCGTCGAGCGCGGCGCACCGGCCGAACTGCTCGCACGGAACGGGCGGTTCGCCGCCTTCTGGCAGGCCCAGCGGTCGGCGGTCGCCGACCGTACCAAGACCCACGAGGGCGTACCGCGAGGAGGCGAGCCCCGGTGATCCGTATGCTGCTGCGTGTGCTGGGGCAGGAGTACGCCCAGCCGGTGCGTCGCACCGTGGCCCTGATGACGACGACGGCACTCGTCGAGGGCCTGTCCTACGCCCTGCTGGTTCCCGTCCTGCGGGCACTGTTCGGGAGCACGCCCGAGGACGCCTGGCCGTGGCTGGGCGCGTTCGGGACCGTGGTCTCCGTTTACGCGGTACTGCGCTACGTCAGCGACCTGTCCGGCTTCCGGGCGGGGGCCACCCTGTTGCGCGGCACGTACCACCGGCTCGGCGACCATCTGGCCCGGCTGCCCATCGGCTGGTACGAGGGGGGCCGCGTCGGGGAGGTGTCCGTCCTGGCCGGCCGGGGAGTCCTCCAGGCGATGAGCGTGATCGCGCATCTGCTGGCCCCCTTCATCTCCGCCTCCGTGACCCCTCTGACGATCGTGGCCGTCATGCTGGCCTTCCACTGGCAGATCGGCCTCGCCGCGCTGGCCGCCGTTCCGGTCGTGGCGGCGATCCAGCTGCGGACGGGACGCGCGATGGCCGCAGCGGACAGGGAGCGCCACGCACGCGACCACGAGGCCACCGGGCGGGTCATCGAATACCTCCAGGCCCAGCCGGTACTGCGGGCCGGTGGCCGGACCGTCGAACGTTTCCGGATGCTCGACGACTCGTTGCGGGAGGTCCGGCGCGCCTCCCGTCGGACCGCGCTGTCGGCCCTGCCCGGCGTGGTGGGTCTCGCACTCGCGGTACAGACGGCGTTCACCGGGGTCCTGGCCCTCGGCGCGTACCTGGCGATCGGCGGGCACGTCGGTGCGGCGGAGGTCCTGGCGACCCTGGTGCTGGCCGCCCGCTGCGCGGACCCCCTGCTGTCGCTCTCGGACATCGGCGGCCAACTCCGCGCCGCCCGCCATGAGCTGGCGCGGCTCGACACCGTCCTGCGCACGGAGCCGCTGCCGGAGCCGGCCGTACCGATCCAGCCGGTGCGCCACGACCTGGAGTTCGAGTCCGTCGCCTTCCGGCACGGCGACCGCACGGTGATCGACGACCTGTCGCTGTCCGTGCCCCAGGGAGAGCGGCTCGCCGTCGTCGGACCGTCGGGTTCCGGCAAGAGCACCTTGCTGCAGCTCCTGGCGCGCTTCTACGACGTGGAGAAGGGCGCGGTGCGGGTGGGCGGGGTGGACGTGCGCGCGATCGACCCGGAGGTGCTGATGGCGCAGTTCGCCATCGTCTTCCAGGACGTCCATCTCTTCGACGGCACGATCGAGGAGAACGTGCGCCTCGGCCGCCCCGACGCCGACGAGGCCGAGGTGCGGGCGGCGGCGTCGGCGGCTCGCCTCGACGAGGTGATCGAGCGACTGCCCGGCGGCTGGTCGACGCACGTCGGCGAGGGGGGCTCGCAGCTGTCGGGGGGTGAACGCCAGCGTGTCTCGATCGCGCGAGCACTGCTGAAGAACGCTCCCGTCGTGCTCCTGGACGAGGTGACTTCCGCACTGGACCCGGTGAACGAGGCAGCCGTCCACGAGGGGATCGAGCGCCTGATGGCGGGCCGGACCGTCGTGATGGTCGCGCACAGGATGCGGACCGTCCGACGCGCCGATCGTGTCGTCTTCCTGGACGGCGGCCGGATCGCGGAGCAAGGAAGCCACGGCGCGCTGCTGCGCCACGGCGGCCGGTACGCCGACTTCTGGAAGCTCTCCCTGACACCGGCCGGGAGCGAGTGAGAGACCCGGGGCACGACCAAGGGGCCGTTTCAGACTGCTCTGAAACGGCCCCTTGACGACGACTCTTTCGAGTCGGGACGACAGGATTTGAACCTGCGACCCCTTGACCCCCAGTCAAGTGCGCTACCAAGCTGCGCCACGTCCCGGTGCCCGTCTGACCTGGGGTTTCCCCTGGCTGGACGCGCATGAGAACAATACCGCACTTTCGCTGGTGGTCACGAACCCTTTCCCGGCGTCCGGCGTGCGGGCGCGCACGGCGAACCGCTCACCCTCCGTGACGCCCGGAATCTCATGCTTTGTGGGTCGAAGGTGCCCATGTGGCGAACCGATCGCCCTCATGGACATATGCCCATACGTGGATTGCCGGTGACATGTGGCAGAAAGATGCCCACGCGGAACGCCCCTCGGAGCGGGCCGAGCAGGCCAAGTCCACACGAAACACAGCCGGATCCAATCGTCAACCGCTCGGGTTTCGGACAAATCTGGTGGCGATATTGATCCGTCCCGGAAAGATCAACACCATGAAGTGGTCGGCCTGTTCGGGACGGGACCACTGCCGATGCACCACCTGTTCGGAGAACCGATCAGGCGTTTCGCAGGGAGGGACTCGTATGGACAGCTACTTCAGCAGTCGACTGCATCATCAGCTCAGGGAGACGGTGCGCGCGTTCGCTGAGCGTGAGGTCCGGCCACGCATAGCCGAGATGGAGGAGTCCCGCACGGTCCACCACGAACTGTCCCGGCTCATCGCCGAGCAGGGCTGGCTGGGCGCGACAATCAGCCAGGAGTACGGCGGCATGGGCGCCGGCCATCTGGCCAAGACCATCATCATCGAGGAACTGTCCCGGGTCAGCGGTGCCATGGGCGCCATGGTCCAGGCCTCACAGCTGGGCACGGCCAAGATCGTGCACTTCGGCAGCGACGAGCAGCGCAAGACCTGGCTTCCGGCCGTCGCCGCCGGCGAGTGCCTGCCCACCATCGCCGTCACCGAGCCCGAGTCGGGCGGTCATGTCCTCGGCATGAGCGCCACCGCGGTGCGTGACGGCGACGACTACATCCTCAACGGCAGCAAGGTCTACGTCGGCAACAGCCACGTCGGTGACCTGCACGGCGTCGTGGTCAGGACCGGTCCCGGTTCGAAGGGCCTCACCGCGTTCCTCGTCGAATCCGATCGCCCCGGGTTCAGGACCGGTCCCCAGCAGCCCGCCATGGGACTCCACGGCTTCAGCTTCGGTGAGCTCATCTTCGAGAACTGCCGGGTTCCGGCCTCGAATCGACTCGGCGACGAGGGCGACGGCCTCGCCGTCGCGTACTCCTCCAGCGTGCTCTACGGCCGGGCCAATCTCACCGCCGTCTCACTCGGCATCCACCAGGCGATCCTGGAGGAGACCACCCGCTTCGCCTCCGAGCGCATCCGGTACGGCAAGCCGCTCCACGACCTGCCGACGGTCAAGCTGAAGCTGGGCCAGATGCAGTCCCGGCTGATGACCGCCCGGCTGGCCGCGTACCACGCCGTGCACCTGCTCGACCAGGGTCTCTCCTGCGACACCGAGTTGATGAACGCCAAGCTCGTCAATGTCGAGTCGGCCATCGACTCCGGCCGTAACGCCATGGAGATCCACGCCGCCGCCGGACTCTTCACCGACCGGGCCATCGAGCGCTACCTCCGCGACGCGCACCACATCTTCGCCCCGGCCGGGACCTCCGACATCCAGCTCCTGCGGCTCGCCGAGGTCGCCCTCGGCCAGGACAAGGGCAGCTGGTCGGAGCGTCTGTCCGAGCTGGTCCGCACACCGGAACCGGAGCCGGTGCACGCCTGACGCCCCGACATGCCCGCCCCCACGTGCCGGGAGCCCCGGTACGGCCGTCGGCCGTACCGGGGCTCCCGGGATGTGGGGGGCGGCGGTCAGAACATGCCGTCCTCACGCCGGTGGATCTGCTGCATCAGCTCGGCGGCCATCGTCTTGATCGTCTCGAGACCGGCGCGCCCCCACGGCCGGACGTCGGTGTCGACGACGCAGATGGTGCCCAGGGCGACCCCGGTGCGGTCGATCAGCGGCGCCCCCATGTAGGAGCGGATGCCGATCTCGTCCACGACCGGGTTCCCCGCGAAGCGCGGGTAGTCGCAGACGTCTTCGAGGACGAGCGCCTTGCGCCGCACCACGACGTGCGGGCAGTAGCCGTGGTCGCGGGCCATGAAGCGGCCGACACCGCCCGCTCCCGCCGCGGCCGCGCCCAGGTCGCTGCCCGAGTGGGTGCCCTCGGGGGTGTGCAGGCCGGCGAAGAACTGCCGGTTCTCGTCGATGAAGTTGACCATCGAGAACGGAGCGCCGGTCACGTCCGCGAGACGGTGGGCGAACTCGTCGAACGCCGGCTCCGGCCGCTCCCCGAGACCGAGTTCGCGCAGCCGCTGCACGCGGGCGGGCGCGTCCTTGTCGATGGGGGTCAGCAGGAGGTGACCGGTGGGGTCGTACGTCATGGCGTGGCTCCGTAGCTCGGCACGGTGGCCGGGATGGTGGTGAGCAGATGCTGGACGAGGGTCAGCAGGGTGCGGATGCCGGAGCTTGAGATCCGGGCGTCGCAGAGGACGACCGGCACCTCCGGCTTGAGGTCGAGCGCGGCCCGTACCTCGTCCGGTTCGTAACGGAAGGAGCCGTCGAACTCGTTGACCGCCACGACGAACTTGATGCCCCGCCGCTCGAAGAAGTCCACGGCGGAGAAGCACTCCTGGAGCCTGCGGGTGTCGGCGAGGACGACCGCCCCGAGCGCCCCCTCGGAGAGTTCGTCCCACATGAACCAGAAGCGTTCCTGGCCCGGGGTGCCGAAGAGGTAGAGCACATGGCGGTCGTCGAGCGTGATGCGGCCGAAGTCCATGGCGACGGTGGTCGTGGTCTTGGACTCCACGCCCTCCAGGCTGTCGGTGGCCGCGCTGACCGAGGTCAGGAGCTCTTCGGTGCTCAGTGGTTCGATCTCGCTGACCGCGCCCACGAGGGTCGTCTTGCCGACGCCGAACCCGCCCGCCACCAGGATCTTCAGCGCGGTGGGGAAGGGGTCGGCGGCGAAGCCGTCGTGGCGCTCAGAGCCGTTGTCGTAGGCCATCGAGCACTGCCTCCAGCAAGGAACGGTCGGTTGGGTTGGCGTGGAACCGGGGGGCGCGCGCGGTGAGCGCCCCGCAGTCCACGAGGTCGGAGAGCAGGACCTTGGTGACCACGGCGGGGAGCCGTAAGTGCGCCGCGATCTCGGCCACCGAGGTGGGCCCGTCGCACAGCCCGAGGGCCAGGCTGTGCTCGGGGCCCATGTGGGCCTGGGGTGACGATCCGGTCGCCATCACCATGGACAGCAGGTCAAGGGCGGTGGTCGGCTTGGTCCGTCCACCGCTGACGGTGTACGGGCGGATCAGCCGGCCGGCCGCGTCGTCGAGCCAGGGCCCCTCCTGAGGGGACGTGACGTTCACTGGCCGATGCCACCCACCACGCCGGCGGCCTGCCGGGCGGGGGTGACCAGGTACGGCCGGACGCTCTTGACGAGCATCGCCATCTCGTACCCGAGGACCGCGGCGTCCGCCTCCCGGCCGGCGAGGACCGCCAGGCAGGTGCCGGAGCCCGCGGTGGAGACGAACAGGAGGGTGGAGTCGAGCTCCACGACCACCTGCCGGACCTCACCGCCGTCACCGAAGCGGGCGCCCGCGCTGCGGCCCAGCGAGTAGAGCCCGGAGGCCAGGGCCGCCATGTGGTCGGCCGCGTCGGGGTCGAGGCCGTGGACGGATTTCACGAGGCCGTCGGAGGAGAGCAGAACCGCGTTGCGGGTGTACGGGACCCGCTGGACCAGTCCGCTCAGCAGCCAGTCGAGGTCCGAGGAATGGCCGGTCGGCACATTGCTCGCCATGGTGTCTACTCCTTGTGCGCGTCGCCGGGACGCAGCGATTCATGGGGGGCGGGCTGGGATTCGGCGAGTCCGATGCCGCGCTGGAACGCGGCCATCAGGCCGGGGTCGTGCAGGGTGTGCTCCTCGGGCTTGCGGGCCGCCGGCTCGTCGCGCAGCTGCGGGACGAGGTGTTCCTGGGCGCGCCGCTTGGGGAGCACGGGCCGGCCGGGAGCCTCGGGCGCCGGGGGGAGCGGCGACAGGAGGGAGGCCGGCGGTCCCGTGGGTGCCGCGCCGGCCGACTGGGCCGGTACCTGGGTGGTGCGGCCGGAGTCCGCGTACCCGTCCGGCCGCTCGCTCGTACGGGGGTACGTGAGCGGGTCGGCGGTGCGGGGCTCCTCGTGGCGGGCGGGGGCCCGCTCCGGGGAAGGTGCGGACCGCGGCGGTACGGGGGCGGCCGCGTTCATGGCCGCGGGCACGGGCGCCTGGGGGTGGGCCGGTGCCGCCGTCGGGGCCGTCGGAGGGGTGTGGGCCGGGGCCGCCGCCGGGGCGGCGGCGGGGGTCTCCGGCCGGGACTGCGGGTGCGACGGATCCTGTGACGCCGTCGGCTGGGGCTGCGGCTGCATCTGCACCTGGTTCGGCGGGACCGCGGCGGAACCCGCGGTCGCGGCGGCCTGGCGCTCGTGCTGGGCGAGCCCCTCGGGGTCGGCGCCGAGAAGGCCCTGCGGCAGCACGAGGACCGCCTGGACCCCGCCGTAGATGTTGGACTGGAGGCGTACGGCGATGCCGTGCCGGCGGGCGAGCGCCGAGACGACGAAGAGTCCGATCCGGCCGTCCTGGAGCAGATGGGCGACGTTGACCTGGTCGGGGTCGGCGAGCAGGGCGTTCATCTTGTTCTGCTCGGTGACGGGCATGCCGAGGCCGCGGTCCTCGACCTCGATCGCGAGGCCGGCCGTGACGTACTGCGCGCGGAGCAGCACCGTGGTGTGCGGCGCGGAGAACAGCGTCGCGTTCTCGACGAGCTCGGCGAGGAGGTGGATGACGTCGGCCACGGCATGGCCCCGGAGCGTACCGTCGATCGGCGGTACGAGCTTCACGCGCGGGTACTGCTCGACCTCGGCGATGGAGGAGCGCAGCACCTCCGTCATGGTGACCGGGTTGGACCACTGGCGGCGGGAGATGGCCCCGCCGAGCACGGCGAGGTTCTCGGCGTGCCGGCGGATGCGGGTGGCCAGGTGGTCGACGTGGAACAGGCCCTTGAGCAGCTCCGGGTCCTCGACCTCGTTCTCCAGCTCGTCGAGGAGCTGGATCTCGCGGTGGACCAGGGACTGCAGGCGTCGGGCGAGGTTGACGAAGACCTCGACCTTCTGTTCGTTTCCGACGCTGCTGGAGAGCCGGGACGCCTGCACGACGGCTGCGACGGCGGCCTCGTGGGAGCGCGTCAGCTCCTGGGAGAGCAGGTCGAACTCGTCGCCGGACGCGGTGCCGGTGGGCAGCGCGGGGCGGGGCGGCAGCGCCTCACCCCTGCGCAACTGTTCGAGAATGGCGTGCAGTTCGCTCTGCCCTCGGGCGCTGGTGCGGCGCAGGGCGTTGCAGCGGTCGAGCACCGCCCTGGCCGCCCGGTCCGCGCCGAGCGCGGCGGCCGTCACGGAGGCAACGGTGAGGGCGGCGGCGCCGGTGAGCGCGGCCCAGAGGCCGGGGGTGGGACCGGCGCCGGTGGAGCGGATGGTGAAGAGGACGGCCGCGGCCCCGCCGAGTGCCACCGCGACGGCGGGGAGCACGGAGGTGCGCAGGAGTTGGGAGCGTATGCGGGCTTCCGTCGTGTGCTGCGGGGAGGAGTGTGCCGGGGGGTTGCTGGTGGTACCGGGGGCGGAGCGGGCGCCTGACCGGCCGTGCCGCCCACCCTCGCGTCGATCTGACCGCGAGGCGGGTGCGCGAAGTTGAGACATGAGTGTCCTTGGTACGTGCCCAGGAATCGGCGTACTGCGGGGGCTGTTCAGGGGTTACGGGGAGGGCTTCACGGGGGTTGTACGGGGGCTTGCTCGGGGTCCTGCTCAGGGGCTGTTCTGGCGGTGGCCGACAAGGGTGCGACGAGCCTACCGATGATCACCAACCACACACTGTAGTCGTCAACCGTTCATGTGCGGCGCGCAGTTGGCAAACTTACCCGTAGAGCGGCCCGGTCTGGTATCGCCTCTCGCACGACAGGCCGAGAAGCATCGGCCTAAAGTCGACGCCGTGGCGCGGAAGGGCTGCCGTGGACCGGGAACGGAAGAGGGCGGAGGCGTTCACACGCCTCCGCCCTCTGCGGAAATCGCCCTCGACCGGAATCTCCCGGGGCCGCGCGGACCGCACGGCCCGCACGCGCCCTCAGGGGGTCCGGGCCGCCTCCGGCGCGCCCAGGCCGCCGTCCGTGCCCGTCTCGCCAGGCGCCCGTCCGGCGTCCGCACCGGCCTTCAGGTCCGCGGACACGCCGGGCGCGCCGGTGAGCGGCATGTGACCGTCGGTGAGAGGCCGCCCTCCCCAGCCCTCGGCGGGGACCCGGGCGACCGTCCGCCACCAGGGGGTCTCGGGCAGCCGCTCCGCACCCGGCTCGAAGGGCTCGCCGGGGATCGGCAGGGCGACCCGCTGGGAGACCCCGGCGGCGGCCTCGACGGTGCCCTCCCCCGGCTCGGCCCACGGATGCGGGGCGAGGTTGAAGGTGCCCCAGTGGATCGGCAGCATCACCCCGGCCGGCCCGCCGCCCTGGAGGTCCAGATGCGCCTTCATGCCCTCCGCCGGGGTCATGTGGATGTCGGACCAGAACTCCGAGTAGGCACCGATCTGGATCATCGTCGCGTCGAAGGGGCCGTGGGCCGCCCCGATCTCCTTGAAGCCGGAGAAGTAGCCGGTGTCCCCGCTGTGGAAGATCCGGTGGCCGGGTCCCGTCACCACCCAGGAGGCCCAGAGCGTCATCTGGCGGTTGCGCAGGCCGCGGCCGCAGAAGTGCCGGGCCGGGGTGGCCGTGAGCCGCAGCTCGCCGATCTCGGTGGACTCGTTCCAGTCCAGTTCCCGCAGGCGGGAGGCGGGCACTCCCCAGCGCTCCAGGTGCGCGCCGACACCGAGCGGGACGGCGAAGACCGTGTCGGTGGTGGCGAGCGCCTTGATCGTCGGCAGGTCGAGGTGGTCGTAGTGGTCGTGCGAGATCACGACGACATCGACAGGACCGAGCGCGGCGAGCGGCGCGGGCACCGGGTGGAGCCGCTTGGGCCCGGCGAAGGCGAAGGGGGAGCAGCGCTCGCCCCAGACGGGGTCGAAGAGGACCCGGTGGCCGTCGATCTCCGCCAGGACGCCGGAGTGACCCATCCAGGTCAGCCGGAGACCGGTGACGGGGGGCCTGGCCAGGTCGGCGACGGTGGTGGGGTGGACGGGGATCGTGCCGGTGGGGATCCGGCGCGACCGTCCTTCCTTGTCGAAGTAGATCTTGGCGAATTCGACGCCGGAGCCGGAGGGGCCGCGTCGGGCGGGTTCGGGGTTCTGGAAGATCCCGTCCGCGAAGTTCGGCGAGCGGCGGATGCGGGCGAGGCGCTCACCCGTGGGGTCCGCGCCGAAGGACTCGGGGCGCAGTGCGCGCAGCCGGGCCCGTGGCGAACGGTCGGAGCCGGTACCGGTCACAGGACCTCCTGATCTCTGGGGTCGTTCCATTATGGGCGGCCCGCGCCGCGAACGTCCGGGGCGGCCGGCCGTACCGGGCAGCGGTTCGGTACGGCCTCCGGCCGGCCCTTCGCCGAACGCCACGGCCGGTACCGGTCCCCTCACACACCGCTGCCCATGACGATCATGCCCGCGTCATGTGCTGTGTAGGCTGCGCCGCGTGGCGAGAGTGCGGTTGAGCGTGGCCGAGCGGCGGGAGGAGCTGCTGCGGGCCACCGTCGAGCAGATCGAGGCGCGCGGTGTCGCGGCTGTCCGGATCTCCGACGTGGCCTCCGCGCTCGGGGTGAGCAATGCCCTGGTGCTCTACCACTTCTCGTCCAAGGAACAGCTGGTCGCCGCCGCCTTCGCACACGCCGCCGAGGCCGATCTCACCCGGTTGCGCCGGATCCTCGGGCGCCGCTCCACGGCGGTGCGACGACTGCGGGCCGCGGTGCGCTGGTACGCGCCGACCGGTCAGGCCAAGGGGTGGCGCCTGTGGATCGAGGGCTGGGCGGCCTCGCTGCGCGACCCCGAGCTGCGCCGGGTCGCCGCCTCCCTCGACCAGGAGTGGAAGGCGGCGCTGGCCCGGGTGATCGCGGAGGGGAGCGCCGCCGGGGAGTTCGCCTGCGCGGACCCGGACGGGGCGGCCTGGCGGCTCACCGCCTTCCTCGACGGCCTCGCCGTCCAGACGACGGCGTACCACGGCTCTCTCTCCCGCACCGCGATGCTGCGCTGGGCGGACACCGCGCTCGTCCGGGAACTGAACCTGCCGGACGAGGCCGGAGGACCGCGCGCGGACGAGGAACCGGGCGAGGCCTGACCACGGTCCGGCCGTCACCGACGGGCTCAGAGGCGGGCTCAGAGGGGCATGAGGTCGGGGCGCTTGGCCTCCACGTGGTCCCCTGAGCTCTCGCCGCGCAGCCGGCGCCCGATCCAGGGCACGAGGTACTCCCTCGCCCACTGGATGTTGTCACGGCGCACTTCGAGCGTGCCGCGCGGCGGGACCGGCGGCCACGCCTGGTCGGGGTCGGCCGGCACCGGCAGGCCGAGGACCTGGGCGGCGCGCAGGGCGACCCGGGTGTGCCCCTCGGGCGAGAGGTGCAGCCGGTCGTCGTCCCAGGCCCGCCGGTCCTGGACGGACTTCAGGGACCACAGGTCGAGGACCGGGCAGTCGTATCGGTCCGCGATGGCCCGGACGTGGGCGGTGTAGGTGGCGATCTTGCCGCGCAGGTGCCGGAGGACGGGCACGTCACGGGTGTCGAAGCCGGTGGTCACCATGACCGTGCCGACGGCGGAGGTCAGTTCGGCGACGGCGCGCTCGAAGCGCTCGGCCACGTCGTCGGGGTCCGTGCCGGGGCGGATGATGTCGTTGCCGCCGGCGCAGAAGGTCACCAGGTCGGGGGCGAGTTCCTTCGCCCGGGGGACCTGTTCCGCCACGATCTGGTCGAGGAGGCGCCCGCGTACGGCCAGGTTGGCGTAGCGGAAGGCGTCGTGCTCCGGCAGCTGGTCGGCGAGCAGCACCGCGAAGCGGTCCGCCCAGCCGACGTACGTCCCGTCGGGCCCGGGGTCTCCGACGCCCTCGGTGAAGCTGTCACCGATCGCCGCGTACGACCCGAATGCGTTCTTGTCTCTTGATCTCGAATCGTCTGCCACGGGAGCACATCCTTCCCTTTCGGGTGTGACCTACGCGACCGTAAGGAGGGGTTGACGGTGCGTGACATATGCCACCGATAAAGAATGTGCCAAGCCGGAATAGAGCGGGGGGACATGCCGGTGGCCCGGCACAGGAGTGCCGGGCCACACGGGAGTTGACGGGCGTCGGGCTCAGATGGAGACGCCGTGCTGGCGCAGGTAGCCCAGCGGGTCGATGTCGGAGCCGTAGCTCGGCGAGGTGCGGATCTCGAAGTGCAGGTGCGGGCCGGTGGAGTTGCCGGTGGAACCGGAGAGACCGATCTGCTGGCCGCCGGTGACCGTCTGGCCGGACGAGACGGAGAGGGAGGAGAGGTGGGCGTACTGCGAGTAGTTGCCGTCGGCGTGCTGGATGACGACCTCGTTGCCGTACGCACCGCTCCAGCCGGCCGAGACGACCGTGCCGGCGCCGACGGCGCGGACGGTGGTGCCGGAGGAGGCGATGAAGTCGGCACCGGTGTGGTAGCCGGAGGACCACATGGAGCCGGAGGCGCGGTACGGGGTGGAGACGCCGCCACCGACCGGGGCGACCCAGCCGGACGCGGAGGTCGAGGCGCCGGAGGCGGAGGAGCCCGTGGACCGCGCGGGGGCGGCGTCCGGGGTCTGCGCGGCCGGGGCGGAGGAGCGCTCGGCGCCACGGGAGGCGCGCGGGGTGTCGCCGTTCTTCGAGGAGGGCGCGGCGGAGGTCTTCTGGCTGCTCCTGGGGGCGGCGGCCTTGGGCGCGGCGCTCTTCGGGGCGGCGGGCCTGGCGGTGTTCTTGGCGCCGAGCGTGAGCTTCATGCCGGGCAGGATGAGCGAGGGGTCCTCGCCGACGACCTGGCGGTTGTCGGCGTAGAGCTTCTGCCAGCCGCCCGCGAGGTGGTGCTCGGAGGCGATCTTCGACAGGTAGTCGCCCCGGACGACGGAGTACGTCTTCGGTGCGGCCTTCGTGGCGGTCGGCGCGGCCTGGACGGCGGCGGCCTTCACGTGGGCGGCGGCGGTGACGGCCTGGGCGGGGGCGGCGGCCGGGGCCGCCTGCTCGGCGGCGTGGGCCCCGGTGGCTCCGAGGAACGGGAGGGCGACGACGGCGCCTCCGGTACCGGCGGCGGCGATGCCGCGGGTGAGGCGGCTGGACTTCGTACGGCGGTGCTTACCCGTCGCGGGCATGGCGAATTCCTCTCCGGCGCCTGCGAGGTGAGCTGTCGGGTTCGGACTGGAGATGCCCGGCCGCGTTCTCACGCGGCTTCACCCCAAGCCGTCCTGCGTCGCGGGACCGGCGTACTTCCTGGGTCCCCCGCTCCTGCCACGCATGGGATGAGTGGAATTCCGGACGGTGGCAGGATTCGGCGGTCCGACCGGATTGACGGTGACGCTAGACGAGCGGGGTCGGCACGAACAAGCCACCGTTTTCCACCGGCTTTCTCCGCCGCCTCTTTCACCCGGAATTCCGGTCACCCTCCGTGGATGACGGCCCTTCGATTCCCGTTTTACGCAGGGGAATTGCTTCCGACTGTCGGCCACGATCCGTCACTTCTATGACCCTGCTCACGCACGGGAGCTCATCTCACCTGTAAACAGGGCGCGTTATACGTAAGGCCTCAATACGGACAGATCACCCATTCCAGTCCAGGGGGCTGCGCTGCCACCGTCCCGCCTGGATGATTGCCCCTGGAACCCATTCCGCGTCGGGCACCCGAACGTCGACCACCAGGAGCATCCGTGACGCAGCAGCTGCCGCAGGTCCCGCCCATCGAGCTGAACGAACCCGAGCTGGCCGAGGTACGCAACTTCCGGGACGTGGGCGGCCTGCCGACGACGGACGGGCGCGCCGTGCGCCCCGGCCGCCTCTTCCGCAGCGGCCACCTCGCCCACGCGACCGGGACGGACGTCGTCTTCCTCGACTCGCTGGGACTGCACACCGTCTTCGACTTCCGGAACCTGGCCGACCGGAAGGTCGAGGGCCCGGACGTCGAGCTGCCCGGCGTACGGAACGTGAACATACCCCTCAACGATCCGGCGGACGGCAAGGAGTTCTGGAAGCTGGTCCGCGACGGCGGCATCGAGCAGCTGCGGGAGATCCTCGGTGACGGCAAGGCCGCCGCCCGTATGTCCGAGTCGTACCGGAAGATGGTGATCGAGCGGACCGCCGAGCACAGCCGGATCCTGCACTCCATGGCGGAGGACAGCCTCCCCGCCCTGATGCACTGCGCGGCCGGCAAGGACCGCGCGGGGCTCTCCATCGCGATCACCCTGCTCGCCGTCGGAGTCGAGCGGGCGGCGATCGAGGACGACTACGTGAAGTCGAACGAGCCGCACCGCCGCTACAAGGTGCGCCGCGGCTCCACCGCTCCGGACGCCATGTCGCCCGAGGTGATGGAACTGCTGAGCCCCCTCTTCGACGCGCGGGTGGAGTATCTGCGAGGCGCCTTCGAGACGATCGAGGCGACCTGGGGCTCGGTGGACGGCTACCTCGCGGAGGGCCTGAAGCTGGCCCCGGAGACCCGTGAGCGGCTGAAGGAACGCCTGCTCACGGAGGCGTAGACCCGTCGGCTACTGGTTCTGCCCGCCGAGCATGAAGAGCAGATAGAGGAAGCCGGCGAAGAGGTGGCCTGCGATCAGATAGGCGAACAGACGGAGGACCAGCCCCTTGGGGAACTTGCCCTCTCCGCGCTCTTCACCAGTGACCGGTCGCGACTTGTCGGACATGTCTGCCCTTTCGGAAGGAATCGGAGGGAGTACGGAGGAACGGAGCGTCGCGGAGATCACCGCCGGTGGGCGGTCCCGTCGCCGAGGCACAGTTCGGCCGCGGGACTCTGCATCAGGGTGTGGACGAACAGCACCTCCGCCCCGCCGGCGGTGGCGGCGCCGATCCGGTGCGGGGTGAGCGAGTCGAAATGCGCGCTGTCCCCGGGGTCGAGGACGTGGACGGCCTCGCCGAGCGCCAGCCGCACCCGCCCCTCCAGGACGTGGATCCACTCCTCGCCCGGGTGGACACGCACGATGTCGGCCCGCGTCGCGTACGGCACATGGACCCGCAGGCACTGCAGGGCCCGCCCGGCGCCGCCCGCCTGGCGGTAGATCCAGCCGTCGGCCTCGACGGGTTCGGAGCGGCCGGCCCGGACGACGGGGTCACGCTCGGGCGGCGCCTCGCCGAGGAGCTCGGAGACCGTCGTACCGTAGATGCGGGCGAGGGCGAGCAGCATCGGCAGCGAGGGCTGCCGGTTTCCGGTCTCCAGGCGTGAGAGGTGGGCCGGCGAGAGGCCGGCCCGCTGGGCGGCGGCCTCCAGGGTGAGCCCCCGGCGGCGGCGCAGGGCCCGCAGCTGCGGGGCGACGCCCGGCAGGGCGCCCGGGGCGGCGGGGTCCGGGGAGGTCTCCCCGGGGACGTGGTCCATGGGTCCATTCCGCCAGCATCGTGCCTCTGAGGCAAATTTCTTGCCTCAGAGGCAAAAGCCCGGGGATCCCGCTCGACAGCCGGAGATCCGCGCTCAGCGCTGCGCGACCGCCTGCTTGACCAGGGTCCTCCCGAAGTCCCACAGGAGCCCGCCGCCGCCATGGGCGTCGTCCATCACCGCCGTGAAGGCGGTGACGAACCGGTCCACGTCCGCCTCGTCGATGATCAGCGGCGGGATCAGCTTGATCACCTCCAGATGGTCACCCGAGACCTGGGTGAGGATCCGGTGCCGCTGGAGCAGCGGGACGACGACCATCTGGGCGAAGAGGCCCTTGCGGGCCGCCTGGAGCATCGTCCAGCGCCCGCGCAGGCCGAGCGAGGACGGCCGGCCGAACTCGATCCCGATCATCAGACCGCGCCCGCGGATCTCGTGCAGCAGCTCGTACCGGGGCACGAGCTCCTTCAGACGTCCGGAGAGCAGGTCGCCGATCCGGCGGGCGTGCGCGACCGTCCCCTCGTCCTCCATGACCGAGAGGACGGCGAGCCCGGCCGCCATGGCCTGCGCGTTCGATCCGAAGCTCGCCGAGTGGACCAGGACCCGGTCCATCGACGAGTAGACCTTCTTGAAGATCCAGTCCTTGCCGAGGGTGGCGCCGACCGGGACGTAGCCGCCGGAGAGTGCCTTGGCGACACAGACCAGGTCGGGTTCGACGCCCTCCTCGTGCTGGTACGCGTAGAAGTCGCCCGTCCTGCCGAGGCCGGTCTGCACCTCGTCGGCGATCAGCAGGGCCCCGTGCCGGTGGAGCAGCTCCTGGGCGGCGCGGAGGAAGCCCGGCGGGGACTCGTGGACCCCCTTGCCCTGGATGGGTTCGACGACGAAGGCGGCCACGTCGCCCCCGCGCAGCTCCCGCTCCAGGGCGTCGAGGTCGCCCAGCTCGATCGCCGTGTCGGGCAGGAGCGGGGCGAAGCCGTCCCGGAAGCCCTTCTCCCCGTTGACGGAGAGGGAGCCGGTGGTGAGGCCGTGGAAGGCGTGGGAGCAGTAGAGCACCCTGGGCCGCCCGGTGGCGTACCGGGCGAACTTCAGGGCGGTCTCCACGGCCTCCGTGCCGCTGTTGCCGAAGAAGACCCGGTCCAGGTGCGGGCTGTGGGCCAGGAGCCGCTCGGCGAGGAGTCCGGGCAGCGGCTGGCAGTCGAAGCGGGTGAGGTCGGCGAGCTGGGCGTCCAGGACGTCGTGGAGGGCCTTGCGGACGACGGGGTGGTGCCGTCCGAGGCCCATCACGCCGAAGCCGGCGAGCATGTCGAGGTGGTCGACGCCGTCGGCGTCCCAGAAGTGGGCGCCCTCAGCCCGCTCGTACACCTTGTCGAAGCCGATGGTGTGGAGCATGCGCGGCAGCTGGTGGTTGAGGTACCTGGCGTGCAGCTCGTACCGCTCGCCGCCGCGCTCGGCGAGCAGCGCCCGCAGGTCGAACTCGCCTGTCATGAGGCACTCACCCGTTGTTCCCCGAGACGGTCTCCCGCACCGCGCGCAGGGACTCCTTGAGGGAGCCCATGGTGGCGAGGACGGCGGTGGGCTCGTAGCCGCAGTGCGCCATGCAGTTGGCGCAGCGGGGGTCCTTGCCGCGGCCGTACTTGTCCCAGTCGGTGTCCTCGATGAGTTCGCGGTACGTGGGGACGTATCCGTCGCTCATCAGATAGCAGGGGCGCTGCCAGCCGAAGAGCGAGTAGTTCGGAATGGCCCAGGCGGTGCAGGGGAAGTCCGCCTTTCCTTCCAGGAAGTCCAGGAAGAGCGGCGAGTGGTTGAGCCGCCAGCGGCGCCGGTTTCCGCCGGCGAAGGCCTTCTTGAAGAGTTCGCGGGTCTGCTCCACGCCGAGGAAGTGCTCCTGGTCGGGGGCCTTCTCGTACGCGTAGGCGGGCGAGATCATCATCTCGTCGACCTGGAGGTCGTCGTTGAGGTAATTGAGGACCTCGATGATCGTCTGCGGGGTGTCGGTGTTGAAGAAGGTCGAATTGGTGGTGACGCGGAATCCGCGCCGCTTGGCCTCCTTGATGGCCGCCACCGCCTCGTCGAACACCCCCTCCTTGGCGACGGATTCGTCGTGCCGCTCCCGCAGGCCGTCGATGTGGACGGCGAAGGCGAAGTACGGCGAGGGGGTGAAGTTCTCCAGCTTCTTGCGCAGCAGCATCGCGTTGGTGCAGAGGAAGACGTACTTCCTCTTCGCCACCAGCTGGCGCACGATCTCGTCGATCTGAGGGTGCATCAGGGGCTCGCCGCCCGCGATGGACACCATGGGGGCGCCGGACTCGAGGACCGCGCCGACCGCCTGGGCGACCGGCATGCGCTGCTTGAGGACTCCCGCCGGGTGCTGGATCTTTCCGCAGCCCTCGCACTTGAGGTTGCACGCGAAGAGCGGCTCGAGCTCGACGATCAGCGGGAACTTCTCGCGCTTGCGGAGCTTCTGTTCGAAGAGGTAGGTCCCGACCCTGATGGACTGACGCAGCGGCATGGCCATAACTCGCTCACCTCCTGGGGAGCAGCAAAGAACGGTGCCATTCGAAGAAAGCGGGAAGGACGGCACGAAGAACGCGGAAGGCCGATATTCCCCCGCGTACCGTGCCGATCCGCACCAGTTCATGTTCTGGAGCGTCCACGACCACCCGGACGGCCGCAACCGGGCGGGCGTCCGGCCCGCCACCGACGCCGGAGAAGGCTTCCCGGGCGGTGAGGAGCGTCGCGGCGGACTCCATGTCGACGGCGATCGCCCCGGTCGCCCGCAGCGCGGCCCGCTCGGGGCCGCGCACCACGTGGTCGGAGCCGGTCAGCGGCCCGGTATGCACGGCCCGCCCCGGCACCGCCCTGGCCAGCGCCTTCACCAGGAGCTCGGTCCCGGTGCAGAGGGTCGTGCCGTCGGGCCCGCGGGCCTCGTCGGCGACGACCAGGTCCCCCGGGTGCATCCCGGGGGCGAGCCCCGCGCAGAAGCCCGAGGCGATGACGGCGGCGTCCCGCCACCGCTCCTCGCCGAGCGACCGGGAGACCGCCCGGCGGGCCCGGTCGGGTCCCATGCCCGTACGGAGCACGGTCACAGGCCCTGGGGCGCCGCCGCGCTCCCCGCTGCGCAGGGCGAGCTGCTCGATGCCGAGCGCGCAGGCGATGAGCAGCGGCGGCGGGGCGGCGGGGCCCGGCTCGCGCCCCATCAGCGCTCCTTGCCGGGCGCGGGCTCCCCGTACACGTAGCGTCCGAGCGCCGTGAGGGGGAACACCTGGCGGTAGAGGTGGTAGTTGATCGAGAAGTCCCAGGGGAAGCCGGTGCCGGTGAAGTACGGCTCGTCCCAGGAGCCGTCCTCGCGTTGGGTCCCGGCGAGCCAGGCCACGCCCCGCCGTACGGGCTCGGAGTCCCGCTCCCCCGCCGCGAGGAGGGCGATCAGCGCCCACGCGGTCTGGGAGGCGGTGGAGGCGCCGCGTCCGATCCATGTCGGGTCCGTGTAGGAGCGGAGGTCCTCGCCCCAGCCCCCGTCCTCGTTCTGGGTGGATCCGAGCCAGTGGACGGCCCGGCGGATCGCCGGGTGGGAGAAGGGCAGCCCGGCTGCGGTGAGCGCCGGGAGCACCGAGCCGGTGCCGTACACGTGGTTGACGCCCCAGCGGCCGAACCAGGCACCGTTCGGCTCCTGGTGGGCGAGCAGCCACTGGACGCCCGCGCGGGTCCGGGGATCCTGGGCGAGGCCCTCGTACGCCAGCATCTCCACGACGTGGGCGGTGACGTCGGCGGAGGGCGGGTCGATCACCTCTCCGAAGTCGCAGAAGGGCAGTCTGTTGGGAAAGGCGCTGGTGTTGTCTGCGTCGAAGGCGCCCCAGGCCCCGCCCCGCGACTGCATGCCGAGGGTCCAGCGGGCGCCCCGGGCGACGGCCGCCTCCACCCGTGCGGGCTCGGGGTGTCTGACCCGGCGCAGGGCCAGCACCACTTCGGCGGTGTCGTCGATGTCGGGGTAGTTGTCGTTGTGGAACTCGAACGCCCAGCCGCCGGGCGGAAGTCCTGGCCGCCGGACCGCCCAGTCCCCGGGCCGGGTGATCTCCTCGTCGAGCATCCAGTCGACGGCCTTCACCAGGGCCGGGTGGTCCGGCGGGAGCCCCGCGTCGGCGAGCGCGATCGTGGCGAGGCAGGTGTCCCACACGGGCGACTGGCAGGCCTCGATCATCCGCGAGCCGTCCTCGCGCCACACGGCGAACCGGTCGAGCGACTCGAGGCCGGCGCGCATGACGGGGTGTTCGATGTCGTAGCCGAGGAGGTGGAGGGCGATGACCGAGTAGACGGCGGGGGGCTGGATGCCGCCCCAGCAGCCGTCGTTCTCCTGGCGCTCGATGATCCAGCGCGCGGCGATGTTCATGGCGGTCCTGCGCAGGGAGCGCGGCGCCAGCCGGTGGTAGGCGTGCAGTGCCTTGTCGAGCCGCTGGAAGATCCCGTCCCAGCCGGTCGCCGGGGCGAGGGGGCGGGGCGGGTTCGGCCGGGCCGGGTCGGTGTGCAGCTCGTCGAGCGGGAAGGGGGCCGGGCGGACCGGTCGCTTCGCGGAGACGACGGTGAGCGGCACGATCGTCTGCCGGGCCCAGCAGCCGAAGTCGTAGATGTTGAGCGGGAACCACTTGGGGAGGAAGAGCAGTTCCGGTGGCAGCTCGGGCAGGTCCTCCCAGCGCCACCAGCCGAAGAGGGCGAGCCAGATCCGGGTGAAGACCCGGGCGGCGGCGATGCCTCCCCCGGCGCGGACCCAGGCGGCGGCGCGGGCCATGTGCGGGGCCTCGGGCGGGTCTCCGGCGAGGCGCAGGGCGACATAGGCCTCGACGGTGGCGGAGACCTCGCCGGGTCCGCCGTAGAAGGTGGCCCAGGCGCCGTCCTCGCGCTGTTCGCGGCGGATGTGGAGGGCCGCGGCGCGGGTGGTGTCGGCGTCGAGGATGCCGAGGAACTGGCGGAGGAGGAGGTCCTCGGCGTCCATGGTGACGTTGGTCTCCAGGTCGCCCTTCCACCAGCCCTCGGGGTCCTGTCGGGCGAGCAGGTGCTCGACGGCCCGCTCCGCGGCCCGGGCGGCGGCTTCGTCGAGGTCCGGCGCGGCGGCGCCGGTGTCGTGCGTCGTGCTGGCCGCGGCTGCCAGGGGGCTCATGCCCCCGGCGCTTCCGTCGGTCGTCGCTGTCATGGCTTCCCCTTTGCGCAGTCGGTTGCATCTGCTTCTACGGGTCTGCCGTCGGCCGGCGCCGGGTGGCACCGGCCGGCGACCGCGAACTCATATCAGGGTGATGGTGATCATCTCTTCCGTACGACCACGAAGTCGGCGAGCGCGGTGAGCTGCGCCCGTACGCGGGCAGGCATGTCCACCTCGTGCAGGGCCTCGATCGCGACGGCGTGCTGCCGGCGGGCCTCCTGGGAGGTCCACTCGCGTCCTCCGGCCTCCTCGATGAGGGCCGCCCGGAAGGCGAACTCCTCCTCGGAGAAGCTGTCGAAGTCGTTGGACTTGGCGTCCGCGGCGAGGAGTTCGCCGAGCCGCTCGGAGGCCTCGCCGCCGGCGGCGAGTGCGGCGACGACCGGCAGGGACTTCTTGCGCTGCCGCAGGTCGCTCCAGGTCTGCTTGCCGGTGGCCTCCGGGTCGCCCCAGATGCCGAGGAGGTCGTCGACGGCCTGGAAGGCGAGGCCGAGGTGGTAGCCGTACTCCTCCAGCTTGTCGGCGGTGCGGTCGTCGGCCCCGCCGAGCACGGCGCCGATGGAGACGGCGCAGGCGAGCAGGGCGCCCGTCTTGTTGCCCTCCATCTCCAGGCACTCCTCGACGGTGACCCGCTCGCGGTGCTCGTACGAGATGTCCTGGGCCTGGCCGTCGATGAGCTTGCGGGAGGCCGTGGTGAGCCGGCGGGTGGCCCGGCCCGCCTCGACGGTGCCGAGCTCCAGGAGCAGCTCGTTGGCGAGGGCGAACAGGGCGTCGCCGACGAGGATGGCCTGCGCGGGTCCGTGCACCTTCCACACGGTGTCGCGGTGGCGGCGCTGCTCGTCCCCGTCCATCAGGTCGTCGTGCAGCAGCGAGAAGTTGTGGACGAGTTCCACGGCGACGGCGCCGGGGACGCCGACCTCGGGTGCGGCGCCCGCGGCCTCGGCCGACAGCAGGGCGAGCGCGGGGCGGACGGCCTTGCCTCCGTCGCCGTCCGCGGGATTGCCCTCGGCGTCGATCCAGCCGAAGTGGTAGGCGGCCACGGTGTCCATGGGCGGCGCGAGGCGGTCGACGGCCGCCCGCAGTACGGGGGTGGACAGGGTCCGCCCCCGCTCAAGCAGTGCGGACACGTCCGCGGTGTCGACGGCCGGATTACCCGGCGGCACAGTCGGCACGGTCTCTCCTCTTGTTCCGGTACTCACACTCATACCGCCTCCTGCAGCGGATGGTCATGGCGGCGGCCGAGGGCGGAGAGCGCGGCACCCGCCGCGCTGAATCCGCTGCGGACGGCACCCTCCATGGTCGCGGGCCAGCCGGTGGCGGTCCAGGCGCCGGCCAGGTAGAGCCCCGGGGCCTGGGTGCGGGCGCCGGGGCGGAGCCGGCCGACGCCCGGGGTGGGGGCGAACGTGGCCGTCCGCTCCCTGGTGACGAAGAAGTCGCGGACCCCGGCGCCCCGGGCGGCGGGCAGCAGCCGCTCCAGCTCGGGGAGGTACTTCGCGCGCAGGGCGGCGACGGGTTCGTCGATCTCGTCCTGGGCGGCGGACTGGGAGACGGCGAGGTACTGGCCTCCGCCGGTGAGCCCGGAGGAGTCGGTGCGGTCGAAGACCCACTGCACCGGGGAGCCGAGCGTGGTGAAGAACGGCCGCTTGAGCACCTTGCGGTCGTAGACGACGTGCAGGTTGAGGATGGGGGCGACGGTGATGTCGAGGAGCCGGTCGGCGTCGTCGAGGGCGCCCTCGGGCAGCAGACCGTGGGTCTCCTGCTGCGGTACGGCGAGGACGACGGCGTCCGCCGTGATCGTCTCGCCGGGTACGTCGACGGCCCAGCGTCCTTCGTCCGTACGGGAGATCCGCTCCGCCTTGGTGCGGAGCAGGGTGCGGACGCCGAGGGCGTCGAGCTCCTTCGCGGCGCGGGTGTCATGGAGTTCGCCGAGCGGGACGTGGGCCCAGCCGATGTCGGCGGCGCCGGGCTCGGTGAGGAGCGCGGTCTTGAAGACCATCGCGGCGAGTCCCATGGAGGCCTCGGGGGCGGGGGCGTTCAGGGTGGGGATGCCGATCAGGTCCCAGAGGGCCTCGACGGCCCGGGGGGACTGTCCGTGCCGGCCGAGCCAGGTGCCGAAGTCGACGCCGTCGAGCGCGGGGTCGGCGGGGTCGAGCTTCTTCAGGGCGAGGGCGGCCCGGCCGACGGACGCACGCTCGGCGAGGGAGAGGTGCGGGTAGGTGGCGAGGGTGCGCGCGAGGTGCAGCGGTACGGGGAGGTTGTCGCGGCGGATCCGGCCGAGCCGGGGTCCGCGCGGGTGGGCGACGTCGAGGACGGGGACGTCGAGGCGGTCCTGGAGGGGGGCGAGCCGGGTTCCGTCGATCCGGTCGAGGAACCAGCGGTAGGCGGTGCAGCAGCGCAGATAGACGTGCTGGCCGTTGTCGACGGTGAGGTCGCCGCGGCGGAAGGAGAAGGCGAGTCCACCGAGCCGCGGCCGGCCTTCGAGGAGGGTGACGCCGACTCCGGCGCCGGCGAGCTGGAGCGCGGCGGTGATTCCGGCGAGCCCGCCGCCGACGACGACGGCGTGGGGCTGCCGGGCGTGCTGCTCGGTTCCGTCGTGGGTCACACGGCCTCCGTTCGGGTCGTCGCGGGCAGGGACGCCGGGGCGGCGCCCGGGGTTGCCCGGTGGGCGGCGGCGCGGGGGCGCATCAGGCACGCCCCCTGACGGCGCGGCGGGCGATGTGGCGGGTGTCGAGGCCGGAGAGGCCCCGCACCGCGACGTACGCCTTCTCGCGGCCCGGCAGCGAGACACGGCCGCGCAGCACGGCCCCGGGGTCGCGCTCGATCCGGTCGAGGAGGCGGCGGTAGATGCCGGCCATGGCGGCGACGCAGGCGCCGCTGCGCCGGTCGAGCAGGGGAAGCAGTCGGTAGCCCTCGGCGAACAGGGCGCGGGCGCGCCGCACTTCGAAGTGGACGAGGCCTTCGAAATCGGCGCCGGCGGGCGGGGTGGCGCCCCGGAAGCCGTCGCCGCAGCCGAACTTGGCGAGGTCGTCGGCGGGGAGATAGGTCCGCCCGTTACCCGCGTCCTCCCGTACGTCCCTGAGGATGTTGGTGAGTTGGAGCGCCAGGCCGAGGGTGTCGGCGTACTCGGGGGCGCGGTCGGCGCCCAGGGCGCCGGGCTGGGTGCCGAAGACGCCGAGGGAGAGCCGGCCGATCGCCCCGGCGACGCAGCGGCAGTAGACCTTGAGGTCGTCCCAGGTCTCGAAGCTCGCGCCGTGGACGTCCATGAGGACGCCGTCGATGAGTTCGTCGAGGCCGCCGAGCGGGATCCGGAAGCGTCGGGCAGAGTCGGCGAGGGCGACGGCCACGGGGTCGGTGTCGTCCTCGTCGACCTCGCCAGCCCGGACCCGGTCGAGCAGGGCGCGGGTGGCCTCCAGGCGTTCCTGCTTGACTCCGGGGGCGAGCGTGCCGTCTCCGATGTCGTCGACGCGCCGGGAGAACGCGTAGAGCGCGGACATGGTCTGGCGCTTCTCGGTCGGCAGCAGCCGGATCCCGTAGGCGAAGTTGCGTGCCTGCTGTCCGGTGACCGCCTCGCAGTAGCTGTAGGCGGCCTGTACCGGTGCGGACGGCTGGGGCTGTGCCTCCACGGTCGCGCTCACCCCTCTCTCCGCGCCCGGAGCAGTACCGCTCCCACCTGGCGCATCAGGCTCGGCTTGGTGGATTTCGGTGCGCCCGCGAGCACGTCGTATCCGGCGTCGGTGATCGCGTCGAGCGCCGCGAGTCCCCCTGCGGTGAAGCCCGCGAGGAGGAGGCGGAGCCGGCCGTGGACGCTGCCGACGAGCGGCAGGCCCGCGTGGAGCAGCTCGCGGGCCCGCCCCGCCTCGAAGGCGATCAGGGCGCGTGTGGAGGCTCCCGCGGTGGGGTGCGCGAGGTCGGCCTCGGTGACGTGGAACCGCTTGAGGTCCTCGGCGGGCAGATAGATCCGGTCGCGGCCGAGGTCCTCGGCGACGTCCTGGAGGTGCTCGACGATCTGGAGGGCGGTGCAGATCTCGTCGGAGCGCCTGATCCGCTCGGGGGTGTCGGTGCCGGTGATCGCGAGGACGAGCCGGCCGATGGGGTTGGCGGAGAGCTCGCAGTACGCGAGGAGGTCGTCGTACGTCTCGTAGCGGCTGACCAGCTGGTCCTGGCGGTTGGCGGCGATCAGGCCGAGGAAGGGCTCCGGGGTCAGCCGACAGCGCCGGACGGTTGGCTGGAGGGCCTGGAGCAGGGGGTGACGGGGGGTGCCGTCGAAGACGCGGCGGATGTCGGCCTCGAAGGCGTCGAGGAGGGCGAGCCGGTCCTCGGCGGTCTCGGGGCCGACGCCGAGGTGGCGGGCGTCGGCGCCGCCGGGAGCGAGGTCGCCGTCGCCGATGTCGTCGACGAGGCGGGCGAAGCCGTAGACGGCCATGAGGTCGTCGCGCCAGGCCCGGGGCAGGAAGAAGGGGGCCACGGGGAAGTTCTCGTCCGCGGCCTTGCCCAGTGTGGCGCGTGAGGAGGCGTCGGGGCGCGCCCGCCCGGTGTCCGTCACAGGTCACTGCCCGACGGAGGGACGGCGACACCCTCGTGGAGCTGGAGATTCTGCGTCATGGCCGTCACGTCTCCCGTTCTACACTGCCGATCCAATCCATCCTATTTCGGACACGCCGCCGACCCCTGCCCGTAGAGCCGCCGCCCGGGGGCCCGATGGTCGTGGAGTATCGCCCTACTTGCCGCGAAACAGACCGGTCCAGCTTACGTTGTACGACGGCCGTCGCCATTCCGGGGTGGCGGACGCGGACAAGGTCACCCGTACGAGTCGCCAACCCGCCCGCGCTGCAAGGGAGTTCGAACCAAGGGGATGACTCAGACGGCGCGCATGCCGGAGACCACCATGGCGAGGGTCGCCTCGACGGCGACGTTCCTGCCCTGTGCGGAGAGACGGCGAAGGGGCCCGTCGACCAGGAGGAGTGACAGCCCGTGCACGGCGGACCACGCGGCGGCGCCGGTGGCGGGACGGGCTCCGCACCGAGCCGCGCCGCACCGGGCGAGCGCTTCGAGTGCCTCCCTGAGCAGGGTGAACGCACGGACCTCGGGCTCGGCGGTCTCTCGCTCCGGTGCCGGTTCGGCCTCGTCGGCGGTGCGGGGGGCACAGAACGCGGCCCGGTAGAGGCCGGGCTGCTCGACGGCGAAGCCGACGTATCCCCGGCAGAGGGCGGCGACCCGTCGCTCGGCCGCGAGCGCGGGGTCGTCGGCGCCCGGCTCGCGGGCGGCGGCCTGCTCCATGGAGGCGGCGAGCTCCCGGCGGGCGTGGGCCCTGACGGTGCGGAGGAGTTCGCCGCGTCCGTCGAAGTGCCGGTAGGCGGCGGTGGGCGAGACGCCGACCCGGCGGGCCGCCTCGCGCAGGACGACCCGCTCGGGGCCGCCCTCGGTGGCGAGGCCGACGGCCGCGCAGATCAGCGCGTTGCGCAGATCGCCGTGGTGGTAGGTCTTTCCCCCCGAGATCGCTGCCATGGGCTCATCCTGCCCGATGTTTACCGCATGAACATTCCAGGTGACGGCAGGACGCGCGGAAACCGGAACCGCCCCCACCGGTGAGTGGGGGCGGTGCGGGCGGCGCGGGCGGCGGGGCTAGGGCCTGTCTGACAATTTCGCGCCGGATCAGGCCGGGTCGTTCGGTGCGTGCGATCGGCGTGCGGCCGGGACGCCCTCGTAGCGGAGCTACTTGGGCGTTTCGGCCGTGCGGCGAGCGTGCGTGCCGGGCGGGCCGGACCCGGCGGGAATTGTCAGACAGGCCCTAGCGGGCGGTCTCCCGCTCGTAGGCCTTGAGGACCTCGTCCGTGGGGCCGTCCATGAGGAGCTGCCCCTTCTCCAGCCAGAGCACCCGGTCGCAGGTGTCCCGGATGGACTTGTTGCTGTGGCTCACCAGGAAGACCGTGCCGGCCTCCTTGCGGAGCTCGCGGATCCGCTCCTCGGAGCGGATCTGGAACTTGCGGTCACCGGTCGCCAGCGCCTCGTCGATGAGGAGGACGTCGTGGTTCTTGGCCGCCGCGATGGCGAAACGGAGCCGGGCGCCCATGCCGGAGGAGTACGTGCGCATGGGCAGGCTGATGAAGTCGCCCTTCTCGTTGATGCCGGAGAAGTCGACGATCCCCTCGTACCGCTCGCGGACCTCCTCGCGGCTCATGCCCATGGCGAGGCCGCCCAGGATCACGTTGCGCTCGCCCGTGAGGTCGTTCATCAGTGCCGCGTTGACGCCCAGGAGCGAGGGCTGTCCGTCGGTGAAGACCTTGCCGGTCTCGGTGGGCAGCAGGCCGGCGATGGCGCGCAGCAGCGTCGACTTGCCGGAGCCGTTGGAGCCGATCAGGCCGATGGCCTCGCCCCGGTAGGCGGTGAAGGTGACACCGCGGACCGCGTGGACCTTGCGGACGCCCCGGGTGACCTCGGCCTTGCCGCGGCCGACGATCCGGCTGAGCGCCGCCGTGGCGCTGCCCTTGCCCCCGCCACCGGTGTTGACCCGGTAGACGATGTGGACGTCGTCGCAGATGACGGTGGGGACCTTGCCCTCGTTCGTGTCAGCCACGGCCGTACCTCTCCTCGGCCTTCCAGAAGTAGACGAAACCGCCGATGCCGACGACGAGCGCCCAGGCGAGGGCGGTCATCCAGACGTGGTCCGGCAGGTTGCTCGCGCTGTAGCTGTCGATGAGCGCGAAGCGGATCAGGTCCATGTAGACCGCCGCCGGGTTGTACATGAGGATGTCGGCGATCCAGGCCGGCTTGTCGGCGAGCATCACCGGGATCGAGAACATGACGCCGGACGCGTACAACCAGGTCCGCATGATGAACGGCATCAGCTGGGCGAGGTCGGGCGTCTTGGAACCAAGCCTGGCCACGATCATCGCCAGGCCCACGTTGAACACGAAGTGCAGGAAGAGCGCCGGGATCACCAGCAGCCACCGGAGGGAGGGGTAGCTGCCGAAGGAGATCACGATCGCGACGAGGACGATCATCGAGAACAGCAGCTGCTGGAGCTGCTGGAGCGAGAAGGAGATCGGGAGGCTGGCCCGCGGGAAGTGCAGGGCGCGGACGAGGCCGAGGTTCCCCGAGATCGCCCGGACGCCGGCCATGACCGAGCTCTGGGTGAAGGTGAACACGAAGATGCCGGTGACCAGGAAGGGGATGTAGACGTCCTTGGGCATCCCCTGTCCCGCGCCGAGGATCAGCCCGAAGATCAGGTAGTAGACCAGGGCGTTGAGCAGCGGGGTCGCCACCTGCCACACCTGGCCGAGCTTCGCCTGGCTGTACTGGGCGGTCAGCTTGGCGGAGGAGAAGGCCAGGATGAAGTGGCGGCGGCTCCACAGCTCGCGGACGTACTCGAACAGCCCGGGCCGGGCGCCGCTGACGGAGAGGCCGTACTTCGCGGCCAGCGCGGCCGGGGCCAGGCCCTCGTCGACGGACGGGGGCGCGCTCGTCGCGACCGCCCCGCCCTGGTGTGTGTCACTCACAGTCGAAACTTTCGTGTTCAAGATGCGCGGCACGTCGGTACCACGATGTCAGACGACCGGGGGGCGACCCAGCCGGGTCAGCCGCCACACCGTACGCCACCTCATGGGGCGGCGCGGTCCGCAGGGGGTGGTCCAGCCCTGGCGGAAACCGCCGCACCACGCCTTCAGCGCGGGGAGCGAGGGCCGCCGGGCCAGCGTGAGCAGCAGCCAGACGCCGAGATAGACCGGCACCAGAGGTGCGGGCAGATTGCGACGTGCCAGCCACACTCGGTTGCGGGCCACGTTGAAGTGGTACGAGGCGTGCCGGGACGGGGCTGTGGTGGGGTGCAACAGCACCATGTCGGAACGGTAGTCGATCATCCAGTCGGCGTCGAGCGCGCGCCAGGCGAGGTCGGTCTCCTCGTGTGCGTAGAAGAACTCGCCCGGCAGACCGCCGACTTCGGCGAAGACCTTGGTGCGCACGGCGTTGGCGCCGCCGAGGAAGGTGGTCACCCGCGAGGAGCGCATCGGGTCGGCCGCGCGCAGCCGCGGCACGTGCCGGCGCTGGGTGGTCCCGGTCTCCGGGTCGGCGATCCGGAAGCTGATGATGCCGAGCCGCGGGTCGGCGGTGAAGGCCTGCCGGACCAGTTCGGCGGTGTCCTTGTGGGCGAGCTTCCCGTCGTCGTCGAGGAACAGCAGGACGTCGACGTCGGTGCCGCCGGGGCCGAAGGCCTCGATGCCGATGTTCCGGCCGGCGGGGATGCCGACGTTCTCCGGCAGGTCGACGGTCCGCACCCAGTCGGGCACCCCGGTGACCGGGGTGCCCTGCCCGACGACGACGACCTCGATCCGGTCGCCCTCCTGCTCGGCGACCGAGTCGATCAGCGCGCGCAGGTCGTCGGGGCGGTTGCCCATCGTGATGACGACGGCTCCCACCCTGAGCGGCGTGCTCGCGGCCGGCCTCACTTCAGCCTGCTGGAAACCATGATCGAGACCAGGTGCAGCACGGTCTGGAGCAGCGCGATGCCGGCGAGGACTGCGACACCGAGCCGGCTGAAGAACAGGTCGCCACGGACCTGGTCCGCGATCGCGAGGACCACGATCAGCAGCGAGGCCTCGATGCCGAGGACGAGCCGGTGGAACTTGAGCGCCGCGGCGGCCCTGCGGGCGAGGGCCATGCCGGAGGAGCGCGGCTCGGAGGCCGCCTCCTTGACCGGAGGCAGACCGCCCTGGTGGCGGGCGACGCCGACGAGGTCGGTCTCGGCCTTGATCAGGATGGCGCCGAGGGCGGCGAGCGTGCCGAGGAAGGCCCACAGCCAGTCGATCCGGCCCGAGCCCCACAGGTCGGCGGCGCGCAGGCCGAAGCCGACGAGCACGGCCGCGTCGCACAGGTAGGCGCCGACCCTGTCCAGGTACACCCCGCCGAGGGAGAACTGCTTCTTCCAGCGGGCCACCTCGCCGTCGACGCAGTCGAGCAGCAGGTAGAGCTGGACCATGAGCGCGCCGAGCAGCGCCCCCGGGATCCCCGGCACCAGCAGGGCCGGGGCCGCGAGGACACCCGCGAGGGTCATGACGTACGTGAGCTGGTTCGGCGTGATCCTGGTGCCGACGAGCTGCCGGGTGATCCTGAGCGAGATCTCCCGCATGTACAGGCGGCCGCCCCAGTGCTCACCGCTCCGCCGGTCCTTCACACCCGGCGGGTGGACGACCGGTCGGAGCTCAGCTACCGATGGCTTTTGCATAGTCGGCGTACGCGTCCCTGATCTCGTCGTCGGACAGGTCGAGGTGTTCGAGGATGGTGAAGCGGCCCGGCCGGGTCTGCGGGGCGAAGGACACCGCCTGCACGAACTCGTCCACGGTGAAGCCCATCTCCTCCGGGAGGACGGGCAGCCCGTGCCTGCGCAGGGTCTCGACCATCTGCGCGGACCCCTCGCGGGCACCGCGCAGGTGCATGGCGAAGGCCGCTCCGAGACCGCACTGCTCGCCGTGGCTGGCGGCACGGGTCGGGAAGAGCAGGTCGAAGGCGTGGCTGATCTCGTGGCAGGCGCCCGACGAGGGGCGGCTGTCCCCGCTGATCGACATGGCGATGCCGGACATCACCAGGCCCTCGGAGAGGGAGACCAGGAAGTCGTCGTCGCCGACGCCGCCGGGGTGGCGGAGCACCGCCTCGCCGGCGCTGCGGGCCATGGCGGCCGCGAGGCCGTCGACGGGCTCCCCGGTGATCTCGTGGGAGAGCTCCCAGTCCGCGATGGCGGAGAGGTTGGAGATCGCGTCGCCGATGCCGGAGCGGACGAAGCGGACCGGCGCCTCCCTGATCACGTCCAGGTCGATGACGAGGGCGATCGGGGTGGGCACACCGTAGGAGCCGCGGCCGTTGTCGTTGTCCAGGGTCGAGATCGGGGAGCAGATCCCGTCGTGCGACAGATTGGTGGCGATGGCCACCAACGGCAGCCCGACCCGGGCCGCCGCGTACTTGGTCACGTCGATGATCTTGCCGCCGCCGAGGGCGACCACGGCGTCGTACCGCTTGCCCCGCATGGCGTCGGCGAGCTTCACGGCCTCGTCGATGGTGCCGCCCGAGACCGGGTACCAGTCGGCACCCGGGAGTTCGGCGGCGAACTGGTCACGCAGCTTGAGGCCCGAGCCGCCGCTGATGGCGACGGCGATCTTGCCGTTGCTGGAGATCCGCTGGTCCGCGAGGAGCGCGGACAGGTCGTCCAGCGCTCCTCTGCGGATGTCGACGACGACCGGCGAGGGGATCAGCCGAGTCAGTACTGGCACGCGATCTCACGGCCCTTCGCGAGGTCGTCGTGGTTGTCGATCTCGACCCACTTGACGTCGCCGATGGGGGCCACGTCGACGGTGAAGCCGCGGTTGACCAGCTCCTGGTAGCCGTCCTCGTAGTAGAGGTCGGGGTCGCGCTCGAAGGTGGCCTTGAGGGCGTCGGCGAGCTCCTCCGCGGCCTCGGCCTCGATGAGGGTGACACCGATGTACTCGCCGGTGGCGGTGGCCGGGTCCATGAGCTTGGTGATGCGCTGGACGCCCTTGCCCTCGGCGGTGATGACCTTCATCTCCTCGTCGGCGAGGCTCTTCACCGTGTCGAGGGCGAGGATGATCTTCTGGCCGTCGCCGCGGGCGGCGAGCAGGGTCTTCTCGACGGAGACCGGGTGGACGGTGTCGCCGTTGGCGAGGATCACACCGCGCTTGAGGACCTCACGGGCGCACCACAGGGAGTAGGCGTTGTTCCACTCCTCGGCCTTGTCGTTGTCGACGAGGGTGATCTTGAGGCCGTACTTCGCCTCCAGGGCCTCCTTGCGGTCGTAGACGGCCTCCTTGCGGTAGCCGACGACGATCGCGACCTCGGTGAGGCCGATCTCGGCGAAGTTCTTCAGCGTCCCGTCGAGAATCGTGGTCTCGCCGTCGACGGGCACGAGGGCCTTCGGAAGGGTGTCGGTGTAGGGGCGCAGACGCCGTCCGGCACCGGCTGCCAGTACGAGACCGATCATGCTGTTTCTCCTTCGTCGTGAACGGCGGGTGCTCCGGCGGAGACCCAGAAGCGGATGGACTCCACGAGCACCACAAGGGCGACGGCCGCCGCCAGAGCGGTCAGGGCCAGGGTGAAGTCGTCGCCGCGGTCCGCCAGCAGGGCGGCGAGGACGGCCACCAGGAGCGTGCGCCCCTCGTGACCGCCGGTGACGCGCACCAGCCACGCGGGCGGCGCGCCGGTGCCGCCGCGGATGCGGTACACCGTGTCGTAGTGATGGTAGGCGACCGCCGCGACAAGGCCGAATGCCGCCGGAAGGGCGCCCGGGGAGTCGGAGCGGGCGGCGAGCACGAGGACGGTGGTGTACTCGGCGGCGCGGAAGAGCGGGGGTACGAGCCAGTCGAGGGCGCCCTTGAGGGGGTGGGCGACGGCCGCGCCGGCGAACATCACGTACAGGGCGGCGGCGACGACGGTCCCACCGTCCCCGAAGGGGCGGGCGAGGACCGCGGAGATCAGTACGCCCGTGGCGATGAACGCGAGGACGAACCCGGGGAGCAGCCCGAGCCCGGCCCGGCCGAAGATCCGACCCGCGATCCCGGCCAGCGGGCCGGAGTCCGCGAGGTCCGCCAGGGCCCGCGCGGCCCGGTCCGTGCGCTTCGCCTTGCGGGTCAGGGAGCGCAGGACGCGGCCCGCCGTGGTGTAGCAGGCGCCGAAGGCGCAGCCGATGATCAGCGCCCAGAAGACGATCCGGGGAGTGGTGACGGCGGTGAGGACGGCGATCATCGCCCAGCGCTCGCCGATCGGCAGGATGATCATGCGGCGGGCCCAGACGGTCCAGCCGAGGCTGTCGAGCCGGCCGGAGAGGGCGGCGGTGGGGCTGGTGTTGGCGGTGGCGTCGTGGTTGGCCTCGTTGAACGAGAAGTCCACGACGTGCCGACAGGTCATGAGGACCATCGCGCCGAGCGCGAGGCCCCACACGTCGTCGCCGTTGCGGGCCGCGCCGAGGGCGAGACCCGCGTAGAAGGCGTACTCCTTGGCCCGGTCGAAGGTGGCGTCGAGCCAGGCGCCCATCGTCGAGTACTTCAGCGCGTAGCGGGCGAGCTGCCCGTCCGTGCAGTCGAGGACGAAGGAGACAAGGAGCAGGACGCCGGCCGCGATGTAGCCGCCGCGCTCACCGGTCGCCGCGCAGCCGGCCGCGATCAGGGCGGTGAGCAGCGAGGCGGTCGTCACCTGGTTGGGGGTGAGTCCGCGGCGCGCGCACCAGCGGGCGATGTAGCGCGAGTACGGGCTGATGAAGAAGGTGGTGAAGAAGCCGTCGTGGGCCTTGACGGCCGAGCGGAGGCGTACGGCCTCCTCGTCGACGGCGTCGACGGCGGCGCGGGCCTCGTGGCGGGCCTCCGGGTCGGCGGGCACGGTGGCGACGAGGGTGCCGAGCTGGGGCCGGTGCACGGCGACGCCGTCGGCGCCGAGGGCGTCGGCGAGGGTGCCGGGGAGGTCGTCGGTGGCGGTGGCGGCCTTGAGCGCGCGGATGAGCGCGGGGCGGGCCTCCTGCTGTGCGGCGAGTGCGCCGGGGGCGGCCGCGGCCGGGAACCGGGGATCGGTCAGGGTGAGGCGCAGCGCGTGCAGGTGACCGACGAACCGCGGGTCGACGAGCGCGACGCGCTCACCCGCCGGTACGGCGGCCAGCAGGGCTCCGGCCTCGTCGGCGTCCGATGCGGCCTTGACGTCGAAGCCGAGCGACCGCAGATCTCCGGCGAGCGAGGATCCGGGTGCCGGCGGACCGGTGACGATGGCGGTCGACAGACGAACTCACTCCTTGGAGCTGACGGAGGGGCCGGCGGGGCCATGGCGGCCCCGGGCGCGGCGGTGCGGCCCGGCACGGGGCGGCGACACGTCGGCTGAGGCTATCGGATGAACAGAAGCGTGAGTTCACCGAGGCTTCGCGGGCAGGACTCCCCCGGGCCCACCCGTGTCCTCGTAGCTGCGCCTCGCCCGGTGGAGATCATCATGGGCGATCGGTGGCCCGCCTCACAAACCACGACCGGAGCCCGCCCCTGGGACGTGCCGGGGCGACTTCTCGCCATGGCCGGTCACTCCTGCATCACCGCAGGTCAGAGCATATGACAACGGTGTTCAGTACCGTGTTGCGCATACCCCCCACCCGTAGTTCACTTGCGACTCGGGGCACCTGCGACCACATGATCTGGAGGCCATTCCATGGGGGCTGGACACGACCACGGGCACAGCCACGGCGGACCGGCGCCGACCGGCACCGCCGGGGCCGCGTACAAGAACCGGCTGCGGATAGCACTCGGCATCACGCTCTCCGTGATGGTGATCGAGATCATCGGCGGTCTCCTCGCCGACTCGCTCGCCCTGATCGCCGACGCGGCCCACATGGCGACCGACGCGGTCGGCCTCGCGATGGCGCTGCTCGCCATCCACTTCGCCAACCGGCCGCCCTCCGGGAACCGCACCTTCGGGTTCGCGCGCGCCGAGATCCTGGCGGCGCTCGCCAACTGTCTGCTGCTGCTCGGCGTCGGCGGCTACGTGCTGTACGAGGCGGTCCAGCGGTTCGTCGAGCCGGCCGAGACCAAGGGCGGCCTGGCGATCACGTTCGCGGCGATCGGTCTGGTCGCCAACGTGATCTCGCTCTCGCTGCTCATGCGGGGCCAGAAGGACAGCCTCAATGTGCGCGGGGCGTACCTGGAGGTGCTCGCGGACGCCCTGGGATCGGTCACGGTGATCGTCGCGGCCGGCATCATCCTGGCCACGGGATGGCAGTACGCCGACCCGATCGCCTCGATCGTGATCGGCCTGATGATCGTCCCCCGTACGGTCAAGCTGCTGCGCGAGACCCTCGACGTACTCCTGGAGGCGGCCCCCAAGGGAGTCGACATGGCGGAGGTGCGGGCGCACATCCTGGCCCTGCCGGGGGTCGAGGACGTGCACGACCTCCACGCCTGGACGATCACCTCGGGGATGCCCGTGCTCTCCGCGCACGTGGTCGTGGACCAGGGCGCACTGGACTCGGTCGGCCACGAGAAGATGCTGCACTCCCTCCAGGGGTGCCTCGGGTCGCACTTCGACGTGGAGCACTGCACCTTCCAGCTGGAGCCCGTGGGGCACGCGGAGCACGAGGCGAAGCTCTGTCTCTGAGTTCCCGGGGAGACGGCCGGCTGTTAGTCTTTTCGCACGAACGTGTGGAGAGAGGAGCTGAGGTTGATGACCGTCGCGATGGAGGCTGCCCGCAGCGGCAGCGCCCGGTCGTCCCTCAGCCTCCGGGTCTCCGGCTGACCTGATCCCGGTCTTCCCACCGGTCACGTCGTCGGCCGGGGCCCTCTCACCAAGGGTTTCCCACGTTGTCCGACAACGCCTTGCACGACTCCTTCTTCGCCCTGCACCACGGTCTTCCGCGGCAGGGCCCCGGCTCCGACACCACCACCCGACGGCTTCTCGCGCTCGCGGGGAGGCTCCCGGAGCGTCCCCGCGTGCTCGATCTGGGCTGCGGCCCCGGTCGCTCCGCGCTGCTCCTCGCCGCCGAGGCGGGCGCCGAGGTGACCGCCGTCGACACCCACGAGCCCTTCCTCGCGGAACTGCGGCGGTCCGCCGCCGCCCGCGGGCTCGACGGCTCGATCCGTACCCTCCGCGCCGACATGGGCGCACCGCCGTTCCCCGACGGCTCCTTCGACCTCGTCTGGGCCGAGAGCTCGGTCTTCGTCCTCGGTTTCGACCGGGCGCTCACCGAGTGGCGCAGGCTCCTGGCACCGGGCGGCACGCTGGTGCTCACCGAGTGCGTCTGGACGACCGGGGAGCCGGGCCCGGTGGCCCGCGCCTTCTGGGACGAGAACTACCCGCTCCGTACCGTCACCGGCAACGCGGCGGCGGCCGTCGAGGCCGGTTACCGGATCCTGGGGACCTTCACCCAGCCGGAGAGCGACTGGGACGAGTACTACGGTCCACTGGCCGCGCACGCCGAGGCGGCGGACACCTCCGTGCCCGGCATGACCGAGGCGGTGGCCGGCGCCCGCGCCGAGATCGCCCTGCGCCGGGATCACGGCTCCGACTACGGGTACGCCGGATTCGTCCTGCGGCCCGCCGATCCCCGGTGGCCCACCCGTCAGGAGACCGCAGGGGACGCCCCGGCGATCCGACGGGTCGTGGCGGAGGCCTTCGGGTCGGACGCGGAGGCCGATCTGGTCGAGGCCCTCCGGCGGGACCCCGACGCCTGGCTCCCCGGCCTTTCGTACGTGGCCGAGGCCGCCGACGGCTCGGTCGCGGCGCATGCCCTGATCACCCGCTGCCGGGTCGGCGACGCCCCCGCGGCGGCGCTCGCCCCGGTCTCGGTGGCTCAGGAACACCAGCGGACGGGGGCGGGGCAGGCCGTGGTCCGCGCGGTGCTCGACGCGGCCCGGCTGCGGGGCGAACCGTTCGTGCTCGTCCTGGGGCATCCGGAGTACTACCCGAGGTTCGGCTTCGTACGTGCGTCTGAGTATGGAATCAAGCCAGGTTTCGAGGTTCCCGACGAGGCGATGATGGCGCTCGTGCTCGACGACTCCGTACCCGTTCCGCCGGGCACGATCGCCTATCCGGCGGCTTTCGGGGTCTAGCCTCCTCGTGCCGTCCCTCCGCTCCCGCCGCACCGGTGACAGTCCGGTGCGGCGGGAGCGGCCACGTCCGGCCGCCGAAGTACGGACAAGCCCGTTTTGTACGGCAGACTGAGGTGGCCCCACCGGGCCGAGGACCGAAGCGAAGGATGGGTATGCCGACCACACCAGCCACCGCGGCTCAGATCTCGCCGGAGATCATGTCGAACGGTGTCCAGCCGTCCGGTGCCCCGGCGCCGATCATGCTCGAACTGGTCGACGAGGACGGGACGACCATCGGCACGGCCGAGAAGCTCGCCGCCCACCAGGCGCCCGGGCTGCTGCACCGCGCCTTCTCCGTCTTCCTCTTCGACGAGTCGGGCCGGCTGCTGCTCCAGCGCCGCGCGCTCGGCAAGTACCACTCCCCCGGCGTCTGGTCGAACACCTGCTGCGGCCACCCCTACCCGGGTGAGGCTCCGTTCACGGCGGCCGCCCGGCGGACCTTCGAGGAGCTGGGCGTCTCCCCCACGCTGCTCGCGGAGGCGGGCACCGTCCGCTACAACCACCCCGACCCGGCCTCGGGCCTGGTGGAGCAGGAGTTCAACCACCTCTTCGTCGGCCTGGTGCAGGCCGACCCCCGGCCGGACCCGGAGGAGATCGAGGACACCGCCTTCGTGACCGCTGCCGAGCTGGCCGAGCGCCATGGCGCCGCGCCTTTCTCCGCCTGGTTCATGACGGTCCTCGACGCGGCGCGCCCCGCCATCAGGGAACTGACGGGTCCGTCCGGGGGCTGGTGACGACCGGCTGGTGGATCACGGCCTCGGGCCCCGGTGCCATCGGGGCCAGGGGCAGCGCCGCCCAGATGATCTTGCCGCCGCTCGCGGTGTGCTCGACGTCGCAGGCGCCGCCGGCCTCCTGGGCGATCTCGCGGACCAGGAGCAGCCCGCGGCCGCCCGTCTGCCCGTAGTCCGCCTCAAGAGCCTTGGGGCGGTACGGGTGGTTGTCCTCGACGGACACCCGGATCCACTCGGGGCCGATGGCCACCTCCACCGCTATCTCCGGCGACAGCAGCGCGGCGTGCCGCACGGCGTTGGTGACCAGCTCGGAGACGATCAGCAGCAGGCCGTCCATGATCTCCTGATGGAGGGGGACGCCCTGGCGGACCAGAAGGTCGCGTACGGCGTGCCGGGCCTGCGGGACGGAGACGTCGACCGCGGCAGCGGTGAAGCGCCAGACTCCTTCGTAGGACGGTTGCCGGGCGGGGCCACCTCCGCGGGTCTCCACGGTACGGTTCCCACCCTCGTGCTCGATTCTCGCCACGGATCGAGTCTTGGCAATGCGCGAGGGCGGACCGGCCTACTGACCAGAAGTCGACACTTATCGGCTGCTTTCTGATCGGCTGAGTATGCCGATGTCAGTTCTTCGACTGATCGGGCGCGTTTTCTGATGACTCCGGGGCCCTCCCCTGAACCGGGGTCGGGTCCGGTGCCGAGGTGGCGGTCGGGGCCGTGTCCGGGGGCGGGGTCGGGGCCGGGGCCGGGGCCGGGGCCGGGGCCGGGGCCGGGGCCGGGGCCGGGGCCGGGGCCGGGGCCGGGGTCACCATACTGACGATCCGTCGCCCGCCCACCCCGATCGCGATCAGGCCGAGGCCGTCGAAGAGCAGCGCGAGCGAGAAGAAGACCCCGAGCACGTACCGGCTGCTGTCCGGCCAGTCGAAGAGGACGAGCAGCCCGAGCAGCAGGCCGAAGGCTCCCTGGAGCAGCGTCCAGCCGAACTGCGGACCGCGCACCACCACACTGCCGACCAGACGGAAGACACCACCGGTCAGGAACAGCAGGGCCGCGAACATCGTCAGCGTCTCCGCCGAGCCCTCCGGGTGACGGATCACCACGAGACCGGCGGCGATGTTCAGGGCGGCCACCACCACGGCGAGCCAGAAGTAGCTGGTGCCCCGCGACTGGATCGCCTGGAGCAGGCCCACGGCACCGCCGATCAGCAGCAGCCAGCCGAAGAGCAGCATCGAGGTCAGGGTGGCGACGCCCGTGTAGACCAGACCGACGACACCGCCGATCACCAGCAGGGTGCCGAGGGCGGCCAGCCAGCCGAAGCTGCGGCTGAGCTTCTTCCCCTCGCGCGCCATGTCCCGGACGGGGTCCGGCTCCTCACGCGTCCCGCGGGTGTCCTTGGCCATGCGGTCCCTCCTCAGGGCGACCCCTTCCTGATCGTACGTTCGAGCACGGCGGATAGCATCCGGCCCATGGAGCCACAGCTGAAGGTCAGCGTCACGGACGGGATCGCCACCGTCGTCATCGCCAACCCCGCCAAGCGCAACGCGATGAGCGCCGGCATGTGGCGTGCCCTGCCCGGCGTACTGGACCGGCTCGCCGCCGATCCCGCGGTGCGGGTCCTGGTCCTGACGGGCGAGGGCGACACCTTCTGCGCCGGGGCCGACATCTCGGCGCTGCGGGAGCCGGGGGACGAGCAGCAGACGCTCGCGGTACGGGCCGAGGACGCCCTCGCGGCCTTCCCCAGGCCGACCCTCGCCGCCGTCCGCGGCTTCTGCGTCGGGGGCGGCAGCCAGCTCGCCGCCGCCTGCGATCTGCGCTTCGCCGAGGAGGGCGCCCGCTTCGGTGTCACCCCGTCGAAGCTCGGCATCGTCTACCCGGCCTCCTCGACCCGCAGGCTCGCCGCTCTCGTGGGGCCCGCGACCGCCAAGTACCTGCTGTTCTCCGGTGAGCTGATCGACGCCGAGCGGGCCCTGCGGACCGGGTTCGTGGACGAGCTCCACCCGGTGGGCGAGCTCGACAAGCGGGTGGCCGAGTTCGTCCGGGTGCTGGCCTCCCGCTCGCTCCTGACGCAGGCGGCCGCCAAGGAGTTCGCGGACGGGCGCCTGGACCGGGACGCCCACTGGGCCGAGCAGGCGCGCGGCAGCGGCGACACCGCGGAGGGGGTCGCCGCCTTCCTGGAGCGCCGCGCGCCCCGCTTCACATACGGGCTCTGAGTCTCAGCCCTCCCGCGCGAGCGACTCGACGGGTGTGCCCCGCCAGTGCGCGACGATCGCGGCCGGCGCCTTCTCCGGGGAGCCCGCGTCGTACGGCGGCTGCGGGTCGTACTCCGTGAGCAGCTGAATCGTCTGGGCGGTCTCGTCCCCGGCGATCCGGCCGAGCAGGTGCAGCGCCATGTCGATGCCGGAGGAGACCCCGGCGGCCGTGACGTACTTGCCGTCGAAGACGACCCGCTCGCCGGTGGGCTCGGCGCCCAGCGCCCGGAGCTCCTCCCGGGCGAGCCAGTGGGTGGTGGCGCGGCGGCCGCCGAGCAGACCGGCGGCGGCCAGGAGCAGGGAGCCCGTGCAGACCGAGGTGGTCCAGGTGCTGGTCTCGTCCGCGGTACGGAGCCAGGCCCGGATCTCCGGGTCGTTCATGGCCTGCCGGGAGTCGGGCCCGCCGGGGACGAGGACGATGTCCGGGCGCGGGACCTCGGCGAGGGTCCTGTCGGCGACGAGCGCGAGACTGCCCTGGTCGTTGCGGACGGGGCCGGTCTCCTTGGCCACGAAGACGGTCTCGGCGCCGGGGAGGCGGGCGAGGAGTTCGTACGGCCCGACGGCGTCGAGTGTGGTGAAGCCCTGGTAGAGCAGGACGGCGATCTGCACGGTGTGCCCTTTCATTCGGTTCGGTGGACGGGTGCGTGGAAGCGGCGGCGGTAGTCGGCGGGGGTGGTGCCGAGGGCCTTGGTGAAGGCGCGGCGCATGGCCTCCGGCGTCCCGTAGCCCGAGGCGCGGGCGACCTCCTCGACACCGCGCGAGGTCTCCTCGAGGAGCCGGCGGGCGTGTTCGATCCGGACCCGGTCGACGTAGCGGCCGGGCGGGGTGCCGGTCTCCGCGTGGAAGGCGCGGGCGAAGTGGCGGGGCGAGAGCCGGGCGCGGGCGGCGAGCGCCTCGACGGAGAGGTCCTCCCCGGGGTGTTCGGTGATCCAGTGCTGGAGGTCGCGCAGTGGCTCACGGCGGGCGGTCTAGGCGGAGAGCTGGGCGCTGAACTGGGCCTGGTTGCCGGGGCGGCGCAGGAAGACGACCAGGTGGCGGGCGACCGTGAGGGCCACGTCCCGGCCGAGGTCCTCCTCGACCAGGGCCAGTGCCAGGTCGATGCCCGCGGTGACCCCGGCGGAGGTGGAGAGCCGCCCGTCCCGTACGAAGATGGGCTCCGGGTCGACCTCGACGTCGGGGTAGCAGCGGGCGAGGTGGTCGCAGGCGATCCAGTGGGTCGTCGCCCGGTGTCCGTCGAGGAGCCCGGCCTCGGCGAGGAGCAGCGCCCCGGTGCAGACGGAGACGAGCCGCCCGGCGCCAGGGGCGTGGGTGCGGAGCCAGTCGATCAGGGCGGGGTCGGGTGCGCGGGTGCCCTCGCCGCCGGGAACCACGAGGGTGTGCGGTCCGCCGTCGGCGACGGCCTCGGCGAGCGTGGTGTCGGGGAGCAGCCGCAGCCCGCTGTGCGTACGGACGGGTCCGCCGTCGAGGGAGGCGGTGCGGAGCGGATACGCGGACGGGTCTCCGGCGGCGCGCGCGGCGCCGGCGAACACCTCGAAGGGGCCGGTGACGTCGAGGCTCTGGACGCCGTCGAAGAGGACGACGAGGACGGGGCGCTGGAGCATGCCTCCATCCTTCGCCGGGCCCGGGGCGTCCGCAACGACGAGGAACCCACCTTTCCTGCCATCCATGGCGAACCCGTCGCCGGTCGGTGTGTCCGCCGGCACGGCCCGCCTGTTCCCGTCGTACCGACCAGTCGGTAACGTACGGGTCCATGACGACCTCTCTCCCCCCGCGTGCCGGACGCCGCTGCCACAACGCCGTCAACACGATCCACACCACGCTCTACTTCTCGCCCGACCTCGACCGCGAGTGCGGCGGACTCGGCATCACCGACGGCGCGGCGGCGCGGCTCGCCGCGCGCAGCGCCGTCCTCGGCGCGGTCGGCGCCGGCACCGTCGCCGCGACCTTCTACAACTACAACCACGAGCTGCTCGCCCGGCACCTGCCCGCCGTCTGGGAGACCGCCTCGCCCGCGGCCGTCCTCGACGCCCGGCTGCGCGCCGCCGACGCGACCCTGCGCCGGCTGCTCGGCGAGGAGACGATCACCTCCCCCGAGATGGCCGAGGCCGCCGAACTCGCCCTGCGCGCCACCGAGGCCTGCACCCGGCACGCCAGGCCGCTCTACTCCGCCAACGCCGACCTGCCGGTGCCTGAGGCGCCCCACCTCGCCTACTGGCACGCCGCGACGCTGCTGCGCGAGCACCGGGGCGACGGGCACCTCGCGGCCCTGCTCTCGCTGGGCCTCGACCCGATCGAGGCGGTCGTCTCCCACACGGCGACCGGCAGGGCGATGAGCCCGCGCTGGTTCCTCGGCAGCCGCGGCTGGCGGCGCGCCGACTGGGAGGCGGCGGCCGAGCGGCTGCGCGCACGCGGCCTGCTCGACGCCGAGGGCGAGCTGACCGAGACCGGGACCCGGCTGCGGGAGGAGCTGGAGGAGGTCACGGACCGGCTGGACACCGCCCCCTACGAGCACCTCGGCGCGGCCGGGGTCGAGCGGCTCACCGGACTGGCGCGCGGCTTCGCCGTCTCGGCGTCCGCCGCGGGCGCCTTCCCCGCGGACCTGATCAGCAAGGGCTGAGCCGATCGGAAGGGGCCGGGGCACGGCGGCCCCGGCGCGCGCGCAAACGGGTCGGATGCCGCGTACGGGTGAGCGACCCGGCACAATGCACTCGCAAGCTTGAGGCACGAGAAGGCGAGTCGGGACACCGTGACGACGTCCATCGAAGCAAGGATCGCCGAGGAACTCGGCGTACGCGAGCGACAGGTGAAGGCAGCCGTCGAGCTGCTCGACGGCGGTTCCACCGTGCCGTTCATCGCGCGCTACCGCAAGGAAGCGACGGAGATGCTCGACGACGCGCAGCTGCGCACGCTCGAAGAGCGGCTGCGCTATCTGCGCGAGCTGGAGGACCGCCGGAAGGCGGTCCTCGACTCCGTACGTGAGCAGGGCAAGCTGACGGAGGAGCTCGAGGCCCGGATCCGGGCCGCCGACACCAAGGCGCGCCTGGAGGACATCTACCTGCCCTTCAAGCCGAAGCGCCGGACCAAGGCCCAGATCGCGCGCGAGGCCGGACTCGAACCGCTGGCGGAGGGGCTGCTCGCCGACCCGTCGGTGGAGCCCTCGGCCGCCGCCGCGGCCTTCGTGGACGCGGCCAAGGGCGTCGCGGACGCCGCCGCGGCCCTGGAGGGCGCGCGGGCGATCCTCGCCGAGCGGTTCTCCGAGGACGCCGACCTCATCGGCGAGCTGCGCGAGCGCATGTGGGGCCGGGGCCGGCTGGTGGCGAAGGTCCGCGAGGGCCAGGAGGAGGCGGGGTCGAAGTTCGCCGACTACTTCGACTTCGCCGAGCCGTTCACGGCGCTGCCCTCGCACCGGATCCTCGCCATGCTGCGCGGCGAGAAGGAGGACGTCCTCAGCCTGGACCTGGAGCCGGAGGAGCCCGCCGAGACCCCCGGACCCTCCTCGTACGAGGGGATCGTCGCCCACCGCTTCGGCGTGGCCGACCGGGGACGCCCCGGCGACAAGTGGCTGCAGGACACCGTCCGCTGGGCCTGGCGGACCCGCATCCTCGTCCACCTCGGGATCGACCTGCGGCTGCGGCTTCGGACGGCCGCCGAGGACGAGGCGGTCCGGGTCTTCGCGGCGAACCTGCGTGATCTGCTGCTCGCCGCGCCGGCCGGCACCCGGGCGACGCTGGGCCTCGACCCCGGCTTCCGTACGGGCGTGAAGGTCGCCGTGGTCGACGCCACCGGCAAGGTCGTGGCCACCGACACGATCCATCCGCACGTGCCCGCCAACAAGTGGGACCAGGCGCTGGACAGGCTGGCGCGGCTCGCGAAGGAACACGCGGTCGAGCTGGTCGCGATCGGCAACGGCACGGCGTCCCGTGAGACCGACAAGCTGGCGGCCGAACTCCTCGCCAAGCACCCCGAGTTGAATCTGACCAAGGTGATGGTCTCGGAGGCGGGCGCCTCGGTCTACTCGGCCTCCGCGTTCGCCTCGCAGGAACTCCCGGACCTCGACGTGTCGTTGCGCGGCGCCGTGTCCATCGCCCGGCGGCTCCAGGACCCGCTGGCGGAGCTGGTGAAGATCGACCCGAAGTCCATCGGTGTCGGCCAGTACCAGCACGACCTGGCCGAGGTGAAGCTCTCGCGCTCCCTCGACGCGGTCGTCGAGGACTGTGTGAACGGCGTCGGCGTCGACGTCAACACGGCCTCCGCGCCGCTTCTTTCGCGCGTCTCGGGCATCAGCTCCGGCCTCGCGGAGAACATCGTCGCGCACCGGGACGCCAACGGCCCCTTCCGTTCCCGCCGGGCGCTCAAGGACGTGGCGCGGCTCGGCCCGAAGGCGTACGAGCAGTGCGCGGGCTTCCTCCGCATCCGGGGCGGCGACGACCCGCTGGACTCCTCGTCGGTGCACCCCGAGGCGTACCCGGTGGTGCGCCGGATGGTGAAGGCGACGGGCGGCGAGGTCGCGGCGCTCATCGGTGACACGGGCACCCTGCGGTCGCTGCGGGCGGACGACTTCGTCGACGAGACCTTCGGTCTGCCCACGGTGACGGACATCCTGCGCGAGCTGGAGAAGCCGGGCCGCGACCCGCGACCCGCGTTCAGGACGGCCACCTTCAAGGACGGCGTCGAGAAGATCGGCGACCTGGAGTCCGGCATGGTCCTCGAAGGGGTCGTCACCAACGTGGCCGCCTTCGGCGCGTTCGTGGACATCGGTGTGCACCAGGACGGTCTGGTCCATGTGTCGGCGATGTCGAAGAACTTCGTCAAGGACCCGCGCGACGTGGTCAAGCCGGGCGATGTGGTCAAGGTCAAGGTCCAGGACGTGGACATCCCGCGCAAGCGGATCTCGCTGACGCTGCGGCTCGACGACCGGCCGGGCGCGGAGGCCCCGGACGGGGCGCCCGGACGCGAGCGGGGCGAGCGCTCCGGGCGGCCTCCGCAGCAGCGGCAGGGCGGCGGCGGCCGGGGCGAGCGCGGGAACCGGGGCGGACAGCCCGAGCGGGGCCGCGACAACCGGGGCGGCGGGCAGGGCGACCGGAACGGCCGGGGCGGGCAGCCCGAGCGCGGCGGCCGTGACCGGTCCACCGCGCCCGCGCCCGCGAACAGCGCGATGGCCGACGCCCTGCGCAAGGCCGGGCTCCTGGGCGAGGGCGGCGGCAAGCGCCGCTGACCCCGAGTGACACGAGGCCACAGCCCGGCGGGCTGTGGCCTCGTCGCATGAGTCCCGGGTCCTACGGCAGGAAGCGCATGGCCCACTCGGCGCGGTGGGCGACGGAGAGGTCGTCGTCGTCCGTGAGGGGCTCAAGGACTGCGCGGGATGTCCCGGGGTCCGCCTGGACCAGGTCGACGATCTCGGCGGCCAGGCCGTCCTGGTCGTCACCGAGGTCGACGGCGGAGGCGCGGATCAGCGCGGGCAGGGCCTCCGGGCCGCCGATGGCGGCGAGGACACCACCGAGGAGTTCCCGGGCGTAGGCGTTCCGGTCGGCCAGGGCACGGTCCAGCTCCGCCTGGAGGCGCGGCAGGAGGCCGGCGTCGCCCGAGGCCGCGATCTCGTCGGCGAGGTCGATCGTCTCGTCGACGTCCGCGTCCAGATCGTCCAGCATCTCGGTCAGCCGGGTCAGTAGGTCGGTCATGGTGCCTCCTGGAAAGCGCCGTCCACGAGGACGGGGACGGCCGTCGAGCCGTCGACCTCCGCGGCCACGGCCACGTCCTGCGGAAAGCCGTACGCGTACAGTTCACGGCCCGAGTCGCAGCCGTGCAAGGCGGCGACCGGGTCCTCGGTGGCCGACCACAGCGTGGCCGCCGCGGTCGCCTCCGGGGTCAGGGTGTGCGTCCCCGCGAGGGCGGAGAGCACCGCTCCCGCGCCGAGCAGGTCTTCGAGGGCCGGGCGCAGCGAGCCGTCGGGCCACCGCTCGCCGGAGGCGATGACCGCGAGCGGGCGGTCCGCCGTGCCGTAGCCCCGGTCGGTGAGCCGGCGGGCGACGGCCGAGTGGTTGCGCAGCGAGGCGGCGATGACGGTCGCGCCGCACGAGGCCGCGTCGGCCGCGATCGTGGAGCCGTTCGGGGACGGCAGGACAAGACGGTCGGGCATGGGTACGGGCGCCGCGCGCAGAGCGGCCGGGGAGAGCGTCCACGGGTGCGCCGGGGTGGCCTCGCTCCGGCCGACGGCGAGGACGGCGTCCCGCTCCCGGGCGTACGCGACGGCCGTGGCGTCCCGCCAGGGGTACGGATGGACGGCGGTGCCGCCCTCGACGGCGACGCCCACGGCCGTGGTGAAGGACAGCACGTCCACGACGACCACGCAGGCGGCCGAGGCGGCGAGGACCCGTGCTTCGACGGGCCCCCAGCCGAAGGAGACCGTCATCGGAGTTCGGTCACCTTGCCGTCGGCGACCTCGATGCGCCGGGTGGTGCGGACCGCGTCGAGCATCCGCCGGTCGTGGGTGACGAGCAGCAGGGTGCCGGTGTACGAGTCGAGTGCGGACTCCAGCTGCTCGATGGCCGGCAGGTCCAGGTGGTTGGTCGGCTCGTCGAGGACGAGCAGGTTCACGCCGCGCCCCTGGAGCAGGGCGAGCGCGGCGCGGGTCCGCTCCCCGGGGGAGAGCGTGGTGGCGGGCCGCATCACATGGACGGCCTTGAGGCCGAACTTGGCGAGCAGGGTACGGACCTCCGCGGGCTCCGTGTCGGGCACTGCCGCGCAGAAGGCCTCCAGGAGCGTCTCCGTACCGTGGAAGAGCTTCCGCGCCTGGTCGACCTCTCCGACGACGACGCCCGAGCCGAGGACCGCGTCTCCCTCGTCCAGCGGCAGCCGGCCGAGGAGGGCGGCGAGCAGGGTCGACTTCCCGGCGCCGTTGGCCCCGGTCACGGCGACCCGGTCGGCCCAGTCGATCTGAAGGGTGACCGGGCCGAAGGAGAAGTCGCCGCGGCGCACCTCGGCCTCGCGCAGGGTCGCGACGACCGAGCCGGAGCGCGGCGCGGCCGCGATCTCCATGCGCAGCTCCCACTCCTTGCGGGGCTCGTCGACGACGTCGAGGCGTTCGATCATGCGCTGCGTCTGGCGGGCCTTGGCCGCCTGCTTCTCGCTGGCCTCGCTGCGCGCGTTGCGTCCGAGCTTGTCACCGTCGGTGGCCTTGCGGCGGGCGTTCCTGACGCCCTTGTCCATCCAGGACCGCTGCATGTGGCCGCGCGCTTCGAGGGCCGCCTTCTTGCCGGCGTACTCCTCGAAGTCCTCGCGGGCGTGCCGCCTGGCCCTGTCCCGCTCCTCCAGGTACGCCTCGTAACCGCCGCCGTACAGCGTGATCTGCTGCTGGGCGAGATCCAGTTCGAGGACCTTGGTGACGGTACGGGTGAGGAACTCGCGGTCGTGGCTGATGACGACCGTCCCGGCCCGCAGCCCCTTCACGAAGGACTCCAGGCGCTCCAGGCCTTCGAGGTCCAGGTCGTTCGTGGGTTCGTCGAGCAGGAAGACGTCGTAGCGGGAGAGGAGGAGCGAGGCGAGACCGGCGCGGGCGGCCTGGCCGCCGGAGAGGGCGGTCATCGGCTGGTCGAGGCCGACGGTGAGGCCGAGGGAGTCGGCGACCTCCTCGGCGCGCTCGTCGAGGTCGGCGCCGCCGAGGTTCAGCCAGCTCTCCAGGGTGACGGCGTACGCGTCGTCGGCGCCGGGCGTGCCGTCGACGAGGCCCTGGGTGGCCTCGTCCATGGCCGCCTGGGCGGCGGCGACGCCGGTCCGCCGGGCGAGGAACTCGCGCACGGTCTCCCCCGCGCGCCGCTCCGGCTCCTGCGGGAGGTGGCCGACGGCGGCGGTGGGCGGGGAGAGCCGGAGCTCGCCCTCCTCCGGGGTGTCGATCCCGGCGAGCAGCCGCAGCAGGGTCGACTTGCCGGCGCCGTTGACGCCGACGAGGCCGATCACGTCGCCGGGCGCGACGACGAGGTCGAGGGCGGCGAAGAGGGTGCGTTCGCCGTGGCCGGCGGCGAGGTCCTTGGCGACGAGGGTTGCAGTCATCAGGGAACGAATCCTAGGCGACGGGAGTACCGGCCCCGGGGCGCGGGGCGTGGGGCTCCTTCCCCAGGCCCAGCAGGACGGCCCGGTAGCGGGCTCCGTGGAAGCGGTACGGGCCGACGCCGGGGTAGCCCTCGCCGGCCGGGTCCGCGAGCGGGCCGGTCTGCCAGGCGAAGTCGCGCCAGATGACGTCCTCGCCGCACTCGCCCGCGCGCTCGACCACGGCCGTGACCGCTCCGCAGCCGAGGTCCTCGCAGTCGGGGCAGGAGTAGATCACCCGGCGGCCGTCCGCGAGCGGGGTCGCGGGGTCGAGAAGCCGGCGGACGTGCTCGGCGCGAAGGGCGGGCGGGAGGTCGGCCGCCAGGGGCGAGACCGCGTCGCCGTCGCCGGCCTCGTGGAGCCGGTGCAGCAGTGCTCTGCCGTCGACGACGAGATCGACGTCGTCGGGCCGGGGACGGGGGAAGCCGCCCGGAGGGACACCGTCCGGAAGGACGGCGGGGGCGAGGGCGAGGGTCGTGTACGCGGCCGGCATGCTGCAAGCATTCCCCGGTCAGGGGGCCTGTTCCATGGCTGAGCCGTCCCGGAAATGTCCCGGTCCCGGTACGGTCCGCCCCGGATGGCGACGCGATCGTGGTGACCGGGCGCGGCCCTGTGACGGGTACGGCCCGGGGACGGCCGGGTGGCGTGCAGGCGGCGGGGCGGGTGCGGCCGGGAATGGCCATGCGGCGGGTGCGGATGCGGATGCGGATGCGGGTGGGAACGGCCGCGGGGCGGGCACGGTCCTTTCGGACCGGACCCGCCCCGCGTGTTTCGCTACTTCCAGAGCGGCGGGCGGTTGTCGTTCTCCGCGTCGGCGCACTGACGGGCGCGCCGCTCCAGTGCGTCGGAGCGGGCGAGGGCCTTGCGGGCCTCCGTCGTGGCGCCGAGGCGCTTGAGCTGGGCGGCCCGGTCGCGCTCCTTGCGGGCTTCGGTGCGCAGCTCGTTGACATTGCAGGTGGTGGCGGCGGACGCCGGTTCGGCGGTCACCGTCTGGCCGATCAGCACGCTTCCGGCGAGCAGCGTCGTGGCGATCAGGGCCGGCAGGACGCGGCGCGCGGGCTTCGTGAAACGCATGGTGGTTCTCCAACTTCCAGGCCGTGGGGACCTGTTCGAGGCATGGTCAGTACCAGTGGGTAACTTTACACCGGCAAACCATGGGATCCCGCACTTCCGGCCCGGCGGCACCTCACCGTCAACACTCCTCCACAGGACTCCCACTGACGAGGTGATAGGTGGCCCGCGCGTCCAGGAGCAGCGGGACGAGCGCGCGCTGCGACTGGCTCAACGGCACGAACACCCCCGCCCCGTCCGGCCGGACGGTGACGCCGTGCAGGGCGAGCTCGTCACCCGCCTCCGCGTACTGCGCGGCGTCCAGCCGGTAACCGCACGGCGGGTCGGCGATGATCTCCGCCGGCTCCGGCGGATCGTTGTCCGCGCCACCGAGGAAGACCGGTCCCCGGTCGGCGAATCCGGCACGCCGGGCGGCGGCGGTGGCGGCCGTGAGCGGGCCTCGCCGCTCCTCGACATAGGCGAAGGCGCCCTCAAGGGCCACGCGTTGAGTGGCGACGCGACGCCGGTGGTTGCGCGCCGGATCGCTCTGCTCGGCCTCGTCGAACGCGTCCACCCGGGTCTCGACGAGCAGACCGGCCGCGTGCTTGATGCCGGCCGTGTTGCGCAGGATCCGCTCCTGGCCGTCTCCGGCGACCTGCTTGAGCGGCTTGCCGGTGAGGGGGTCGGTCCAGATGCCGTAGACGCCGCTGCTGTATCCGGCGAGCCCGGCGGCGGGCCTGACGTAGCTCTCGGAGAGGGTCCGGGACTCGTCGTGGACGTGCGGATCGGCGTCGAGGCTCCGCGGCCAGAGAGCGAGCAGGTCCTTGTCGTAGTACCGGGGGGTGGCCCCGTACTCGTGCAGGTCGTAGACGAGTTCGGGGCGCCGGTCGCGGATCACGGCGGCGACGGCCCGCGCCTCGGCGGTCCGCAGCGCGATGTGGTCGCGGTTGACGTCGACCCCGTCGCCGTTGCCCCGGGTGTCGGCCTCCCGCCCGTCGGGATTGGCGGTCGGAACGACGAGAAGGGTCGTACGGGCGAGGAAGCGCCGGGTCTCCCGGTCCCGGGCATGGGCGAGGTCCCGCACGGTGCTCAGACAGGCCTCGCGGCCCGCGGGCTCGTCGCCGTGCTGGCTGCAGACGAGCAGCACGGTGGTGCGGCCCGTACCGAGGGTGGCGAGCCGGATGGGGCGGCCCTCGGCGGTGGTGCCGATCCGGCGCAGCGACACCCGCTCGCTCGCCCGGTCGACGGCCGCGAGGAAGTCCCGCTCCTCCGCCTCGGTGGTCCACCGGGCGCCCCCGCTCGCCTCGAACCCCGTGCGCGGGAGCGGTTTCGCGGGAGCGCTGTCCGCCGCCTCGGCGGGGACGGTGACGAGCGGCAGGGCGAGGGCGGCGGCGGCCGCCACGAGTCCGAGGGCGCGCCGCGAACTGCGGTGCGCGGTACGAGGCGTCATCGGGCGGCTCCCGCTCCGGGAAGGCGCGGCCCCACGACGGCGGCCGGCGGTTCGGCCCCGCTCAGGGACGGCAGGGCGGTGGGCGAGGGCACGGCCGGGTGCGGGCCCGACGTGGCCCGCGCGAAGGCCGGGGCACCGCCGACCAGCGGCACCTTCGCCCAGGTGCGGGCGAGGTCGAGGGTCAGGGTCGGGATGGTCGACGGGGGGTCGAGCAGATCCTTGTCGGTACCGCCGACGATCAGCGCGAGCCGGTGTCCCGCCGGGACGACATGGTCGGTGGAGGCGAGGTCCAGGGTCATCGTGTACGCCCTGCCGGGGGTCAGCGGCCGCTCCTTGCCCGGGTCGGCCCAGGTGCCGAGATCGGCCCAGCCCCGGCTGACGACCGTGTATCCGACGTCGGCCGTACGGGCCTCCGTCTCCTTGAAGCAGGCGCTGTCTCCGAGGGTGCTCGCGCCCCAGCAGCTGCGGTCGGCGAGGGTGGTGATGCCCTCGCCGGGTGCGCCGTAGTCGCGGATGGTGTCGGGTCCGAGGTCGACGAGGACGGCGGAGAGGTGTGCGGTGGCGGTCGTCGGGGTGGCGGTGACCGTCACCTTCGAGGAGCCGGAGATCCTCAGCTCACGGGAGAGGGGACGGGTGACGAACCCGGCCTTCTCGGGGGTGGCACTGTCGATCCGGGCCGCCCAGTCGAGCTCGCCGAGGGCCGGGTCGTCGGTGAAGGTCACGGTGGAACCGGGGACGGCGGGGGCTCGGCCGAGAACGCCGGGTCCCGCCTCGGCGCCGGGGGCGGGGCGCAGGGTGGTGGCGGCGGTGGTGCGCGGCGGCCAGTGCCGGTCGGTGGTCCAGCGGTCGGGGGCACGCTCGATGTCGGCGACCGGTTCACGGTCGATGCCGTTGTCGTGGCCGAGGAGGTAGTGGTCGAACCAGCGGTGCAGGGTCCGGACCCAGTCGGCGCGCCGGAAGTCGAAGGGGTCGACGTGGCCGGTCTGGGAGAGCCAGATCTTCCGCTCGACCCCGTGGGCGGCGAGCGCGTCCCACCACCGGCCGAACTGTCCGGCCCGCACGTTGAGGTCCTGCTGCCCGTGCACGACGAAGACGCTGGCCCTGACCTTCCCCGCGTTCCGCACGTGGTCGCGCTCGGTCCAGGCGGTGGTCCAGTCGCCGCTGTAGGGGGTGCCGGCGGCGACACGGTCCTGGACGGCGCCGCAACGGGCCTGCGCCTCCGGGCCGTTGACGTACTCGGAGAGCCAGCTCGGGTTGGCGTTGTAGAGAGGGGCCCCCTGGGAGTGGAAGTAGTCGTACCAGGAGGAGATGGCTCCGATCGGGACGATCGTCTTCAGCCCTTCGACGCCGGTGGCGGCGACGCCGTTGGCGACGGTGCCGTCCCAGCTCTTGCCGATCATGCCGACGTTCCCGGTGGTCCAGGTGGTGGCGCGGGCGCGGGTGTCGCCCGTACGGGAGGTGTAGCCGCGTGCCCGGCCGTTCAGCCAGTCGACGACGGCCTTGGCCGACTGGACGTCGGAGCGCCCGCCGACGTCGTCGCAGCCGTCGGAGCGGTTGGTGCCGGCGAGGTCGACGGCGGCGAACGCGTAGCCCCGGGGGACGAAGAAGTTGTCGTAGAAGAGGGGGAACTGGACGGGGTTCCCGTCGGCGTCGTACGTCTTCTTCTGTCCCTCGTTGCCGCGCCCGCAGCAGGCGTAGTACGGGCTGGCGTCCATGATGACCGGGATCTTCCGGCCGGCCGCGGCGGTCTCCCGGGGGCGGACGATGTCGACGGCGACCCGGTCCGCGCGCCCGTCACCGTCGCCGTCGAGTCCGGTGTCGACCCAGACGGACTCGCGGATGGCGTCGGCGAACGAGTGGACGGGCCTCGACTCCCGCACGGAGGCGGTGGAAGGCGCGGCGGGAGCGGCGGTCACCGAGGGCCCGGACGGCTCCGGCTGCGCGACGGCGGGTGTGACCAGGGTCGCGAGCAGGGCGGCGGTGGTCGCGGCCACGAGGGTTCGGTACGGCAGTCGGGCTCCGCGGGTTCTCCGCGTTGGCATCGGCATGGGCGGGAACGTACTCCGGTCGACTCCCGGGCAAAAGAGCGCGTCACCTCCGGGAAGGCCGGGGGCGGGCGGACGGTCTGATCTCCGGTCAGGCCCGGGGGCCGGTTCGGCCATTCCCGCGACGCACTCCCCCGGAGCATGTTGTTGCCGCTATCTTGCTCCGGGCGCGACCGGGGGGCGTGTCCGGCAGGGCGTGCCCCCCGCGCATACGACCTGATGGCGGGGTCGGCCTGCGTTCGGCTCGGTCCCGGAGCGGGATCGAGAGGCGGGATCACCGCCCGTACGGGCGGAAGGGGAGGATCACACATGCGCACCACCACACGGCGGAGCGGCAGACGCTTTCTCTCGGTCGCGGGCACGCTCGCGCTGTCGGTGACGGCTCTGCTGGCCGGCGGCGGGGCGGCCGGCGCCGCCACCGATTCCGCGACCGCGTCCGTGGGAATCCAGGACGCGACGCTCGGCTGGACCTGCGTCGGCCCGTCCTACAACCGCAAGTTCGCCTTCACCGTCAATTCGACGACCGGGGTTCCGGCCGGCAGCACCTGGCGGTTCACCGTCAGCAAGGCCGGTTACCAGGGGCTCCAGGTCCTCTCCGACTCGGCGTACGTGCCGAGTGCTTCGGGCAGCACCGTGCAGGTGAACCTGTCGGCTCCGAGCGGCGTCCCGGCGGCGACCACGGTCACTCTGCAGCCGGTCTACTACCTCGTTCCCACCTCCGGCTACAACACGCTGACGCTCTCCGGCTACGGCGGCTCGGTCAGCTACGCCATGAGCACCGGCAACCGCCCCTGCTGATCGGGGACCCGGCCGAGGGGCCACGGCGCGATCACGCCGTGGCCCTGCCGGCTCGGGCCCGGGGGACACAGGGCGCCGGGGGCCACGGGGGGGCGGAGTGGCTTCCGACGCGGAGGGGTTCATGTCGGCCGAATGGCGATCGTGTGACAGGGGGTCCTCTGGACGTGACGGTGCGTCGGGGCGCTCAATAGGCTCGGACTAAGGACCGACGACCACCCGTGCGTCTTACGTTTCTTATGACTTGGGGAGCACCTGTGCACCGCAGAATCATCGTTCCGAGCGCCCTCGCCGCCTCCCTGCTGCTGGCGATCCCGGCATCGGCGGCCGACTTCGTGCCTGGGGCGGCCGGCATCGGCGACTCCTACTACCCCGCCAGTGGCAACGGCGGCTACGACGTCTCCCACTACGACCTGCGGCTGAAGTACCAGCCCGCGACCGACCTGCTCGAAGGCACGGCGACGATCCTCGCCACGACGAAGCAGAACCTGTCCCGGTTCAACCTCGACCTCGGCCTGAGGGTCAGTGAGGTCCGGGTCAACGGCCGCCTCGCGAGGTTCACCGCCTCGGGCGCCCACGAGCTGGAGGTCACCCCGGCCGTCCCGCTGGAGAAGAACAAGCCGATCTCGGTCGTCGTCCGCTACGCGGGCAAGCCCTCCGAGGTGAAGATCGACGGCTGGACGGCCTGGGCCCGCACCCCGGACGGCGCAGTCGCCGCCCAGGAGCCGGACTCGGCCGTCTGGTGGTTCCCGTCCAACGACCACCCGCTCGACAAGGCCACCTTCGACGTCTCCGTCTCGGTGCCGGACGGCCACCAGGCCATCAGCAACGGCGTGCTGCAGTCGCAGTCCTCGCGGCTCGGCTGGACCCGCTTCAACTGGCGCTCCGACAAGCCGCAGGCGACGTATCTCGCCACGCTCGCCGTCGGCAGGTTCGACATCACGACGGACAGGACGGCGAACGGACTGCCGGTCCTCAACGCGTACAGCAAGGACCTCGGCGGCAACGACGGGGCGGCACGCGCCTCCATCGAGCGCACCACGGAGGTCGCGGAGTGGCTGGAGTCGCTCTTCGGGCCGTATCCCTTCAACTCCCTCGGCGGGTACGTGCCGAACGTGACCAGTGGTTTCGCCCTGGAGACGCAGACCCGGCCGTTCTACAGCCCGCGGCAGTTCGCCAATGGCGCGAACGTGTCGGTGGTCGTCCACGAACTGGCCCACCAGTGGTACGGCGACAGCGTGTCCGTCCGCGACTGGAAGGACATCTGGGTCAACGAGGGCTTCGCCCGGTACAGCCAGTGGCTGTGGTCGGAGAAGGAGGGCGAGGGCACGGCCCAGGAACTGGCGGACTACGTGTACGCCATCCGCACGGCCGAGGACCCGTTCTGGACGGTGAAGCCGGGTGACCCGGGTGCGGAGAACCAGTTCCACATCGCCGTCTACGACCGGGGCGCGCTGGCGCTCCAGGCCCTGCGCAACGAGATCGGCGACGATGACTTCTTCGCGATCCTGAAGGGCTGGCCGCAGGAGTTCGCCTACGGCAACGCGCGGGTCTCCGACTTTGTCCGGTACGCCGAGCGGATCTCCGGGAAGCCGCTGGCCGGGCTCTTCGACACCTGGCTGTACACGCCGTCGAAGCCGTCCGCGTCGACGGCGGCCGCGGCGGGTCTGTCCGCTCCGGCGGCGGGGCCGGCCGCGCGAGCGACGGTGCGGCCGGAGCCCGTGCGGCCGAAGTCGTGGAAGAAGATCGCGGAGACGAACACGATCCACGAGACCGGGGAGCCCCACACGCACTGACCGGCAGGACGACTGGGGGGCACGGTCACCGGGGCCGGGCGGTCACCGGGGCCGTGCGGTCACCGGGGTGCACGGTCACCCGGGTGACCGTGCGATCACCCAGGCTGTACGGTCACCCGGGCCGTACGGTCACCCAGGCCGCACGGTCGCCCGGGCCGTCCGTCAGCGCGGTGCGCGGCGGGCGGTCTCGCGTGCCTTCCTGGCCAGTGGCAGATAGCGCAGCCGCTCCGGAAGGACCGGAACGACGGTCCGGACGACCAGGGCGAACCGGCGCAGGGCGCGCTCCTGTCCCTCCGTCCACTCCAGTCCGATGGCCTCCCGGGCGTCCGGCGGCATCAGGCCGACGGTGAGGAAGGCCCGCAGCCGCAGGAAGGGTCGGCGCAGGACGGGCCAGAGCAGCCGCAGGGCGATCCGGAGCGGCAGCGGGCCCCGGTCGGGGGCGGGGACCGGCTGGTCGGGGTCGAGCAGCTCCCGGACGACGACGGTCGCCTCCAGCTCCTCCGCCAGGACCTTCCGGTAGTACGGCCAGAACTCCTCGATCGTCTGCGGCATGTCACGGTCGTGGATGCCGAGGATCCGGCCGACCTGGAGCCACTCGGCGTACAGCTGCCGCTCCTGCGCCTCGGTGAGGGGGCGGGCGAGGAGACGGAGCCCCCAGGCGTAGACGGGGAAGCCGGTCGCGTGCACCCAGGAGTAGTAGGCGGGGGTGAGTGCGTGGTAACGGCGCCCGTGGGCGTCGGTGCCCTGGATGGTGCGGTGCAGCTCCCGCAGGCGGCGCCCTTCCCGTGCGGCGTCCTCGCCTCCGTAGATCCACAGCTGGACGGAGCGCAGGGAGCGCTCGCCCCGGCCCCAGGGGTCCGTCCGGAAGACGGAGTGCGCGTCCACTCCGGCGCCGATCGCGGGGTGCGCGACCTGCATCGTGAGGGCGGCGGGCAGCATCAGGAGCGCCCGGATGTCGCCGGCGACGCTCCACAGCACCCCGCCGACGGGAGGCGGGGCGGGGTCGGCGGCGGGGCGGTCGGGACGCACACGTTCCATGGGGTTCTCCTCACCCTCAAGGCTGCCACCCACGACGAAGGGGCCGGCACCCGGGTCCTGTGGTCCCGGTGACGGCCCCTTGCGAGGAGGACGGATCAGGCGCGGTCGGCGCCGACCGGCTCGCCGACGATACGGGCGGCGAGGGCGTGGGCCCAGGCGTCGACGTCCGCGGTGAGCTCGCGCTCGGCGGCGGCGCGCTCGGCGGCGATCTTCTCCGCACCGGCCGCGAGAATCGCCTCACGCTCGGCGTTGCCCTCGGCGCGGGCGGCGGCGATGGCGACCGAGCCCTCCTCGACGGCCTTGGAGCGGATACGGGCGGCCTCGTGGCGGGCGTCGGCGAGCTCCGCCTCGTACTGCTCACGGATCTGCGTGGCCTCGGAGCGCAGGTCGTCGGCGCGCTCGGTGCCGCCGTCGATGGCGTCCTCGCGCTCGTCGAGGGTCCGACGGATCTTCGGCAGGATGCCCTTCGCCAGGATGAGGAAGGTGAGTCCGAACAGCACCAGGCCGAGGATGAGCTCGGCCCAGACGGGGTTGAGCGGACCGAGGTCCATCTTGAAGATCGTTGAGTTGCTCGCGAGGGTCATGCGCGCATTCTACCTGGACAGAAACACCACAAATCAGACAAGGGCTGGAGAGTTGGCGTGCTTGTGCGAGCCCGGCAAGATTCCCGGCACCCAGAGGCTACCGGAAGGTAACCACGGCTGATTGTATGTGCGGCGCCAGGTCAACCCCCCACACCCTCATGGGAGTTCACGTGTCGTTCGCCGCGTTCCGCCGCACCCCCGGCGCCGCCCTTTCCCTCGCGCTCGCCGCGGCCACCCTGGCGGCGACCGCGCCGGGCGCGACCGCCGCCTCCGCGACGGCCGCCGAGACCCCGCGCCTGAAGGTACTTTCCTATAACGCGTTCCTGTTCTCGAAGACGCTGTACCCGAACTGGGGCCAGGACCACCGGGCCAAGGCGATCCCCGCCGCCTCCTTCTTCCAGGGGCAGGACGTCGTCGTCCTCCAGGAGGCCTTCGACAACTCCGCGTCGGACGCGCTCAAGGCGAACGCCGCCGCGCAGTACCCGCACCAGACGCCCGTCGTGGGCCGGAGCAAGAGCGGCTGGGACGCCACCGGCGGCGCCTACTCCACGACCACGCCCGAGGACGGCGGGGTGACGATCCTCAGCAAGTGGCCGATCGTCCGCAAGGAGCAGTACGTCTACAAGGACGCCTGCGGCGCCGACTGGTACTCGAACAAGGGCTTCGCGTACGCCGTCCTCGATGTGAACGGCAGCCGGGTCCACGTGGTCGGCACCCACGCCCAGTCCACCGACCCGGGCTGCTCGGCGGGTGAGGCGGCGCAGATGCGCAGCCGCCAGTTCAAGGCCATGGACGCCTTCCTCGACGCCAAGAACATCCCGGCGAACGAGCAGGTGATCGTCGCGGGCGACATGAACGTCGACTCACACACGCCCGAGTACGGCACGATGCTCGCCGACGCGGGCCTGGCCGGTGCCGACGCGCGCACGGGTCACCCGTACTCCTTCGACACCGACCTGAACTCGATCGCCTCCGAGCGCTACCCGGACGACCCGCGCGAGGACCTCGACTACGTCCTCCACCGGGCCGGGAACGCCCGCCCCGCCGGCTGGACCAACCACGTGATCCTGGAGCAGAGCGCCCCCTGGACGGTCTCCAGCTGGGGCACGCGGTACACGTACACCAACCTCTCCGACCACTACCCGGTCACCGGGTTCTGACCCGGCCGGCGGCGGGGCCGGATCAGAACCCGTAGCCGCCGAAGAGGCTGTAGAGCCAGGCACCGAGCACCCCGGCGACACAGAGCAGCACGACGAAGGAACCTAGGCTCGTGTGCCGCTGCCTGCGGGGGCGGCCGGGGCGGGCGGCCCGCGCCGCCCGACCCGGCTTGCTCCGCTTCCCGGACGTCCCCGCTCGCGGGGCGGAGGCCGGCTCGGCGTCCGCGGCGACGTCGGCGAGCAGCCGGCGGCACACCGTCGCGAGCTCCGCCGTCCCCGCCGTCAGATCGACGACCACCTCGGTCCTGGCGGGGGCGGTGGTCCCGCCGTCGAGGAGCCGCCCCGCGCGCAGCAGCGCCTGGTCCTTGCCCCCGGTCGGACCGAGGCTGATCCAGCGCCCCACATGCTCGCCCCGTATCACCACACCGCCGCCCCGCTCCCGGTAGACGGTGTGCTCCCGCCACAGGACTCCGGCCAATTCGTGGGCCGTCTCCCTGAGTTGCGTGTACATCTGACTCCCCTGTTCCCAGTCCCCCGGTCCGAACAGCCGCAGACTCTAGCCGCCACCCGCCGAACCCCCGATCACACCCCGGCCCCGCGCCCCTTACGCACCGAAGTCGTACACGCTGACCGGTATCCCGCGCGCCACAAGCCGACGCGTGACCAGGGGCTCGATCCGCTCCCAGGACCCTCCGGCGAGTCCACAACCGATACGCGGCATATGAACAGAGGCCCCCAGCTCTGCCGCCCTGTCGGCGAGCAGCCCGAGTGCCGCGTCGATCGCTTCGTACCGCACGGGCACACCGGTGCTGCGACCGGTGCGTATCCCCCGCTGGCCCACCAGATTGGCCACCCAGACGTACTGCTCGACCTGGACGAGCTGGACGGCTCCGAGGCCGAAGTCGTTCCGCGAGCGCTCGCGGTGCCACCGCCGGTAGGCGGCCTCCGGCTTCCTCCAGCGGCGCGAGACCGCCGCGACGAAGCCCTTGCCCCAGCCGCCGATGTCGTTGCAGACATGAGCGACGATCTTGACGCCCTTGCCCTGCGGCGCGGTGGCGTCCCCCTGGACGTACGTGATGCCGGTCATGTCGATCACGCTACGCGGCGCCACTGACAACGCGGCCCCGCCGGAAGGTTCACCGGCGGGGCGCGGAGCGGCGGTTACGGGCGGGTGTAGCGGCGGATGCGGTAGCGGAGGGTGGTGGTGGAGTGGTGCCAGTCGGTGTCCGACGTGAGGTGCCAGGCCGGGTCGAGGGGCGGGGCGTAGGTGTCGCCCGTCACCGGGGTGTCGACCTCCGTCACCGAGAGGGTCCTCGCGTACGGCAGGGCGGCGCGGTAGATCTCGCCGCCGCCGATCACCCAGGCCGCGCCCGTCGGCTCCGGGGAGTCCGCCGCGAGGGCGAGGGCCGCGTCGACGGATCCGGCGCGCTCCGCGCCCTCGGCCGTCCACCGCGGGTCGCGCGTCACCACGATGTTCCGCCTGCCGGTGAGCGGACGGAAGCGCGCGGGCAGCGAGTCCCAGGTCTTGCGTCCCATGATCACGGGGTGGCCGAGGGTGGTGGCCTTGAAGTGGGCCATGTCCTCGGGGAGGCGCCACGGGATCGCGTTGTCCGCCCCGATCACCCCGTCGGAGCTCTGCGCCCAGATCAGTCCGATGTCCATGCCGCCGTCGCTCATACCGCGACCGGGGCCTTGATCGCCGGGTGGTGCCGGTAGTCCACGATCTCCACGTCCGCGAAGGTGTAGTCGAAGATCGAGTCGGCCTTGTGGAGGCGCAGCTCGGGGAAGTCGTACGGGGTGCGCGAGAGCTGCTCGGTGACCTGCTCGACGTGGTTGTCGTAGATGTGGCAGTCGCCGCCGGTCCAGATGAAGTCACCCGGTTCGAGCCCCGTCTGCTGCGCCACCATGTGGGTGAGGAGGGCGTAGCTGGCGATGTTGAACGGCACGCCGAGGAAGAGGTCCGCGCTGCGCTGGTACAGCTGGCAGGAGAGCCTGCCGTCGGCGACGTAGAACTGGAAGAAGGCGTGGCAGGGGGCGAGCGCCATCCGGTCCAGTTCGGCGACGTTCCACGCGGAGACGATCATCCGGCGGGAGTCGGGGTCGTCGCGCAGGGTGTCGAGGACCTGGCTGATCTGGTCGATGTGCCGGCCGTCGGGGGTCGGCCAGGACCGCCACTGCACGCCGTAGACCGGACCGAGCTCGCCGTCCGCGTCGGCCCACTCGTCCCAGATGCTGACGCCGTGCTCCCGCAGCCAGCCGACGTTCGAGTCTCCGCGCAGGAACCACAGGAGCTCATAGACGATGGACTTGAGGTGCACCTTCTTGGTGGTGACCAGCGGGAACCCCTGCGAGAGGTCGTAGCGGAGCTGGTGTCCGAAGACGCTCCGGGTCCCCGTTCCCGTCCGGTCGGCCTTGGCCGTCCCGGAGGTGAGCACCAGTTTCAACAGGTCTTCGTACTGTGTATCCGCCACGGAAGTGGAGTTTACTGCCGGCCCGGGGCGCGCCGTACCCTCAGCCGCCGGTGACGGTGGTGCGCGGGGTCTCGTCGATGCGCAGGGCGAGGACGGATCCGCCGCCGGGTGATCGCCCCGATCACCCACTTCGCCGGAGCCGCTCGCGAGCCTGCCGGCCCTGGCGACCGTGTCGAGTCACGCGGGCGCGGTCTACGCCGGCCCGCTGGATCCGACCCCGGCCGAGCCGCCGATTCCGAGGCCGTCGTACACCGTCAGCGCCATCTGGCACGGAAGCTTCGCCGGCCACCCGGCCCACCTGTGGCTCCGCCGGCTCGTCGACGGCACGGCTCGCGCGGAGCTCTGGGGAGCCGTCGGCCCGCGCTCTTTTACAGCGATGGTGAGACAGCAATACTGTTCAAGAGACCCGGACCGGCGGGTCGACCGCACGGGAAGTGAGGGCACCTCGGATGGGCGTCGGGAGCGGCGGGACGGATGGGCCGGGCGAGGACGGGCACGTGGCGCGTACGAGCCCTCCGGACGCGGACGTGCCGAGTTATACCGTCGACGAGCTCGCCGCGCGGGCCGGGGTCACCGTGCGGACCGTGCGGTTCTACGGGACCCGGGGACTGCTGCCGCCCCCCGTCATCGGTCCGCGGCGGGTCGGGCACTACGGGCCGGCGCATCTGTCGCGGCTCGCGCTCATCGAGGAGCTCCAGCGGCAGGGCATGACGCTCGCGGCGATCGAGCGGTACGTGGAGCAGCTGCCGCCGGACCTCAGCGCCCAGGACCTCGCCATCCACCGGGCCCTGGTGGCCTCCTGGGCCCCCGAGTCCGCCGAGGACATCAGCCGGCGCGACCTGGAACGGCGCGCCGGGCGGGCGCTGACGGAGCAGGACATCGACCGGCTGGCCGCGATGGGCGTCCTCGAACGCGCCGAGGACGCCGGGGACACCGACACCTTCCGGCTGGACGGGGCGCTGCTGCGGCTCGGTGTGGAGATGCTCGACGTGCCGATCGAGCACGAGACGATCCTCGCCTCCCGGACCGTGCTCCTGGAGCACGCGCGCGCCGCCGCCCAGGAGCTGTCACGGCTCTTCCAGGAGCGGGTGTGGAGCCCGTACCGGGAGAGCGGGGAGGACCCGGACCACCTGAGCGCCATGCGGTCGCTCTCGGCACATATGCAGCCGATCGTGGTCCAGGCCCTCGTCACCGCCTTCCAGCGCTCACTGAGCGAGGAGCTGCGGGCCGCGTTCAGGAGTCGCTGAACACCTCGCCGCGCTCGGCCTTCTCCACCAGGAGGGCGGGCGGGGTGAACCGCTCGCCGTACGTCTCGGCCAGCTCGCGCGCGCGGGCCGTGAAGCCGGCGACCCCGCCCTCGTAGCCGTTGACGTACTGGAGGACGCCGCCGGTCCAGGCCGGGAAGCCGATGCCCATGATGGAGCCGATGTTGGCGTCGGCGACCGAGGTCAGGACGCCCTCTTCGAGGAGCCGGACGGTGTCCAGGGCCTCGGCGAAGAGCATCCTCTCCTGCATGTCGCGGAACGGGATCTCGTACCCGGGCTTGGTGAAGTGCTCGCGGAGGCCCGGCCACAGCCCGGCCCGCTTGCCGTCCTGGCCGTACTCGTAGAAGCCCGCGCCGCCGCTCCGTCCGGGCCGTCCGAACTCGTCGACCATGCGGTCGATCACGGCCTCGCCGGGGTGGGTGGTCCAGGTGCCGCCGGCCTCCTCGACCGCCCGCTTCGTCTCGTTGCGGATCTTGCGGGGCAGGGTCAGGGTCAGCTCGTCCATCAGGGAGAGGACCTTGGCGGGGTAGCCGGCCTGGGCGGCGGCCTGCTCGATCGAGGCGGGCTCGATGCCCTCGCCGAGCATGGCGACGCCCTCGTTGATGAAGTGGCCGATCACACGCGAGGTGAAGAAGCCGCGCGAGTCGTTGACGACGATGGGCGTCTTGTTGATCTGCCGGACCAGGTCGAACGCGCGGGCCAGGGCCTCGTCGCCGGTCCGCTCGCCCTTGATGATCTCGACGAGCGGCATCTTGTCGACGGGCGAGAAGAAGTGGAGGCCGATGAAGTCGGCCTGGCGCTCCACGCCCTCGGCGAGGACGGAGATCGGCAGGGTGGAGGTGTTGGAGCAGAGCAGCGCGTCGGGTGCGACGACGCCCTGGATCTCCTGGAAGACCTTGTGCTTGAGCGCGGTGTCCTCGAAGACCGCCTCGATCACCGCGTCACAGCCGGCCAGGGCCTGGACGTCGGAGGTCGGGGTGATGCGGGCGAGGAGCGCGTCGGCCTTCGCCTGGGTGGTCCGGCCACGGGAGACGGCCTTGGCGCAGAGCGCCTCCGAGTAGGCCTTGCCCTTCGCGGCGGACTCGGCGGAGACGTCCTTGAGGACGACCTCGATGCCGGCGCGGGCGCAGGAGTACGCGATGCCGGCGCCCATCATGCCGGCGCCGAGGACGGCGACCTTGCGGACCTGGCGGGCCTCGACGCCCTTGGGACGGCTGGCGCCGGAGTTGACGGCCTGGAGGTCGAAGAAGAACGCCTGGATCATGTTCTTCGCGGTCTGGCCGATGACGAGCTCGGTGAAGTAGCGGGACTCGATGACGGCCGCGGTCTCGAAGTCGACCTGGGAGCCCTCGACGGCGGCGGCCATGATGGCGCGGGGCGCCGGGTAGGGGGCTCCGCCCAGCTGCTTGCGCAGGTTGGCCGGGAAGGCCGGCAGGTTGGCGGCGAACTTCGGGTTCGACGGGGTGCCGCCCGGGATCCGGTGGCCCGGGACGTCCCAGGGCTGGCGGGACTCGGGGTGCGCGTCGATGAAGGCGATGGCCTTGTCCATCATCTCCTCGGGGGTGGCGGCCACCTCGTGGACGAGGCCGTTGTCGAGGGCGCGCTTCGGGGTGTACTGGGTGCCCTGGAGCAGCACCTTGAGCAGGGCGTCGGTGATGCCCATGAGGCGTACGGTACGGGCGATGCCACCGCCGCCCGGCAGCAGACCGAGGGTGACCTCGGGCAGGCCGATCTTGGAGCCGGGCGCGTCGAGCGCGACGCGGTGGTGGGAGGCGAGCGCGATCTCGTAACCGCCGCCGAGCGCCGCGCCGTTGATCGCGGCGACGACCGGCTTGCCGAGGGTCTCGATGCGGCGCAGCGCCTTCTTCATCTCCATGGCGGCGTCGAAGATGGACTCGGCGTGCTCGGGGCCCGCCTTGACCATGTCCTTGAGGTCGCCGCCGGCGAAGAAGGTCTTCTTGGCGGAGGTGTAGATGACGCCGCGGATGGAGTCCTTCTCGGCCTCCAGGCGGTCGGCGACGGCGGTGATGGAGGCCCGGAAGGCCTGGTTCATGGTGTTGGCGGACTGGTCGGGGTCGTCCAGGACGAGGGTGACGATCCCGGTCGCGTCCTGCTCCCAGCGGATGGTGGTGCGCTCGCTCATGACTGATGCTTCTCCGTTTGAGGGGTTCGGACGGGACGGTCAGACGCGCTCGACAACGGTGGCGATGCCCATGCCGCCGCCCACGCAGAGGGTGGCGAGGCCGTAGCGCTTGTCCTGCCGCTCCAGCTCGTCGACGAGGGTGCCGAGGATCATCGCGCCGGTGGCGCCGAGCGGGTGGCCGAGCGCGATGGCTCCGCCGTTGACGTTGACCTTGTCCAGGGAGATCCCCATGTCCTTGACGAAGCGCAGGACGACGGCCGCGAAGGCCTCGTTGATCTCGACCAGGTCGATGTCGTCGATGGTGAGGCCGGCCTTGGCGAGCGCCTTGCGGGTCGCGGGGGCGGGGCCGGTGAGCATGATGGTCGGCTCGGATCCGGAGACGGCGGCCGAGACGATACGGGCGCGCGGGGTCAGTCCGTTCCGCTCGCCGGCCTCCCTGGAGCCGATGGCGACGAGGGAGGCGCCGTCGACGATGCCCGAGGAGTTGCCCGCGTGGTGGACGTGGTCGATCTCCTCGATCCAGTGGTACTTCTGCAGGGCGACGGCGTCGAAGCCGCCGAGCTCGCCGATGTCGGCGAAGGACGGCTTGAGCCGGGCGAGGGAGTCGGCGGTGGTGCCGGGGCGCAGGTGCTCGTCGTGGTCGAGGACGACGAGGCCGCTGCGGTCCTTCACGGGGACGAGCGAGCGGGCGAACCGCCCGTCCTTCACGGCCGTGGCGGCCCGCTCCTGGGAGAGCTCCGCGTACTCGTCGACGTCGCGGCGGGTGAAGCCCTCGATAGTGGCGATGAGGTCGGCGCCGATGCCCTGCGGGACGAAGTTGGTGTCGAGGTTCGTCATCGGGTCGGAGAACCAGGCGCCGCCGTCGGAGGCCATCGGCACGCGGGACATGGACTCGACGCCGCCGGCGAGGACGAGGTCCTCCCAGCCGGAGCGGACCTTCATCGCGGCCATGTTGACCGCTTCGAGGCCGGAGGCACAGAAGCGGTTCTCCTGGACTCCGGCGACGGTGTCGGGGAGTCCGGCGGCGATGGCCGCGATGCGGGCGATGTCGGAGCCCTGGTCGCCGACGGGGCCGACGACTCCGAGGACGATGTCGTCGATGGTGGCCGGGTCGAGGCCGGGGTTGCGGGTCTGGATCTCCCGGATCAGGCCGACGACCAGGTCGATGGGCTTGGTGCCGTGCAGGGAGCCGTTGGCCTTGCCGCGTCCGCGCGGGGTGCGGATCGCGTCGTACACATACGCTTCGGTGCTCACGGAAAGCCTTTCGCGAGGGGTGAGGGTGGTGTGCGTGGGGCGGGGAGGTCAGCCGAGGAGGGAACGGCCGATGATCTCCTTCATGATCTCGGTGGTGCCGCCGTAGATGGTCTGGATCCGGCCGTCGGTGTAGGCGCGGGCGACCGGGAATTCGCTCATGTAGCCGTATCCGCCGTGCAGTTGCAGGCAGCGGTCGGCCACCCGCTTCTGGAGTTCCGTCGCCCACCACTTGGCCATGGAGGCGTGGACGGCGTCGAGTCCCCCTTCGTTGTGCTCGGTGACGCACCTGTCGACGAAGGTCCGGGTGACGGCGCACTCGGTGGCCATCTCGGCGATCTCGAAGCGGATGTGCTGGAGCTTGGCGAGGGGCCGGCCGAAGGCCTCCCGCTCCTTGACGTACCGGGTGGTGATCTCCAGGAGGTGCTCGGCGCCCGCGATGCCCGCGACGGCGATGGCGAGGCGTTCCTGGGCGAGGTTGGTCATGAGGTGGACGAAGGCGCCGTTGAGTTCGCCGAGGAGGTTCTCCTTGGGGACGCGGACGTCGTGGAAGAACAGCTCGGCGGTGTCCTGGGACTTCTGGCCGATCTTGTCCAGGTTCCGGCCGCGTTCGAAGCCCTCGGCGCCGCGCTCGACGACGAGGAGGGAGAGTCCGTGCGCCCCGCCCTCGGGGGTGGTGCGGGCGACGACGACCACGAGGTCGGCGAGGATGCCGTTGGAGATGAAGGTCTTGGAGCCGTTGAGGATCCAGTGGTCGCCGTGGTCCTCGGCGGTGGTACGGATTCCCTGGAGGTCGGAACCCGCGCCGGGTTCGGTCATGGCGATGGCCGTGACGATCTCGCCCGAGCAGAACCCGGGCAGCCAGCGCCGCTTCTGCTCCTCGGTGCCGAGAGAGGTGAGATAGGGGCCGATGATGTCGTTGTGGAGGCCGATGGCGAGGCCGGGGGCGCCGGCCCGGGTGAACTCCTCGGCGAGGACGGCGCCGTAACGGAAGTCGGGGTTGCCGCCGCCTCCGTACTCCTCGTCGACGGCGAGGCCGAGCAGCCCCTGCCGTCCCGCGGCGAGCCAGACCTCGCGGGAGACGATGCCGTCCTTCTCCCACTGCGCGTAGTGGGGCAGCACCTCCTTCTCCAGGAAGGTGCGGACCGTGGAGCGGAAGGCCTCGTGGTCGGCGGTGTAGAGCTGACGCTTCATGCTTCGGTCTCCTGGGTCTTCAAGGCGGGTACGGCCCAGTCACGGGCGACGGCGGCGGTGTCGGCACCGGGCAGGGCGGGGCCTGTACGGAGCGTGCCGGGAGTGGCGGAGAATCGCGGGGCGGGGGCGGGCTGGGCGGTTCCGTCCCGTTCGACGAAGGTGGCGCGGGCCGCGAGGTGTGGGTGCGCGGGTGCCTCGCGGAGGGAGAGGACCGGAGCGACGCAGGCGTCGGAACCCTCGAAGACGGAGCTCCACTCCTCGCGGGTACGGCTCCGGAAACGCTCGGCGACGGCCTCGCGCAGTTCGGGCCAGCGGGAGAGGTCCCGGCGCGCCGGTGCGGCCTCCTCGACGCCGAGGAGGCGGACGAACTCCGCGTAGAACTGCTCCTCCAGCGCGCCGACCGCCATGTGGCCGCCGTCGGAGGTCTCGTAGACGCCGTAGAAGGGGCAGCCGCCGTCGAGGAGGTTGACGCCCCGCCGGTCCTGCCAGCCGCCGGCCGCGAGCATGCCGTGGATCATGGTGGTGAGGTGTGCGGTGCCGTCCACGATGGCGGCGTCGACGACCTGGCCCTCGCCGTGGGCGCGGGCGTGCTGGAGCGCGGCGAGGACGCCGATGACGAGGTAGAGGGAGCCGCCGGCGTAGTCGCCGACGAGGTTGGCGGGGACGGTGGGCGGGCCGTCCGGGTCGGGGCCGATCATGCCGAGCGCGCCGGTGATCGCGATGTAGCCGATGTCGTGGCCCGCGGTCGCCGCGAGCGGCCCGTCCTGGCCCCAGCCGGTCATCCGCCCGTAGACGAGGCGCGGGTTGCGGGCGAGGCAGGTGTCGGGGCCGACGCCGAGCCGCTCGGCGACGCCGGGCCGGTAGCCCTCGATCAGGATGTCGGCGCGCTCGACCAGATCGAGCACGGTGGCCGGGCCGCCGTCGGCCTTGAGGTCGACGAGGACGGAGCGCTTGTTGCGGTTGGTGAGGTCGCGGGCCGGGTCGATACCGAGGCCGGGACCACCGGGTCGGTCGACGCGGACGACGTCGGCGCCGAGGTCGGCCAGGAGCATCGCGGCGAACGGGCCGGGGCCGATGCCGGCGAGTTCGACCACGCGTACCCCGGTGAGCGGGCCGTTCCCGGCGGTGTGCGTCGTGCTCATCGAGCCCCCAGACGTGTGTGACACCAATGATGTAACACCGGAGATGCTAGGAACGTGTTCCACTCGGCACAAGCCCCCCGGCCGAGCAAGCGCTTGGAAATGAGGAGGGCCGGGGCGCGGGCCGGGCTCCGGCGGGGACCCGCTATCCTCCGCCGACGACGACAACCGCGCGCGGCGGCGCGGCACGGCCGAAACGAGGGGCTGTATGGAGACAGGGGCGGGCGTGGGACGCGAGGACCGGGCCGGGACGGATGCGGTCGCGGAGGCCGCGAGCGCACCCGAGGGCGGGGCCGGGACGGATCCAGCGCCCGAGACGGGGCCTGCGGGGCGGGAGCGCGGGGCGAGGCCGTACGACGTGGTCCTCTTCGGCGCGACCGGGTTCGTGGGCGAGCTCACCGCCGCGTATCTGGCCGAGCACGCTCCCACGGAGTGCCGATGGGCGCTCGCGGGCCGCGACAGGACCGGGCTGACCGCCCTGCGCGAGCGCCTCGCCGCCCGGTGGCCGCACTGCGCCGACCTGCCGCTCGTCGTCGCCGACGCCGCCGATCCCGGCTCCCTGCGCGAACTCGCCGAGTCCGCCCGGGTGGTGGCGACCACCGTCGGCCCCTATGTCTGGTACGGCGACGGGCTCGTGGCCGCCTGCGCGGAGGCCGGAACGGACTGTGTGGACCTCACCGGCGAGGCCGAGTTCGTCGACCTGACGTACGTGCGGCACGACGCGCGCGCCCGGGAGACCGGCGCCCGGATCGTGCACGCCTGCGGATTCGACTCCGTCCCGCACGACCTGGGGGTGTACTTCACCGTCCAGCAGCTCCCGGAAGGCGTACCCCTCCGAGTCGACGGCTTCGTCCGCGCCGGGGCGACCTTCTCCGGGGGTACGTTCGCGTCCGCGCTGACCGCGTTCGGCCGAGGCCGGGAGATCCTGCGGGCCGCGCACGAACGACGGCTTCACGAACCGCGGTTGGTGGGCCGCCGGGCCCGGGCGCCACTGGGCGGGCCGCGCTTCAGCCGGGAGACGGGGACCTGGGCGCTGCCGCTGCCGACGCTCGACCCGCAGGTGGTGGCGCGTTCGGCCGCGGCCCTCGACCGGTACGGGCCGGACTTCCGCTACCGGCACTACGCCTCCGTGAAGACGCTCCCCATGGCGCTCGGCGGCGCCGCAGCGGTCGGCGCGAGCGTGACGGCGGCCCAACTGCCGCCGCTCCGCGCGTGGCTGATGGAGCGTTACCAGGCCGGTCAGGGGCCGTCCGCGGAACGGCGCGCCCGCAGCTGGTTCTCGGTGCGTTTCGTCGGCGAGGGTGGCGGACGCCGGGTCTTCACCGAGGTGTCGGGCGGCGATCCGGGGTACGACGAGACCGCGAAGATGCTTGCCGAGTCGGCCCTCTGCCTCGCCTTCGACCCGCTCCCGAAGACGGCGGGCCAGGTGACGACGGCGGCGGCGATGGGCGACGCGCTCACCGCGCGACTGAGGGCGGCGGGGATCCGGTTCCGGGTGGCGCACCGCGGCTGAGCGCACCCGCCGACGGATGGAAGTGCCCGGGGAAGGGGCGTACCCGCGTCCCGCGAGGGCTCAGGGGCGTACGAGACGGAAGGGGTGCCCGGCCGGGTCGGCGTAGACGCGCCAGGCCGGGTCGCCTCCCCCGTCGTCCAGCCCTCCCCCGCCGAGCGGTACGGCCCCGAGCGCGAGGACGGCGTCGTGGGCGGCGTCCAGGTCGTCGACCCGCACGTCGAGGTGGAACTGCTGCTCGGGCGCGCCCCACACGGGCGGGCGGTGGTCGGCCACGCCCTGGAAGGCGAGGGCCTGCCCGCTGTCGCCGCGCAGCACGGCGGAGCCCTCGCCGACGGCCCACCGGGGATCCGGGCTCTCGACCTGACCCCCAATCAGCTTCCGGTAGAACTCGGCGAGTCCCCGGGCGTCCGGGCAGTCGAGGACGAGGCAGCGGAGCCGCCCGATCACGTCAGGATCCAGGCGCCGAGGACGTACAGCATGGCGCAGACCCAGGCCAGGGCGACGAGGCCGGCACCGGCGAGGACGAGGTTCAGGCCGCGTCCGGCGGAACGCGGCGGAGCGGAAAGGGGTGTTGTCATGGGCAGCACTCTGCCGGGGCCGTGCCACGGCCCGGTATCCGTACAGGTACTCAGCTTGTTCCTTACCTCGCGCCGTGTCGGACGGCCGCGCGGCGGGGCGAATTTCAGTGGTGCGTCCGGGGGAGACTGGTCAGACTCGCGGCATGACAGCGAAGATCAGCCGTATCAACCCCGATCAGTTGCATGAGACGCCGGGCTACCACCACATCACCGTGGTGGAGGCCGGCCGAACGGCTTATCTGGCGGGGCAGTGTCCCCTCGACCAGGACGGCTCTCTCGTCGGGGCGGGCTCCCTCGACGCGCAGGTCGATCAGGTCGTCGTGAACGCACTCGCCGCCCTCGCGGCGGTGGATGCTCAGCCGCAGCACGTGGTGCGTTCGGTGATCTACGTGCGGAGCGACGACAGGGAGGACCTGGGCCTCGCCTGGCACCGGCTCACTGCTTCCCCCCTCGGTCCGGCCTTCACGTCCGCCAGCACGCTCTTGGGGATCGCGCAGCTGGGCTTCGCAGGGCAGCTGGTCGAGGTGGACCTCACCGTCGCGCTGCCCGACTGAGCGGTCCTCACGCCTGGAAACGGTCCGGCCCGTGCGCCGAAACCCGACTGGCGCGGCCCCGGGCACCCGCTCGGCTCGCCGGAGTCTGTTTCACCCGGTGGTCAGGTCGCGGTGGGGAGTCCTGCCGTCGGGAGGCTGTCGGTGCCATCGGATTTGCTCGGGGCGGTTGGTGACCCGCTGCCGCGTGTCGCCACCGACCCGGTCCGGCCTTGAGGAACAAGCTCAGACGTCCCCGTCCCTCCGCGGCTCAGACGTCCCCAGCGCCTCCTTCAGCGCGCGGCGGCAGAGGGAGTCGGCGTGGCGGGTGGTTTCCGGGATGCGGTAGCGCGGGGTGAGCCGGAGGGTGTGTGCGCAGGCGTTGGCGAGGGAGACCCGGTGGCCGACGGAGACGAACACGGGCTTCACCCCGGCCTGGGTACGCAGGGCCCGCCCCACCTCCTCGCCGTCGGCCAGGAGGGGGGCGAAGTCGCCGCGCGCGGAGCCGGGTCGCTCGTACGTGAAGGTGAAGGGGTTCTTCGCGACGCCGATGGAGGGGCGGCCGGTGAGTACCCCAAGGTGGCTGGCGAGCCCGAAGCGGCGGGGGTGGGCGAGGCCGTAGCCGTCGCAGACGAGGAGGCCGGGGTCGGCGGTGAGGCCGCCGAGCGCGGCGAGGACGGTCGGGATCTCGCGGAAGGCGAGGAGCCCGGGGACGTACGGGAACGAGACCCGGCCGACCGCCGTGGCCTCCTCGACGACCTCCAGGGTCCGCGCGTCGAGGACGACGGCCGCCGCGGCGACGAGGTCGCGCTCGTCGTCGTAGGCCACGTCGAGCCCCGTGACATGTCCCTCGCCGGGCTCCGGCCCCTCCTCGTCGTGTACGAGACTCCCGCGCAGCTGCTGCTGGACGGCTCGGGCGGCGGTCTCGTCGGCGGGCCAGCCCGCCGGAATCTCGATGATCGTCATGATGCGGGCCACCCTATGGCCGGCCGTGGAGCGGTGCGTCCGGGGGCCGGGACGTCCCGGCGGGGCCGGGAGAGCACCGGGTAGCCTGGCGATCATGTTCGTACTGGAATTGACCTACACCGCGCCCGTCGAGCGGGTCGACGCGCTGCTCGACGCGCACGTCGAATGGCTCGACGCGCAGTACGCCGCCGGTGTGTTCGTCGCCTCGGGGCGGAAGAACCCGCGCGACGGCGGCGTGATCCTGGCCGCCGGGGTCGACCGCGCGGAGATCGAGAAGATCACGGCGGCCGACCCGTTCAGCACCGAGGGCGTGTGCGCGTACCGGATCACCGAGTTCTACGCGACCAAGACGGCCGAGGGCCTCGCCGCGTACCGGGAGCAGCTGCCCTCCTGACCCTCCTCGCCCGGTGACCGGCGGGCCGGGCGCCACGACCCTCCCTCGCCGGTGACCGGCGGACCGGGCACTCCGGCCCTCCTCCGTCAGTGACCGGCGAGCCGGGCGATCCGGCCCTTCTCGCCGGAGGCCCAGCAGGAGCCGTCGGACGTGCAGTCCACCGTGTCGTACGAGCCGGTGTCGACCGTGCGCCAGGTCCGGCCGCCGTCGGTGGTCAGGTCCGTGCCCGTCGGGCCGACGGCGAGCGCCGCGCTCCTGCTGTGCGGGAGCCAGGTGACGCCGGAACGGTAGGCGGGCGGCGGTGTGGCCGAGGCCCGCCAGCCGCGGCCGCCGTCGCCGGTGACCGCGGCGGCCCGCGGGGACGGCTGGTCCTTGCGGTAGTCGCCGCCGACGGCGATGCCGTGCGCGCGGTCGCGGAACGCGAGCCCGAAGACGCCACGGGCCGGGTCGCCCGCCGGTACGGGTGAGACGGTGGCGGTCCAGGTCAGCCCCCGGTCGGCGGAGTGGAGCACGCGCGCGGTGGCGCCGCCGCCCGTCGCCAGCCACACGTCGCGGGGTCCGGCCGACACCAGGCACTGGCCGCTCGCCGCGAAGCCCGCCTCGCCGGGGAGCGCGTCCGGCATCCCGGCGTCGGGCAGGACGTGCCAGGAGCGGCCGCCGTCGCGGGTGGAGAGAATGCGGTACTTCCCGTCGACCGGGTCGCTCATGGCGAGTCCGTGCCGGCGGTCGAAGAAGGTCATGCAGTCGTAGAAGGCGCGCGGGTCGGTGTTGCGGAAGGACTCGGTCCAGGTGGCGCCGCCGTCCTCGGTGCGCAGCACACGCGAGGCCTCGCCCTCCCCGATGGCGAGGACGACGGCCCGGTGGGCGTCGAAGGCCTCCATGTCGCGGAACTCCAGCCCGGCCGCGCCCGGCGGCGAGACGTCCTGCCAACTCCGGCCGCCGTCGGTGGTGCGCAGCACCGTGCCCCGGGAGCCGGCCGCCCAGGCGGTGCGGCGGTCGACCGCCGCGAGGCCGCGGAAGCGGGCGTCGGTGCCGGTCGGCGTCAGCTGCCAGCCGGCCGTCGCCCCGTCGGCCGGTGTCGGCCGCCCACCGCTCGCGGCCGTGTCGGTCGCCCCCTGGTGCCGGGCGGCGGCCGCCGTGTCGGCGCCAGTCGGTGCCTGCTGCCGGTCGGTCGCGGCCGTGGGGGTCTCCCCGGCGCGCGCCGGGGCGGTCAGGGTCAGCGCCAGCGCCGCCCCGATCAGCCCCACCGACATCATTCGTCTCGTCTTGCCCATGGACGTCATGGCGCCGGAAGCTAGTGCCCCGAGCCGCTCCCCGTCCAGGGTGCGTACCCCCAACACCCGTCCCGCGGCGGTGACATGACCGTCCGCACGGGCAGTCGCGCGGCCGTCATGACACCGGAGCCCGGCGAAATCAGCCGGACCGGGATCGCTCCGGGCACGACGACGAGGCCTCCGAGCGGCGCTGACCTGTGCACCCCGTCCCGACGCGCCCGCTCGGGCGGGTGCGGTGACACAGCTCACGTGGGTCCCGAGTGCACGTTCCGGCCGCTTCACTCGTCTTGGCAGGTGTCAGGTGCCCTGGTGTCGGGGAGACGCACAGGATCCGAAGCCCGCGCGAGAGGAGCCGGCCATGTCCGCCGTCATCGAGCAAGCCGTACAGGCACGAATGGTCGCGTCCACCCCGCGGATGGAGACGGTCCCCGCCACCCTGCGGTACGACCGCGAGGACCCGTACGCCGTGAGCATGGCCTTCCCGCCGCCCGCGACCCTGGAAGGCGTCGAGGTCTCCTGGGCGTTCTCGCGCGAGCTCCTCGTCCAGGGCGTCGAGCGCCCGGCCGGGGACGGGGACGTACGCCTGCGTCCGTACGGGTACGACCGCACGGTGGTCGAGTTCCACGCCCCGGAGGGGGTTGCCATGGTCCACGTCAGGACTTCGGAGCTGCGCCTTTTCCTGGAGCGCTCGGAGCACCTGGTGCCGGCGGGCCGCGAGAACCAGTACCTGGACTGGGACCGGGGTCTGACGGAGCTGCTGCGCGACCGTCCCTGACGAGGCCCGGGGCCAGGGGGTCTGTCTCTCCCCGTAAATCGTTTGCGCCCTCCCGTGCCCCGGCGTACGGTCCTTACCGACCTATCGTCACCTGATCGGAGAAGGACGTTGCTCGTCTGAGGTTGCGAGACACCGTGCCGCGCGTGCCCCCTGTGCCGCGTGTGCCGTTCTCGACCTCGGCGTACGAGCCGTACTTCCCACAGCCCGCGCCCCGGTGTCTCCACGCGTCGCATCCAGTCACGCTCGCGCTCGCATCGGGAGGCCCCCATGGCGCATCACCCCACCTTCATCACCTGCACGTCCCTCTCCTTCTCCTGGCCCGACGGCACCGAGGTCCTCGACGACTTCCGCCTCGCGGTCGGCCCCGGCCGCACCGGGCTCGTCGGGCTCAACGGCTCCGGCAAGTCCACGCTCCTGAAGCTGATCGCGGGCGAGCTGACCCCGGTCTCCGGCACCGTCCGGGTCACCGGCGAACTCGGCTACCTCCCGCAGAACCTCGTCCTGGACACCTCACGGCGGGTCGACGAGATCCTCGGCATCGCCGCGAAGCGGGCCGCCCTGCACGCCATCGAGGCGGGCGACCCGGCGGAGGAGCACTTCACCGCTCTCGCCGACGACTGGGACGTGGAGGAGCGGGCCCGCGCCACCCTCGACCAGCTCGGTCTCGGCGGCGTCGGTCTCGACCGGACCGTCGGCGAGGTCTCGGGCGGTGAGTCCGTGCTGCTGCGCCTCGCCGCGCTACTGCTCGCCCGTCCGGACGTCCTGCTGCTCGACGAGCCGACGAACAACCTGGACCTGCACGCCAGGACACGGCTGTACGAGGCGGTGGAGAGCTGGTCCGGGGTCCTCGTCGTGGTCAGCCATGACCGCGAACTCCTGGAGCGGGTCGACCAGATCGCCGATCTGCGGGACGGCGCCGTCACGTGGTACGGCGGCGCCTGGTCCGCGTACGAGGAGGCGCTCGCGGCCGAACAGGAGGCGGCGGAGCGGATGGTACGGGTCGCCGAGGCCGACGTGCAGCGGCAGAAGCGCGAACTCGGCGACGCACAGCAGAAGTTGGCCCGACGCAAGCGGTACGCGCAGAAGAGCTTCGAGAACAAGGTCGTCCCGAAGATCGTGGCGAACAACCGGAAGAGCGAGGCGCAGGTATCGGCCGGCAAGCACCGGACGCTGCACGCGGAGCGCCTCTCGGAGGCCCGGGAGCGGCTCGACGCGGCCGTGGAGGCCGTGCGCGACGACGACGAGATCCGCGTCGAACTCCCGCGCACCTCGGTGCCGCCGGGCCGCGAGGTGCTGCTCCTGCGGGACCTGGAACTGCGGTACGGGGCTCGGGTGGACGGCGGGTTCGAGCTGCGCGGGCCGGAGCGGATCGCGCTGGTCGGCCGGAACGGCGCCGGGAAGACGACGCTCCTCCGGACGATCGCCGGCGAGCTGCCGGCGCTTTCGGGAGAGGCGGAGGCGCGGGTGCCGCTCCGTTTCCTGCCGCAGCGGCTCGACGTCCTCGACGACGGGTTGACCGTGGTGGAGAACGTGGCCCGGTTCGCGCCCACCGCGACGGGGAACGCGATCAGGGCACGTCTGGCACGGTTCCTGTTCCGCGGGGCGCGGGCCGATCAGCTCTTCGGCACCCTGTCGGGCGGTGAACGGTTCCGGGCGACGCTCGCGGCCCTGCTCCTCGCGGAGCCGGCGCCGCAGTTGCTGATGCTGGACGAGCCGACGAACAACCTGGACATCGCGTCGGTACGGAAGCTGACGGCGGCCCTCGACGCGTACGAGGGGGCGCTGATCGTGGCGAGCCACGACGTGACGTTCCTGGAGTCGCTGGGGATCACCCGCTGGCTGCTGCTCGACGGTGAGCTACGGCCGACGACGGCGGAGGAGGTGCGGGAGACGGCGACGACCGGGCGTTAGACCGACGGCGGGGGCGGGCCGACGCGGTTGCCTCGGGGCCGGCGGGAGGCGGCCCGGAAGACCGTCGGCCGGCCGGGCGCCGCCGGGTCGCCGATCCAGGCGTGGAGGGCGGCGCGGCGCACTCGCTCCGCGCCGCCGGGCATCTGCGCTGCGTAGCCGGCGGGAGGTCCAGTACACGGACGCCCGGGACGTGACCTGCGTCTCCGTCACCCGGACCGAGCAGCACACATAACGGAACGTAATCGGACATCGCCCGAACGGGCTTGGCCGACGCCTTACGGAGCCTTAACCTACGGTCTCGTAACCTACGAATCCGTAGGTATTTCCGTATGCCCTTCTCTCCGTCCCCAGGAGTCCTCGTGACACTCACCTCTCCCCACCTCGGCAGCTCCGCGGAGTGGACCGACGCGCGCCTGCTCTACGCGCTCGAAGAGGTCGTGGAGCAGGAACTCAACCGGCACCTCAAGGTCACCAAGGACTGGATGCCGCACGAGTACGTGCCATGGTCCGACGGCCGGAACTTCCCCGGCTTCTTCGAGGACGGCGAGGCCTGGGACCCGTCCCAGTCGAAGGTGACCGACATCGGCAAGATCGCCCTCGTCGTCAACCTGCTCACCGAGGACAACCTCCCGAGCTACCACCACGAGATCGCCAGCCTCTTCGGCCGCGACGGCGCCTGGGGCACCTGGGTGCACCGCTGGACCGCCGAGGAGGGCCGCCACGGCATCGTGATGCGCGACTACCTGCTCGCCTCCCGCGCCGTCGACCCGGACAAGCTGGAGCAGTTCCGGATGGCCCACATGAGCGAGGGCTTCGAGTCCGACAACCGGCACTCGATGCTGCACTCGGTCGCGTACGTCGCCTTCCAGGAGCTCGCGACCCGCATCTCGCACCGCAACACCGGCCACCAGTCCGGCGACCCGGTCTGCGACCGGATGCTCGCCCGCATCGCCACCGACGAGAACCTGCACATGGTCTTCTACCGCAACCTGCTGGGCGCGGCCTTCGAGCTCGCCCCCGACCTGACCATGCAGGCCGTGCGGGACGTCGTGGTCGGCTTCCGAATGCCCGGACACGGCATGCCCGGCTTCGAGCGGGCGGCGGCGCAGATGGCGATCGGCGAGATCTACAACATGCGCATCCACCACGACGACGTCCTCCAGCCGGTCCTGCGCTTCCTCAAGGTCCTCCAGATCGAGGGTCTCGGCCCGGACGGCCTGCGCGCCCAGGAGGAGCTGGGGCTCTACATGAACGGGCTCGACAGCGAGGCCAGCAAGTTCGACGAGAGGCTCGCGGCCCGCAAGGCCCGGATGGCCGCCCGCGCGGCGGGCTGACCGGCCGGACACCGCGCGGCGGGCGGGCGGCCCGTCGCGCGCTCAGCCGCGCTGCCGCCTCAGCCGGAACCGCTCCTTCTCCGAGAGCCCGCCCCACACGCCGAAGCGCTCGTCATGCGTGAGCGCGTACTCCAAACAGGCCACGCGCCCCTCACAGGCCCCGCAGAGCTGCTTCGCCTCACGGGTCGAGGATCCGGGCGCCGGAAAGAAGAACTCCGGGCCGGCCTGGGCGCACAGCGCGTTCTCCTGCCAGGTCATGTCGGGCTCCGGTGCGGTCAGTACGCTCGTGTCGGTCTGCATGCCGTACACGCTGCCGCAGGGTCCTAAACGAGCCATCAACGTTCGATCAATGCGGCGCGCCGAAAGGGTTTGTCACGCGGTCGGTCATCGGCGAGGATCGCCGCATGACGACCAGAAAGGGCCATGCCGCCTAGGCGCCCCGCCCCGCTCTCCGCAGGTCGCGCACCACCCGGGTACCGCTCGCCGCAGCGCCCGGATCCGCGACCGCCCGCCCCAGGAGAGCCCACCCATGCAGAAGACCGCCCTCGTCCCCCATGCCCGAAGCGCCCACGCGGTGGCCGTCCACGACAAGCGGGTCGCGTTCTTCGGCGGCTACGGCGCGGAGCAGGACCGGATCGCCTGCGGAGAGCTCACCGAGACGTCCGTCGAACCTGCGGACGCCGCCCTGCTCACCCTGCCCGGCGGCGGCCCCCTCGGCCGCCGCCGGGTCGTCCGGCCGGGGAGCCAGGATCTGCGTCCAGGTCGAGCCGTTCCACGCGTGGGGCGTGTTCGACCTCAGCGGGTGACGCCCGGGGGCGGGGAGCGTCTCGGCACTCCCCTCCCCCACCCCACCGTGGGGACGCGGCGCACGAACAGAGCGGCGGCAGCCGCGGAGATTTCCGTACGGTCGTGCGGTCAGTACCATGGGCGTATGAGCGGCAGCACCGGAAGCGCCACCGGGACGAAGACTGACGGGCGCGTCGAGCGCGGGAACCAGACCCGGCGCCTCGTGCTCGGCCGGACCATGGACATCGCCTCGGTCGAGGGCCTCGAAGGCCTGTCCCTGGGACGGATCGCGACCGAGCTGCGGCTCAGCAAGAGCGGTGTCTTCGCCCTGTTCGGCTCCAAGGAGGAGCTCCAGCTCGCCACGATCAGGGCGGCCGTCGCCGTCTTCGCCGACCGCGTGGTCACCCCCCTGAAGGACGTGCCTCCGGGCGCGCGACGGGTGCGCGGACTGTGCCGGAACTGGCTGACGTACTCCTCGGACCGGGTGTTCGCGGGCGGCTGCTTCTTCTACGCCGTCTCGGCCGAGTTCGACGCCCGTACGGGCCCGGTCCATGACGCCGTCGCCCGGACCCGCCAGGACTGGAACGCCTACATGGAACGGGCCCTGTCGGAGGCTCAGGCCGTCGGGGACTTCGCCGAGGACCTGGACGTGGAGCAGGTGGCGTTCGAGGTGATCGCCCTCATGGAGGCGGCGAACGCGCAGTCCGTCCTGCTCGGCGACACGGGGCCGTACGCCCGTGCCGAGCGGGGCGTCGTCTCCCGTCTGCGGGCCTCGGCGACGGACCGGGGCCTGGCCGCCATGGACGACGACAGATAGGCCTTCCCCGGCTGTGGGCGTCGGCGACAGGCCGGGGCCTGGCCGCCATGGACGACGACGGATAGGCCTTCCCCGGCTCAGCCCGTCGTCACCCGTTCCCCGGACGGTTCGCCCGCGGGAGCCGTCAGGAACTCCACCGCTTCGGCCACGACGTCCGGGTCCTTCAGGATGCGGCGATGGCCGAGGCCCCGGGTGACGACGAGCCGGGCCCGGTCGCCGTGGGACCGCGCGAGCAGCCGCGACTGGGCGAGGGGCACCATGTCGTCGCTCTCGTCGTGGAACAGCAGCACGGGCGCGCCGAGTTCGCCGGGGTCCCGGTCGGCACCGAAGCGGTCCCAGATGCCGGGCTCGTCCGGCGCGATCCGCCGCTCCACATGGTTCCGCATACAGCGGAGCACCCGCTCGTCGAGGCCGAGGCCCGTGCGGAATCCCGCGAGCAGCAGGTCGAAGGAGCCGACTCCGCCGAGGCCGACGAACCGTGCCGTACGGACGCCGTCCCGGAGCGCGAAGAGGGCGGCGAGGACACCGAAGGAGTGGGCGACGACGGCGTCGAAGTCGCCGTGCCGGGCGTGCAGTTCCCGGATGATCTCCCGGTATTCCACGATGTTGCCGGCACTCCCCGAGGAGTCGCCGTGGCCGGGGGCGTCGAAGGTGACCGGGCTGTAGCCGCGCGCGAGGAGCGCCTCGGCGAAGGCGGTGAGGCGCGAGGCGCGTGAGGACCAGCCGTGGACGAGCAGGACGGGCCGGCGGCCGTCGCCCCAGGCGTAGGTGACGACGTCCTTGCCTCGTACGCGGAGATGTCCGGTGCGTGCCGCGGCGAGCAGGTTCTGCTCCTCGGGCTTGACCCGCGCCCGGCCGAGGGGGCGGACGAAGAGGTGGAAGGCCCAGCGGCCGGCCGGTCCGGGGGCGACACGGGCGGTGGCGTTCAGGGCGGTGCGGATGAGCGGGGCCATCGGGTACATGCCGGTTCTCCTCGGTCGTCCTCTGCAGGGAAAAAATGCTAGCACGATCGTTCGTGTTGTTTTAGAGTCGAGAAAGAGGCGGGCCGGCGCCCACCCGGAACGCACCGGCCCGCCTTCAGAACCAGGTCAGCCGCTCTCCTTCTTCGCCCGGCTCGGCTGGACCCGCTTCGGCTCGCCCGGCATCTTCGGATACTCCGGCGGGTACGGCAGATCACCGAGGCCGTGCTCCGCCTCGTCCCGCCGCGCCAGTTCGAGCAGGGACTCCAGACTGAACCGCTGATCGTCCATGTCGGCGTGGACGTCGCCGACCTCGGCGTACCGGACCGGCATCTTCTTGATGTCGAAGTCCCGAGGCACCGCGTCGTCGACCTCCTCCCACCGCAAGGGCGCCGAGACAGGGGCGTGCGGTCGCGGCCGTACGGAGTAGGCGGAGGCGATCGTGCGGTCCCGGGCCGTCTGGTTGTAGTCGACGAAGATCCGCTCGCCGCGCTCCTCCTTCCACCACTTCGTGGTGACCCGCTCCGGCATCCGCCGCTCCAGCTCCCGACCGCAGGCGATGGCCGCCCGCCGGACCTGCGTGAAGGTCCACTCGGGCAGGATGGGCACGAAGACATGGAGCCCGCGCCCGCCGGAGGTCTTGGGCCAGCCGCGCAGCCCGTGCTCGTCGAGGACGGAGCGCAGTTCGTGGGCGGCGCGGACGGCGTCCGCGTAGTCCGTGCCGGGCTGCGGGTCGAGGTCGATGCGGAGTTCGTCGGGGTGGTCGGTGTCGTCCCGCCGCACCGGCCAGGGATGGAAGGTGACAGCGCCCAGATTGGCGGCCCAGAGCACGGCCGCCGGCTCCGTGGGGCACATCTCGTCGGCCGACCGGCCGCTGGGGAAGGTGATGTGCGCCGTCGGGATCCAGTCGGGCAGGTACTTGGGGGCACGCTTCTGGAAGAAGGACTCGCCGGTCACCCCGTCGGGGTAGCGCTCCAGGGTGGTGGGGCGGTCGCGCAGGGCGCGGGTGATGCCGTCACCGACGGCGAGGTAGTAGTGGACCATGTCGAGCTTGGTGTAACCCGTTTCAGGGAAGTACACCTTGTCCGGATTGGACACGCGCACGGTCCGGTCGCCGACTTCCACTTCCACCGCTGCCGCCTTGCCTGCCATGCCGGTCAGCCTAGGACTCGCCGACAACTCCCGCATACCGGACAATCGCCTCATGGATCTTCCGGTGATGCCGCCCGTGAAACCGATGCTCGCCAAGTCCGTGAAGCGGATCCCGCCAGGGATGCAGTACGAGGCGAAGTGGGACGGCTTCCGTGCGATCGTGCACCGGGACGGGCCGGAGCTCGTCATCGGCAGCCGTACCGGCAAGCCCCTCACCCGCTACTTCCCCGAGCTGGTCGAGGCGCTCGCGACCCGACTGCCGGAGCGGTGCGTGGTCGACGGGGAGATCGTCATCGAGCACCAGGGCCGTCTCGACTTCGACCGGCTCAGCGAGCGGATCCATCCGGCCGACTCCCGGGTCCGCATGCTCGCCGGGACGACCCCGGCGCGGTTCGTGGTCTTCGACCTGCTGGCCCTCGGGGACGTCTCCCTCCTCGACACTCCCCTGAGCGAGCGCCGGGAGGCCCTGGAACGGATGCTCGCCGGGGTGGACGCGCCGGTCCATCTGGCCCCGGCGACCCGGGACGCCGAGCTGGCCGGCCGCTGGTTCCAGCAGTACGAGGGGGCGGGCCTCGACGGGGTGATCGCCAAGCCCCTCGACCTGCCGTACCGGCCGGACGCCCGGCTCATGTACAAGATCAAGCACGAGCGGACGGCCGATGTGGTGGTGGCCGGCTACCGCTTCCACAAGAGCGGACCGGTGGTCGGCTCGCTGCTGCTCGGCCTGTACGACGACAAGGGCGCCCTCCAGCACGTCGGCGTGTGCGCGGCGTTCACCGCGAAGCGGCGCGCCGAGCTGGTGGAGGAGCTGGAGCCGCTCCGGATGGACCCGCCGGACGGGCACCCGTGGGCGGCGTGGACGGACGAGGCCGCGCACGAGGGAGCGCGGCTGCCGGGTGCGCCGAGCCGCTGGTCGGGGAAGAAGGACCTGTCGTGGGTGGCGCTGCGGCCCGAGTGGGTCTGCGAGGTCGGGTACGACCACATGGAGGGCGACCGCTTCCGCCACACGGCGCAGTTCAAGCGGTGGCGGCCGGACCGCACCCCGGAGTCCTGCGGTTACGGACAGCTGGAGGAGCCCGCCTCGTACGACCTGTCGGAGATCCTGGTCTAGCGGGACCGGCCGCCGCACGGAAGCGGCGAGGGACGCCGGCCGTCCACCGGGAACGTGCGGGCGCCGCCCACCGGGAGCACGGGAGGCGGCGGACACCGGGAGCAGGAGAGGCGGCGGACACCGGAGCATGGGTGCCGGCAGACACCGGGGGCACGCGGGCCGGCGGACTTCAGGAGCATGGCGACCGTCGGACGCGTGCGCGCCGGCGGATGGCCGCAAGGCGCCGATCCGTCGAGTGAGATGCTTCACATTCCGCGGTCTTCCCATGGAGCCCGACTCCCCCCAGTCGGCCAGGCGTTCGCCGCACGGACGGGCGATTCGCGGGGACGGTGCGCGCTGCCGTGACGGCCGCCCGCCCCCGTACCTGCGACAACGCCCCCGCAGCCGTCCGGCGTCCGCGCCCGCTCCCCGGCCCCGGCCCTCGCGCGGCCCTCCTCCGGGCCGTCGCGCCGTTGCCCTGCCGCGACATCACCGTGCCGGAACCCGTACGGCGATCCGGTACGTATGGAGAGGAGACCCTTCCGTACCCGACCCTGACCCACTAGGACTGACCCGTGATCACCTCGCCCTCGCGCCTCGTCCCCGTCCCGATCCCCGACCGTGTGGCAGCGCTGATCGGTTCCTGCCTGCCGCTGCACGTCCTCCAGGCCGAGGTCGACGCGGACTGCGCGGCCCGCGAGGTCTACCGGTTCCGGGGGCCGCTCTGCGCGGAGGACCGGGCCGACCGCGAGCACGCCCTCGCCGCGCTCGCGCGGGCCAACAAGATCCTCGCCAAGCACCACCCGAAGCTGCCCGTCACCCCCTGACGGCCCGCCCGTTCGGCCGTCCCCCGCATGCACCCGGTCGGGGCCGGTGTGACGCTGCGAGAGTGACCACGACCAGCGACGCAGCGCCCGCGCCCCCGGCGGCCACAGAGCCACCCGTGCTCGACAGCCGCCGCCGCAACATCGTCTTCGGCACGATCATGCTGGGTGTCCTCCTCGCCGCCCTCGACCAGACGATCGTCGGCACGGCGCTGCCCACGATCGTCTCGGACCTGGGCGGCGCCGCCCACATGTCGTGGGTGGTCACCGCCTATCTGCTCGCCGAGACGGTCGCGACCGTCCTCGTCGGCAAGTTCGGCGATCTCTTCGGCCGCAAGGTGATCTTCCAGATCTCGGCGGTCGTGTTCATCACCGGTTCGTTCCTCTGCGGACTCGCCACGAACATGACGCTGCTCATCGTCTGGCGCGGCCTCCAGGGCATCGGCGCGGGCGGCCTCATGGTCACCTCCATGGCTCTCATCGCCGATGTGATCCCGCTGCGCGAACGCGGGAAGTACCAGGGGGCGATCGGGGCCGTGTTCGGCGTCTCCACCGTCATCGGGCCGCTCCTCGGCGGCCTGTTCACCGACCATCTCAGCTGGCGCTGGGCGTTCTACGTCAACGTGCCCATCGCGATCCTCGTCGTCATCGCCGCCGCCCGCACGATCCCCTCCGTACGCTCGGCGAGCCGGCCCGTCATCGACTACGCGGGCATCGGGCTCGTCGCCGCCGGATCCAGCGCCCTGATCCTGGCCACGAGTTGGGGCGGGAACGAGTACGCCTGGAGTTCCGGCGTCATCATCGGGCTCTTCGTCGGCGGCCTTCTCGCCCTCGGCCTCTTCTGCCTGGTGGAGACCCGGGCCGCCGAACCCATGCTGCCCATGCGGCTGTTCGCGAATCCCGTCTTCACCGTCTGCTCCGTACTGAGCTTCGTCGTCGGCTTCGCCATGCTCGGCGCCATGACCTTCCTGCCGACCTACCTCCAGTACGTCGACGGTGACTCGGCCACCGTCTCCGGCATCCGCACCCTCCCCATGGTCGTCGGCCTGCTCATCGCCTCGATCTTCAGCGGCAACGTCGTCAGCAAGACGGGCCGCTACCGCGTCTTCCCGATCGTCGGCTGCCTGGTGATGGGGCTCGGCCTCTATCTGCTGTCCCTCATGGGGCCGGGGACCAGCACGTGGCTCGCCTCGCTGTACATGTTCGTCCTCGGCCTCGGCATCGGCCTGTGCATGCAGGTCCTCACCATCGCCGTGCAGAACACCGTCGACTACGCCGACCTCGGCACCGCCACCTCCGGCGTCACCTTCTTCCGTACGCTCGGCAGCTCGTTCGGCACCGCCGTCTTCGGCACGATCTACGTCAACTCCCTCACGCCCAACCTCGCGGCGGGCGTCGGCGAGGCCTCGGCCGTCGCGGGAGGCCTCGGCGTGGACCCGGCCGGACTCGCCCAGGCCGCGCAGAATCCCACCGGAGTGCACGCCCTGCCCGACGCGGTCGCGGAGCCGATCGTCCACGCCTACGCCGACACCCTCCACACCGTCTTCCTGTGGACCGTGCCGGTCGCCGCCGTCGGCTTCCTCGTCGCGCTCTTCCTCAAACAGGTGACGCTCCACGACTCGGCCCGGGCCGCCGCGCCCGACATGGGTGAGGGCTTCGCCTCCCCCACCACGGCGGGCGACTCGGCGAAGCTCCTCGAACTGGCCGTCGGCCGGATCCTGCGCCGCACCGACCTCGACACCGTCCGGCGGATCGTCGCCTCCTCCGACACCCGGCTCGACACCGCGGGGGCCTGGGCGGTGATGCAGGTCGAGCTCTTCACCCGGACCGTCGGACACGCGAGCCTCGGTCTGGTCTCCGCCGGGCGGCGGATCCCACCGGAGGTGCTGCTGCCGGTCTTCGACCGGATGGTCGACGAGGGCTTCCTGACCCGCGACGGGAACCTGCTCTCCCACACTCCGGCCGGCAAGCGCGAGGCGGACATCATCACCCACGCGTGGGGCGACTGGCTCGCCGGCCGGCTCGAACAGGAACGAGGCCGGCCCAGCGGTCCCGAACTGCGGGTGGCCACGGACGCCATCGCGAAGAAGATCGTCGCCGAGGACCTCGCGAGCGGCATCCCGTCCCGACGGCCGACGGTCCCGGCGGGCGTCCGCTGAGAGGACCGGTCCGTCCTCCGGAGTGACGTCGCCGTCCTACGCCTACGGGGTGACGTCGCCGTCCACGTACACCCAGGCGCCCTCGTGGCGGGCGAAGCGGCTGCGTTCGCTCATCGCGCCGGGCTCGCCGTCGTGGACGTACCGCGCGGTGAAGCTCACGGTGCCGTGCTGGTGGAAGGCCGTGCCCTCGGTGGCCTCCTCGATCTCCAGGCCGGTCCAGCGCGTGCCCGGGTCGAAGTCGACCTCGCCCGGCCGGGTCTCCGGCGCCCAGGTGCGGAGCAGATAGGCCTCGTCGCGGACGACGAAGGCGCTGTAGCGGGAGCGCATGAGCAGTTCGGCGGTGGGCGCCGTGCCGGCCGTTCCCGCGTGGAACCGGCCGCAGCACGCGCCGTACGGGGCGTCGAGGCCGCAGGGGCAGGGCGAGGCCGCGGTCACGGCGGGGGCCGCGACGGAGGTCGTGCGGGGGCGGGTCTTGCGTCGGGACATGCCGCCATTCTCCCCCACCGGGAACGCGGGGCGGCGCCCGGCATGTGGACGCCTCCGTGGACGCCGGTCCGGAATCCCGCTGCTCGGAGGAGGCTCCCGAGTAGCGTACGAACATGAAACTGACGATTCTCGGAGGCGGCGGGTTCCGGGTGCCGCTGGTGTACGGGGCTCTGCTCGGCGACCACGCCGAGGGACGGGTCACCCAGGTCACCCTGTACGACCTCGACGAGGGGCGGCTCTCGGCCATCGCCAGGGTCCTCGCGGAACAGGGTGCGGGGGTGCCGGACGCGCCCGCGGTGACGGCGACGACAGACCTGGACGAGGCGCTGCGCGGGGCGGACTTCGTGTTCTCCGCGATCCGGGTCGGCGGTCTCGAGGGCCGGGCCGCCGACGAGCGGATCGCGCTCGCCGAAGGGGTGCTCGGCCAGGAGACGGTGGGGGCCGGCGGCATCGCGTACGGGCTGCGGACCGTACCCGTCGCGGTGGACGTGGCGCGCAGGATCGCCGTGCTCGCCCCGGACGCCTGGGTCATCAACTTCACCAACCCGGCGGGCCTGGTCACGGAGGCGATGTCCCGGATCCTCGGCGACCGGGTCGTCGGCATCTGCGACTCCCCCGTGGGCCTGGGCCGGCGGGTCGCCCGCGTCCTGGGCGCCGACCCGGACGAGGCCTGGATCGACTACGTGGGCCTCAACCACCTGGGCTGGCTGCGGGGGCTGCGGATCGGCGGCCGCGACGAACTGCCGCGGCTGCTCGCCGACGAGAAGGCCCTCGGCTCCTTCGAGGAGGGCAGGCTCTTCGGCCCGGAGTGGCTGCGCACGCTCGGCGCCATCCCCAACGAGTACCTGCACTACTACTACTTCAACCGGGAGGCGGTGCACGCCTACCGGACCGCCGAGCGGACCCGCGGCGCCTACCTCCGCGACCAGCAGGGGGCCTTCTACGAGGAGATGGCGAAGCCGGACACACCTGCCCTGGCCGCCTGGCACCGTACGCTCGCCGACCGCGAGGCCACCTACATGGCGGCGAACCGGGAGGCCGCCGGGACCGGGGACCGCGACGAGGAGGACCTGGAGTCGGGCGGCTACGAGAAGGTGGCGCTCGCTCTCATGCGGGCGGTGGCACGCGACGAGCGGGCCACGCTGATCCTCAACGTGCGCAACGGCACGACGCTCGCCGCGCTCGACGCGGACGCGGTGATCGAGGTGCCCTGCGTCGTGGACGCGAACGGCGCCCACCCGGTGTCGGTCTCCCCGCTGCCGTACCACGCGGTGGGTCTCGTGACGGCGGTGAAGGCGGTGGAGCGGGAGGTCCTCGCGGCGGCGGAGAGCGGCTCGCGGGCGACCGCGGTCAAGGCCTTCGCCCTGCATCCGCTGGTCGACTCGGTGACGGTGGCCCGCAGGCTCGTGGACGGCTACACGGCGGAGCACGCGGGACTGGCGTACCTACGGCACTGAGCCGGCTCCCGCGTTCCCGGGAGTCGTCGCGGAACCGTACGGCTGACGAACATCTTTACGGCGCCGGGGGCGCGGCCTAGGCTCGCGCCCCATGACCTCACAGAACAAGGGAGTTCGGCGAGAGGTGGCCCGCCTCGTCACGGCCTCTCTGCTGGCCGTCGGCCTGGTGGGCACCGTACCGGCGGCCGCGGAGACACCGACGCGGGGGGACGGTCCGGTCGTCGTTCCCGTCCAGACCACCGGGCCGGCGGACCGGCGGTTCAACCTGGTGTTCATGGGCGACGGCTACACCGCGGCGGAGATGCCGGCCTTCCGGGCCGACCTCGAACGGCATCTGAACACCTTGTGGAGCATCGAGCCCTTCGCCTCCTACCGCTCGTACATCAACGTGTGGGCGGTGGAGGCTCCTTCGGCCGAGTCGGGTGTCGACTGCGACCCCGGCCTTGACGCCCCCGCCCGCGACACCGTGCTCGACATGGGCTTCTGGGGCGGCTGCGACCCGGACAGCGTGCAGCGCCTGCTGACCGTCGACAGCGGGAAGGCGGCCGCGCTCGCCGACCTCGTCCCCGGCACGAACCGCGCCAACCGGCAGGTCGTCGCCCTCGCGCACAGCTCCACCTACGGCGGCGCGGGCGGCGGCTACGCCACCGCTTCCGGCGGGAACGCCCTCTCCTCGCTCATCACCCCGCACGAGATAGGCCATTCGCTCGGCGGTCTCCAGGACGAGTACGACTACTACGCGCGGGGCGTCCCCGGCGGGGAGTACTCCGGCCCGGAGCCCTCCTCCGCCCACCACACACTGATGACCGAGGCCCGGATGCGGGAGCAGCGGGCCAAGTGGTGGCGGTGGCTCGGCGAGGAGAGCGAGTCGGGCGGGGTCATCGGACGCCACGAGGGCGGCCTGTACAGCACGAAGGGTGTCTGGCGCCCGAGCCGGCACTCGCTCATGAAGACCCTCGGCTACTCCTTCGACCAGGTGGAGCGCGAGGTCATGGTCCGGGCGATCTCCGCGAAGGTGAACCTGGTCCAGGACCACACGCCGCGTGCGGCGCCCCTCGGGGCGGACCGGACGGTGTGGGTGGACACCATGCACCCGGTGGGCGGTGCGCTCACCGTGACCTGGCGCCTCGACGGACGGACGCTTCCCACGTACGGCGCCCGCACGGTCGACCTGCGGAAGCTGCGGCTCTCCCCCGGGCCGCACAGCCTCACGGCGACGGTCACCGACCCGACGCCCTTCGTCCGCGACCCGGCGGTCCGCGCCTCCGCCGCCCTCACCCGGACCGTGAGCTGGACGGTCGACCCGTCCCTGACCACCGTGCCGGACGGGACCCGGGCCGCGTTCACCGGCCACACCCCCACCGGTGCGCCCGTCGGGGCCCGGACCGTGGTCCACGCGGACACCACCCATCCGGTGGACCGCACACCGGCCGTGCGGTGGCATCTCGACGGCCGTCCCGTCGCGACCGGCCCCAACGACCGCGATCTGGACCTGCGTCCGCTCCGGCTCGCTCCCGGGACCCACACCCTGACCGCCCGTCTCGCGGGCACCGACGAGGAGTTGAGCTGGACGGTGGACGCACGGCCGGCCACGGCCGCGTACGGACTGTCCGAACCGCTGCGTACCGTGCGGCGCCCCGGACGTCCTGTGGAGTACGTCTACGACGGCCCGTTCACGATGAGGCTGACCGCCAGGGACGACCAGGAGGGCGCCGTCGTCAGCCAGTTCCGGGTGGACGGCGACGGCTGGTACACGTACTACGGCTGGCCGACGGACGCCGACGCGCCGTTCCGGTTCACGCCGGGCGGCACGGTGATCGACGACCTCGTGTACGGGAAGCTGGGCCGCAGCCGGGTGGTGCCGTGGGACGACGCGACCCCCGACTACGGCACGCACCGGATCGAGTACCGCACGATCGACGCGGCCGGCAACGTCGGCCCGGCGCGGAGCTTCCTGGTGACGCTGGTGGAGCCGTAGGGCGTGCCGCAGGGCGTGCTGCGGAACGCGAGGAGGCCCGCCTGCGAGCCGTAGGGCGTCCTGAGGAACGCGAGGAGGCCCGCCGGCAGGTCGGCGGGCCTCCTCGCGTATCCGTACGGATCGGGTCAGGGCTTGCGGGCCACCCCGGCCCATCCCGGGATCGGGTCGTCGCCCTGGACCGGAACGGGCTCGCCCAGCTCCGGGTGCCACTCGGCGGTGAGCGAGACCCCGGGCTCGACGAACTCCAGACCGTCGAAGAACGCCGCCAGCTCGTCCCGCGAGCGGGGCCGCAGGGTCAGCCCGCGCGCCTTGTACATGGCGGCCGCCTTCGCCGCGCCCTCCGGGTCGAAGTCCCCGGTGACATGGGAGAGGACCAGGTAACTGCCCGGCGCGAGCTTCTCGACGATCTTGGAGACCAGTTCGTACGCGCCGTCCTCGTCGCCGACGAAGTGCAGCAGGGCGAGCATCGAGAGCGCGATGGGCTGGTCGAAATCAAGGACCTTTCCGGCCCTTTCGAGGATGATCTCGGGCTGGCGGGCGTCCGCCTGGATGTACTCGGTGGCCCCTTCCGGGGTCGAGCGCAGCAGGGCGGCCGCGTGCGCGAGCACGATCGGGTCGTTGTCGCAGTAGACGATGCGGGAGTCCGGCGCGGCCTCCTGCGCGATCTGGTGCAGGTTGGGCTCGGTCGGGATGCCCGTACCGACGTCCAGGTACTGGCGGACGCCGTGGGCGCTGAGCCAGCGGATGGCGCGGTGCATGAAGGCCCGGTTGACGCGGGCCATGTCCCGGCCCCGGGCGTCGACGGTGAGCAGCTGACGGGCCATCGCCTCGTCGACCGGGTAGTTGTCCTTGCCGCCCAGGAACCAGTCGTACATGCGCGCCGGGTGCGGCGTGCTGGTGTCGATCCGTATCTCACTCCGCGGAGCTGCGGGGTCCTGGGTCATCGGCTCTCCTGGTCGGGATGAACGAGCGGCACTACAGCAAGAGTTACGCGACGGTACGGGTGGGACGGAAGGGTTCAGGTGAGCAGAAAGTCAGCCTGACCGGATTTGGCCCCCTGGATGAATGCGGCGATCTCCCCGTGGGTGTAGATGAGCGCGGGTCCTTCAGGGTCTGCGGACTGTCGCACGGCGACCCTGCCGTCGGCCAGCTTCATGGCCTCCACGCAGTTGCCCCCGTTCCCGCCGCTCCACGGCTTGTGCCAGCCCTCGGCACCGAGCTCAGCGGCGGGCATGCCGTTGTATATGCGATCCATTCACAGCTCCTTGCGGAGATCCCGAAGGATCTCCTTCGTGCGTTGTGCAGTCGCGGCCTGAGCCGCCATGCGGTCCATGACCTCCAGGTGGGACGCCACCTCGGGGCGCGCGTCGAGATAGACGGCGCCGGTCAGGTACTCGCTGTAGACCATGTCCGGGAGTTCCGGCATGGCGAAGCGGAAGAGGACGAACGGTCCGTAGGTGCCGGGGTGGTGGCCGGACGCGAACTCCGCGATCTGCAGGGTGACGTTCGGCAGCTCGGACACTTCGAGCAGCCGGTCGAGCTGGTCGCGCATCACTTCGGGCCCGGCGCCGACCGGTCGGCGGAACACCGTCTCGTCCATGATCACCCAGAACTTCGGGGCGTCCTCCCTGGTCAACAGGGACTGGCGCTCCATCCGCAGGGCTACATGCCGCTCGGTCTCCTCATCCCTGTCGGCATCGCTGCCGCCACCGACCGCCCCGCTGCGCAGAATGGCGCGGGCATAGTCCGCGGTCTGGAGCAGACCGGGGATGAACTGGGGTTCGTACGCCCGGATGAGGCTCGCCGCCCCCTCCAGGCTCACGTACATGGAGAACCAGCCGGGCAGCACATCATGGAACCGCTGCCACCAGCCGGGGAGGTTGGCCTCCTCCGCGAGGGCGATGAAGCCCTCCGCCTCGGAGTCCGTGATCCCGTACTCCTTCAACAGGAGCTGCACGTACGGAATCTTCAGCGCGACCTCGGCGGTCTCCATCCGCCGGACGGTGGCCGGGGCCACCCGGAGAATCTTCGCGGCCTCTTCCCTCTTCAGGCCGGCACGCTCCCGCAGATCCTGCAGGCGCCTCCCGAGAACGACCTGTCCCACCGTGGGGGCGGACCGCGGCTCGCTCACTCTCAGACCTCCCCGACGCACTGTTTCGACGAGTGTGCCACGAAGCCGGGCCAGAGAGAACACAGCACTCTGCAATTTCCAGAGTGCCACTTGCCAAGTGTCCGACTCAGGAGGACAGTGTTCCGGTGAACCAGTACACGCTGCCGCCGTGCGCCCCCGCGCCACGGCGACAGCGCCGTACGGCAGTCCTGCCCACTGTTGTGAGGAACCGGTCGTGGCTTCTGGTAACGCGCAGCCCTCAGGTCTCATGAGCCCTCGAGCCCCTCGGGTCATGGCCCAGCGCCCACAGCCGCACACCGATACCGTCCGCCGCTTCGCCTTCGAGCTCCCGGCCCTCACCGCGTCCGTCGCACGGGCCCGCCGGCTCGCCGAGGAGCGGCTCATCCTCTGGGGCTGCGGCCCCGACATACGTGACACGGTCGCCCTCGTCGTCTCGGAACTCGTCACCAACGCCGTGGTGCACACCGCGAGCGACCGGGTGATCTGCGAGATCCGCGAGGACGAGGAGACACTGCGGATAGCCGTGCGCGACGAGGGCGGCCCGGCGGGACCGCGGATACGCGACTGTGGCGAGGAGGAACGCGGCCGCGGACTCCTCATCGTCGACGCGCTGTGCACCGCCTGGGGCGCCGACCGCACCGGACACGGCACGGCCCAGGTCGTCTGGGCGGAGCTGGCCCACGGCATGGGGGAACCGTGCTGAGGTCGATGGCCACCCGCATGATCCCGCTGCTTCCCAGGACCCGCAGGTCCCCCGGCCGTGCGCCGGAACCCCGCGTGTCCACCGGACTCCGCCCCGGGACCTCGGACTCCGCCCGCCCCCGCGAGCTGCGCGCCACCCGCCTCGCCGTCCCCGTCGGACTGCACACCGGACTCGGCTGCGACGCCGTCGGCGTCCCCGCCCGCTTCGGCTTCAAGATCCTCTCCCGGCTCCCCGCCAAGGGCTGCGTCTACGCCGACTCCGACTGGTGGTGGTGGCTCGTCCCGGCCGGCTCCGACCACGACCTGACCTGGCCCCTGCCCGCCTGCTACGCACCGGGCGCCGAGATCCCGGACCGCGGGCCGCGCCTCATCCACCACCCCGACGGCACCTCGCCGTACACCCCGCCGATCCCCCTCTACCTGCTGATCTGCCAGCTGACGGGGATCGCACCGTCCTGGACCGCACCACCCGTACGCAGCGCGCTCTGACCGCGGGCACCCCTGCCTTGGTACCCCCGGTGCGCGGCTCGCTCGCGCGCACGGGCGTCTCTCGCGCACACGGGCGTCTCTTTCGCACGGGCGTCTCTCGCGCACACGGGCGTCTCTGGCGCACGGGCGTCTCTCGCGCACACGGGCGTCTCTTTCGCACGGGCGTCTCTCGCGCACACGGGCGTCTCTTTCGCACGGGCGTCTCTGGCGCACGGCACGGACGGCATAGGGTCGGGGACATGTTCACCCCGCAGGGTCCCACCCTCCGCGAGCTGACCGTCCAGGCCCTGTCCTCGGTCGAGCACGGCTACGACCTGCTCGCGGACACCTTCGACGCCACCCCCTTCCGTACCTCCGACCGCCTCCTGGCCGCCGTCACCCGCACGCTGGAGCCCTTCGGCCCCTTCGACTCGGGCCTCGACGTCTGCTGCGGCACCGGCGCCGGGCTCGGCGTCCTCCGCTCCCTCTGTACGGGCCGGATCACGGGCGTCGACTTCAGCACGGGCATGCTGGACCGGGCCCGCACCGCCCACCCCACCGCCGACCTGGTCCGCGCCGACGCGCTCGCCCTGCCCTTCGCCCCGGTCTTCGACCTGGCGGTCAGCTTCGGCGCCTTCGGCCACTTCCTCCCCGACGCCCAGCGCACCCTGTTCGCGCAGGTCCACGCCGCCCTCCGCCCCGGCGGCACCTTCGCCTTCCCGCTCCCGGCCCCGCCCCCGGTCGGGTCCCGCCTCTACTGGACCCTGTGGGGCTTCGACGCCGCGATGCGCGTCCGCAACGCCGTCTGGCGGCCGCCGTTCGTGATGTACTACCGCACCTTCCGCCTCGCGGACGTCCGGAGCCGCCTGGAGAGCACCGGCTTCGAGGTGTCCCTCGTCCCGGTCGAGACCCTGGGGCGCAGGAAGGACGGAAGCCCGCGGTGCCGGCTGGTGAGGGCACGGAAGACGTAGAAGCCGGCACCGCGCTCGCCCGCGCCGACCTCAGGCCGGGCGCTCCGCCATGACGACCACACCCGGACCGCTGTACTCCTCGGGAGGCAGCCGGAGTTCGGCGACCGGCCGCAGTCCGGCCTCCTCGATCAGAGCCACGAGCTGTTCCGGCCGCCACTGGTGCGTCGTCCAGCGAACCGGTACCCCTCCGTAGGCCTCCGTGCGCACCGCGTCCTCGTCGCCGACGTGGGTGGCGGTGATGAACTGCCCGCCCGGCTTGAGGGCCCGCGCGAACAGGGCGAGGACCTGAGGCAGGACCTCGCGGGGGAGGTTGAAGAGGGACCACCACCCGAGGACGCCGCCGAGGGACGCCTCCGCCAGGCGGAGATCGGTGGCGGAGCCGACGCTGAAGCGGCACTGCGGGTGGAGACGGCGCGCGTTCTCGATCATGCGGGGCGAGAGATCGACCCCGGACACGTCGAGGCCGCGCTCGGCGAGGTACGCGGTCACCGTCCCGGGCCCGCAGCCGACGTCGAGGACGGGCCCGAGCTCGCCCACGGTGTCGGCGAACGCGTCGATGGACGCCTTGAGCCAGGGATGACGACGGATGTCACCGATGCCCGTCGTCACCACCATGTCGGCGTAGTTGTCAGCCACCCGGTCATAGGACTCGCGGACGACATCGAGATCGACGGGGCGGTCAATTTGGTGTGCGCACATCCGCCCACCCTAGGGCTGAGCGGCGACCACGCCGAGGGGTCCACCGCACCCCTCGGCGGGCCATGTCCCGGCCTGGCAAGCAGCCCCGCGCAGAACGGAAAATGCCGGTCGATTCGAAGATCGACCGGCATTTCCGCTGGTGTCCGAGGGGGGACTTGAACCCCCACGCCCGATAAAGGGCACTAGCACCTCAAGCTAGCGCGTCTGCCATTCCGCCACCCGGACAAGGTGTCTGTCGCTTCGGGTTTCCCTCGCGGCGACAGATGTAACTCTACCAGGGGTTCGAGGTGGCTTTCACCAGCGTTTTCCGTGGTCAGTGGGGTGGGGCGGCCTCCTTCTCCTTGATCAAGTCCGAGCCGCCCCGCCCCGTGCACGGACCGTCGCGGACCGTGTGCGCGCCGCGCCGGTGACTCAGCGGCCCTTCTCGCGCAGGGAGTGCAGGTGGGCGCTGGACCTGCGGGCGAAGCTCAGGGAGTCGACGGGGTTGTCCCGCTCGGCCTGCCAGTGGTGGGCGTGCCTGCCGTGGTGGGTGCGGTTGACCGCCGAGATGAAGCGCCGGTAGTCGATGTCACCGTCCCCCACGTCCGTCATGCGGTATCCGTAGGGCACGACGGAGTCGTCGCGGTCACCGTCCTTGACGTGGAAGAGCGGGAACCGGTGGGGCTGGGCGAGGACGTAGCCGAGGGGGTCGAAGGGGGCGGGCGTGCCGTCCGGGCGCGTGGAGTAGCGGTGCCGGCCGACGTACGCCCAGAAGATGTCCATCTCCAGGAACACCAGGTCGGGGTCGGTCTCCGCGAGGAGGACGTCGTAGAGGCGCACGTCGGGGCGGTCGGAGGCGAAGGAGAACTCCTCCGAGTGGTTGTGCTGGTAGAACTTCATGCCGCGCTTCTTCGCCTCGGCGCCGAACCGGTTGAACTCCTCGGCGCAGCGCTTCCAGCCGTCGACGGTCGAACCGTAGCGCCAGGGCCCTGAGGCGGTGCCGATGTGGGGCAGGCCGAGCGCCGCGGCGTCGTCGAGGACGCGGTCGAGGTTCTGGGCGAAGGTGTACGCGGTGGGGTCGTCCGAGTAGTAGCCGACGTGGCTGCCGATGGGGCGCAGTCCGTGGTCACGGGTGAGGCGCCTGAGCTCGGGGAGGGTGAGGGGGCCCGCGGCTCCCTGACCGTAGCCGGCGTACTCGACCTCGTCGTAGCCGTACCTCTGCAGTTCGGCGAAGACGGCGGCGAAGCCGAGGGTCGCGACCTTGTCCCGCAGCGAGTAGAGCTGGATGCCGAGGCGGCCGGGCGGCAGGACGGGGCGGCCGTGCCCGTGCCCCTGCGTCTCGGGGGACGCGGCGGCGTCGGCCGCGGCGGCGGGGGTGGCCGCCGATCCCAGGAGGGCGGCGGCGGTCGCGCCGGCGGCGACGCCCAGCATGTTTCGCCTGCTGAGCCTGTGGACGAGTTCAGGGTCGGTGGCGGATTCGGTCCGACGGGAACGACTCATCTGTGGATAACTCCTTGGCTGTCGTAGGGGCCTGCTTCACTGGAATCCGGTCGGGCAGCTCAGGCGACTCCGGCCAGCCTCAGCAGCAGGTTCTTCACATCGGTGGCCGCGACGCGGCCGTCCAGAGCGCGGGGGGTGGAGCACAGGATGAGCGGCCCGTTGGCACTGTCGTCGCTCGTGGGGAGGCGGCCATGGCTGCCGCGAAGAGGTGAGGGGTCGAGAGGGACGACCGCGAGCCGGTACCGCATACCCAGCTTCTTGCGGGCGATCTCCCTGGCTGCCTTGACCCGTACGTAGGGGTCCAGCGGGTCCATGAGGAGTTCGGCGGGGTCGTAGCCGGGCTTGCGGTGGATCTCGACGAGCCGGGCGAAGTCGGGGGCGCGGGCGTCGTCGAGCCAGTAGTAGTACGTGAACCACGCGTCGGGCTCGGCGACGGCGACCAGCTCCCCCGAGCGCGGATGGTCGAGGCCGTGCTCCCTCTTGCCGTCGTCGTCGAGGAGCCGTTCGAGACCGGGCAGGTCCGCGAGGGCTTCCCGGGCGGCGGGCAGATCCGCGGGGCGCCGCACGTACACGTGGGCGATCTGGTGGTCGGCGACGGCGAAGGCCCGCGACGTCATGGGGTCCAGATACTCCATGCCGTCCTGGGTGTGGACCTCCAGGAGGCCGGCCCGGCGCAGGGCGCGGTTGATGTCGACGGGGCGGTCGACGCGGGTGATGCCGTACTCGGAGAGGACGACGACCGTGCGGCCCTCGGCCCGCGCCTCGGCGAGGAGCGGGGCGAGGACGGTGTCGAGCTCCGCCGCGGCGCGGAAGGACCGCGGGTCGTCGGGGCCGTGGCGCTGGAGGTCGTAGTCGAGGTGCGGGACGTAGCAGAGGGCGAGGTCGGGGCGGCGGGTGCGGAGGATGTGACGGGTGGCGTCGACGATCCAGCGGCTGGAGACAAGGTCGGCGCCGGGGCCCCAGAAGTGGAAGAGGGGGAAGGTGCCGAGTCTGTCGGTGAGTTCGTCGTGCAGGGCGGGGGGCCGGGTGTAGCAGTCGGGTTCCTTGCGTCCGTCGGCGTAGTACACGGGGCGGGGGGTGACGGTGATGTCGGTGTCGGCGCCCATGGCGTACCACCAGCAGATGTTGGCGACGGTGTAGCCGGGGTGGGCGCGGCGGGCGGCGTCCCAGAGGCGGTCGCCGGTGACGAGGCCGTTGTGCTGGCGCCACAGCAGCACGTCGCCGAGGTCCCGGAAGTACCAGCCGTTGCCGACGATGCCGTGCTCGGCGGGGAGGGTGCCGGTGAGGAACGTGGTCTGGGCGGTGCAGGTGACGGCGGGCAGGACGGTGGAGAGCGGGGCCTGGGAGCCGCTGCGGGCGAGAGCGGCGAGGTGGGGCATGTGCGGCAGGAGCCGCGGAGTGAGGCCGACGACGTCGAGGACCAGGAGGGGGGTGGGTGCGGGTGTGGTGTCGCTCATGGCAGTTCCTTGAGGCCGAGGTCGGTCAGCAGTTCGCGGGCCAGGGTCAGTTCGGCGGCGATGCCCTCCGCGAGACGCGCCCGGGTGCGGGGCCGGCGGTCGGCGGGAAGGGCCTGCCAGGTGTACGTCTCGACCTCCAGGTGGTGGGTGCGGGGGTGCGGGCCGCCGACGAGGAGGGCGAGGGCGTCCTGGAGGAAGGGCAGCGTGGAGGCGAGCGGAGGGGCGGGGGGAGCGTGCAGCGGTACGTGGAAGTGGGCGCGCCAGGGTGTCGCGTCGGGGAGGCCGGGCCGGTCGGGGCGTTCGGCGCTGCCGAGGGCCTCGGGGAGATCGTCGGTGCCGCGCAGGCCGGCGGCGGTCCTGGTGCGGGTCTGGTGGAGGAAGCGCGGTTCGGCGAACTCCGCGAGCGCCGCCCTGACCTCGGGGCGGTGCGGACGCTCGGCGTGGAGGGCGGCGGAGAGCTGGGCCTTGGGCACCGGGATGCCGGCGGCGGCGAGGGCGTCCAGGGCGGTACGGGGGTCTTCGAAGGAGGTCGCGAGATGACAGGTGTCGAGGCAGACGCCGATACGGGGACTCGGTACGGCGGCGAGCGCGGTGACGGCGTCGGCGACGGTCTCGACGGTGCAGCCGGGCTCCGGTTCGATCCCGATCCGGATGCTCCTCCCGGTGAGGTCCTCCAGGGCGTCGAGACGCCCGGCGAGGGTGGTCAGGGCGGTACGGGCGAGGGCGGCGGCCCCGGCGTCGAAGGAGGTCCGCCAGGCGAGGGGCAGGGTGGAGACGGACCCTTCGGTGACGTCCTCGGGGAGCAGCGCGGCGAGAAGCCGGGCCAGGTCCGTGGTGTGGGCGAGGCGTTCGGGACGGGTCCAGTCGGGCCGGTAGACGCGGTACTTGACCTCGTCGGCGCCGAAGCCTTCGTACGGGAAGCCGTTCAGGGTGACGACTTCGAGGCCGCGGCGGTCGAGTTCGGCGCGGAGGGTGCGGAGCGACGCGGGGTCGGTGGTCAGGGTGCGGGCGGCGTCGCGGGCCAGCCAGAGCCCGATGCCGAGACGGTCGCGGCCGAGGCGGCGACGGACCGGCTCGCAGTGGTCGCGGAGCTGGGCGAGGACGCCGTCGAGGGTCTCCGCCGGGTGCACGTTGGTGCAGTAGGACAGGTGGACGGTGGAGCCGTCGGGGTGCCGGAAGCGCATCGGGGCGCCTCATTCCCCGCCACGGCGCACGGAGTTGCCCTCGTGGAGCTCCGGCGGGGCGGGGACGTCGAGGCGGAGGCGTCCGCTGAGGCCGTAGAAGGCGACGGGGTTGCGCCAGAGGACCTGGTCGACGTCGTCGTCCGTGAATCCGGCGGCGAGCATGACCTCGGCGACCGCACGGGTCTTGAGAGGGTCGCTCCTGCCCCAGTCGGCGGCCGAGTTCACGAGGACGCGCCCGGTTCCGTACTCCTTGAGGATCGCGACCGTCCGGTCCTCGTCCATCTTGGTGTCGGGATAGACGGAGAAGCCGAGCCAGGCGCCGCTGTCGGCGGCCTCCTTGACGGTCGTCTCGTTGAGGTGGTCGAGGAGGACCCGGTCCGGGGCGAGCGCGGACTCGCGGACGACGTCGATCGTGCGGCGCAGACCGGTGAGCTTGTCGCGGTGCGGGGTGTGCACGAGCGCCGGCAGTCCGTGGTCGGCGGCGAGCTGGAGCTGCGCGGCGAGAGCGGTGTCCTCGGCCGGTGTCAGAGAGTCGTAGCCGATCTCGCCGACGGCGACGACACCGTCCTTGGCGAGATAGCGGGGCAGGTCGTCGAGGACGGGGGCGCAGCGGGGGTCGTTGGCCTCCTTCGGGTTGAGCGCGAGGGTGCAGTGATGGGCGATGCCGTACTGGGCCGCGCGGAAGGGCTCCCAGCCGAGGAGCGAGTCGAAGTAGTCGAGGAAGGAGGCCGGCGAGGTCCGCGGCTGGCCGAGCCAGAACGACGGCTCGACGACAGCGCGGACACCGGCGTCGTACATCGCCCGGTAGTCGTCCGTGGTGCGCGAGGTCATATGGATGTGCGGGTCGAAGATGCGCATCAGGACTCCTCGGCGGCGGCGGTGAGGGCGAGGACGAAGGCCAGATCGGCGGGGACGGCGCGCCCGGCGGCGGTGCGTTCGGCGGCGTGGTCGGCGAGCATCCGGGCGAGTTCGGTGTCACCGGCGGCGCGCTCGGCGAGACCGGCGACGGCGGAGACGGGGACGCCGGTGAAGAGACATTTGAGGAGGGCGTGCCGCCAGGTGTGGGGGGTGAGATGGGTGGCGGCGTAGGGGCCGAGGGCGGCGGCGATCAGGGTGGTGTCGTGGGTGCGGAGGGCGTCCTCGACGAGCGGCAGGGCCTCGGGGCCGGTGACGAGGGCGGGGAGGGAGAGGAGGACGGCGCGACGCTCGGCCGCGGTGCCGTGGTGGTAGAGGCGGGTCAGCGTGTCGGGGCCGGCGGCGGCCGCGCGGAGGAGAAGGGTGCGGGCCTCGTCCGTGTCCGTCCGGCCGCAGTGCCGTCCGGCGGTGACGAAGCGCTCCTCCCACCCGGGGGCGCGGGCGGCGGCGTCCCTGAGGGCGGAGTCCAGCCAGGCGCGGGCGGTGGCGGTCAGCATGACGGCGTCTCCCGGCGGAGGAAGGAGAGGGAGGTGCGGGCGAGTTCGGGTCCGGCGTGGGAGTGCCGGGGCAGTTCGACGACGGTCAGTCCGGGATAGCCGGCGGCGGTGAGTTCGGCGAGGGCGGCGAGTACCGGCGGGAAGTCGATCTCCCCGTCGCCGAACGGCAGGTGTTCGTGGACATCGCGGCGCATGTCCTCGATCTGGACGTGGTGCACCCAGGGGGCGGCGGCGCGTACGCAGTCGGCGGGAGGGAGGGGTTCGAGGCACTGGCAGTGGCCGATGTCGAGGGTGATGCCGAGGACGGCGGGGTCGGGGTCGCCGAGGAGTCCACGCAGCTGGTGGAAGTCGTCGAGGGTGGCGAGGAGGTGGCCGGGTTCGGGTTCGACGGCCAAGGGGATGTGAGCGGCTCGGGCCGCCTCGAGGACGGGGGTGAGCGAGGTGGCGAGCCGTTTCCAGGCCTCGTCGGACGGGGTGCCGACGGGCAGGGTGCCGCTGAAGCAGTGCACGGCGTGCGCGCCGAGATCGGCCGCGACGCGCACGGCCCGCAGCAGTAGCCGGACCCGGGCGGCGCGGTCCTCGGGGTCTGCGTCGAGCAGGGAAGGACCGTGCTTGCGACGCGGGTCGAGGACGTAACGGGCGCCGGTCTCGACGGTGACACCGAGGCCGAGTTCGCCCAGGCGGCGGGCGACCCGGGCCGTGCGGGCGGCCAGGGCCGGTGCGACCGGGTCGAGGTGCATGTGGTCGAGGGTCAGCCCGACGCCGTCGTAGCCGAGGTCGGCGAGCAGCCCGAGGGCCTCGTCGAGCCGGAGGTCGGTGAGGCCGTTGGTTCCGTAACCCAGCCGGGGCCGAGCGGCGGCTCGCGGGGCGGGCCTTCCTACCCGGGGCTCGATGCGGTCGGCGGAGGCGCGTGTGGTGGGGCGGCCGGCGGCGCGTGCCGTGGTGCGGCCGGCGGGGCGGCCTGCGGTGCTCATGTGGGGCTCACCTTCCGGGCGAGTGCGCGGGCGGCCGGGACGAGACCGAGCAGCACGAGCGCGGTTCCCGGCGACCCGGCACGGGCGGCGAGCGCGGCCTGGAGCGGGATGGTGGCCCGGACCCCGCCGCCGACGGCCCGCTCGGTGAGCGCTGCCGACGGGTTGAGCGCGGCGTGCAGGAGGAGGGTGGCGGGGGTACGGGCGTAGGCCAGGGCGAGGAGCGCGCCGAGCCGCGGGGAGGGGTGGGGGCCACGGGAGGGGAGGGCGGGGCGGGGGCGGGGGGCGGGGGCGGGGCCCCCGGAGGGGAAGGGAACGGCGGCGGGGGTGGGCCGACCTCCCGTCACCGCACCCATCACAGCGCCCGTTACCCCGTCCGTTACCGCGTCCGTCACCCCGTCCGTCACCGCGCCCCTCGCCACGCCGGACACCGCCGCGGCCACCGTCATGGTCACGGCGAGGGCGGCGAGCGGGGTCGCGGTGGAGCCGCCCTGGGTCTCGTGGCGGGAGACGGTGGTGACGGCGTAGGTGTGGGCCCCGAGGAGGGCGGCGGAGGGCAGGGCCCGCCAGGCACGGCCGCGGGCACGGACGGTGCGGGCCGGGGTGGCGGGCGGCGCGGAGTGGCCGGCCGGGGTGACGGGCGGCGCGAGGTGGCCCGCCGGGGTGACGGGCGGCGCGAGGTGGCCCGCCGTGCTGGGGCGGACGGTTCCGCTGGTGGACGCCGTCGCGCCCAGGAGGAGGTCCAGGGCTCGGGCTGCGGCCATGGTGGCGGGGCCCGCCGGGGTGTGTTTGAGGCCGAGGTCGTAGGACCAGACCGTGGTGGCGAGGGCGGTGGCGACCGCGAGGGACGGGCGGCCCGCTCGGGCGGCGAGGGCGAGGCCGGTCACTGTCAGGGCGGCCGACGCGGCGAGGGCGGCCCCCGGGGTGATGCGGCGGGAGGGCAGCGGGCGGTGGGGGCGTTCGACGGCGTCCTCGGCGCGGTCGGCCCAGTCGTTGAGGGCCATCCCGGCCTCGTACAGGCAGAGTGAGGCGCCGATCGCGCAGAGCGTGCCGCGTCCGGGGCGGGCGCCTGCGGCGACGGCCCCGGCGAGGGCGTCGCCGGGCACCGAGAGCAGCGCCGAGACGCGGAGGAGCTCCGCCCAGGCACGCGCCTTCCCGGCGATCCGGGCCGTCGCGACGCCTCGACGAGGCCCTGGCCGTCCGGCGAGTCGGCTCATCGGGACCCCTCCACGAGGCCCTGGCCGTCCGGCGAGCCGGCTCATCGGGACCCCTCCACGAGGCCCCGGGCGTCCGGCGGGGCCGGGCGGTGGGGCGTCTCCGGGCCGGGGGGCGACGGGGCGGGGGTCGACGGGGCCGGCCGGGGTTCCGCGGCGAGGGTGTGGGCGAAGGCGAGGAGGCGGGTGTACTGGTGTGCCAGGGAGGCGGGCGGGGTGCCTTCCGGGTCCTTGAAGTAGAAGGCGAGGTCTTCGAGGGGGCCGGTGAGGCCCCGCTCGTGGGCGCGGGCCGTGAGGCGGGCGAGGTCGAGGACGAGGGGGGCGGCGAGGGCGGAGTCGCAGCCCTGCCAGAGGGTCTGGAGGATCATGCGGGTGCCGAGGAAGCCGTCGAAGGCGATGTGGTCCCAGGCGGTCTTCCACTCCCCCAGGGCGGGGACGTCGTCGATGTGGACCTGGCCTTCGACGCCGGTGCCGAGGGTGTCGGTGAGGACGCGTTCCTTGCCGGCGTTCTTGGCGGCCGCGGCCGCCGGGTCGGCGAGGGCGGCTCCGTCGCCGCCGCCGAGGAGGTTGCTGCCGGACCAGGCGCGTACGGTCAGGGCGCGCTGGTGGAACATCGGGGCGAGGACGGCGCGGAGGAGGGTCTGTCCGGTCTTGCCGTCGCGGCCGGCGTGGGGCAGTCCGCTCGTGGCGAGCGGTGCGGCGAGGGCGGGGTGCCGTAGGCCGGTGGACGGGGTGAAGTTGACGTACGGGCATCCGGCGCGGAGTGCGGCGGCGGCGTAGAGGCTGCTGGGTGGGAGCCCGGCGCCCCCCGACGCCGGCTCCGTGGAGGCCACATTGACGACCACGACGCGGTCCAGGCCAATCCTCTGGCGGAAGTCCGTCAGGTCGTCGGTGAAGGCGGTGATGAGTTGTTCGTCGGTGCGGGTGTCGCCGGGGGCGGGTCCGCCGGGGCGGATCTCCTGGTCGGCGGCTTCGAGTTCGTGGGTGAGGGCGGGGACGAGGCCGTAGGGGAGGACTCCGGCGGTGGTGAGCTGTTCGGCGCGTTTGGGGAGGGGGCAGTCGGTGGTGTCGTGTCCGCCGAAGACGAGGGAAGCGAGTGGGGGGAGGCCGGCGTCGGCGAGTTCGGGGGTTTCGGTGGCCATGCCGGTGGGCGGGTGGAGTCCGGCGACGAGGGCGGCGCAGCCGGCGACGGTGGTGGTGGCGACGGAGCCTCTGGCGCCGATGAGCCAGATTCCGGTGCGGGGTGCGGGGGTCATGGCGTCGGCCTCCCTGTGGGTCACGATCGGCCTCCCTGGTTGTGGAGGGTGGGTGACGGTGGGCGGGGGGTACGGCGCCTCCCCGCCCACCGTCGGCTGGGTGGGGCTCCGTCAGGAGGGGAGCTCCTTGATCCGGATGTCGCGGAAGGCGGCGTGGTCTCCGGCTCCGTGGTTCTGGATGCCGATGTGGCCGCTGGTGAGGCTGCGGGCCGGGTCGGTGTTGGTGAAGTCGTTGATCTTGGTGCCGTTGAGGTAGACCTGGAGGCGTTCGCCCCGGACGCGGAGTTCGTACGTGTTCCACTGGCCGGGCGGGCGGAGGGCCTGGTCGCGGGCCTTGAGGTTGGCCGACTTGAAGCCGTAGACGGCTCCGGTGGTGCGGTCGGGGGTGTCGGTGGCGTCGATCTGGATCTCGTAGCCGTTGTTCACGGCGGACCAGGGGTCGTCGGAGGCGGGGAAGCCGACGAAGATGCCGGAGTTGTCGTCGCCGGTGAGTTTCCAGTCGAGGGTGAGGGAGTAGGACCGGAATTCCTTGGCCTGGTACCAGAGCATGCCCATGCCGCCGGTGGAGCGGAGTTCGCGGTCGGTGATGTCGAATCCGCCGGGTCCGGCCTGCTTCCAGCCTTCGCTGGTCTCGCCGTTGAAGAGGTCGCGGTAGCCGGTGCGGGGGCGGCAGTCGGCCTTGGTCTGGCCGGTGGCGTACTGGAGTCCGCCGAGGAGGTGTTGCCGGAAGGCGGGTTCGGTGTAGGACTCCTTGGTGTGGCCGCCGCCGGTGTAGAAGGAGCGTCCGCCGCCGTAGGTCTGGCACCAGGCGATGGGGTGGTCGCCCTTCATGGTGCCGCCCTGGTAGGTGGTCTCGTCGAGGGTGGCGAGGACGCGGGCCTGGCCGCGGGGGTTGGTGCGGTAGTTGTACCACTCGTCGGTGCGCTGCCAGGGGCCGTCGATGTGTGCGGTGGCCGGGTGGTCGTGGTCCTCGACGCGGACGGTGGCGGGCTGGATCCGGGGGTGGGAGGCGAAGTGGGCGCCGACGAGTCCGCCGTAGAACTCCCAGTCGTACTCGGTGTCGGCGGCGGCGTGGATGCCGAGGTAGCCGCCGCCGGTGGAGACGTAGTTCTCGAAGGCGGTCTGTTGTTCGGTGTTGAGGACGTCGCCGGTGGTCGAGAGGAAGACGACGGCGTCGTAGCGGGCGAGGTTGCCGGTGGTGAACTGGCGTGGTTCCTCGGTGGCGTCGACGGTGATGCCGCTGTCGGCGCCGAGTTCCTTGAGGGCGGCGATTCCGGCGGGGATCGAGTCGTGGCGGAAGCCGGCGGTGCGGGAGAAGACGAGGACTCGCTTGCCGGCTCTGTCGACCGGGGTGTGGGAGAGGGTGAAGTCGTCGACGTCGTAGAGCGCGCCGGCGCCGCCCTTGAAGACGAGGAAGAGTTCGGTGGTCCTGCGGGGTACGTTGCGCAGGGGTACGTCGATGTCCTGGAAGGTCTCCCAGCCGCCGGTGACGGGCACGGGCGTGGAGCCGTGGAGGGTGCCGGTGGGTGAGCCGGTGCGGACTTCGAGGAAGCCGCCGGCTCCGCCGGAGGAGACGCGGGCGGTGAGTTTGGTGGATCCGCTCAGGTTGTAGGGCTTGAGGGAGATCCAGTCGCCGTTGTCGATGTCGCCGACGGTCCGGCCGCCGTTCGCCGGGGCCTTGTCGATCACGCTGACGCCGTGCTGGGCGTCGAAGTGTTCGGCCTGGCGGTGGCGGGGCTGGAGTTTGGCCTGGTCGTGGGTGGTGAGGGCGGCCTGGCCGCCGCCTCCGCCGTCGGTGTACTCGGCGTCGAACACGGCGAAGATGTTGGCGTCGTCGTCGTGGCCGCCGTCGGCGGAGGTCTTGATGGTGCCGGTGCAGCCGTTGGCGGAGGTGACGGGGTGGCCGTGGCTGTCGTGGCCGAGGATGTAGGTGACCTTGACCTTGGCGCAGTCGATGGTGCCGTCTTCGGGGTCGGTGACCTTGACCTTGAAGGGGATGTCGTCGCCGAAGCTGAAGAGGGCTCCTTCGGCGGGGAGTTCGAGGGTGACCTTGGGGGCGGTGTTGCCGACGACGATGCGGACGGAGGCGGAGCCGGTGCGGCCGCCGGCGTCCTTCGCCGTGACGGTTGCCGTGTAGGTGCCGTTCTTGCGGTAGGTGTGGGTGGGGTGGGCGGCCGTGGAGGTGGCGCCGTCGCCGAGGTCCCAGCTGTAGGTGAGGGTGTCGCCGTCGGCGTCGGTGGTGCCGGCGGAGGAGAAATTGATCTTCAGGGGGGTGGTTCCGGAGGTCTTGTTCGCGCTCGCTTCGGCGACCGGGGAGCGTCCGCCGGTGGCGTTCTCGATGCGGTAGAGGCCTGAGTTGTGGTCGCCGCCGAACCAGGCGGTGCCGTAGTCGAGGACGTACAGGGCTCCGTCGGGGCCGAAGGCGGTGTCCATCACCTGGGTGCCGGTCCAGGGGACGGGGTTGATGGACCGGACGGTGCCGTCGGTGTCGTGGTCGATGCGCTTGATCCAGCGGCGGCCGAATTCCGCGGCGAAGAAGTCGCCGTCGTAGGCCTCGGGGAACTTGACGGGGGAGGTGGAGGTGGCGTCGTAGCGGTAGACGGGGCCGCCCATGGGGGACTCGGAGCCGGTGCCGAACTCGGGGAGGGAGCCGCCGTCGTAGGGGATCCAGGCGGGTTCGGCGGGGGGCAGGTCGACGAGTCCGGTGTTGTGGGGGGAGTCGTTCTTGAGGGCGCCGCAGTCGTAGGTGGCGCCGGAGGTCCTGGTGGCGAAGTCGTAGTCGACGTAGGGCTCGTTGTCACCGGTGCAGAAGGGCCAGCCGAAGTTGCCGGGTTTGGTGACGCGGGCGAACTCGACCTGTCCTGCGGGTCCGCGGCGGGGGTCGGCGGCGCCGGCGTCCGGGCCGTAGTCGCCGACGTAGAGGATGCCGGTGGGCTTGTCGACGCTGAAGCGGAAGGGGTTGCGGAAGCCCATGGCGTAGATCTCGGGGCGGGTCTTCGCGGTGCCGGGGGCGAAGAGGTTGCCTTCGGGGACGGTGTAGGTGCCGTCGTCGGCGACCTTGATGCGGAGGATCTTGCCGCGGAGGTCGTTGGTGTTGCCCGAGGTGCGGCGGGCGTCGAAGGCGGGGTTGCGGCCGGGGCGTTCGTCGATGGGGGTGTAGCCGTCGGAGGCGAAGGGGTTGGAGTCGTCGCCGGTCGACAGGTAGAGGTTGCCCTGGGCGTCGAAGTCGATGTCGCCGCCGACGTGGCAGCAGATGCCGCGGGTGGCGGGGATGTCGATGACCTTCTTCTCGCTGGCGTTGTCGAGGGTGCCGTCGGTCTTCAGCGTGAAGCGGGAGAGGCGGTTGACGCCGTCGTAGGGGGCGAGTTCGGCGGGTGTGCCGTTCTCGGGGGCGTCTCCCGCGGGGGTGTCGAGGGGCGGGGCGTAGTAGAGGTAGATGGCTCTGTTGTGGGCGAAGCCGGGGTCGATGCCGATGCCTTGGAGGCCTTCTTCGTCGTGGGAGTAGACGGGGACGGTGCCGATGACGGTGGTGTTGCCTGCGGCGTCGGTGCGGCGGAGTTCGCCGCCGCGGTCGGTGTGCAGGACGCTGCGGTCGGGGAGTACGGCGAGGGACATGGGTTCGCCGACTTCTTCGCCGCCTTTGGCGAGGGTGACCTGCTGGAATTCCTCGGCGGTGGGGGTGGTGGTGTCCGTCTCCGCGGCGAGGCTCTGGGGGGCGCCGAGGGCGAGCAGTCCGACGGTGAGGAGGGCGAGTGTCTTCCTGGCTCGGGGGCGTTTTCTGTGCACGGGTGTCCTCCGGAGGTGGGCCGGGTGTGCGGGGTGTCCGGGGACCGGCGTGCGCCGTCACGCTGGTCGCTCCACAGTGTTACGTCATGTACACATCAGGGACCGTAGCCGGGTTCGTCCAGCGCGGAAAGCCCTTGCGCACCGACGCGGTCGAACTTTTCCCTGCGAGAGGACAAAGGCTCTCGCAGGCACGCCGGATCTGCCCGGCCGCACCACGGCCGCCGGGCACGGACCCGCGCTTTCAGCTCAGTCGCCGCTCCCGAAGGCGGCGTCGAAGGAGGCCGCCGGCGGGTCGAAGTCGTACCGCTTGAGGAAGGACAGCGCCTCGGGGGCGCCGGTCAGCCGGTCCATGCCGGCGTCCTCCCACTCCACGGAGACGGGCCCGGCGTAGCCGATCGACCGGAGCATCCGGAAGACGTCCTCCCAGGGCACGTCGCCGTGGCCGGCGGAGACGAAGTCCCAGCCGCGCCTCGGGTCGCCCCAGGGCAGATGGGAGCCGAGCCGTCCGTTGCGGCCGTCGAGCCGCTTGCGGGCCTCCTTGCAGTCCACGTGGTAGATCCGGTCGCGGAAGTCCCACAGGAAGCCGACGGGGTCGAGGTCCTGCCACACGAAGTGGCTGGGGTCGAAGTTGAGCCCGAAGGCGGGGCGCCCGCCGACCGCCTCCAGGGCCCGCCGGGTGGTCCAGTAGTCGTAGGCGATCTCGCTGGGATGCACCTCGTGGGCGAAGCGCACTCCTTCGGCGTCGAAGACGTCGAGGATCGGGTTCCACCGCTCCGCGAAGTCCTCGAAACCGCGCTCGACCATGCGCTCGGGCACCGGCGGGAACATCGCCACGAGGTGCCAGATGGAGGAGCCGGTGAAGCCGACGACGGTGTCGACGCCGAGCGCCGCGGCGGCCCGCGCGGTGTCCGCGAGCTCACGGGCGGCCCGCCGCCGTACCCCTTCGGCGTCGCCGTCGCCCCAGATCCGGGCGGGCACGATCGCCTGGTGGCGCTCGTCGATCGGATGGTCGCAGACGGCCTGCCCCACCAGATGGTTGGAGATCGCCCAGCACTTCAGGCCGTACGCGTCGAGCAGTTCGCGCCGGCCCTTGACGTACGCGGGGTCGGCGAGGGCCTTGTCGACCTCGAAGTGGTCGCCCCAGCAGGCGAGTTCGAGACCGTCGTAGCCGAAGTCGCGGGCGAGCCGGCAGACCTCCTCCAGGGGCAGGTCGGCCCACTGGCCGGTGAAGAGCGTGAAGGGTCGGGGCACGGGCGGCAGCCTCCTAGCTGGGTACGGCGGTGTAGACGGCGTGGTTCCGGGCGCTGTCCTCCACGGCGGCCAGGACCCGCTGCACCTGGAGGCCGTCGGCGAAGGACGGCGTCGGAGCGGTACCGGTCGCGACGGCGTGGACCAGGTCGCGGGCCTGGTGGGCGAAGGTGTGCTCGTAACCGAGTCCGTGGCCGGGCGGCCACCAGCCCTCCAGGTACGGGTGGTCGGGTTCGGTCACCAGAATGCGGCGGAAGCCCGCCGACACGGCCGGTTCGGTGTGGTCGTGGAAGGACAGCTCGTTCAGCCGCTCCAGGTCGAAGGCGAGCGAGCCGCGCTCCCCGTTGATCTCCAGGCGCAGCGCGTTCTTGCGGCCGGCAGCCATCCGGGTGGCCTCGAAGGAGGCGAGCGCCCCCGAGGTGAGCCGCCCGGTGAACAGGGCCGCGTCGTCGACGGTGACCTGCCCGTACGCCTCCGATCCCGCTCCCCCGCCGAGACCGCCCGCGCCGGCGGCGGCGAGCAGCGGCCGCTTCCGTACGAAGGTCTCGGTGAGCGCCGACACGCCGACGAGGAGCTCCCCCGTCAGGTACTGGGCGAGGTCGACGGCGTGCGCCCCCAGGTCGCCGAGGGCGCCGGAGCCGGCGTGTTCGCGTTCCAGGCGCCAGGTCAGCGGGAAGGCGGGGTCGACCAGCCAGTCCTGGAGGTAGCTGACCCGGACGTGCCGCAGGGCGCCGAGCCGCCCGTCCGTGACGAGCCCGCGGGCGTACGCGAGGGCGGGCACCCGGCGGTAGTTGAAGCCGACCATGGCGATCTGGCCCCGGGCGGCGGCGGCCTCGGCGGCCGCCGCCATCGTCTCGGCCTCGGCGACCGAGTTGGCGAGGGGCTTCTCGCACAGGACGTGCTTGCCGGCCTCCAGGGCGGCGACGGCGATCTCCGCATGGCTGTCGCCGGGGGTGCAGACGTCGACGAGCTGGACGTCGTCGCGGGCGATCAGGGCGCGCCAGTCGGTCTCGGCGGCGGCCCAGCCGTGCCGGCGGGCGGCGGCCCGGACGGCGGTGGCGTCACGGCCGGCGACGGCGGCGAGGACGGGGCGCAGCGGCAGGTCGAAGACGTGTCCCGCGGTGCGCCAGCCCTGCGAGTGGGCGGCTCCCATGAACGCGTAGCCGACCATGCCGACGCCGAGCGTCGGCGGTGCGGCCCCGCTCTCCGTCTGTTCCATACGGTTCCTCCGTTTCGTGGTGCGCGACGGGATACCTGTCCGGCCGGCCAGGGCGTGTCCGGCGGACACGCCGTGGGTCAGTTGAAGCCGGTGGGCAGGTACTCGTCGACGTTGTCCTTGGTGACGACGGCCGAGTAGAGGGTGATAGAGGCGGGGATCTCCAGCTCGGCCATGCCGCCGATCCCCTTCTTCTGGCCGAGGGCGCGGGCGAGGTCGATCGCGGAGGCGGCCATGGTCGGCGGGTAGAGGACGGTGGCCTTGAGGACGCTGCCGTCGGCCTTGATGGCGTCCATGGCGGACCTGGCGCCGGCGCCGCCGACCATGAGGAAGTCCTTGCGGCCGGCCTGGGCGATGGCCCGCAGCGCACCGACGCCCTGGTCGTCGTCGTGGTTCCAGAGCGCGTCGAACTTGGGCTGGGCCTGGAGGAGTTGGGCCATCTTGGCCTGGCCGGACTCGACGGTGAAGTCGGCGGCCTGGCGGGCCGTCTTACGGATGTTCGGGTAGTTCTTGAGGGCGTCGTCGAAGCCCTGGGTGCGCTGCTTGGTGAGTTCCAGGCTGTCCATGCCGGCGAGTTCGATGACGGTGGCGTTCGGCTTGTCCTTGAGCTGTTCGCCGATGAAGTTGCCCGCGTTGAGGCCCATGCCGTAGTTGTCGCCGCCGATCCAGCAGCGGTAGGCCTGCGGGGAGGCGAAGATCCGGTCGAGGTTGATGACGGGGATGCCGGCCCTCATGGCCTGGAGGCCGACCTGGGTGAGGGCCTTGCCGTCGGCGGGGAGGATGACGAGGACGTCGACCTTCTTGTTGATGAGGGTCTGGACCTGGCCGATCTGGGCGGCGGTGTCGTTGGAGCCCTCGGTGATCTCCAGGGTGACGTCGGGGTACTTCTTCGCCCGGTCCTTGGCGTTCTGGTTGATGGCGTTGAGCCAGCCGTGGTCGGCCTGCGGGCCGGCGAAGCCGATGGTGACGGGGGTGCCGGGCTTGTCGTCGGTGGCGGGGCCGGCGCTCGCGGCGGGGGCCTGGTTGCCGGTGGCCTTCGGTTCGTTGCTGGTGCAGGCGGTGAGGAGGGCGCCGGCGGAGACGGCCGCGCCGCCGAGGAGAAGGTGTCTGCGGCTGGTTTCGGGCATGGCGGTGGATCCCTTCCGAGGGGGTGGTGGTGGAAAGGGGGCTTGGGGGTGGGCGCGGGGGGGGGGGCCGTCCGGTCAGGTCTCGCCGTCGCGGGCGGTGCGGCGCTGGACCAGGACGGCGGCCACGATGATCGCGCCCTTGGCGATCTGCTGAACGTCGCTCTGCAGGTTGTTGAGGGCGAAGATGTTGGTGATGGTGGTGAAGACGAGGACGCCGAGGACGGAGCCCACGATGGTGCCGCGGCCGCCGCTGAGGAGGGTGCCGCCGATGATGGCGGCGGCGATGGCGTCGAGCTCGTACAGGTTGCCGTTGGTGTTCTGGCCGGAGCCGGAGAGCACGACGAGCAGGAAGGCGGCGATGCCGCAGCACAGTCCGGAGAGCAGGTAGAGGAGGAGCCGCTGGCGTCGTACGTCGATGCCGGCTAGGCGGGCGGCCTCCGGGTTGCCTCCGACGGCGATGGTGCGGCGGCCGAAGGTGGTGCGGTTGAGCAGCAGCCATCCGGCGGCGGTGACGGCGGCGAAGACCAGGACCAGCGGTGGGATGCCGAGGACGTAGGAGTCCGGGACGCCGAGGTCGAGCACCGAGGGGACGGTGACGATCTGGGTCCTGCCGTCGGTGATCTGGAGGGCGAGACCGCGGGCCGAGGCCAGCATGGCCAGGGTGGCGATGAAGGGGACCATGCGGCCGTACGCGACGAGGACGCCGTTCACGAGGCCGCAGCCGAGCCCGACGACGACCGCTGTGAAGAGGATGCCGGCGAAGCCGAACTCCTGGGTGGCGAGGGTGGTGGCCCAGACGGAGGCGAGGGCGACGATCGCGCCGACGGAGAGGTCGATGCCGCCGCTGGTGATGACGAAGGTCATGCCGACGGTGACGACACCGATCACGGACGCCTGCGTCAGGACGAGTTGCAGGTTGGAGGTGGCGAGGAACTCGGCGGGCCGGGTCAGACCGCCGACGGCGATCAGGGCGGCGAGGACGCCGAGCAGGGACAGGTTGCGGACGTCGGCCCGGAGGCCGAGTGCGCGCCGACGCCCTTCCTGTGTCGGCGCCTGGGCCGGGGGGCTGAGCGTCATTCGGCCGGGCTCCCTTCCATCACGAGGTCGAGTACGTGGTGTTCGTCGAGGTCACGGGCGGGCGCCTGGTGGACGACACGGCCTTCGCGGAGCACCAGGACGCGGTCGGCGAGGCCGAGGACCTCGGGCACCTCGCTGGAGACGAGGAGGACGGCGAGGCCGTCGTCGGCGAGGCCGCGGATGACGGCGTACAGCTCGGCGCGGGCGCCGACGTCGACGCCGCGGGTGGGTTCGTCGAGGAGGAGGACGCGGCAGCCGCGCAGCAGCCAGCGGGCGAGGACGGCCTTCTGCTGGTTGCCGCCGGAGAGGGTGCGGACGGGGGCGTCGGGGAGGTCGGGGCGGAGCGAGAGGGCGCGGGTGGCGGTCCTCGCGGTCTCGCGTTCGGTGGGGCGGTCGATCCAGCCGGCCCGGGAGAAGCGGGCGAGGGAGGAGACGGAGACGTTACGGGTGACGGATTCGAGGAGGAGCAGGCCCTGGGCCTTGCGTTCCTCGGGGGCGAGGCCGAGGCCTGCGGCGACGGCGGCGGGGACGCTGCCGGGGCGCAGGGGCCGTCCGTCGACGAGTACCTGGCCGGCGGTGGGGCGCCGCGCTCCGTAGACGGTCTCCAGGATCTCGGAGCGGCCGGAGCCGACGAGTCCGGCGAGGCCGACGATCTCACCGGGGCGCAGTTCGAGGTCCAGTGCCTCGAACTCCCCTTTTCTCGCGAGGCCTCGGACCTGGAGGACGGGTGGACCGGCCGGCGGGAGGGCGGGGCGTTCGGGGAAGACGTACGGGACGTCCCGGCCGGTCATGAGAGCGACGACCTCACGGGTCGGGGTGGTCGCGGCGGGCAGTCCTCGTGCGACGGCCCGGCCGTCCTTGAGGACGGTGACGCGGTCGCCGATGCGGCGGATCTCCTCCAGGCGGTGCGAGATGTAGACGACGGCGACGCCGTCGGCGGTGAGGTCGGTGACGATCCGGAAGAGGTTGGCGACCTCGTCGGGGTCGAGGGCGGCGGAGGGTTCGTCCATGACGATGAGGCGTACGTCGTGGGAGAGGGCGCGGGCCATGGAGACGATCTGCCGCTGGGCGGCGGAGAGTGCTCCGACGCGTCGGCCCGGGTCGATCTCGGGGTGGCCGAGGCGTTCCAGGAGTGCGGCGGTGGTCGCCCGGGCGGCGCGGGAGCGGACGAATCCGGCGGTGGTGGGTTCATGGCCGAGATGGACGTTCTCGGCGACGGAGAGGCCTTCGACGAGGTCGAGTTCCTGGTAGATGGTGGCGATGCCGAGACGGACGGCGGCGATCGGCGAGCGGAGCCGTACGGGCTCGCCGTTCCAGGTGATGCGGCCGTCGTCGGGCTGGTGGGCGCCGGCGAGGACCTTGATGAGGGTGGACTTGCCGGCGCCGTTCTGGCCGAGGAGGCAGTGGACCTCGCCGGGCGCAACCTCCAGGTCGACGCCGTCGAGGGCGCGGACGCCGGGGAAGGATTTGGTGATGCGGTGCATGGTGAGGAGGGGTGTCTGTGCGGGGAGCGCGTGGTCTTGGGGCATGGCGGAGGTCCCCTCGGCGGGTGCGGGTGGCGCCGGAGCGGGTGGGCGGGGTGGGCCCGGCGGTGCGGGCCGGTGGGTGGTGTGTGCGCGTCCGTCCCGCCCTGGGGGTCGCCCTGGACGTGGTCCTCGGGGGAGGAACGGATGCCCGCACACCACGGGCGGGCCGGCTGTCTACGCCGGGGAGAAGAGGTGGTCGCTGATGAGGCGGGCCGCGCCGGTGACGCCGGCGGTCTGGCCCAGTTCCCCGAGGACGATGGGAAGGTTGCCGGTGGCCAGGGGCAGCGACTGCCGGTAGACCTGGGTGCGGACACTGGCGAGGAGGTTGTGACCGAGGCCGGTGACGCCGCCGCCGATCACCACCAGACCGGGGTTGAAGAAGCTGACGAGTCCGGCGATGACCTGCCCGACCCGGTTGCCGCCCGCACGGATGAGGGCGAGCGAGGTGGCGTCGCCCGCGGCCGCCGCCGCGGCGACGTCGGCGGCGGTGAGGTGCCCGGCCGCCGCGAGCCGGGCGGCGAGCTCCTCGGATCCGCCGCCGCGCGCCGCGTCCTCGGCGTCGCGGGCGAGGGCTGCGCCGCTGAAGTGGGCTTCCAGACAGCCGTTGTTGCCGCAGGCGCAGGGACGCCCGTCGGGTTCGACCTGGATGTGCCCGATGTCGCCCGCGCTGCCCGTCGTACCGCGGTAGACCTCTCCGCCGACGACGATGCCGCAGCCGATGCCGGTGCCGATCTTGACGCAGAGGAAGTCGCCGACGGAGCGGGCGACGCCGGCGTGCTGCTCCCCCATGGCCATGAGGTTCACGTCGTTGTCGACCATGACGGGGCAGCCGAGTTCCTGGCTGAGTGCCTCCCGTACGGGGAAGCCGTCCCAGCCGGGCATGATCGGCGGTGCGACGGGGACGCCCTCGGGGAAGCGGACGGGTCCGGGGACGCCGATGCCGGCGCCGTCGAAGCCTTCCGCGAGTCCCGTGGAGCGGAGCTTCGCCGCCATCGACAGGGCCTGTTCGAACACGGCGACGGGGCCCTCGCGGACGTCCATGGGGTGGTTGAGGTGCCCGAGCACCTCCAACTCGGCGTTGGTGACGGCGACGTCGATGGAGGTGGCTCCGATGTCGATGCCGAGGAAGCGGAGTTCGGGCGCGAGCCGAATGTTGTGCGAGCGACGGCCGCCGCGGGAGGCGGCGAGGCCGTCGGCGACGACGAGACCGGTCTCCAGGAGCCGGTCGACCTCGACGGCGAGTTTGGAGCGGGAGAGATCGATCTGATCTCCCAGCTGGGCTCGGGAGTTGGGTCCTCCGTCGCGCAACAGCCTGAGAAGTCGCGCCTGATGCCGGTTGGCAGGTCGTGCCGTCATGCGTCTCACGCGCCCCTCCCTCTCGCACACGCTCGTCTGCGGGCTTTCGAGGGGAACGTAGCAGCGGGGTACCGGGGTGGGAAGAAGTTGAGCATGAATCGACCCCGACTTTTTCCTCGGTGGGGACAAAGGCGGGGGCCGGGAGGGAGAAGGGGCGGGTACGAGGCGGGGCGCGGGGGTCGTGACGGTCAGCGGACTTCGGCCAGGCGGGCCGAGACGACCACGTTGCCCGCGTAGCCGTTCTCCTCGGTGAAGGCGCCGCCGCAGGTGATCAGGCGGAGCTCCGGGATGCCGACGTCGCCGTAGATCCGCGCGGCGGGGAAGCCTTCCTTGGGGACGACCTCGACCCCGTACACGGTGAAGACCGCGGTCCGGCCGTCGCGGCGCGCGATCTCCACGCGGTGGCCCCTGCCGAGGGCGCCGAGGTCGTAGAAGACGGCTCTTCCGCCCGGGGTGTCGACGTGGCCGACGACGATGGCGGTGCCGCGCTCGCCGGGGGTGACCGCGCCGGTGAACCAGCCCGCGAGCCGGTTGTCCTCGGGGGGCGGGGCCTCGATCCAGCCGTCGGCGTCGAGCCCGACCTCCGTGACGGGGGCGTCGATCCGGACGGCCGGTACGCGGACCCGGACCGGTGTGGAGGGGGGAAGCGGCCCGGGTACGGGCAGGGGGGCGAGGGCGGCGGCCGCGCGGGTGCCGTCGGGCGCGGCGGCGGCGAGGGGCTGCGGCGGTCCGTCGGCCCGGAGCTCCTCCGTACCGCCGCGCACGAGGTGGACGCCGATGAGGAGGACGACGGCGATGACGCCCCAGGCGCCGCGGCGCCCCGCGCCGTCCGGCCCTCCCCTGCCGTCCGGCCCTGCCCTCCCCCCGCCGTCCGGCGTTCCCGTCCCCGTACCGTCCGACCGCCCCACGTCCACTCTCCTCTCGCGCCGGCGCTCGCGATGCCGAAGCGGTCATGGCGCCCCTCCGTCCCGGACCTCGTCACACCGGGACGGAGGGGCCGTCTGTGGCCCCCCGGTTCCCGGCGTCAGACGCGGCCGTCGGCGTCGCGGCGGCGGGTGAGCACGACGGCGGCGCCGAGCGCACCGGCGATGAGGAGGACGCCCGTGACCACCTCGGTCGTACCGAGCCCCTCGGAGTCCGCGCCGGAGGCGGCGGTCCCGTAGCCGGCCTTCACGCCCTTCTGCGCTCCGGGGGGCAGGCCCTTCTCGTGCTCCGGCGTCTTTCCGCCGGTGCCGCCCTGGGCGATGGTGAGGGTGGTGGTGCCGCGCTCGCCCTTGCAGTCGAAGGTGATCTCGTACTGGGCGCCCGCCTTGGCGTCGAAGTCCACGGTCGCGGTGCCCGGACGGCCCTCGTCGAGGGTCACGGTGTCGAACACGCCGGAGGTCACGGTCACCGACGGTGTCTCGCAGCCGTCGGAGGTGAGGGTGACGGTGCCACCGGGGGCGACCGTCGCGGGGGTGACGGAGAAGCCGAACGACGTGATGTTGGGGTCGTTCTCGCCCGCCAGGGCCGTCGGTGCGACCGCGACGACGACGGCGGCGCTCAGCAGGGCGGCGGAAGCGGCACGTATCGCGCGCATGGCGGTGTCCTCCAGATCCCGCGAGGGCCCGGCCACGGAGCGATTCCGTGCCGGAAAGGCGACGACCCTCACCGCGATCGAAGCTAGGTCGGCCCCCGGCACGCCGCCACCGGGCTCCGCCGAACGGGTCATGACCGTCGGTGAGCCCCGTGATGGTTACGGCCGCGCCCCGGACCCGTCAGGGAACCCGGACGACCTGGCCCGCGTACGAGAGGTTGCCGCCGAAGCCGAAGAGGAGGACCGGGGCGCCGGAGACCAGCTCGCCGCGTTCGACCAGCTTGGCCAGGGCCAGCGGGATCGAGGCCGCCGAGGTGTTGCCCGAGTCGACGACATCGCGGGCGACGATCGCGTTGACGGCGCCGATCTTCGCGGCGAGCGGCTCGATGATCCGCAGGTTGGCCTGGTGCAGGACCACTCCGGCGAGTTCCTCGGGAGAGATGCCGGACCGCTCGCAGGCCTGCCGGGCGAGGGCGGGCAGTTGCTGGGTGGCCCAGCGGTAGACGCTCTGGCCCTCCTGCGCGAAGCGGGGCGGGGTGCCCTCGATGCGGACGGCGTGGCCCATCTCCGGGACCGAGCCCCACAGGACCGGGCCGATGCCGGGCACGGCGCCGGGGGTGTCGTCGTCCACGGCCTCGACGATCGCGGCGCCCGCGCCGTCGCCGACGAGGACGCAGGTGGTGCGGTCCGTCCAGTCGACCACCTCGGTCATCTTGTCGGCGCCGATCACCAGGGCGCGGCGCGACCCTCCGGCCCGTACGGCGTGGTCGGCGGTGGCCAGGGCGTGCGTGAACCCGGCGCAGACCACGTTGAGGTCCATGGTGGCGGGCGAGGTCATGCCGAGGCGGGCGGCGACGCGGGCGGCCATGTTCGGCGAGCGGTCGATCGCCGTGGAGGTGGCGACGAGGACCAGGTCGATGTCGTCGGCGGTGAGCCCGGCCGTGGCCAGGGCCTTGCCCGCCGCGTGCGCGGCGAGCTCGTCGACGGGCTCGTCGGGCCCGGCGACGTGCCGGGTGCGGATGCCGACCCTGCTGGTGATCCAGGCGTCGTCGGTGTCGACCAGCTCCGCGAGGTCCTGGTTGGTGAGCACCCTGGCGGGCTGGTAGTGCCCGAGCGCGGCGATGCGAGTGCCCGTCATACCCGGGACCCCCTAGGTGATTTTCGATCGTCGGAAGGAACTCCCCAGTCTTGCCAGCGACTGATGGGTAACAGGTGACGTAAACCACCAACATTCCCCCGTACCCCTTGGCCGACCGTGACAAGGCCCCGGGCGGGGCACGGCCTCCGGCCCCGACGGGCGGAGGCGGCGGGCGGGTCAGTTCTTGGGCGGGTCGATCATCTGGAGGGCGAGGGTCGCCGGAGGCGGGGCGATGCCGGGGCCGCCGGCGGCCGTCCAGGCGAGGATGTCGTCGAGGGAGTCCTCGTCCAGGGTGAAGGCGATCCAGGCGGCCCGTCCGCCGCGCCGCCGGCCCTCGGTGGAGGGCTGGACGACGACGATGTTGGCCTGGGCGCAGGGTCCGAGGCAGTCGCTGGTGCGGACGGCGAGGCGGCCGCCGGAGGCCGCGGCGGCCTCCCGGAGGCGGGCGAGCTGGCCGGTGTGGTCGGTGCCGGGGTTCTTGCGGGCGTCGCCGCAGCAGCATCCGCGGCAGACGACGAGGGAGCAGGGGCGGGCCCCGTACCGTATCGGGACGGGCGTCATACGGAGCCGTCCAGGGTGATCGCGGAGGCCGGGGCGACCGTGCCGAGGCGGGGGAAGTCGAGGGCGACGGAGGCGTGGTGCTCGTCGGCGGTGAGCGCGCTCATGGCGTCCTCGGCGAAGACGAGCTCGTAGCCGTGGTCACAGGCGGCGCGGGCGGTGGACTCGACGCCGAGGTTGGTGGCGATGCCGCCGAGGACGAGGGTCGTGGCGCCGAGTCCGCTGAGCAGCTCGTGGAGTCCGGTGTCCTGGAAGGCGCCGATGGTGCGCTTGACGACGACGCGGTCGCCGTCCTCGACGAGGTCGGGGACGAGGTCGCTGCCGGGGGGCTGGCGGTCGACGTGGGGCCGCTCGACCCGGATGTGGACGACGGGGGCTCCGGCGGCCCGGAAGGTGTCGGCGAGCCGGGCGGCCGCGGCGAGGACGTCGGTGCCTGGCCTGGGGGCGAGGGGCAGCGCGACGATGCGTTCCATGAGGTCGACGAGGACGAGCGCGGTGCGGCCGGGATCGAGTGCGGGCATGGGAGCACCGTAGCGGTCCGGATGATCACCGAGGTCCGGTCAGGGGTGTGATCCGGCCTACGGGGGTGCTCTCCCGGTCCTCCGTCTCCGTGTCATGTGCGCGGCGCCTGGCGATGACCGCGCAGACCATCAGCTGCATCTGGTGGAAGAGCATCAGCGGGAGCACGGTGAGCGCGGCCTGGGGGCCGAAGAGGACGCTGGCCATCGGCAGGCCGGCCGCGAGGCTCTTCTTCGAGCCGGCGAACTGGATGGCGATCCGGTCGGCCCGGTCGAAGCCGAGCCGGCGGGCTCCGTACCAGGTCAGGGTCAGCATCGCGGCGAGGAGGACGGCTTCGACGGCGAGCAGCAGGCCGAGCCTCGCGGGGGTCACCAGGTGCCAGATCCCGGCGACCATGCCCTGGCTGAAAGCGGTGTAGACGACGAGGAGGATCGAGCCGCGGTCGACGTGTCCGAGGACCTTCTTGTGCCGGACGAGGAAGCCGCCGACCCAGCGGCGCAGGAGCTGTCCGAGGAGGAACGGTGCGAGGAGTTGGAGCACGATCCTCAGGAGCCCGTCGGCGGAGAGGTCGCCGGCGGCGCCGCCGAGGAGCAGTGCCGCGAGCAGCGGGGTCAGGACGATGCCGGCGAGTGAGGAGAAGGATCCGGCGCAGATCGCCGCGGGGACGTTGCCGCGGGCGAGGGAGGTGAAGGCGATGGAGGACTGGATGGTGGAGGGCACCAGGCAGAGGAAGAGGAGGCCGCCGGCGAGCTGGGGGGTGAGCACCGTGGGGGCGAGGCCCTGGGCGGCGAGTCCGAGGAGCGGGAAGAGCAGGAAGGTGGAGCCGAGGACGGTGAGGTGGAGCGGCCAGTGCTTGAGGCCGTCGAGGGCCTCGTGGGTGGAGAGCCTGGCGCCGTAGAGGAAGAAGAGGAGGGCCACGGCGCCGGTGGAGGCGCCTTCCGCGATGTCCGCGGCGGCGCCGGACGCGGGGAGCAGCGCGGCGAGGGCGACCGTGCCGAGCAGGGCGAGGACGTAGCCGTCGACGGGCAGTCGGGACGGCAGGCGGAACGGCAGTCGGGACGGCAGGCGGAGGGTGCGGCGGCGTGGGACGGTGCCGGTCGTGCGGGGGGTCATGGGCTCCACTGCTCTTGCGCTGCGGGGGGCGGGGGCTCTCGCGCTTCCGGGGCGGATGCTCTCGCGCTGCGAGGGTGGCGGCTCGTGCGCTTCGGGCGGGCCCGCGGGGCGCGCGGGGGCGCGCCCCCCATCCTGGTCCACGGGCCGGTGATCGGGAATCCCGTACAGCACTCTGACTGTCATCACGGCATGCGATGAGCGTACGGTCGTCCCGTGTACGAGCCGACGCATCTGCGCACCTTTCTCGCCGTGGCCCAGACGCTGAGCTTCACGCGTGCCGCGGCCCGTCTCGGGCTGCGGCAGTCGACCGTGAGCCAGCACGTGCGACGCCTTGAGGAGGCGACCGGCCGGCCGCTGTTCACCCGGGACACGCACCGGGTGGCGCTGACGGAGGACGGGGAGGCGATGCTCGGCTTCGCGCGGACCATCCTCCAGGCGCACGAGCGGGCGGCCGCGTTCTTCGGCGGGACCCGGCTCCGCGGCCGACTGCGCTTCGGCGCTTCGGAGGACTTCGTGACGACCCGGCTGCCGGAGATCCTTGAGTCGTTCCGGCGGGAGCATCCGGAGGTCGATCTGGAGCTGACGGTCGAGCTGTCGGGCACGCTCCAGGCCCGGCTGGCGGCCGGCCGGCTCGATCTCATCCTGGCGAAACGGCGGGACGCGGAGAGCGAGGGCCGACTCGTGTGGGAGGACGCGCTGATCTGGATCGGTGCGCCGGGCCTTCGGCTCGATCCCGACCGGCCGGTGCCGCTGATCCTGTATCCGCCGCCGGGGATCACCCGGGCGCGGGCTCTGGAGGCGCTGGAGGCGCAGGGGCGGGCGTGGCGGATCGCGTGTACGAGTTCCAGTCTGAGCGCGAACGTGGCGGCGGCGCGCGCGGGGCTCGGGGTGATGGCGCACACTCGGGGCCTGGTGCCGCCGGGGCTCGTGCCGGTCCCGGCCCGCGCGGGGCTTCCCGAGCTGGGGGACGTGGGTTTCGTGCTGCGCGGTGGGCGCGGGGGCGGCGCGGTGCAGGAGGCGGCGGACGCGCTGGCGGAGGCGATCCTGGCGGGCGGCGACCGGCTGCGGCGGGACGGTGCTCCGACCGTCGGTGACGGACCGCGGAGGACCGGGTGAACCGGTCGGGGGCAGGGGTCGCGTGAGCGGCCGGTACAGATTCCGTGGAGATTCCTGCCCGGCGGGCGTACCGGGCGGTCGGTAACGGCCCCGGGATGTCCGTCACTTGGCTCGGTCACCCGCGCTGACCTGTGCGAACGGGGAATGTCCCGGCTTGGTGAAGGCCCTGCCGCGGGGCTGTCGTGTGGGGTACCGTCACCCGCGCCGTACGGAGCGCGACAACGGGCTTTTCCAGCCACCGAGCCGTCGAGGAGCAGGTCAGTGCGCGAGTTCACCGTGCCGCCCGTCGAGGCGGCGCCTCAGGTCGGCGGTCTGGCGGACGCCGTGTTCGAGCGCGCCCTCGCCGAGCCCGAGCGGATCGTGTTCGGCCGGAAGGGGCCGGACGGGCAGTGGCGGGACGTGACGGCCGCGCGGTTCCGTGACGAGGTCCTGGGTCTGGCGAAGGGCCTGATCGCGCAGGGCGTGCGGTTCGGCGACCGGGTCGCCGTGATGTCCCGTACCCGCTACGAGTGGACCCTCTTCGACTTCGCGCTGTGGACGCTCGGCGCCCAGCCGGTCCCGGTCTATCCGACCTCATCGGCCGAGCAGGTCTTCTGGATGCTGCACGACTCCGAGGTCACGGCGTGCGTGGTGGAGCACGGGGACCACGCGATGACGATCGGCTCGGTGATCGACCGGCTGCCCCGGCTCCAGCGTCTGTGGCAGCTGGACGCGGGCGCGGTGGCCGAGCTGACGGCGGCGGGGACGGAGATCGAGGAGGACGTCGTGCACCGGCACCGGCGGGCGGTGACCCCGGAGACGGTGGCGACGGTCATCTACACGTCGGGGACGACCGGTCGCCCCAAGGGCTGTGTGATCACCCATTCCCACTTCATGTTCGAGACGGACATGCTGGTGGGCCGCTGGGAGCCGGTGTTCCGTTCCCGGCCGGGGGAACAGGCGTCGACGCTGCTGTTCCTGCCGCTCGCGCACGTCTTCGGCCGGATGGTGGAGGTCGCGGCGGTACGGAGCGGGGTGAAGCTGGGGCACCAGCCGGTGATGGCGGCCGGCGAGCTACTCCCGGACCTGGCGGCGTTCCGGCCGAGCTTCGTCCTGGCCGTGCCGTACGTCTTCGAGAAGGTCTTCCACGCGGCGCGGCGCAGGGCGGAGCGGGAGGGGAAGGCGGGCCCCTTCGACAAGGCGGTCGAGGTGGCCGTGGCCTACGCGGAGGCGCTGGAGCAGAAGGCGTTCGGGACCGGACCCGGCCCTTCGGCGGCGCTGCGCGTGCAGCACCAGTTCTTCGAGAGGACGGTGTACGGGAAGGTCCGCGCGGCCCTGGGCGGGCGGATGCGGCACGCGATGTCGGGCGGTTCGGCGATGGACCGCCGGCAGGGGCTGTTCTTCGCGGGTGCGGGGATCACGGTGTTCGAGGGGTACGGCCTGACGGAGTCCTCGGCCGCCGCGACGGCGAACCCTCCCGAGCGCGTGAAGTACGGCACGGTCGGGCAGCCGGTCCCGGGCACGACGGTGCACATCGCGGAGGACGGCGAGGTGTGGCTGCACGGCGGTCAGGTCTTCTCCGGCTATCTCAACGATCCGGAGGCGACCGCGGCCGTCCTGAACGACGGCTGGCTGGCCACCGGCGATCTGGGGGCCCTCGACGAGGACGGCTATCTGACGATCACCGGGCGCAAGAAGGAGATCCTGGTGACCTCCGGCGGCAAGAGCGTCGCCCCGGCGCGCCTGGAGGAGCGGGTGCGGGCGCATCCGCTGATCGCCCAGTGCATCGTCGTCGGCAACGACAGGCCGTACATCGCGGCGCTCGTGACCGTCGACCAGGAGGCGGTGGAGCACTGGCTCGCGATGCAGGGGCGGGCGCCGCTCGCACCGGCGGAGCTGGTGCGCGATCCGGCTCTGGAGACGGAGATCCGGCGGGGAGTGGTGGCGGCGAACACGCTGGTGTCGCAGGCGGAGTCGATCCGCACCTTCCGGATCCTGGCGCATCCGTTCAGCGAGGAGCACGGGCTGCTCACCCCGTCCCTGAAGCTGAAGCGGAAGGCGATCGAACGGGCGTACGCGGCGGAGGTCGCGGCGCTGTACGCCTGAGCCGTTCCCGCGGCCGGGACGCGGAGCGGCCTAGGTGCGGGGCGGCCTAGGTGCGGGGCGGCCGCGGGGTGGGGCGGCCTCGTTACTGGGCGACCGGGGCGGCCGCTGTGCGCGGGGTCGGCCGGAAGGCCGGACGCGGAATGCGCCGTGGCCCGTGATCGTTGACCCTGGGAGTACCCGTACGGTCGTCAGGGGTCGTACGGGCGTCACGACCCGCGACAACGTAAGGACCCCTCCCACGTGAGCACGGACAGCAAGGTTCCCTCGGTCACCCTGAACAACGGCGTCCGGATGCCGCAGCTGGGCTTCGGCGTCTGGCAGGTGCCGGACGACGAGGCGGCGGCAGCCGTGACGACCGCTCTGGAGGCCGGTTACCGCTCCATCGACACCGCCGCGATCTACGGGAACGAGGAGGGCACGGGACGTGCCGTCGCCACGTCCGGGATCGCCCGCCAGGACCTCTTCGTCACCACCAAGCTGTGGAACAGCGAGCAGGGCTACGACTCGACGCTGAAGGCCTTCGACGCCTCGCTCGACAAGCTGGGTCTCGACTACGTCGACCTGTACCTGATCCACTGGCCGGTGCCCGCCAAGGACGCGTACCCCGACACGTACCGCGCCTTCGAGAAGATCTACGCGGACGGCCGCGCCAGGGCGATCGGCGTCTCCAACTTCCTCCCCGAGCACCTGGAGCGGCTGATCGGCGAGACCTCGGTCGTGCCCGCCGTCAACCAGATCGAGCTCCACCCGCACCTCCCCCAGCAGGCCTCCCGCGAGGCGCACGCCCGGTACGGCATCGCGACCGAGGCCTGGTCGCCGCTGGGCTCGGGCAAGGGACTCCTGGACGTGCCGGCGATCGTCGCGATCGGCCGCAAGCACGACAGGACCCCGGCGCAGGTCGTGCTGCGCTGGCACCTCCAGCTGGGGAACGTGGTGATCCCGAAGTCGGTCACCCCGTCCCGCATCCAGGAGAACATCGACGTCTTCGGCTTCGAGCTGGACGCCGAGGACCTGGCGGCGATCGCCGCGCTCGACGAGAACCGCCGACTGGGCCCCGACCCGGCGGAGTTCAACGCCGGCGCCTGAGGCCAAAGGCTCCCGCGGCGCCGTGCCACCACCGTGGTGCGGCGCCGCTGTCGTACCCGGGACATAGGGTCGGTGACGGCCCTCGGGGCCCGCGCGGCCGCCTGCCGCGACGTCCAACAGGGGTGCGAACAGAAGGAGTCGGTACGTGAGCGGTTCTCCGGGGCCCGTCGAGGAGGGCCTCTACCGGGTGCGGAACGTGGCCAGCGGGCTGCTCCTCGAGGTGTACGAGGGGTCGAGCCGCAGCGGCGCCAACGTGCAGCAGGGCACCGGGAACGGAACGGCCGGTCAGCACTGGCACATCAGGCCCGTGCCGAACGGCGGCGGGCTCTACCACCTGGTGAACGCGGCCAGCGGGAAGCGGCTCGACGTCGCCAACGCGTCCACGGAGAACGGCGCCAACGTCCAGCAGTGGAAGGCGAACAACTTCGGCGCGCAGGAGTGGATCATCGAGCGGGACATGGAGTCTCCGGGGACGGTCGCGCTGGTGAGCTTCATCAGCGGACGGCTCCTGGAGGTCGCGGACGGTTCGACGGCCGACGGCGGCAACGTACGGCAGTGGGAGGACACCGACTCCCCGTTCCAGTGGTGGCGGCTCGAGCCGGTGTCCTGACCCGGGCGGGCCGGTCCTTCAGCCCTTGCGGGCGGTGTGGACGGTGCGGGCCGTGAGGTGGAACAGGTCCGTGCGGTGGTGCAGGGACTGCTCGTCGGACGGGTCGAGGAGCCGGTCGAGCGTCGCCCGGTCGTCCGCGTCGAGCCGGGTGCCGCAGCCCTCCCGGAGCCGCCCGAAGTGGGCGAGGGCCAACTCCCGTACGGCAGGGGACACCGGCGCGGCGACGTCGGTGAGGAAGGTGCGGGTGCCCGCGGGGGTGAGGCCGGCGCCGGCGAGGAGCGCCCGCCAGTCCTCCGGCTCTTCCTTGGACCCGGGGAGCTCGGCTCGCATCTCGCCGAACCATTCCGCGTTGGCGGCGTCGAGGCGCGCCTCGAGACCCGGCCGGCCGAACCCGATGTGCCGGGGCAGATGACGGGTGGGCAGACCGCCCTCGACGAGGACCATCAGGCCGCCGGGGTTCAGCAGGCCCGCGAACTCCACGAGCGCGGCCCGCTGGTCGCCGATGTGGTGCAGCGAGTTGCCCATCCAGATCAGGTCGGCCTGCCCCAGGCCCGCGATGCCCTCGGGGAGTTCGGCGTGGAGCGTGGAGACCCGGCCGCCCAGTCCATGGGCCTCGGCACGGTCGCGGGCACGGGCGAGGAGTTCGGGCGAGCCGTCGACGGCGACCGCCTCGGCGGCCCGGAAGGCCTCGGCGAGCACACCGGTGACGACGCCGGGGCCGCTGCCGACGTCGAGGATCCGGCGGACGCCCGGGGCCGGGGCGAGCGTGCCGAGCCAGGCGGCGGCGTCCGCGTAGGCGGGGCTCGCGATCTCGGCCTGCCGCTCCAGGAGCGGGGCGATCTCGTTCCAGTCGACGTGGGTGGGGTCGTGGTGGTGATGGCCGGGCGCGTGGGCGTGCCCGTGCCTGTGTCCGTGTCCGTCGTGGGATTCGCTCTGCTGACTCATGGGGTCCAGCGTGCGACGACTCGGACAGCGGTGCAAGAAAGGTTGCCGGTCCGGCAAAGAACCCCCGCTGGGGACCCGCTGCTCAGGCCGTGGCGCGGTGCTCCTGCGGGCTGACGCCCCGGACCCGCTTGAACGCGGCACTGAGGGCGAACGCCCCGCTGTAGCCGACCTGCCGGGCGACGGCCTCCACGGTGGCGTCCGTCTCGCGCAGCAGGTCGGCGGCGCGTGCGAGCCGCCAGCCGGTGAGATACGCCATCGGGGGCTCGCCGACGAGCGCGGTGAAGCGACGGGCGAGCGCGGCCCGGGAGACCCCCGCCCTCACGGCGAGCGAGGCGACGGTCCAGGGATGGGCCGGGTCGTTCTGGAGCAGCCGGAGCGCCCGGCCGACCACCGGGTCGCCCATGGCCCGGTACCAGGCGGGGGCCTCGGCGCCGGGCCGGGAGAACCAGGCGCGGACGCCGGCGATGAGCAGGAGGTCGAGGACCCGGTCGAGGACGACGGTCTGGCCGGGTTCGTCGCGGGCGATCTCCTCGTCGAGGAACGGCATGAGGGGGCAGTTCCACACGTCGGCGGGCAGGTGCAGCAGCCCCGGCAGCGCGTCGAGCAGCCGACGGCCGACCTCGCCGTCCATCCGGTAGGTACCGACGAGAACGGTGGTGCCGCCGTCGGGGGCGTTGCCCCAGGTACGGACGCCGAGCCGCATGGTTTCGGCGAGCGGCTCCCCGCTGAGGGTGGAGCAGGCTCCGTCGGGGCCGATCCGGGCGCTGGGCGGGGCATCGGGGGCGTCGGCGACGGTGTAGGGCTCGGGGCCGCGGGCGATGGCGATGTCCCCGGGCCGCAGGAGGACGGGGTCACCGGTGCCGGGGACGATCCAGGCCTCGCCCTCGGTGACGCACATCAGACAGATCGGAGCGCCGTCCTCGACGCGCACGGACCACGGCGGCTCCATGATCATGCGGAGCAGGAAGGCGCCCCTGGCGCGGGGCCCGTCGAGGAGTCCGGCGAGTGCGTCCATGAGGGGCAAGGGTAGGGCGTCCGGAGTGAGACGGAGACGTAGGCGGGTGAGACTGCGGAGCATGGGCGGACGGGGCCGTGGGCGGGAGTCTTGAGCCATGACGACGAACACGCGGAATGCACAGACCACGCAGACCCGGGAAACGCCGGCCCAGGACGCCCGCACCGCTCTCGGCGCCCGCACGATCCTCGTGACGAGCGCCTCCGGCAAGACCGGGCGGCGCGTGGCCGAGCGGCTCGGGGCGCGCGGGGCGACGGTCCGCGCCGGGTCCCGTACCGGCGCGACCCCCTTCGACTGGGAGGACCCGGCGACCTGGGCCCCCGCGCTGCGGGGCGCGGACGCCGCGTACGTGGCGTACTACCCGGATCTCGCCGCGCCCGGCGCGGCCGAGGCGATGAGCACCTTCGGGCGGCTCGCCGCCGAGAGCGGTGTGCGGCGGGTGACGCTGCTGTCCGGCCGTGGGGAGCCCGAGGCGGTCGTGGCGGAGGAGGCGCTGCGGGCGGCGGCGACGGGAGTCGAACTGGCCGTCGTGCGGGCCGCGTTCTTCGCGCAGAACTTCTCCGAGGGGCTGCTCGCCGAGGGGGTCGCGGAGGGATCGCTGGTCTTCCCGGCGGGTGACACGGCGGAGCCCTTCATCGACGTGGACGATCTGGCGGACGTCGTGGTCGAGACCCTGACGGCGGACGGGCACGCGGGTCGGGTGCACGAGGTGACGGGGCCGCGACCGGTGGGATTCGCCGAGGTGGCGGCGGAGATCGCCCGGGTCTCGGGCCGCCCGGTGGCCTACGAGGCGGTGTCGGAGGCCGACTACGCGGGGCTGCTCACCGGGTTCGGGCTTCCGGCGCCCGAGGCCGGGTGGCTCGCGGCCCTGTTCGCGACGCTCCTCGACGGCCACAACGCCTCGGTGACGGACGGCGTGAAGCGGATCCTGGGCCGTGAGCCGCGCTCGTTCGCCGCGTTCGCGGCGGAGGCCTGGGGCGGTCGGGGCGCCTGAGACCGTCCCCAGCGGGAGGAGTCAGGGAGGAACATCGCGAGGACGGACCGCTGTGCGCCCGTCCGGTCCGGGTGCGGTTCCGCTGGTCCGGGATCGGCCGGACTCGGCGCGCCGGGAGCAGGCGTTCGCGTCGGCGGACGATGGGGAACGGGGCGGAGCGGGTGACGAACCGAGTGAGGGAGTTCAGCCGCGCCTGACGAAGCGGGCCAGCCGGTATCGGGGGTCGTCACGGGGGCGGTCCTGGTCCGGGAGGGCCGTGAGGGCGGCGGCGAGCGCGTCGGAGGACGCGGTGTCGCCATCGAACCAGGAGACGAAGTAGCCGCCGCGCAGCTTGCGTACGGTGTCGCGCGGGGTGGCGCCCTGGCCGTGCCCGGTGAAGTGGGTGCCGGGGGCGGGTTCGAGGCCGTGGGCGGCGGCGTACCGGGTGATCAGGTCGGCGCGGTCGGAGGCCGCGTCGGCCGACCGGTGCGGGCGGAGGATGGCGTCGATGTCGCTGCCGACGTCGTGGGCCGCGTCCTTGTCGACGGTGGCGATCAAGACGCCGTCGGGGCGCAGGACGCGGGCGGCTTCGGCGACGATCTCCGCGGCGAAGGGCACGAGGTGCAGCAGCCAGACGGCGCTGACCGCGTCCAGGGAGGCGTCGGGGAGCGGGAGCCGGCGGGCGTCGGCGCGGACGACCCGGCCGGGTACGCGGGCGGCGGCGACCCGCAGCATGGCGTGGGCAGCGTCGGCCCCGTGGACGCGCAGTCCCGGCCGGGTGAGCCGTTCGGTGACGAGGCCGGTGCCGCAGGCCAGGTCAAGGAGGGTGCGGGCGCCGGGCGGCACGAGCCGCAGGACGGCCTCGGCGGCCGCCTCGGCCCGCGGCAGCCCGCCCCGGGTCCGGTCGTAGTGCGCTGCCTCGGCCTCGTAGTCGAGCACGGTCTCCGCCATGCGGATGATCTTACGAGGGGTTGGGGGGCAGCCGGGGGTCAGTTGGCGCCGTGGCCGGGGGCGACTCCCTCGACGCGTTCGGCGAGTTCGAAGTCCTTCTCGGTGACGGTGCCGCCGGCGGAGTGGGTGTTCACGGAGAGGGAGACGGTGTTGTAGCCGAGGGTCAGGTCCGAGTGGTGGTCGAGCTCCTGCTGGATCTGCGCGACGTGGACGACGAGCGCGGTGGCGGCGAAGTGGTCGCCGAGCCGGTAGACACGGGTGAGGCGGTCGTCCTCGACGGACCAGCCGGGGAGCTCCCGAAGGCGGTCCTCGATCTCCTTCTGCGACAGCGGCTGTGTGGGCACGGCGGTGCTCCCTCGGGTCGGGTGGCGCGGGTGACGGACAGGGGTCCCCGGGAGAACGTACCCGGGTCCCCCTCTGGGATACCGTCTGGCCATGACAACTGTCGTGAGCGACACGGGGGTAGGGACGCTGCTGCGCGGCTGGCGTGAGCAGCGGCGGCTGAGCCAGCTGGAGCTGGCGCTGCGCGCGGACTCCTCGGCGCGGCACATCTCGTTCGTGGAGACGGGCCGTTCCCGGCCGAGCGAGGAGATGGTCCTGAGGCTGGCCGAGCACCTGGAGGTGCCGGTCCGTGAGCGGAACGCGCTGCTGCTTGCCGCCGGGTACGCGCCCCGGTACGCGGAGTCGCCGCTCGACGCGCCGCGTCTGGAGACGCTCAGGGAGGGCATCGAGCGGCTGTTGTCGGGGTACGAGCCGTATCCGGCGCTCGTGGTGGACGGCTCGTACACGGTGGTGGCGGCGAACCGGGGCATCGGGCTGCTGCTCGACGGGCTTCCGGAGCATCTGCTGACGCCGCCGCTGAACGCGATGCGGATCACCCTCCACCCGGAGGGTCTCGCGCCCCGGATCCGGAACCTGCGGGAGTGGCGGGGACATCTGCTGCACCAGATGGAGCGTCAGATCGCGCTGGTGCGGTCGGAGTCGCTGCGTGCGCTGTACGAGGAGGTGTCGGCCTATCCGCTGCCTCCCGGCGCGGACGGGGAAGGCGCTCAGGACGTTCCGGACGCGGAGATGTATCCGTACTTCGCGCTGCCGCTCCGTGTCGAGCACGACGGGCGGGTGCTGTCGTTCGTGTCGTCGATCTCGACGTTCAACACGCCGCTGGACGTGACGGTCGCCGAGCTGGCCATCGAGACGTTCCTCCCGGCCGACCCGGCGACGGTCGCGTACCTCCGGTCCCTGCCGCCGGTCGAGGGTGAGGCCGGTCGGCGGTAGGGCCGGTCAGCGAGTGCGGCCGGCCGCCCGCAGCGCGGTCCACTGGAGGACGGCGAACCCGGCGACGGTGGCCGCCTGCGTCGGCGTCCACACCAGACCCGCGGTGGTCGGCTCCAGCCACGCGACGAGGGCGACGACGCTCAGGACGGCCCAGAGCGCGTTGACGTCGACGACGAGTTTCACGGCGAGCGCCGGGGGCTGCGGGCGGGTGGCGAGCCAGCCGACCCCGGCGGCGAACAGGACGAGGAAGAGACCGAGTTCGAGCAGCAGCCCCGCGTCGACCCCGAGGAACTCGCCGAGCGGCCCGGAGGCGGTGGCGTAGGCGAGGCCGTTGGCACCGGTGACGACGGCGTCGAGGGCGAGGAAGCGGCGGACCGCGGACTGCGGCCGGTTGGTGCGGGCGAGACCGGTGAGCAGGGCCTGGGACATGGCGGATCACCCTCCATGGGGGACGTTCGCGCGGCTGGTGGGCCGGAGCCCGAGCGGAGTGCGCCGCCCGGGTTCCGGTGTCCCCGAGCATGCCGCGCGGCCTGGGAGGGGGTCGATTACGTGAGAGGTAATGCCCAGGTCGCGCGGATGGAACCGGTGGCGCCGGTTCAGTACGCGGCGGGCCGGTGGCTGATGAGGGCGCGCAGGCGGGCGGTGTCGGCTGCGGTCCAGCCGGGTGGCGGGAGGACGGCGGCCCAGCCGTCGACGGCCCCGGCACCGTAGCGATGGCCGTGCGGGGCGCCCACGCCGTACGAGACGGCCATGTCCACGGAGGTCTGCCAGAAGGCGACGAAGGGGAACCAGGTGATCTCGGGGGTGATGTCGGGGCCGAGGGGTTCGTCGAGCCAGGCGGGGCGGCTCACGAGGAGGTCGGGCGACCACCAGACGACGGGGTCGGAGGCGTTCTGCAGGTAGACCGCGCGCGGTGCGGCCCAGTCGGCGGCCGGGCGGGCGAGGTCGGTCTCGGGGAACTGGGCGAACCGGACATGGGCGCCGCCCCGGTACTGGGGCCGCCAGACGGGGCTGCCCGGGTCGCGGTCGCGGCGGATCTCCCGGGATATCGGGGAGAAGTTCGGGGCGCCCAGGAGGAGGGCGCCGTCGACGGAGGCGAGGAGGTCGTCTGCGTCCTCGAAGGAGGCCTCGACGGCGTAGGCGCCGAGGCTCTCGCCGGTGACGACCAGCCGGGGCCGGCGGTCGGCGGGCAGGGCGTCGAGGCGGGTGCGTACGGCGTCGAGGAGGGCGCGGGTGGCCTGCCCGGCCTTCTCCTTGTCGACGAGGAAGGAGACCCAGCTGGGGAGGTACGAGTACTGGACGGCGACGATCGCGGTGTCGCCTCCGTACATGTACTCCAGGGCCTCGGCGACGTTCGGGTCGACCCAGCCGGTGCCGGTCGTGCCGGCCACGGCGAGCACCGCCCGGTCGAAGGCGCCGGTGCGTTCGAGTTCGCGGACGGCGAGCCGGGCCTGGGCGGCGAAGGGGAGGTCGTCCGCGAAGGCGGCGGGCAGCGCGGAGGGCACGTAGACGCGGACGGGCGCGCGGGCGGGCCGGCCGGTCCAGGCGGCGAGGGTGTCCCGGGTGGGCGTGGAGCCGGTGAAGTTGCGGCCCTGGTAGCCGAGGTCCGACCAGGGGACGAGGGAGCCGGGACCGCCGGAGACGAACCGGGAGCCGGGTCGCCGGATGCCGTCCTTGGTGCCGTCGTTGGTGGCCTCGGCGATGCGGTCGGCGATGTCGACGACTCCTCGGTCGTAGACGATGTCGCGGACGCCGACGAGGACGACGAGCGCCGAGAGGACCGCGCCGACGGCGAAGGCGAGGGGCCGGGGCAGGAGCCTGCCGAGCACGCGTATGAGGGTGACGGAGCCGAGACGTACGGCACGGGCGACGAGGAGCGCGGAGAGGAGCAGGCCGAGCGCGATGAGCGCGATCACCGGCGTGTGCCAGGTGAGGGAGGGCGGGAGGCCCTGGAGGACCCGGAGCTGACGCTGCATCCGGGCGCTCTCGGAGATGAGCCACACGGCGAGGACCGGGCTGAGCAGCCAGTACGCCTGCCAGCAGCGGGTACGGACCCAGGTGGGCGGTTGCCGGGGCGAGAGGGCGCGGAAGAGCCAGGCGAGGGTGGAGCCGAGGGCGTATCCGATGACGGCGGTGATGCCGCCGACGAGCCCCTGGAGGTGCCACGGGCGGGGCACGAGGGAGGGCGTGAGGCTGGACCAGAAGAAGACGGTGGCGCAGCTGAGCGCGAAGAGGTCGGGCCAGCGGCGGATGAGGTACGCGGGGTCCGGGCGGTCCCAGTAGGGGCGCAGGGCGAAGGCGAGGAGCCGGTCGGCGGCGCGGGAGGGGAGACCACGGCCGCCGGCGTCGGAGCTCGCGGCGGGGGCGCGCCGCGCGCCGGTGTCCCGGCCGTCGGTCGTTCCGGCGTACGTGCTCGGAGCTTCGGCGGTCAGGGCGTCGGTCGTCCCGGTGTCCGTGCTCGGAGCTTCGGCGGTCAGGGCGTCGGTGTGGGGGCCCGGGCCGGGCGCGGGTCCGGCGGACCGATCGGGGCTGGTGTTCCGGTCGGTCGAGGTCATCGGGTCAGCCTCGTACGACCGGACATCGGTCCGCAATGCGTTTGTGCCGGGCCCGCGTCGGGCCGTCCCGCCGGGTTCAGCGGTTACGCGAGGTCAGCGGGTGGGCTCCTCACGGGGTGCGGGCCGCTCGGGCGCCGGAGCGGGCGCCGGTTCTGCGGGCTCGGCGGAACGGCGTTCGGCGAGCCGGGAGCGGGACGCCTCGGCGCGCAGCAGGGCCTGGAGGACGGCGAACGGGTCGACGGGCATGACGGAACTCCTCGTGGTGCGGGGTGAAGTGGGCTGCCGGGAGGTGCGTTCCTCTCAGCAGCGCATCACCACGCGCCGGAGCGCGTCGCCGCGCGGGGCGGGTACGGGAGCGGGGGCGGCGGTACGGGACGGCCGGCGGCGGCCGGTACGGGGGTGCCGCCGTGCGGGGGCCGGGCGGATGCCCGTGCGGTGCCGCCTGGCCCGACGGGGCGGTCCGGCCTCGGCGGCCGCCGGGTCGTGGGTCTCGCCGTGGGGGTCGGGCGCCGGGGCGGCGGCGGCGGTACGGAACTCGGCGCCGCCGGGGAGAACGCCCGCCGTGCCGGTGCCGACGAGGGCGAGCAGGACGAGGAACAGGACGATCCAGGGGTACCCGCCGCCCCGGGCCGGGCGCGTCCGAGCGCCCGCCGGGGTGGCGGGCGCTCCGGTCGTCCGGTTCACGGGGCTCACGGTGATCCGTACTGCCCCGCGAGCACCCCGGGAAGGCCGGCCGGGGCTCAGATCCGCCCGAGCGGCGTAAGGACTCCCCGACGATCCCCTGCGTGCCGCGCACGCCTGCCTCACGAGGCCGGCCGCACCACCCTTCCAACAAGGCTGCGCTCATTGAGGGGTGGATCTTTCTCATGCGTCGAGCAGCCGCCATGCGGTGAGGGCGAGCCTGACCCGCGTCAGTCCCGCGGGTTCGGTGAGTTCGATGTCCAGGGTCCTCGCGATGTGTTCGAGTCGGCGGGCGACGCTGCTGTGGTGCAGGTGGAGGAGATCGGCGGCCCGGCGCAGGGAGCCGGTGCCGCAGTAGGCGTCCAGAGTCTCCATGTCTCCCGGGTTGCCCGCGACGCGGGCGATGGCGGCGACGTCGGCGTTGTCACGCAAGGCGTCCGGAGGGAGCTGGGCCAGGAGCGCGAGCGCGCCCAGGTCGGCGTGGCGGACGACGGGTTCGCGAGGAGTGGTGAAGCGGAGCGCGGCACGGGCTTCCCGCCAGGACCGGTCGGGGCTCCCGGCGGCGCCGATGCCCGCGCGCACGCCCGCCGGGAACCGGGCGGGGTCCAGGGTGGTGGCCAGGATGACGCCCACGTCGGCGAGCGGTGCCGCCTTCACCGGGCGGGCCGGGCAGATCAGGCCGCCGATCCGGTCGAGCGGGAGCCGCGAGCGCACGGCGACGACGTGGACCGGCAGGTCGGCGGCGAAGCCGAGGAGCCGCAACGCGCGCGCCCTGGCCACCTCGTCGCCGTCGGAGCTGACGGCCAGCTCGACGAGGGCGGGGTCGGCCATGGTCGTGCGGGCCGGGCCGTATCGCTCGACGGCCGCCGCGGTGGCGAGAGCGAGCCGGTCGAGGAGTACCTCGTCGAGCGGATTGGGTGAGCCGGGGCGCTCCAGCCACGCCGTGCCGATCTCCTCCTCGTCGAGGGTGATGGGGAGGGTGGTGGACGCGGGCGACGGCGGGGTGGTGGCCTGCCTGCCGTCGGGCGCGAAGCGGATCGTCCGGCCCGTGCCGTGGAGCCGGATGCCGGTCACGCACTCGGCAAGGCCCGCCGATGCCCGTGCGAGCGCCGGCAGATCCACCCGTCGGCGCATCAGCGTGTCGTAGAACGCGAGGATGCGGATCGCTCCGTCGACGTACGGATCGAGTCCCGACAGCCGTACGGCCAGTGCTTCCATGGCAGAAGGGTAGAAGAACGGGGGTGCGCCGAGGGGCGCGTGATCGGTGCGGGACGCGCGACGGATGTCGGACGACCTCTCGGCCCACGGCCGTGAGGATGGTCGTCATGGATCCCGAACTCGAAGCATTCATCCCCTTCCTCCCGCACATGGACATGAACGACCCGGTCGCCGCGCGCAAGGACTTCGCCGAGCGGGCGGCCGCGGCGCCGGCGCCGGACACCTCCCGCATGGACGTCGAGGACCGCACGGTGCCCGCCGATCCGGACGTGAAGGTGCGGGTCTACCGTCCGCACCGGGCACAGGGCGCCGTCGTCTGGCTGCACGGGGGCGGCGGAGTCTTCGGTGACCTGGACACCGAGCATCCGTGGGCCGCCCGGATCGCGGACCTCTCCGGGGCGGTGGTGATCTCGGTGGGCTACCGCCTGGCGCCCGAGCACCGGTTCCCGGCCGCCCTCGACGACGCCTGTGCCGTACTGGCCTGGGCCGGCGAGCACGCGGGCGAACTCGGCGTCGACCCGGCGCGGATCGCGGTCGGGGGACACAGCGCCGGTGCGAACCTCGCGGCCGCGGTGAGCCTGCGTTCGCGTGACGAGCAGGGGCCGGCGATCTGCTTCCAGCTGCTCAACCAGCCGGGCCTGGACGATCGTCAGGAGTCGTGGTCGGCACGGAACTTCACCGACACGCCGTGGTTCGATCGGGACAAGCTCGCCGCGGCGTGGCGGCACTGCCTGGGCTCCCGGCCCGCCACGCCGTACGCCGCCCCCGCGCGGGCCACCGATCTGTCCGGCCTGCCGCCGGCCTACATCGCCACCGCGGAGTTCTGTCCGAATCGGGACGAGGGCATCGCCTACGCGCTGCGCCTGATGCAGGCGGGTGTGTCGGTCGAACTCCACCAGTGGCCCGGCACCTTCCACGGGTCCCAGGCGATCCTCTCCGCCGATGTCTCGCAGCGGCAGAACGCCGAACTCGGCGCCGCTCTGCGCCGCGCGCTGGCGGGATAGCCGTGGATGTCGACCTGCACGGGGAGTCCCCTGTGCGTTCACCGATCACGAAAGGACGGACGTCTTGAAGATCCGACTGGCGATATGCGGGAGTGTGGCCGCGCTGAGTGTCTGTGCGGCGGGCACGGTGGCGGCGGTTCCCGCGCCCGATGCGACAAGGGCCGTCCCGGCCGCCGGCGCGAACCCGTCGACCGGCTTCGATCCCGCGGAGCTGAAGTCCGCCTTGGAGGCTGTCCACCACGCGGGGATCCCGGGGGCGTTCGCCGAGGTGCGCGCCGCCGGCCAGGTGTGGCGCGAGGCTTCGGGGGTCGCCGATGTCAGGACCGGCCGTCCCGTGACGCCCGGCATGCGGCAGCGCGTCGGCAGCATCACCAAGACCTTCACCGCCGCCGCGATCATGCAGCAGGTCGAGCAGGGCCGGATCCGGCTCGACGCGCCGATCGGCGACTACCTGCCGCGGCTGGTACCGGGAGAGCGCGGCAGGAAGATCACGGTCCGCATGCTGCTGAACAACACCAGCGGCCTCCCCGACTACATCCGCTACGCGTTCCCCTCTCTGCAGGACATGTCGCCCAAGAGCCTGGACGACAACCGGTTCAGGCGGTTCCGCCCGGCCGAGCTGATCGGGATGGGCGTGGACGCGCCTCCCGCGGGCGAGCCCGGAGCCACTCCGGGGGTGTACTCCAACACCAATTACCTGCTCCTCGGCGAGCTGCTGGAGCACGTGACCGGCGCCCCGGCCGAGGAGTACATCACCCGGAACGTCATCGAGCGTGCGAGGCTCCGGCACACCGGGTTCCCTGCCGGGCCACGCATCCGGGGACCGCACTCGCGGATGTACGAGGCCCTGTGGGGACTGAACGACCCGCCGCGCGACTACAGCGTCTACGACATGTCCTGGACGGGGACGGGGGCCGCTCTGGTGTCGACCATGGAGGACCTCAACCGTTTCTACGGCAAGCTGCTCGGCGGCGGGATCGTCAGCCGGTCGTCGCTCGCGGAGATGCGACGCACGGTCCCGGTGATCGCCCTGGACGGCACGACGATCCAGTACGGCCTCGGCCTGCACAAGGTCGACATCCGGGGCTGCGGCACGTTCTGGGGTCACGACGGCACGGTCTGGGGGGCCGGAACGATCTCCCTGACCTCGGCCGACGGCAAGCGCCAGATGTCCGTCGCGGTCAACCTCCAGAGGTGGAACCAGCCGGACTCCTCGGGGAAGCCGCAGCACCACCCCATCGACGACGCGCTGAAGACGCTGTACCAGCGAGCGATGTGCGACAACGGCAGCGTCCACGCCGAGAACGCCTCACAGGCCCCGGAGACCACCCCGTAGCCGGAGCGTCGCAGGCCCGCAGGCCGAGGGCGGAGGCTGATCGAAGTCCGTCGCCCCGCGCCGCCCCGCCTCCGGGGTGTCAGGCGCGCTGCCTGCGGCCCGCCATCCCGGCGTACACGAGCACACCGGCGAAGAGGAACAGCACGCCCTGGTAGACGGCCGCGTAGCCGGAGCCCGCGACCAGCCAGAGGGAGAAGCCGAAGGCGGCGAGGGTGAGGAGGGTGTCGCGGATCAGCCGGGGGCGGTGGACCCGGTCGGACTGTCCGGAGAGCAGAAAGAAGAACTGGGCGGCTGAGGAGAGCAGATAGGGGACGGTGGCGGTGAAGGTGGTGACGAGGACGAGGGTCTCGAAGACTCCCTCGGTGCCGGCCGTGTAGTTGTAGACGGTGAGGAGCGAGGCGAGGACGACGGTCACGATCACTCCGACCGTGGGGACGCCGCGCCGCTTGTGGGCGAAGGCCTTCGGGAAGAGGCCGTCGCGGGCCGCCGCGTACGGGGTCTGGGCGCTGAGCAGGGTCCAGCCGTTGAGGGCGCCGAGCATGGACACGAGGGCCATGCAGGCGACGGCGGTGCCGCCCCAGGAGCCGCCGAACACGAGGTTGACGGAGTCCGTGAAGGGGGCGCTGGAGGCGACGAGCCGCTCGTGCGGGACGGTGCCGAAGACGGACAGGGTGGTGAGGAGGTAGAGGAGGGCGGCGGCGAGGGTGCCGAGGACGGTGGCGCGGCCGACGTTCCGGCGCGGGTCGCGGACCTCGCCGGCGCTGACGGCGGCCGACTCGACACCGAGGTAGCTGAAGAGCAGGATCGCGGCGGAGGCGGAGACGGCGCCGAGCGCGCTGTCTCCGCCGGCGTGGAAGGGCCCGAGGTTGTCGCTGTCGAAGAAGAAGAGTCCGCCGAAGGCGACGAGCAGCAGCGGCAGGAACTTGAGCACGGTCGCCACGAGCTGTACGGCGCCGACGCAGCGGGTGCCGGCGAGGTTGGCGAGGGCCGGGAGCCACTGGATGAGAAGGGCGGCGGCGATGGTGGCGGGCGTCGATCCGTGGAGGGGGATCAGCACGTCGAGGTAGCCGACGGCGGCGACGGCGAGGGCCGCGTTGGAGACCCAGGTGGTGATCCAGTACGACCATGCGGTCAGGAATCCGGCGAAGTCACCGAAGGCCTCGCGGGCGTAGACGTACGGTCCGCCGGTCCGCGGGTGGCGGTGGGCGAGGCGGCCGAAGACGAGGGCGAGGGCGATCGCGCCGAGGGTGAGGACGCCGAAGGCGACCAGGCTGATGGTGCCGAAGGGGGCGACGGAGGCGGGCAGCAGAAAGATTCCGCCGCCGATGATGTTGCCCATGACCAGGGCGGTCGCAACGGGGAGCCCGAAGCGGCGGGAGCGCCGTTCGACCGGCTCGGGGTCCGTCCGGGGTCCGCTCTGTGGAGTTGTGGTGGCCGTGCTCATGGGGTGGTGCGCCTTCCGTCGTACAAATCCGGACCATCGTCCGGTAGCGACGAACACGCGTCCAAATCAGCGGTTTTTGTCCTGCGGGACCGGGCCGTCAACCGGAAGAAGTGATTCCGATCCGTCTGTGGACGGTGAAATCTCCAGCGGTGACCGTGGTGGCAGCGGCACCTGCGGACCCGAGCACTCCCGCAGCCACCGCCGCAGCACCCGGTGCACCTGCTCCGCGCCGACCAGCCGCTCCCCCTCGGCGACGGGCGGCGACAGCTCCGGCGGCCAGAGGAGGAAGGGGTGCGACTGCTCGCCGCCGAGACCGCCGTGCGAGCCGATCTGCTCCTCGAAGGCGTGCACGGTGCCGGTCGCCGGGTCGTACATGGAGTTGACCATGATGTCCGCGACATGCGGAAAGCCGTCCGTGCGCCGCACCGCCGCCGCCGTGCCCGGCCCGAAGACGGCCAGCGGTCCCCCGTCGTCCAGCTCGGCGACCGGCACCTCCACCCCGTCCCTGGCGAGGACCACCGACCCGTGCTCGGCACTCGCCACCAGGACGAAGCCGACGCCCGGATGGTTCGCCAGCGTACGGAGCAGCGCCGGGTGGCGCCGGTCGATCTCCTCCCGGGTCATCCGGTGCGGCACGTCCGGGAAGGAGACGAGCCCCAGGTTGCCCGAGGCGAGGACGACCGGCTCCGAAGGCCGCGCCGGCAGCTCCCGCGCCGTCTCGCCGGTCTCGTCCACCGGCCGGTGCAGAGCGAGGCGCAGCGCGTCCCTGGCCGCGTCCCGCGCCTCCGAACCGCTCCTGGTGCGCCGTACGCGACGCGGGACCGGAAGCCCGCACCCGGCCCTGACGAGGTCCTTCAGCGTCAGCCCGTACGCCCCTTCGAAGGTCTCGCCCGGGCTCTGCCCGTGATCGGAGAGCAGCACGATCCGGTACGGGCGGGGGGCGTGCTCGGCGACCGTGGAGACGAGGCCGATCGCGCGGTCCAGGCGCCGCAGGACCTGGTCGGTGTCCCGGCCGTGCGGGCCCGAGTGGTGCGCCACCTCGTCATAGGCGACGAGGTCGGCGTAGACGGCGGTCCGCCCGGCCAGCATGTCCCCCATCACGGCGGAGACCACGACGTCCCGCTCCAGGACCGTCGCGAACGCCCGGACGAAGGGGTACGTGCCGCCGCGCGAGACCCGCGGGGTCTCGCGGCGCAGCAGCGCCCGGGTCGACTGACCCATCTCCCGCAGGCACTCGGCGACGAAAGACCCGGCGGTGCGGACGGCGTTGGCCGGATCGGAGAAGTACGCGAAGTAGCCGGCCCGCGAGCGGTTGCGCCGGCCGCGCCGGGCGGCGACCGACAGGACAAGGGCGACCTGGTCGGCGCCCCCGCTGAAGAGGTTGCCCCGGGAGGCCCCGTCGAAGGAGAGCAGCCCGCCGTCCCCGGTGCGGCGCACGGCCCGGCGCTGGAGTTCCACGGCACTGGCCGGGCGGTTCGACACCATGAGCCGGCCGGTGTCCTTCTCGTACCAGCGGAAGGCGGGCACGTCCTCGTTGGAGCCGTGCAGGATGCCGAGCTGGCTCGCGCCGGTCTGGCTGGACCAGTCGGTACGCCAGGGGGTGAGCCGGTGGCCGGCGTCGAGCATGGCGGCGACGGTCGGCATGAGCCCGTCGGCGACGGCGCCGCGCAGCACGTGGTGGCCGACTCCGTCGAGCTGGAGGAAGACCGTGCCCGGGACCTGCTCGGGACCTGCGACCTGCGCGCGGGGGCGGGTGCGGCCGGTGAGCCGGTAGAGGCGGCGGCGGTAGGCGTCGTCGTCGCGGACGGCGAGGGCGGTGGAGGTGGCGGAGGCGACCGCGGACATGACGGCGGCGACCACGACGGCGGTCTCGGGGTCGGCGGCGCCCCGCCCGTCGGGGATCAGCCAGAGCGCGAGCAGCAGCAGCGAGCCGTTGAGGAAGAACACCAGGAGACCGAGGACCAGGGCCGGGACGAGCAGCAGGGCCCGCACGATCAGCGGCCACACGAGCGCGCCGAGGAGACCGAACGCGCCGGCCGCTGCGGCGGCGGTGAGCGCCGTCCTCGTGAAGGTGTCGCCGTCGGCGGACTGCAGCTGGAAGTCGGGGAGCAGCCCCGCGAGGATCAGCAGGGTGAGCGTGGACACCGCCCAGACCACGGCCACCCGCCCCAGCGCACCGCCCGCCGATCGCCAGCGGTTGGCGCCACCCCATCGCCCGTCACCCACGCCCGCTTCACCTTTCGCCTGTTTCCTGCCTCAAGCGTGGCACAACGCCCACGGCCGGCGTGGGAAACGGGTGAGGGCGATCGGCCCGGATGTGTCAGGTCGTGTGTCAGGTCGTACGTCAGGCAACGCAGCAGGTCGTGTGCCGGACCGGGTGCCCGGGACCGCGCCGGTCGCCGGGTCCGGTCGTGTGTCCGGTCGCCCGGTCCGGTCGTGTGTCCGGTCGTGGGCGGGATCAGCAGCCGTCGTACCCGGCCGTCGGCATGGAGAGCCGCCGGTGCACCCCCGCCTTGGCCGCCGCGTCGTACGCCGGCTCCTCGGGACAGACCGTCTCGAGCCGCACCCCCCGCCGCGCGCACTCGGCGCGGAAGCCGGGCACGGAGGTCAACGCGCGGGCGAGGACCCGCTCGTTGGCGGCGACGAAGAGGTCGACCGCTCCCGCCTCCACGTCCGCCCACAGCGCGGCGTGGTCGGGCCGGATGCCGTAGAACAGCAACTGGCGGGCCACCACGTACCCCTTGTCGTCCGCCCAGCGGGCACACACCGCGTGCTGGCCGCGCGTGTCCACAAGGAAGGGCTCGCTGTCCAGCTCTTCGAGCGGGGTGAGGCTGGCGATCGCCGCCACCCGAACGTCGTCCATGGGCCGACCCTACTGCGGGACGGTACGGCCGAACATCCTCCGGCGGCCGCTCCGGACATTTACCCTCGGGAGGGAGGTATGGAACGGCCGCGCCCTCGTGGACGACGGCCGGAGCCCCGAGAACGGAAGGCGGCATGCCGGTGGAGGTCACCTGGTGGGGTCACGCGACCTGCACGGTCGAGGACTCCGGGGTCCGCTTCCTCACCGATCCGCTGTTCACCCGGCGGCTCGCCCATCTGCGGCGGCGCCGCGGAGCCCTGCCGCCGCCCGAGGCAGCGGCCGCCGAGGCCGTCCTCGTCTCACATCTGCACGCCGACCACCTGCATCTGCCGTCGCTCGCCCGGCTCGCGCCCGGGACGCTGCTCGTCGTACCGCGCGGCGCCCCCGCCGCCGTACCGGGGCTGCGCAGGCTCGACGGGAACGGGCTGCGGCTGACCGAGGTGGAGCCGGGCGACACGGTGACCGTGGAGGGCGTGACGGTACGGGCCGTGCCGGCGCTGCACGACGGACGGCGGCTGCCGGTCGGACCGCATCGCGCGCCCGCCCTCGGATACGTCGTCGAGGGCGAGGCGCGCACGTACTTCGCCGGGGACACGGGGCTGTTCGACGGCATGGCGGAGGCGGTGGGGCCGGTGGACGTGGCGCTGCTGCCGGTCGGCGGCTGGGGACCGTACCTCGGGCACGGCCACCTCGACGCGGGCCGGGCCGCAGAGGCGCTCGCCGCGCTCTCCCCCGCGGCGGCGGTGCCGGTGCACTACGGAACGTACTGGCCCATCGGGCTCGACGGTGTCCGCCCGCACGAGTTCCACGCGCCGGGCGACGAGTTCGTACGCCATGCGGCACGGCTCGCGCCGAAGGTGGCGGTGCATCTCCTCGGCCACGGTGAACGGGTGCGGCCGGAGGTCGCGCGGTGACCGACGGGTTCACCCGGATCGCGGCCGCTTTGGGGGATCTCCCGCCCGAGTCGACCCAGCAGGCGGTCGGCTATCCCTCCCTCTTCCTGCTCGTGGCGCTCGGCGCGCTGGTGCCGGTCGTGCCGACGGGCGCGATCGTCAGCTCGGCCGCGGTGGTCGCCTTCCACCAGACCTCGCCGCTCGCCCTGCTCTTCGTCTTCCTGGTGGCGGCCTTCGCCGCGTGCCTCGGCGACGCCGCCCTCTACTGGCTGGGGCAGCGCGGGGTCCGTTCCCGCAACGGCTCGCGGTGGCTCGCCGCGCTGCGGGGCCGGGCGACCCCCGAGCGGCTCGCCCACGCGCAGGAGCGGCTCGACAGCCATCAGGTGTCGGTCCTCGTGCTGTCCCGGCTCGTGCCGGCGGGGCGGATCCCGGTGATGCTGGCGTGCCTGCTCTCGGAGATGCCGCTGCGGCGTTTCGTCCGGGGGGACGTCGCGGCCTGCCTGGCGTGGGCGGCGACGTACCAGCTGATCGGCGTCCTGGGCGGTTCGCTCTTCCCCGAGCCGTGGCAGGGAGTCGTCGCGGCGGTGGTTCTCACCGTGCTGATCAGCGCGGTCCCGGCGTTGTGGCGGCGGGTCCGGGGGACGGCCCCCGCGGCGCCTTCGGGGCAGGAGCCCGCGGCTCCTTCGGGGCAGGAGTCAGGGCACGAGCACCCGTGAGCCGCCGACCGGCAGGTCCCACAGGTCCTCGCGGGGCAGGCCCGCCTTCTCCCAGGCGGTCCTGACCCGGGTGAGGGGTTCGAGGACGGGCTCGGAGGACAGGACGAACGTGGCCCAGTGCATCGGCGCCATCCGCCGCGCCCCCAGGTCCTGGTGGGCGCGGACCGCCTCCTCCGGGTCGGTGTGGACGTCCCTCAGCCACCAGCGGGGGTCGTAGGCCCCGATGGGGAGCAGTGCCAGGTCGATGCCGGGATAGCGGCGGCCGATCTCGGCGAACCAGTGGCCGTATCCGGTGTCCCCCGCGAAGTGGACCCGGCGGCCGTCCCGGTCGGTCAGCACCCAGCCGCCCCACAGGGAACGGCAGGTGTCGAGGAGGGTGCGCTTGGACCAGTGGTGGGCGGGGACGAAGTCGAAGCGGACGCCGTCGAGTTCGGCCGCCTCCCACCAGTCGAGCTCGGTCACCCGGCTGAAGCGGCGGCGGGTGAACCAGCGGCCGAGGCCGGCCGGGACGAAGACCGGGGTGTGGCGGGGCAGCCGTTTCAGGGTGGGGGCGTCGAGGTGGTCGAAGTGGTTGTGGCTGATGACGACGGCGTCGACGGGCGGCAGGTCCTCCCAGCGGACCCCGACCGGGGTGAGGCGGGCGGGCGTGCCGAAGATGCGGCGGGACCAGACGGGGTCGGTGAGGACGGTGAGCCCGCCGAGCCTCAGCACCCAGCTGGCGTGCCCCGCCCAGGTGACGGCGAGGGTGCCGGGCCCGGCGTGCGGCAGCGGGCCCGGTTCGAAGGGCAGCAGGGGGGTGTCACGGAGGGCCCCGGGGCGGGGGCGCAGTGCTCCCTCGCGGGCGAGCCGGGCCAGGGCCCCGAGCCCGGGAAGGGGGGCGGTGAGCCGGTCGGCGAACGTGCGCGGCCAGTCCGACCGCAGCCGCCCGACCGGCTGGAGGGCGGACAGGGGCGGGGGCGCTGAAGCGGGCTCGGGGGCGGTTGCGGAAGCCGTGGCCTGGGGCTGTGCGGCGCGCGCGGGCGGTGCCGTCCGTTCGGTCATCTGCGGACTCCGTTCTACGCGGGTCGGACGGGGCGTGCGGTGCGGGCGGGGCTTGCGAGGCTTGCGGCTCGTGCGGGTCGGGCTGGGCTTGCGGCTCGTGCGGGTCGGGCGGGGCTTGCGGCTCGTGCGGGTCGGGCGGGGCTTTTGGGGATCATGGCTCGTGCGGGGCTTGGCGGGCTTGCGGCTCGTGCCGTCATCGGAGTTCTTCCAGGGCTCCCCCGAACCTCGCGAGCGCCCGGGCCACATGGGGGAGTCGCAGCGGCTCCGGAGACTCCAGTGTCTCGACCCTCTCCTTCTCCGCGATTCCCAGGAACATGCCCGTGTCGAACCTGACGCGCAGCGCGCCGAGTTCGTCGCCGAATCGGTGGCCACCGGTCACCGGGGCGCCGAGCCGCTCGGTGAGATGGCTCTCCAGTTCCAGGGAATCGGTGACGCCCCGGGCGGCGAGGCCTGCCCGCAGCGGTCCGAGATCGGCGTAGAGGTGCCGGCCGGCCTGCGGCGGACGGGCGAGGGCTCCGGCGGCGAGTACGGCCTGATGCGCGGCCGCGGCGAGGCGGCCGTGGACGGCGGCCGCGAGCCCGGCCCGTACGGTGACGTCCTCGGGTTCGTCGAGGGCGTGCGCGGCGGCGGGGGCGACCGGGCCGGGGACGACGGCCCCGAGGGCGGTGAGCACGTCGAGGACGCGGGCCCTGCGGTCGGTCCAACGGTCCGCCCGGGAGGGGTCGGTGGGCGGGAAGCGGGCGACGGCGCAGGGCCAGGCGGCCGGGGTGAGGGCGCCGCCGAGGTCGCTGACGACGGTCACGTCGTCCGGGCTCATCTCGGCGGGGCTGAGGAACACGGTGTCGTGCGGGTGGTGGAGGGTGTCGCGCCAGGTCTCGTCGCTGACGACGTGCAGGCCCTCGGCGACGGCGGCCTCGCAGGCCTCGCGGACGAGTTCGGGCGGGGCGACGGTGCCGGTGGGGTCGTCGGCGACGGAGAGCAGCAGGAGGCGGGGGGTGCCACCCTCGGCGCGGATCCGGCGGACCGTCTCCAGGAGGGCGTACGGGTCGGGGACGCCGCCGCACTCGGCGGGGGTCGGCACGTGGTAGGCGGGGCGGCCGAGGAGGCGGGCCTGCGGGGTCCATCGGGCGGGGCAGGGCCGGGGCAGCAGCAGGTCGCCGCCGTGGGCGGCGATCAGGGCGAGCAGGAGGGCGGGGGCGCCGGGGGCGGCCACCACGTCCTGGGGGTGGGTGCGCAGGCCGCGGCGCCACCAGTAGCCGGCGGCCGCCTCGCGGAGGACGGGTCCGCCGCCGGGCGGTTCGGGGGCGGTCCGTCCGGCGGCGGCGGCGAGGAGTCCGGCGAGCCCGGGCAGGACGGGGAGGCCGGTGTCGGGGTCGGGAGGGCCGTACCGCACCGGGCCACGGCCGTCCGGAGCCGTCTGCCGCATGTCCCGTACCTCCTGAGCGCACGGGGGCGCCGGCACGGCACCCCCGTGCCCTTTATACGAAGTTTCGGACGTTTCCGCCGCTCCAGGCGTCGCTTCAGGCGACGGGCGGGGCGGTGACGGCGACCGGGTACCGCAGACGCCCCCGGCCGTTCGTGGCGCGTGCGACCAGGGCCGTACGGGTGACGATCCCAGAAGCTCCGCCGGGGCGGGGACGGCCGTGGTCACCACCCCACGGAGGCGTCGGCGGCGCCGAATTTCGGAGGCGCCGACGGCGCTCCCCGGCCCAGAATGCGGGATGCGGATACGTGAAGCGCTTCCCGCGGACGCGGCGGCCGTCGCCGCCGTGCACGTGCTGTCCTGGCAGGCCGCCTACCGCGACCTGCTGCCCGGCCCCTACCTGGACGCCCTGGACATCGAGGAGCGCACCGCCACCTGGCGGACCCGCCTCACCACCCCGGACCGGCCCACGGTCCTGGTCGAGACGGGCCCCGACGAGCGGGTGCGGGCGTTCTCCTGCTTCCGGGCCTGGCCGGACGAGGAGTTCGACCGGTCGACGACGGCCGAACTGGCCGCCCTGTACGCCCTGCCGGAGGTGTGGGGCACAGGGGTCGGGCGGTCCCTGCTCGCGGCCTCCACGGAGGTGCTCTTGGCGACCGGGTTCCGTACGGCGGCGCTGTGGGTGTTCGCGGGGAACACACGGGGGCGCCGCTTCTACGAGGCGGCGGGCTGGCGCCCGGACGGCGCGGCCGTGCGGGAGGAGACGGGAGGCAGGGTTCTCGGCGAACTCCGTTACAGGGCCGATCTGTTCGACTGACGCCGTCCATATACCAAGACATGGATCTCATCATTCGACATCCCTGCGTACGGTGGTGAGCACGCACCCACACCGAGGGAGTCGCTTCGATGTCGCATGCCTCCACCCCTTCCGCGCACCCCGCGGCCCATGAGACGGCCGTCTACACCCACGGTCACCACGAGTCGGTCCTGCGCTCGCACAGCTGGCGGACCGCCGCCAACTCGGCGGCCTATCTGCTGCCCGAACTGCGGGCCGGCCTCGACGTCCTGGACGTCGGCTGCGGGCCGGGCACCATCACCGCCGACCTGGCGGCGCTGGTCTCGCCCGGCCGCGTCACCGCCGTCGACGCCGCCGAGGGCGTCCTGGTGAACGCCCGTGCCGTTGCTGCCGAACGCGGCCTGGAGAACGTCGAGTTCGCCGTCGCCGACGTCCACGCCCTGGACTTCCCCGACGACTCCTTCGACGTCGTCCACGCCCACCAGGTCCTCCAGCACGTCGGCGACCCCGTCCAGGCGCTGCGCGAGATGCGGCGGGTGTGCCGCCCCGGCGGTGTCGTCGCGGCCCGCGACAGCGACTACGGGGCCTTCGCCTGGTACCCCGAGCAGCCCGCCCTCGACGGCTGGCTGGACCTGTACCACCGGGTCGCGCGGGCCAACGGCGGCGAACCGGACGCGGGGCGGCGCCTGTTCGCCTGGGCACGCGAGGCCGGCTTCACCGACATCACGACGACCGCCGCGACCTGGTGCTTCGCCACGCCCGACGAGCGGGCCTGGTGGAGCGGCCTGTGGGCGGACCGTACGACCGGCTCCGGCTACGCCGATCTGGCCGTGTCCGGCGGCCACACGACCGCCGCCGAGCTGGCGTCGATCGCGGAGGCCTGGCGGGAGTGGGGCACCCGTGAGGACGCCTGGTTCATGGTCCCGCACGGCGAGATCCTGTGCCGGGTGTCCTGACGGGGCTCCGGACTCACCGCCCTTCCACGGACGGTGGCGCCGACAAGGGGGGGGGGAAGCCCCCGACCGCGGATGCGGTCGGGGGCTTCCCCCGTTCGGTTCCGGAACGAGGGCTGGGCTCAGCCGTTGGGCCCCTGGGGCCACACACCGTCGGTGAGACGGTCCTTGAGATTGATGTTGTGGCGCTCCTTGCAGACCAGCTTCTGGAGGTTGAACGTCTGCCGACTCCAGGTACGCTTGGCTTCTCCGGCCTTCACCCCCGCGACAGCGAGGGCCTTCGAGCCGGTTGTTGTGGCGTCCTGGTGGAGGTAGAGGTTCTCACCCTTCTGGGAGATGCCTGAGCAGGCCCATCACTCACAAGAACTCCCGCGGTCACCGGACGAGGTCCCGCAAGGCTGGCAACCGCCGTTGGCCCGTCGTCGGTTGCCACCCTGCCCACGACGGGCGGCGGGGGCGGCTCGTCCGTGAAGGCCGGAGCCGGGGGCAGCTCGAAGAATTCACAGAGGCAGACCTCACAGGTTCCCGAGAACCGGGGTGCCCCGTGACGGAAACGCGGATGCCCGCACCGGCACTCCTGTGTCGCCCACGCGGCCATCCCCGGACCTCCGGTCCCTCACGGTCTCCGCCCGTCCAGGGTAGCGACCGCGCCCCCGGACCGCCCCCGCCCTCAGCTCGGTCGCATCGTGAACTCATAGTCCTCCGGCAGGAGTTCGCCGCGTCGGGCTCCGCCGGTCCCAGGGCGCGGGGACGGCCGGAAATTCCCGGCGGATCGGACGGCCGCCGCCGTAGGGTGGAGGGTCGGCGCGCCGTCGGGCGGCCGGAGAACCAGGGCGCGGGGAGTACGAGGAATGGGCACGCAGCACACCTACCGGGTCATCGTGCGCGGCACGTTCGACGGTCTGTCGGAGGAGAGCCGGGCCCGGCTGCTCGCCGAGGTGGACGCGCACGGGCTGACCGCGATGCAGTTCACGGAGGAGGGCTCGCTCAGCTACGACAGGACGCTGAAGCACTTCTCGTACCGCCTGGTCGTCGTCTCCGACGCCGCGGACGGCGAGGAGATGGCGGGCGCGCTCGCGGAGGACCGGGTGGAGACCGCGCTCGGGGAGCTCGGGCACGGATTCAGGGCGCTGCGGTCGACGGTGACCGACCTCGACACGATGAAGATCAACTACAAGCGCTGAGCGATTCGGGTCGGGCGGTGGGGTACGGGGGCGGACCGCTCAGCGTCGCGCCATGCGCACCCGGGGCGGACAGCTCTCCCCCTTCCGTACGACTCCGATCATGACGGTGGTGCGGCGGTCGAGGCCCGTGCCCGCCGCCGGGTACTGCGTGCACACCTGCCACCGTGGCGGCCAGAGGATCCGCCGGTCCCGTCCGCTCACGTCGTGGACGTCGATCCGGGTCCGGCGGTCCAGACGGGTGAAGACCTGCCAGAGGCCCCGGCCGAGGAAGTCCGGCACCGGGTGGGTCCCGGCGTCGCCGGGTGCGGCCGTGGCCGTCTCCTCGGTCGAGCTGACGGCGAAGGCGGCGAGCGCGAGGACGGCGCCCGCGCCCACGACGGCGCGCCGCCTCACTTCCGCCTCCGGGCGGCGACGTAGAAGCCGCAGGCCGCGCCGAGGATCGCGGTCGCGAGCAGGGCCAGGTAGAGCGGCATGGTGACTTCGGGAATCAGGAGCCGGATCTTGACCTCGCGGGTGTTCTGGAAGATGAAGACGAGGGTGATGATCGCGAGCGCGGCCATCCCGATGCGGCCGGGGGTGAGGGATTCGGTGAACCGGGACCTGCCCCGGCCCGTTGTCCGTGACGTCTCCTGGGGACTCATGCCCGGCCCTCTCCTCCGTCGTGCCGTCGGCCGTACCCGGCCACCGCCGTGGGACCAGAATGGGGGGAGCGGGGCGTCACCGTGACGGCGAGGAGAGCCGTACGGGTGACTTGTCAGACAACGTGGGCCGACTACCGTGGTGCCGGACACCGCCGGAGCCTGGTGTACGGACCCCCGGGGCCCTGCACCGGATCCGACCGGATCCACCGGAATCGAGACGAGGAGCGGCCGTGGCGGTCAGCGGACAGCGGCGGCGACCGGTCGTGGCCCTCTACGAGCGGATCGCGGACGCCGTTCACGACGGCACGTACCCGCCGGGCTCGACGCTCCCCTCCGAGCCCAGGCTCGCCGCGGAGCTCGGCGTGAGCCGGCCCGCCCTGCGCGAGGCGCTGCTGCTGCTGCAGGAGGACGGCCTGCTCTCCGTACGGCGCGGGGTGGGCAGGACCGTCAACGACCGCCCGCCCCGGCGCGGCTTCGAGCACGTCCAGCCGCTGGAGGAGCTGATCGGCGTGGGGGCGCCGCTGCGGGTGCGGGCACTGCTCCGGACGGTCGAGGAGCCCACCGACTTCACCACCCAGCATCTCCTCGCGCCGGCCCGTGCCGAGCTGCGGTTCTGGGAGTCCGTGCTGACCGGTGAGGGTACGGCGGCCGCCCTCAGCCACGAGTGGGCGGCGGCCGACGAGCTGCTCGACCGGGTGCACCCCGAGTTCGCACGGGCCCTGCGGGCGACCGAGGCGGACACCCCGACGGAGGCGGACATTCCGGCACGCGCGGACACCCCGGCGCGGGCCGTGGTCGCCGGGCGCGGACCAGCGTCCTCCATGCTCTCGGTCCTCCTCGGGGCCTCACGCGAGACGGCCCTGAGCGCGCGCAGCGGGATCACGGCGACGCTGCTCGGACGGCGGCGCGGAGAGCAGCTGGGACGCCCGGCGGACACCCCCGCGGTGCTGGTCACCCAGGTCGTGCGGGTCGGGCAGGTCCCGGTCCTCGCGGCCAAGCACATGCTCCCGACGGGCGCCCCCGCCCTGCCGGTGCTCCAGTCCCACTGACCACCGTTTCGGCCGTGCTCACCACCGCCTCCGGGCCCCGCGCGCGGGCCGTCACAGCGCACCCCTCCGCCGTCGCGTACACTTCCCCGCCATGCACTTGTCTGACAACTCTGCCACGCCTGCCGCCGCCACCGTCTCCGAGTGGATCCGCCGGGCCCCCAAGGCCGTCCTCCACGACCACCTCGACGGCGGACTGCGCCCCGCGACCATCGTCGAGCTGGCGCGGGAGTGCGGCTACACCGCGCTGCCGACCGAGGACCCGGCCGCGCTCGCGGTCTGGTTCCGGGACGCCGCCGACTCCGGTTCGCTGGAGCGCTACCTGGAGACCTTCGCCCACACCTGCGCGGTCATGCAGACCCGTGAGGCGCTCACGCGCATCGCGGCCGAGTGCGCCGAGGACCTGGCGGCGGACGGCGTCGTCTACGCGGAGATCCGTTACGCCCCCGAGCAGCACCTCCAGGGCGGGCTGAGCCTCGACGAGGTCGTCGAGGCGGTCAACGACGGCTTCCGTGAGGGCGAGCGCCGCTCCGGCGGCCGCATCACCGTCCGTACCCTCCTCACCGGCATGCGCCACACCGACCGTTCCCTCGAGATAGCGCGGCTCACGGTCGCGCACCGGGACAACGGCGTGGCCGGCTTCGACATCGCGGGCGGCGAGATCGGCAACCCGCCGGCCCGTCACCTCCCCGCCTTCCAGCATCTGAAGCGGGAGAACTGCCACTTCACGATCCACGCGGGCGAGGCGGTCGGCGCCGAGTCGATCCACGAGGCCGTGCAGGTCTGCGGCACCGAGCGGATCGGCCACGGCGTGCGGATCACGGACGACATCGCCGAGGACGGCACGCTGGGCCGACTGGCCTCGTACGTCCGGGACAACCGCATCGCCCTGGAGGTCTGCCCGACCTCCAACCTCCAGACGGGCGCGGCGAAGGACTACGCCTCGCACCCGATCGACGAGCTGCGCCGGCTCGGCTTCCGGATCACGCTCAACACGGACAACCGGCTGGTCTCCGGCACCACCATGAGCGAGGAGTTCCAGCACATGGTCGACGCCTTCGGATACGGCCCCGAGGTCTTCGAGGAGTTCACGGTCGCCGCCCTCGAAGCCGCCTTCCTGCCGCTGCCGGAGCGGCAGCGGCTGATCGACGAGGTGGTCCGCCCGGGGTACGCGGCGCTCTGACCGCGCCCGGGGGCGGGTCGCGCCGACTACCCGTCCGGCAAGCGGGGGGTGCGTCGGCTCCCCCGCCCAGGAACCTGGGGGCACGTCGGCTCCCCCACCCCGGGGCCTCGGGGCCGCGTCGGCTCCCCCACCCGCAACCGGGGGGCCGGTCGCGTCGCTACCCCACCCGCCCCTTGACCAGGGGCAGTTCGAGCGTCCCCGTGTCCTCGGGGGCGCTGACGACGGTGACCGGCTTGATGCCCCGGTTGCCGGAGTACGCCGTGTCGCTGGCCGCGATCACCAACTCAAGGCGGTGGCCGGTCTCGTACCGGTGGACGACGGCGGGCAGTTCGACGGTGAACGGGCGGGTGACGTCCGGCACCCGTACCGGCGCGACGAGCCGGTTGACGAGGGTCTTCGTCCCGTCGGGCGCGATGTCGTAGAGCTTGGCGAAGAGCACCAGCTTGTCGGCGGCGTCGCCGGAACCCTGGACCCGCTCGGTCGCGGGCGAGACCACCTTCAGGGTGGCCCTCGGCGCGCCGACCAGGTCGACGGGTGCGTCGAGCGGGGCGCTGGTCCAGCCGAGGTAGGTGCCCGGGGTGTCGTACGGCCGGGGGTCGGGCAGGCCGATCGTCCCGGCGAGCGAGGACTCCGAATGGCTCGTCGGCACCAGCCAGTTGCTGTACCGCCGGGAGCCCTCGGCGACCTTCGTACGGTTGTCGACGAGCTTGCCGTCGCCGGAGAGGTACAGCCGCTGGCTGAGCGCCGGGACCCGGGCCGCCGTGCCGTATCCGCTCTGCCAGTCGCGGTACCAGGCGAAGGCGGGGCCGGTGTCCGCGGTGGGGTTCTCGCGGAGGTGGCGGTCGAACCAGCCGAGGACCCGCTGCCCGACGTAGCTGCTCTCCAGGTTGCCCTGCCCGAGGTCGAGCTCGCCGGGCTTCTGTCCGCCGCTGTGGCCCCAGGACTGCCAGATCATCCGGGTGTCGACACCCCGCTCGCGCAGCCGGTCGTAGGTGGCCCGTGCCTCGTTGAGGTTGAAGAGGGTGTCGGCCTGACCCTGGACGATGAGCGTGGGGGCGGTGATCCGGTCCACGTACGAGACGGGGGAGACGCTCCGGGCGTAGGCGAGCATCTTCTCCGTCTCGGCCTTCGGGTAGCGGCCCGAGTTGAGGAGCCGCACGGTGTCGCAGGCGTCGGTGACGAAGTGCAGGCAGCCGAGCGAGTTGATCCGGCTGGGGTCGAGGGAGGGGACGAGCAGCGGCTGCCCCTCCCCCATCAGGTAGAAGCCGTTGGCCCACTGCCATTTGAAGACGCCGGGAGTCTCGCGGTCCGCGGCGTTGGGGGCGAGGGAGTACGCGAGGTCGTTCCAGGTGATGAGGGGGACGAGGGCGTCGATCCGGTGGTCGACGGAGGCGGCGGCGAGCTGCACCGCGCCCCCGTACGAGCCGCCGATCATGCCGACGCGCGGGTCTCCGGCGCCGTCCCGGGTGACGAAGTCCGCGCGGGTTCCGTCGTCCGCGGCGAGGCCGCCGGCGAGGAAGTCGACGAGTCGGGAGGCGGCGCGGCCGTCGATCTCCGGGTCGTCGAGGGAGATCAGGCAGCCGGACTTCCCGAAGCCGAGGCCCGAGTAGACGAGGCCGACGTAGCCGCGCGCCGCGAAAGCCCTGCCGATGGCGCCGGTGGAGCCGTCGCTCTTGCTGCCGCCGAAGCCGTTGGTGGCGAGCACGGCGGGGGCGGGGTGCGCGGCGTCCACGCCCGCGGGCCGGTAGAGGTCGGCGTCGACGGCACAACTCCGGCCGCCCGCCTGGACGGTGAACCGGAGCGGGGTGACGGTGTACGCGCCGGTGCCGGTCTCCGCATCCGCTCCGCTCGCGGGCGCGGCGAGAGTCAGGGGGGCGGCGAGCGCGGCCGCACCGGCCACGAGGGCGAGGGTCTTGCGGGAACGGGGCACGGCACGGGACACAGAGACCTCCACGCTGAGGACGACGCCGAAGACCCGGGCATCTACCGACTGGTAGGTACGGGCAGCGCCCATGCTGTGACACGTGTCAAAGCCCGTCAACGCTCCCGGCAGAGGTTGTTGACGGAGATTCGGTGAAGGCCGCGCACCGGAAGGCGCGTCTCGCGTCGTTCAGCGCAGGGCCGGTACGTCGAGGGTGAGCGTGCCCCCGTCCGCGTCGAGCGTCCCGGGCAGTCCGAGCGGCATCGTGAGGGCCGTCGCGCTGTGCCCGAAGCCCATCTCCTCGACGACGGGCACGCCGAGCCCGCCGAGCCGGTCGGCGAGCACCGCCCGCACCTCCTCGTACGGCCCGCACTCCTCCCAGGAACCGAGGCCGATGCCGGCGACCCCGTCGAACCAACCGGCGCGCAGCAGTTGGGTGAGGACCCGGTCGAGCCGGTACGGCTCCTCCCCCACGTCCTCCAGGAGCAGCAGCCCGCCGTGCGCGGAGGGCCGGCCGTGCGGGGTGCCCAGGTCCGCGGCGAGGAGGCTGACGCAGCCGCCGAGGGTCACTCCCCGGGCCCGGCCCGGCACCAGGGCCCGCGCCGTCTCCAGGCCGAGGGTCCTCACCGACTCGGGCTCGAACAGGGTGGCCCGCAAGGACTCCTGGGTGTGCGGGTCCGTGAGGAAGGTGCCGGCGGCGACCATCGGACCGTGCAGGGTGGCGAATCCGGCCCGGACGGCGAAGGCCTCGTGCAGGGCGGTCACGTCGCTGTAGCCGACGAACGCCTTGGGCCCGGCCTCCGTGATCGCCCTCCAGTCGACGAGGTCGGCCATGCGCTGCGCCCCGTACCCTCCGCGCGCGCAGATGACGGCGGAGACCGAGGGATCGCACCAGGCTTCCGTGAGGTCCCGGGCCCGCGCCCGGTCGGCGCCCGCGAGGTGTCCGAGGGCGGGATGGGTGTCGAGGACGTGCGGGGCGACCACGGGGTCCAGGTCCCAGCCGCGCAGGACGTCGAGCCCCGCCCGCAGCCGCTCCTCCGGGACGGGCCCGCAGGGGGCGACGACGGCGACCCGCGCCCCTGGCCGGAGCCGCTCGGGCCGGGTGAGCGGGCCGGCGTGCGGCCCGGCCCCGACAGCCCCACCGGCGGCGGGACCGGCCGCGCGACCGACCGCCGGGCCGGCGGCAGGTGACCCGGCCACCGATCCCGTCGCCGGACGAGCGGCCGTTCCCGTCATGTGCGGTACTCCAGGCCGGGAACGTCCGTCCGCTCGACACCGAACACCCGGGCGTACAGGGAGAGTTCGGCCTCCAGCGCGCGCACCAGGGTGTCGGCCCCGCGGAAGCCGTGGCCCTCGCCCTCGAAGGCGATGTAGGCGTGCGGGACGCCCCGGCCGGCCGTGGCCGCGAGGAACCGCTCGGCCTGCGCGGGCGGGCAGATGACGTCGTCGAGCCCCTGGAGCAGCAGGAAGGGGGCCGTGACGCGGTCGACGTGCTCGATCGGGGAGCGCTCCTTGTACCGGGCGGGCACCTCTTCGAGGGCGCCGATGAGGCCGTACAGGTACTGGGACTCGAAGTCGTGGGTCTCGTCGGTCGCCCAGCCCCGCAGGTCGAGGATGGGGTAGATGATCGTGCCGCAGGCGTACACGTCGGTGGCGACGAGGGAGGCTGCGGTCGTCCAGCCTCCGGCGCTGCCGCCGCGCACGGCGAGGCGGGCCGGGTCGGCGGTGCCTTCCGCCGCGAGGGCCTCGGCGACGGCGGCGCAGTCCTCGACGTCGACGACACCCCACTGTTCGCGCAGCCGCTCCCGGTACGCGCGGCCGTAGCCCGTCGAACCGCCGTAGTTGACCTCGGCGACGCCGATGCCCCGCGAGGTGAAGTAGGTGATCTCCAGGTCGAGGACGAGCGGCGCGTGTCCGGTGGGGCCGCCGTGCGCCCAGATGACGTAGGGCGGCCGTTCGCCCTCCGGCCCGGTGAACGCGGGGTGGTGGGGCGGGTAGATCTGCGCGTGGATGTCCCGGCCGCCGGGTCCCGCGAAGGTGCGGACCTGCGGCTCGGGGTGGTAGGCGGGATCGACGGCGTCGGTGTGGGCGGCGCCGACCACCCGGGTGCGGCCGGTGCGGGTGTCGAGCTCGACGAGTTCGTACGAGGTGTGCGGTCCCGCGGCGACGCCGACCGCACGGGTGCCGTGGGCGGCGAGCGTCGAGGCCCACTCGGTCCAGGGGCCCACGGCGTCGACGAGTGTGCCGCGCTCGGGGTCGAGGATGCCGAGGGTGGTGCTCCCCTTCCCGTGGACGACGGCGATCAGACCGTCCTCCAGGGGGGTGAACCAGTTCAGTCCGATCTTCCAGAGCGGTCCGCCGAACTCCTCGGCCCGGGGGCAGAGCGCGAGCGGTTCTCCCACCCCGCCGTCCGCGTCTACCTCCGCCCGGTAGAGGTTCCACCAGCCGGTGCGGTCGCTCACGAGGAGCAGCCGTCCCGCCGTGTCCCATTCGACCTGGGGGATCGACTCCGCGGGCCCGCCCGCGACGGCCCTCGCACCCCGGAAGGTGCCGCCGGGGCCGAGCTCGGCGAGCATGACCTCGGTGCCGTCCCAGGGCATCCGGGGATGGTCCCAGGCGATCCAGGTCACCCGCCGTCCGTCCGGGGAGAGCCGGGGCCCGGTCACGAACCGGTGGCGTCCGTCGGACAGTTCGCGTACCGCCGCGCGGTCGTCGGCGGCCGATCCGTCCAGGGGCACGGCGGCGAGCACCCGGCGCACATCGGTCGGAGCGGGTCCGGTGAACTCCTCGAGGACGCACCAGACCTCGCCCCGGTCGAGGTGGATCACGGGGTCCGCCCAGCGCAGGCCGCCGCCGACGTCCGAGACGGGGGTGAGGGGCCGGGGCCCGGCGCCGGGGCCGGAGTCCGGCTCGTACGCGTAGAGGCGCTGGTCCGGGAAGTGGCCGAACACGACGAGCGGTCCGTGCTCCGGCCGTGCGGCCGCCGCCCAGGGCCGGCCGCCGTACTCGATGACCCGGCTGCGGACGTTCCACGGGGCGGGCAGCACGCTCTCCTCGGTGCCGTCGGCGCGCCGTCTGACGAGGGCGCGCCTGCCGCCCTCCGCGGGGCGCGGCGCGGTCCACCACAGTTCGTCGCCGACGGCGCCGAGGTACTCGGGCCGCCCGTCGTGCGCGGCGGCGAGCGCCGCGTCGACCGGTGACGGCCAGCTGCCGTAGGCTGCCGTGCTCTTCATACGACTTCCCCCGGTCCCGGTGTCGCGCGCACACGCCGCTTCACGGCTACGCGGTCTTCAGGTAGTGGTCGAGCACCCGGACACCGAAGTGCAGGGCGTCCACGGGGACGCGTTCGTCGACGCCGTGGAACAGGGCCCCGTAGTCGAGGCCCGGGGGCAGCCGGAGCGGCGAGAAGCCGTAGCCGGTGATGCCGAGCCGGGAGAACTGCTTGGCGTCGGTGCCGCCGGACATGGTGAACGGCACGACGTGTCCGGCCGGGTCGAACCGCTCGACGGCGGCCCGCAGCTTGGCGAAGGTCGGCGAGTCGACGGGGGCCTCCAGTGCCACCTCGCGGTGGTGGAACTCCCACTCCACGTCCGGCCCGGTGAGCCGGTCCATGGTCGCGGCGAACTCCTCGTCGGTGCCCGGCAGCGTCCGTCCGTCGATGTAGGCGACGGCCTGCCCGGGGATGACGTTGACCTTGTAACCGGCGTCCAGGATCGTCGGGTTGGTGCTGTTGCGGACGGTCGGCTCGACGAGGGCCGCGGCCGGTCCGAGCTTGTCGAGGAGCAGGTCCACGTCGAGGTCGGGTGCGTGGGTGTCGATCTCGATGGCGTACAGCGCGGCCAGTTCGGTGAGGGCGGCGCGGACGGTCGCGGTGAGGCGGACCGGCCAGGTGTGGGAGCCGATGCGGGCGACGGCGTCGGCGAGACGGGTGACGGCGTTGGCCGTGTTCACCTTGGAGCCGTGGCCCGCCCGGCCGTGCGCGGTCAGCTTGAGCCAGGCGGTGCCCCGCTCCCCCGCGGCGATCGGGTAGATCGTGGTGCCGGGCTGGGGGTGGAAGCTGAACGCCCCGGACTCGCTGATGCCCTCGGTGCAGCCCTCGAAGAGCGCGGCGTGCCGGTCGGCGAGGAAGTCGGAGCCGTCCTCGGCGCTGGCCTCCTCGTCGGCCGTGTAGGCCAGGACGATGTCGCGGCGGGGCCGGACGCCCTGTCGTGCCCAGGAGCGGACGACGGCGAGGACCATCGCGTCCATGTTCTTCATGTCCACGGCGCCGCGTCCCCAGACGATCCCGTCGCGGACCTCCCCCGAGAAGGGGTGTGTGGTCCATTCGGCGGGGTCGGCGGGCACGACGTCCAGGTGGCCGTGGACGAGGAGCGCCTCGGCCGAGGGGTCGGTGCCGGGGATGCGCGCCACCACGTTGGTGCGGCCGGGGGTCCGCTCCAGGAGGGTGGGTTCGACGCCGGCGGCGGCGAGCCGCTCGGCGACGTACTCGGCGGCGGGCCGTTCGCGGCAGTCGCCGCCGCCCCGGTTGGTGGTGTCGATGCGGATGAGCTCCGAGGTGTAGGTGACCACCTCGTCGAGCGCCGTCGTGTCCGGGCCCCGGACCTCCTCAGCCATACTGCTCCTCCACCGCGGCCGAGACGATGGTCGTGACCGCCTTGAACGTACGAATTGCCTCGTACATCGTCTCGCTGGTGTACGCGACGCGCCGCTCGCCGCTCCGCGCCACGCCGGGAACCACCGTGGCGGCGGCCCCCAGGTGCTCGGCGTCGAACTCCAGCTCCACGGTGAAGGGGCCGCCCCGGACCGGTTCGTGACGGATGGCGAGCGCGGCGCCGGTCTTCGCCGCCGCCCGGATGTCGGCGGCGGTTCTGGCCGGGGTCCGGCACACCGCCGCGTACCGCGAGACGTGGTCCTTGACGGCGACCTTGGGTGCCTCCGGCGCGTACCCCAGGGCGTCCTCGCAGGTGAGGTCGTCGCCGGTGACGAGGACGACGGGGACCCCGTACTCCGCGACCACATGCGCGTTGAGCAGGCCCTCGCTCGCCCGCTCGCCGTTGAGCCAGACGCCCGTGATGGAGTTCGCGAGATAGGTGTGTGCGAGGACGCCCTCGGCGCCGGCGCCCGTGTGGTAGCCGACGAAGGCGATGCCGTCGACGTCCCCGTGCTGCACGCCCTCGACCATGGAGAGCGACTTGTGCTTCCCGGTGAGCATCTCGGCCCGCTCGTCGAGCCGCTCCAGGAGCAGGTTCCGCATGGACCAGTGCGCCTCGTTGATGAGGACCTCGTCGGCGCCGCCGTCGAAGAATCCGAGCACGGCGGCGTTCACGTCGGAGGTGAACATTCCGCGGCACCGCTCCCACTGGGGCGTGCCGGGCAGCACGTCGGCGGGCCAGGTCACACCGGTCGCGCCCTCCATGTCGGCACTGATGAGGATCTTCATGTCTGGCACCGTACGCGCCGCCCGGCGGCCTCACCACCCCTGTGGACAACCGCCGTTGGAGTGGACCACTGGCAGTCACCGGGACGGCCGTACGGGCTGCTGGGTGTCTTTTGGATCAGGCCCTAGGGGCGTCCCGCCAAGGACCTCGGGTCCTCTTCCGCCAGCCGGCGCAACGCCTCGGCCGCGCGGCGCTCCGGCGGGGTGCCGTCGTCGGGCAGCCGCCAGAGGAACTGGCGGGACTCTCCCTCTGCGGCGCTCCCGCCGGGACCGCCCAGGGGCGGCCCGGTGAAGGTGACCACGGTGGTGTCCGGTTCGCTGAAGTCCGAGCTGATCCAGCCCTGCCGGAGACCCCAGCGGGTGAGGAGGTCCGGTCGGTCGCGCAGCCCGGCGGTGATCAGCCGGGCGGTGCGGCGGGCCGGCCAGGTCCAGCCGTGGTCGTGCTCGACGCGCGCGATCTCGGCGTCGTAGGCGGCGGCGTCGAAGCGGTGCTCGGGGAGGTCCGTGGGCGCGGCCATGCCCGGCCTTCGCCAGTCGCTCCACACGACGTGCTCGCCCGCACGGCGCACGGTCACGTACAGCGCGCCGCAGCAGCCCTCGGTGCAGTACGCCTCGGCGAGCCGCACCTCCCGGGGCTCGGGACCCGCCCGCAGGGCGCCGCTGTCGAGAAGCCGCTCGGGGGACTCCCCCGGGCCCGGGCCGAAGGCCTCGGGCAGGAGGGGTCGCCCGTCGATGAGGATGCGGGTCTCGACGACGTCCGGGTCGCCGGGGTCCGCGACGGCCACCTCGATCCGGAACCGGGGCGGGTCCTGCGGAGCGGCTCGCAGCTGACGTGCCGTGCGGCGGATCCACGCGGCGCGCCGTCGCCCGTCCGGGTCGGCAGGGACTTTCCCCGGCCACGCCGCCGTGTCCAGGAGGGTGCGGTGGAGCGCCTCGCGCCGGCCGGGCGGCCAGGCCAGGACGTGTGAGGGGCCGCTGTGCAGGTCGAGGGCGAGGGTGAGCAGCCGGGCACGGTGCTCCACGTCGCGGGGCAGCCGGTGGGCGTGGGCGGCCACCGTCTCGTAGAGGTCGACGGCGTCCGCGTACCGCAGGACCTCGGCGTGGTAGTCGCGGCTGCTGGTCATCCGGCCGAGGAGGTGCACGGCCCGCCCGAGGAGGCCGGGGTGGTCCGGGTCCGCCCGGAGGAGTCCGGCGAGGCCGACGGCCTCCGCGACCCGCCGTGCGACCTCGGGCCCCAGCACACGCGCGTCCGCGGGAAGGTTCAGGAGCCGGTCGAGCGCGGCCGCCCGGTCTCCGGCGGCCAGGGTGTCGACGAGGCCGCGCAGTTCCTCTCCGTGGGTCCGGTGGATCAGCCAGATCAGGCCGGCGGCCTCGCGGTCCAGGGGTGCGAGGGCCCCGTCGACGGAGTGGCCGAGACCGTCGAGCAGGCCGAGGACGCGCAGGTACGGAACGTCCTCGGGTTCCGCGAGCCGGCTCAGGAGCCCGAGACCGGCGGAGACGCCCAGGACGGTCGTTCCGGTCCGGACGAGGTGCCGGGCGAACGATCGGGCGAGAGCGCGGGAGGCGGGTGCGTCGGGCGGTTCGATGGCCGCCGCCGTGTGGAAGACGGCCTGCCCGCGGACGACGCCCGTCGCGGCGAGCGCCCGTTCCGCCTCGGCGACGACCTCTGCGGGGTCGGGGGCGGGGGCGTCGAGGAACGGGAGCAGGACGTCGGTGACCGCCCTGCGGGCCTCGCGGTAGCTCAGACCGGGGCGCCTGCGGCCCTGGGACCGTGCCGTGTCGGGGACGGGGTGACCGCCCTGGGGCGGGGGCCTGTCGGGGTCGCTGTCGTGCAGGCCCTTGGCGTACGCGTACAGCGCGGGTGCGAGCGTCGGGCGCTCGTGCGGGGCGCTCAACGCGCGGTGTGGAGCTCGATTCGGTAGGTCATGGAGGCATCATGTCGTGGGCGTCGCTCGCACCGCCAGTGATTTACCGGAGCATGGAATCGGACGAATTATCGTCAACGGGTGCGTATAGGCTGTCGGCCGCAATCGTCCTCGCCGACCTTCCGGAGCGCTCTCGGTGACCATCGCCTTCTCCCCGTCCGAAACCTCGCCCGCCGAACCCGAGAGCGTCACGGCGATCTCCGAGCCGGAGTTCTGGGAGCCGTCGGCTCCCGAGCCCCGGGAGGCGACGCACGACGCGCCGGATGTCCAGGACGCAGCCGAGGACCACGACCCCGTCGTGGTCCGTGACGCCCAGGACTTCGGGGTGTACGCGCGCACGGGCGGCTGGGCCTTCGCCCTCAAGGTGGCGCGGAGTGTCCGGCCCGGCGGCCAGGCCGCCGAGGGGACGGCCCGGACCAAGGTCTCGGCGAAGGCCTTCGCGGAGCTCGCGGGGTGCTCCCCCGAGCGGGTGATGCGCTACTACAAGGCCTGGGACATGGCGGCCGACGACGGTCTGGTCCCGCAGTTCGAGGTGCTCGTCCCCGGTGAGGACATCGAGCTGCCCGACGCGGACGTCTGGCTCTCGTACTACACCTCGCGCAACAGCGCCTCGTCGGTGCGCGGGCAGGCGATCAGCGCGGCGGCCGAGGCGGAGGGCATCCGGCCGACGAAGGCCCTGGAGGTCGCCGAGAACCCGACGGCGCTGCGGGCCGCGATCCTCGCCGACCCCGGGACGGCGGAGGCCGCGCGCGGCGCGCTGCTCGACCGGATGAAGGAGGACCCGGCCCTGCAGACCGAGATGGCCCGCGCCATCGCGCGGACCGATGACCTGAAGAAGGCGGTGGCGAGCGAGGCGAAGGCGGCCGACCGCATCGGGTACGTGCGCCAGATCGTCGAGAACGGCCAGATCAGGACCCCCGCCGGGCAGACCGTGGACGCGCCGGCCGAGCTGCGGGCCGAGGCGGAGCGGCACCTGTCCCTCCTCGACGAGCTCGACGACTCCGAGGAGGCGGGCGAGTGGGCCGGTGAGGCGTACGACACGGTGAAGGGCCTGGTGGCGAAGGCGGTCGAGGAGGATCCCGCGCTGCGCGTCCAGGAGCGGCGGACGAAGTTCTACAACAGCCTGCAGAAGGCGACGAAGGTCTTCGAGGAGCTGACCCTGGACGAGGTGATGGAGGAGGACATCTACGAGGCGGACATGCTCCAGCGCCTCGAAGCCCTCCAGGAGGCGATCGGCACCTGCATCAGCGCCCTGCGCAAGGCGACCGCCTCCTGACGGGCCCTTGCCGCCTCAGTCCTGGTGGCCGAGCTGGAGGTCGCGCTCGGTGCGGCCCCCGCCGGCCATCTGGAGGACGGTCGCGACCGGTGGGTACCCGGCGGCGATGACCGTGTACTCGCCGGAGGACAGGTCCACGAACCGGAAGATGCCGTCGGGGCCGGTGGTGAGGGTGTCGACGACGTTGCCCGCGGCGTCGAGCAAGGTGACCCGGGCGTCCTCGACGGGGCGCCCGCCACCGGCCCGTACGGTACCGCGCAGCACGGCTCCGCCGGCCAGTTCGATGTCCTGGCGGGTCTCACGTGAGGCCTGGACGCTCACCGGGAGCGCGGCGGGACGGAAGGCGGGGGCGCTGGCGGCGAGCGTGTACTCGCCCGCGACCAGCTCGGTGATGACGTACCCGCCCTCGCGTCCGCTGCGGGTGGAGGCGACGACCTCCCCACGTACGTCGGTGAGGGTGACGGCCGCGTCCCGCACGGGCGTCCCGTCGGCCGTGACGACGCTGCCGGCCAGCCGACCGGCTCCGCCGAGGACGACGTCGAGGTCGATCGGCCGGTCGCCGACGGTGACCGAGACGGCCTGGGGCTGGTGCCCGCCGGCCGCCGCGATGAGGACGTACGCCCCGCCGCCGGGGACGCTCAGCGCGTACCGGCCGTCCTCGCCGCTGGCCCCGCGGCCCACCTGTCGGCCCTGGACGTCGATGAGGGTGAGGGCGGCGCGGGGGACCCGGCTGCCGTCGTGGTGCTGGACGGTGCCGCAGACCGGGACGCCGGAGTGTGGTGGGGCGGCGGGGGCCGGGGCCGGAGCGGCGTGCCGGGCGTGCGGGACGGCCTGGACGCCGCCGAAGTCGTCGGCCCCGGTGGCCTCGGTGGTGGGGCTGTGGTGGGACACCAGCGGTTTCTCCTTGAGGAAGAAGGCGAGGACGAGGCCGAGCACGAGGACCGGCACGAGGTAGAGGAAGATGCGTGGCATCGCGTCCGCGTACGCCTGGATGTAGGCGTCGCGCACGGCGGGCGGCAGGGTGTGCACCGTCTGCGGGGTGATCGACTCGGCCGGTGGCAGGGAGGTCGGGCCGCCGGTGAGGACGCCGGAGAGCCGGTCGGCGAGGGCGTCGTCGAGCCGGGAGGCGAAGAGGGTGCCGAAGACGGCGGCGCCGACGCTGCCGCCGATCTGCCGGAAGTAGTTGTGGGCGCTGGTGGCGGTGCCGAGGTCCGCGGGGCGTACGGAGTTCTGCACGGCGAGGATGAGGACCGGCATGACGAGGCCGATCCCGGTACCGAGGACGGCCTGCCAGAGGCTGTGCTGGAGGCGCGGGGTGTCGGTGTCCATCCGGGAGAGCAGCCACATGCCGAGCACGGAGACGGCCCCGCCCACGACCGGGTAGATCTTGTAGTGGCCGGTACGGCTGATGAGCTGGCCGGAGACGACGGAGGCGATGACGATGCCGCCCATCAGGGGCAGCATCAGGAGGCCGGACTCGGTGGCGGTGGCGCCCTCGACCATCTGCAGGAAGCTGGGGAGGTAGCTGGCGGCGCCGAAGAGCGCGATGCCGACGACGGCGCCGACGAGGGCGGTGACGGTGAAGACGGAGTCGCGGAAGAGCCGGAGCGGGATGAGGGGTTCGGGCGCGAGGTGTTCGACGACCAGGAAGAGCAGGGTCGTTCCGGCGGCGCCGCAGGCGAGGGCGAGGATGACCCGGGAGTCCCAGGCGTACTCGGTGCCGCCCCAGCTGGTCAGCAGGACGAGGCAGGTGGAGGCGGCGGCGAGGAGCAGCGCGCCGAGGACGTCGAAGCGCGCGCGGGCCGTGGGCTTGGGGAGTTTGAGGACGACGGCGACGACGGCGAGGGTGACGAGCCCGAAGGGGACGTTGAAGTAGAAGCACCAGCGCCAGGAGACGTGGTCCGTGAAGAAGCCGCCGAGCAGGGGTCCCGCGACGGAGGCGAGACCGAAGGCGGCGCCGATCAGGCCCATGTACCGGCCGCGTTCCCGGGCCGGGACGATGTCGGCGATGATCGCCTGGACGCCGATCATCAGGCCGCCGGCACCGACGCCCTGGATCGCGCGGAAGGCGATGAGCTCGTCCATGCTGCGGGACCAGCCCGCGAGGCCCGAGCCGATGACGAAGACGACGATGGCGAAGAGGAAGACGCTCTTGCGGCCGAGGAGGTCGCCGAGCTTTCCGTAGATCGGCAGGCCGATGGTGGAGGTCAGCAGGTAGGCGGTGATCGCCCAGGACATCCGGTCGAGGCCCTGGAGCTCGCCGACGATCTTCGGCAGGGCGGTGGCCACGATCATCTGCTCGAGCGCGGCGAGGAGCAGCGCGAGCATGAGGCCGCAGAAGACGAGCCGGACGCGGCGGGGGTCGAGTGCGGCCGGTCCCGGTCCGGAGGACGGCGCGAGGCCGGCGGGCGGGCCGCCCGCGGCGAGGGGTTCCGCTCCCCCCTCGGTGTCCGCGGCACCGGCGGTGCCCGCCGCACCGTCGGCGGCTTTCGCCATCGTGATCGCACCCACGTACTGCTCCCCTCGTCACGGCGTCTGCGCCGCGCCATTCTTCGCATTGGGCGCGAAGAGGGAGCAAGTCGGGCGGGACGGGAGGTCAGTGGCGTCCAAGGCGTCGAACGTCCCGGCGGTGCGGCGCACTTGGGTCGCTCATCAGCGCGTTTACGAGAGCGCCCGCGCCCCCGTCGCGCGCGGGCGCGAGTGACCGGGGGCACGGGCGATCCACTCGAATCGGTGAACGCTTCGGGCGTTACTTCTCGACCTCGTCCGCCAGCTTGGCGAGCAGCGCGTCGTAGATCCGGCCCAGGCCCTTGGGTGCGAAGGTCCGCTCGAAGAAGCCTCCGACACCGCCGGCGCCGTCCCAGACGGTGGTGACGACGGCACGGGACTTGCCCTCGCCCGCGGGGGTCACGGTCCAGGTGGTGACCATGGAGGAGTTGCGGTCCTTCTCGACGAGCTGCCCGTCGGTGGGCTCGGTGACCTCCAGGAGGCAGTCGCGGACGCGCTTGCTGGTGGCCTGGAGCTTCCAGTGGACGAGGGTGCCCTCGCCGTCACCGCCCTCGCGCACCTCGTACTCGCTGAAGTGCTCGGGGAGCACCTTCGCGCGCGTGCCGCTGTAGTCGGCCAGCGCGTCGAACACCGTCTCCGCGTCGGCGGCGATGATTCGTTCCGTCGTGGCCTCGACCTGCGCCATTGACTTCCTCCAGCTCGTGGTTCCTCAGGGGTGTGGGCCAAGAGAACCACGAGGGCTCCGGCGTGCGAAATCCGGGTTGCGACGATCAAGGGAACATGTGTTCTATTCTGGTCGAACGGCCGACGCGGAGTCGAAGCGGAGCCGAGGCAGAGCCATCGAGGAGGCGTCCATGCGCTGGGACAATCTGGGCGACACCCCTGCCGCTCCCGCGGACATCGCGCTGTTCGGCACGGACGCGGTCACCACCCGCACCTTCGACACCCCCGAGTTCCGGGGCATCACCTTCCACGAGGTCCGCGCCCGCTCGATCCTCAACCGGGTGCCGGGCGCCTCCCGCATGCCGTTCGAATGGACGGTCAACCCGTACCGGGGCTGCACGCACGCCTGTGTGTACTGCTTCGCCCGCAAGACCCACAGCTATCTCGACCTCGACACCGGGCTCGGGTTCGACTCCCAGATCGTCGTCAAGATCAACGCCCCCGAGGTGCTGGCCCGCCAGCTCGCCTCCCCCCGCTGGCAGGGCGCGCACGTCGCCATGGGCACCAACGTGGACTGCTACCAGCGGGCCGAAGGCCGCTACCGCCTGATGCCGGGCATCCTCACCGCCCTGCGGGACCACGCGAACCCGTTCTCGATCCTCACCAAGGGGACCCTGATCCTGCGCGATCTGGAGCTCCTGACCGAGGCGGCCCGCGTCACCGAGGTCGGCATCTCCGTCTCCGTCGGCTTCACCGACCAGGAGCTCTGGCGCACGGTCGAACCCGGCACCCCGTCCCCGCAGCGCCGTCTCGACGTGGTCCGCACGCTCGGCGAGCACGGCATCGACTGCGGGGTCCTGATGGCCCCCGTCGTCCCCTTCCTCGGCGACCGCCCCGAGCAGCTGCGGGACACGGTCCGGGCGATAGCCGAGGCCGGGGCGAGCTCGGTCACCCCGCTCGTGCTGCATCTGAGGCCGGGCGCCCGCGAGTGGTTCATGCAGTGGCTGCGGCGCCACCACCCCGGTCTGGTGCGGCGGTACGAGCGGATGTACGCGGACGGGGCCTACGCGCCGACCTGGTATCAGCGCCGGATCACCCGTCAGGTGCACGAACTCGCCGCCGAGTTCGGCATCGGACCCGCGCACCGGGGAGCCTCGCGCCGGACACCCGCACCGGAGGAACCGGAGGCGGAGGCGGCCCCCGAGCAGCTCACCCTCCTCTGACCACCGCCCCCACGACGTCTTCCGATCATCGGACCAGTCACCTGACACGCCGTCGGATTCCCCTCCGTTCGGGTCAACTCTCGGCGAAAAGGGTCCCGCCGAGGCCCGTTCGGGACACAAACGCCCTATGACCCCACGCGCAGGAATGCTGATCGCCGCAGGAGCGCTGGTCGCCGGGACGGTGACCGTCCTGCCCGCCGCCCCCGCGGGCGCCGGTGAACCGGCCCCCCGACCGCTCCCCCCGCTCGCCTGGACCGGCTGCGCCACGAAGGCGTACCCGAAGCTCCAGTGCGCCACCCTGAAGGTCCCCCTCAACCACGACGACCCGGCCGGCCGGACCGTCACGCTGGCCCTCACCCGGATCCAGCACACCGCCGAGAAGTTCCAGGGGCCGCTGCTCGTGAACCCGGGCGGGCCCGGTGGCAGCGGGCGCGGAATGGCCGGGTACGTCGCGGCCTCGCTGCCCCCGAAGGTGGCCGCCGAGTACGACGTCATCGGCTTCGACCCGCGCGGGGTCGGCAAGAGCGAGCCGGCGCTCGACTGCCGGCCCGGCCACTTCGATCCGGTCCGGCCGGACTCGGTGCCGAACGGCGCCGCGAGCGAGCGGGCCGCGGTCGAGCGCGCCCAGGCCTTCGCCGCGGCCTGCGGCAAGAAGTACGCGGACGTGCTGCCGTACATCGACACCGTGAGCACCGCGCGGGACCTGGACCTCATCCGCCGCGCCCTCGACGCGCCGAAGATCAACTACCTCGGCTACTCGTACGGGACCTATCTGGGCGCCGTGTACGCGCGGCTCCACCCCGACCGGGTGCGGCGCATGGCCCTGGACTCCGTCGTCAACCCGCTCGGCGTCTGGTACGAGGACAACATCGCGCAGGACTACGCCTTCGACACCCGCCACAAGGACTTCATGGCCTGGGTGGCCCGGCAGGACGCCGTGTACAAGCTGGGCACCGACCCGGCGGCTGTCGAGGCGGCCTGGTACCGGATGCGCGACGCGCTGCGCACCGCCCCGGCCGGCGGGAAGGTCGGTCCGGGCGAGCTGGAGGACACCTTCCTGCCCGGCGGGTACTACAACGGCTACTGGCCCCGCCTCGCGAGCGCGTTCTCCTCGTACGTCAACGACGCGGACGCGGTGCCGCTGACGGAGGCGTACGAGCGGTACGGGGAGGCCGACGCCGCCAGCGACAACGGCTACTCGGTCTACACCAGCGTGCAGTGCCGGGACGCGGCCTGGCCCCGCGACTGGAACGTCTGGCGCAAGGACAGCTGGGACGTGCACGCCAAGGCGCCCTTCTCCACCTGGAACAACGCCTGGTACAACGCGCCGTGCGCGTTCTGGCCGGTGGACTCGCTCACTCCGCCGGACGTCGCCAACGACCAGGTACCGCCCGTGCTGATCCTCCAGGCCACGGACGACGCGGCGACGCCGTACGAGGGCGGGGTCGCCCTGCACCGCCTGATGCGCGGCTCCAGCCTGGTGGTCGAGGAGGGCGGCGGGAACCACGGGGTGACGCTCGGCGGCAACGACTGCATGGACGGGCACCTCGCGGAGTACCTCGCCACGGGCAAGGTCCCGCGCGGCGAGGACGACGCGGAGGTCGACGCGGTCTGTGCCGCGCTCCCGGAGCCGGAGCCGGACCCCGTCGCCCCGGCCGGGGCCGGGACGGGGCAGAGGACGGGCAGGAAGGCAGAGCAGAACGCGGCGCGGACGGCGGGACAGGACCTGGCGGGGAAGGCGGGACAGGACCCGGCGCGGAAGGCCGTCGACCGCGCCGCCGCCCTGCGCGCCGAGGCCGCCGGCGGCACCCTGCACGGGCTCCTCGGTCACGAGCGCTGACCTCGCCGTACACCCGTCGGCAGTGCCCGCGCCCCTGGGGACGCGGGCACTGTCAGTGGCGTGCGCGAGGATGTCCGTCATGACGAGCCACCTCACCCACGTCCCGGCCCCCGACGGCGTCGCCGCCAGCCCCCAGTACAGCCACGTCGTATGGGGGACGGGCCGCTTCGTCGCCATATCCGGCCAGTGCGCGCTCGACGCGTCCGGCGGGGTGGTCGGGGAGGGCGACGCGGTGGCGCAGGCCCGGCAGGTCTTCGAGAACCTGGCACGTTGCCTCGCCGCGGCGGGCGCCGGTTTCGAGGACGTGGTGAAGCTGACGTACTTCGTCACGGACGTCGCCCATCTCCCGGCGGTGCGGGACGCGCGGGACGAGCACTTCGCGGGGAAGCCGCTGCCGGCGAGTTCGGCGGTGCAGGTGTCGGCGCTCGTCCGCCCCGAACTGCTCCTGGAGATCGAGGCGTTCGCCCTCGTGCCTGAGCGAAGGACGGAGCGGAGCCCGGAGCGTTCACCGGAGCCCGGTCCGGCCGACGGCGCCGGGGCGGGTCTGCGCCTGCTCCGTTGACCCGCCTGCCCGCTGCCTAGCCGGCGGCCGCGGCGAGCCGGGTCAGGGACCGCTCGGCCGCCGCGCCGAGCCGGGGGTGCGGGAGCGCCGCTTCCAGGACGGGACGCGCCCGCGGATCGCCGAGGGCCCCGAGTCCTTCGACGCAGGCGAGGCCGACCCGCCAGTGGGGGTCGTCGGCGGGAAGGCGCCGTTCGAGGACGGTGATCAGGGCCGGGACGGACTCGGGGGCGCGGAGGGCGGCGAGCAGCCGGACCGGCAGCAGGGCGTAGGCGGCGCGGAGTTCGTTGGTGGCGAGGGCGGCGGCGGCGCGGGCGGTGCGCGGGTCGGCGAGCCGGGTCAGGGCGTGGGCGGCGGTGACGCAGCGCTCGGGGTCGCGGTGGTTGAGGAGCAGGACGAGCGCCTCGAAGGCGCGCGGGTCGCCCGCGACGCCGAGCGTGTAGGCGGCGATCTCGCGGGCCCAGAGGGGTTGCGCGGGTGCGGTGAGGACGCTGTGCAGTTCCTCGGGGTCGGCGGTTCGCGCGAGCCGTTCGAATGCGGCGGGGACCTCTCCGGAGTCATTCTCGATCTCGTCCCGCAATCGATCGATCATCGAGCAGAATTCCGGATCCTCGGCGTATTCCATGAATCCGAGCCTATCCGCGATACAGATCACATCTTCCTCAACTTCCCGGGACTGGCGCGCTCGTTACCGGCCAGTTAGTCTCAGGTGAGCGGGGCACCCCCCGCACTTCCCACGACGGCCTGGTGACGCAGCCGTGGTGGGCGTACGTCGGTTCGGCAGTTCGACGTGGCTCCGGGACAGAGTCCGTCGCCCTTTCACCGGGCACCGCCCTGCTTTTCCAGGGTCTTCCCCGCGTGTTCTCCCGCTTCCCCCTTTCGCGCTTCTCTCCGCGCGAATTCAGCGGCACCACCCTCACGTACTGCCCTCAGTCGTCACTCTTCCTCTCTGGAGTCCCCTGATGGACACCCCTCTCTCCACCATCGCCGTCGTCGGTCTCGGCACCATGGGCACCGGTATCGCCGATGTCCTGGCCCGCGCCGGCCGCGAGGTCATCGGCATCGACATCAGCGACACCGCCGCCGCCCAGGCCGTCGCCGCCCTGGAGGCCTCCACCGCCCGAGCGGTGGCCCGCGAGCGGATCACCGAGGAGGAGCGGCAGGACGTCCTGGCCCGCTTCCGTACCTTCTCCGACCTCCAGGCGGCCGCCGACGCCGACCTCGTGATCGAGGTCGTGCCCGAGTCGTACGAGGCGAAGCAGGAGGTCTTCCGGGCCCTCGACGGCATCGTCCGGCCCGACGCCGTCCTGGCGACCGGTACCAACGCGCTCTCCGTGACCCGGCTCGCCGCCGACTCGGCGCACCCGGAGCGGGTCCTCGGTCTCCACTTCTTCACCCCGGTCCAGGCCATGAAGCTGGTCGAGGTCGTCTCCTCCGTGCTGACCGACCCGCGGGCCGTCGACGCCGTCACCCGGTTGGCCCATGACCTCGGCAAGGAGCCGGTGGCGGTCGGCGACCGGGCCGGTTTCATCGCGGACGGTCTGCTCTTCGGCTACCTGAACCAGGCCGCCGCCATGTACGAGGCCAAGTACGCCTCCCGTGAGGACATCGACGCGGCGATGAGGCTCGGCTGCGGGCTTCCGATGGGTCCGCTCGCGCTGCTCGACCTGATCGGCGTCGACACGGCCCGTACGGTCCTCGAGGCCATGTACGCGGACTCGCACGACCGGCTGCACGCCCCGGCCCCGATCCTCAAGCAGCTCAGCGAGGCCGGTCTGACCGGCCGCAAGACGGGCCGCGGCTTCTACACGTACGCGGAGCCGGGCTCCGGCGAGGTGGTGCGGGACGCGCTGACCCCGCTCGGCTCCGCGGAGGCCGCCGCCGGCCGCGAGGTCCGCTCGGTGGGCGTCGCCGGCTCGGGCACCATGGCCTCCGGCATCGCCGAGGTCTTCGCCAAGGCCGGGTACGAGGTCGTGCTCGCCGCCCGCTCCCAGGAGAAGGCCGACACCGCCAAGGCCCGTATCGCCAAGTCCCTTGCCCGTTCGGTCGACAAGGGCCGGATGACGGCCGAGGCGCGCGACACGACGCTGGCCCTGATCACCGCGGCGGGCACGCTCGACGCCTTCGCCGAGGTCGACCTGGCCGTCGAGGCGGTCGCCGAGGACCTGGAGATCAAGCAGGAGCTGTTCGCGCGGCTCGACAAGATCTGCAAGCCGGGCGCGGTGCTCGCCACCACGACCTCCTCGCTGCCGGTCGTGGCCTGCGCCCGCGCCACCTCGCGCCCGCAGGACGTCATCGGGATGCACTTCTTCAACCCGGCGCCCGCGATGAAGCTGGTCGAGATCGTCCGCACGGTCCTGACCGGCGACGACGTGCACGCGACCGTGCGCGAGGTCACCACGAAGATCCGCAAGCACCCGGTGGACTGCGGCGACCGGGCCGGTTTCATCGTGAACGCGCTGCTCTTCCCCTACCTGAACAACGCGATCAAGATGGTCCAGGAGCACTACGCGACCCTGGACGACATCGACGCGGCGATGAAGCTGGGCGGCGGGTACCCCATGGGCCCGTTCGAGCTGCTCGACGTGGTCGGTCTGGACGTCTCGCTCGCGATCGAGCAGGTGCTGCACCGCGAGTTCCGCGACCCGGGCCTCGCCCCCGCCCCGCTCCTCGAGCACCTGGTGGCCGCCGGCTGCCTGGGCCGCAAGACGGGGCGCGGCTTCCGCGAATATGCCCGACGCTGAGCCCGGAGCGGCCGGCTGGGGTGGTCTGCTGAGCTCCCCGGGCACCGTCGGTGTCCCGGGGGGTTCCCCGCCCCCACCTGGGCACACTGTCCCTCCGATGCAGTACGTTCGGACCATGCCCAAGGCCGCGAAGACACCCCGTGCCACCTTGCCGACCGACGCTCCGGAGAGCGCGGCCGGTACTCGCGCCGCCGCCCAGCGGCTCAAGATGCGCCGGGAGCTCGCCGCGGCCGCGATGGAGCTCTTCGCGACCAAGGGGTACGAGGCCACGACGGTCGACGAGATCGCGGCCACGGCCGGGGTCGCGCGGCGGACCTTCTTCCGGCACTTCCGCTCCAAGGAAGAGGCGATCTTCCCCGACCACGACGACACGCTGGTGCGGGCGGAGGCGGTGCTGAACGCGGCGCCGCCGCACGAGCACCCGCTCGACACGGTGTGCCGGGGCATCAAGGAAGTCATGAAGATGTACGCGGGGTCGCCCGCGGTCTCCGTGGAGCGGTACCGGCTCACCCGTGAGGTGCCGACGCTGCGGGAGCGGGAGATCGCCTCGGTGGCCCGCTACGAGCGTCTGTTCACCCGCTATCTCCTCGGGCACTTCGACGAGCGGGACCACCACGACGGAAACGACGACCCGCTGCTCGCGGAGGTGGCGGCGTCGGCGGTCGTCACGGCCCACAACCACGTCCTGCGCCGCTGGCTGCGGGCGGGCGGCCAGGGCGACGTGGAGACCCAGCTGGACCACGCCTTCGCGATCGTCCGGGAGACCTTCGGCTCGGGCATAGGCGCCCGGCCCGCCACCGCCTCGCAGCCGGCCGCCCCGGCCCCTCTCGCCATGGCCTCCACGGAGGGCGACGTGGTGGTCGCCGTGGCCCGTACGGACGCGCCCCTGGACGAGGTCATGCGCACGATTCAGCAGGCCCTGCGGAAGAGCTGACCGTCCGCCCACAATCCCTGCCCACGACGAAGGCCGCCCCCCTCACCGGGGGCGGCCTTCGTCCGTTTTCACCCCTCCTTCGATCGATCATCGCTCACATGTGACCGGCAGATTGCACATGAGTGAAATTGTTGGCACGCAGTGCCTTGTCACGTGACACGGCGTGCCATACGTTGAGGGTGTCCGGGCGGCCGGCGCGCAGAGGTCTCCTCGTGCGCCGGCTGTCCCCACAGGCGATCGTGAATGTGCGCCCGGACGCCTGCGTCACAGGCACCCGCCCCTCGGGGCACCACCGCGCTCACCAGGCGCAGCCGCTCCACCCGCCGAACCGACGGCACACCTCCACAGCAGCACCCAAGACGAGACCCTCAGCGCGTCCCCCTCGGACGCCGCACCGCCGGAGGCACACCCGTGAAGGACATCCTGGACGCGATCCAGTCGTCGGACTCCACGTCCGCCGACTTCGCGAACATCTCGCTCCCCGAGTCGTACCGGGCCGTCACCGTCCACAAGGACGAGACGGAGATGTTCGCCGGGCTCGCCAGCCGTGACAAGGACCCGCGCAAGTCGCTCCACCTCGACGACGTGCCGCTGCCCGAGCTCGGCCCGGGCGAGGCCCTGGTCGCCGTCATGGCCAGCTCCGTCAACTACAACTCGGTCTGGACCTCGATCTTCGAGCCGGTGTCGACCTTCGGCTTCCTGGAGCGCTACGGGCGGCTCAGCGACCTCAGCAAGCGCCACGACCTCCCGTACCACATCATCGGCTCCGACCTCGCGGGCGTCGTGCTGCGCACCGGCCCCGGCGTGAACTCGTGGAAGCCGGGCGACGAGGTCGTCGCGCACTGCCTCTCGGTCGAGCTGGAGTCCTCGGACGGCCACAACGACACGATGCTCGACCCCGAGCAGCGCATCTGGGGCTTCGAGACCAACTTCGGCGGCCTGGCCGAGATCGCCCTCGTCAAGTCGAACCAGCTGATGCCGAAGCCCGGCCACCTGAGCTGGGAGGAGGCGGCCTCCCCCGGTCTCGTCAACTCCACCGCGTACCGCCAGCTGGTCTCCCGCAACGGCGCCGGCATGAAGCAGGGCGACAACGTCCTGATCTGGGGCGCGAGCGGCGGACTCGGCTCGTACGCCACCCAGTTCGCGCTGGCCGGCGGCGCCAACCCGATCTGTGTCGTCTCCTCCCCCGAGAAGGCCGACATCTGCCGGGCGATGGGCGCGGACGCGGTCATCGACCGCAACGCCGAGGGCTACAAGTTCTGGAAGGACGAGCACACCCAGGACCCGAAGGAGTGGAAGCGCTTCGGCTCGAAGATCCGCGAGCTGACCGGCGGCGAGGACATCGACATCGTCTTCGAGCACCCCGGCCGCGAGACCTTCGGCGCCTCCGTGTACGTCACCCGCAAGGGCGGCACGATCACCACCTGCGCCTCGACCTCCGGCTACATGCACGAGTACGACAACCGCTACCTGTGGATGTCGCTGAAGCGGATCATCGGCTCGCACTTCGCGAACTACCGCGAGGCGTGGGAGGCCAACCGCCTCATCGCCAAGGGCAAGATCCACCCGACCCTGTCGAAGGTCTACTCCCTGGAGGAGACCGGCCAGGCCGCCTACGACGTGCACCGCAACCTGCACCAGGGCAAGGTCGGCGTCCTCGCCCTCGCGCCCCAGGAGGGCCTGGGTGTGCGCGACCCGGAGATGCGCGAGAAGCACATCGACGCCATCAACCGCTTCCGCAACATCTGAGCCCGGGACCATAGATGACTGAGCGCCAGAAGGACCGGCCGTGGCTCATGCGGACGTACGCCGGTCACTCGACCGCCGAGGCGTCCAACGAGCTGTACCGGCGCAACCTCGCCAAGGGTCAGACCGGACTCTCGGTCGCGTTCGACCTGCCGACGCAGACCGGGTACGACCCCGACCACATCCTCGCGCGCGGCGAGGTCGGCCGGGTCGGTGTCCCCGTCTCGCACCTCGGTGACATGCGGCGGCTGTTCCAGGACATCCCCCTGGACCAGATGAACACCTCGATGACCATCAACGCCACGGCGATGTGGCTCCTGGCGCTCTACCAGGTGGTCGCGGAGGAGCAGGGCGCGGACGTCACCCGGCTCCAGGGCACCACCCAGAACGACATCGTGAAGGAGTACCTGTCGCGCGGGACGCACGTCTTCCCGCCCGGCCCCTCCCTCCGCCTCACGACGGACATGATCACCTACACGGTGAACAGCATCCCGAAGTGGAACCCGATCAACATCTGCAGCTACCACCTGCAGGAGGCGGGGGCGACCCCGGTCCAGGAGATCTCGTACGCGATGTCCACCGCGATCGCGGTGCTCGACGCGGTACGGGACTCCGGGCAGGTCCCGGCGGACCGCTTCGGCGAGGTCGTCGCCCGTATCTCCTTCTTCGTGAACGCGGGCGTCCGCTTCATCGAGGAGATGTGCAAGATGCGCGCCTTCGGCCGCATCTGGGACAAGATCACCCGCGAGCGGTACGGCATCGAGAACGAGAAGCAGCGCCGGTTCCGCTACGGCGTGCAGGTCAACTCGCTCGGTCTGACCGAGGCCCAGCCGGAGAACAACGTCCAGCGGATCGTCCTGGAGATGCTGGCCGTCACCCTCTCCAAGGACGCCCGCGCGCGTGCCGTGCAGCTCCCCGCCTGGAACGAGGCGCTCGGTCTGCCCCGGCCCTGGGACCAGCAGTGGTCGCTCCGCATCCAGCAGGTCCTCGCCCACGAGTCCGACCTCCTGGAGTACGAGGACATCTTCGCCGGCTCGCACGTCATCGAGGCCAAGGTCGAGTCGCTCGTCGAGGAGTGCCTGGCCGAGATCGGGCGGATCCAGGAGATGGGCGGCGCGATGGCCGCCGTCGAGTCCGGCTACCTCAAGTCGCAGCTGGTCTCCTCGCACGCCGAGCGGCGCGCCCGGATCGAGGCGGGCGACGAGAAGATCATCGGCGTCAACATCTTCCAGGCGACCGAGGAGAACCCCCTCACCGCCGATCTGGACACCGCCATCATGACGGTGGACCCGGCGAACGAGGCGCGCGTCGTCGCCGCCCTCCACGAGTGGCGCGACAACCGCGACGAGACCCGCGCCCAGGAGTCCCTGGCGAAGCTGAAGGCGACGGCTGCCGGCGACGGCAACCTCTTCGCCGCCACCCTGGAGTGCGCGCGTGCGGGCGTCACGACCGGGGAGTGGTCCTGGGCGCTGCGGGACGTCTTCGGCGAGTTCCGCGCCCCCACGGGCGTGTCCTCCGCTCCGGTCGCCGTGACGGCGGAGGCGGGCACCCCGCTGGCTCTCGTACGGGAGAAGGTGGCGCGGACCGCCGAGGAGCTGGGCTGCGGGCGGCTGCGGCTGCTCGTCGGCAAGCCGGGGCTCGACGGACACTCCAACGGGGCCGAGCAGATCGCCGTACGCGCGCGTGACGCCGGTTTCGAGGTGGTCTACCAGGGCATCCGGCTGACCCCCGAGCAGATCGTGAACGCGGCCCTCGCCGAGGACGTGCACTGCGTCGGTCTCTCGATCCTCTCCGGCTCGCACGCCGAGCTGGTCCCGGACGTCCTCGACCGCCTCCGCGAGGCGGGCGCGACCGACGTTCCGGTCATCGTCGGCGGGATCATCCCCAACGCCGACGCCGCAGAACTGAAGCGGGCGGGTGTGGCCGCCGTCTTCACACCGAAGGACTTCGGTATCACGGAGATCATCGGCCGTATCGTCGACGAGATCCGGACAGCGAACAAGCTCGACCCCCTGGAGGTTCCCGCATGACCAGCCCCGTGAACCGGCTCCGCCCCCGCCGCTCCTGCCTGGCGGTACCCGGTTCCAACCCGCGCTTCCTCGAGAAGGCCCAGGGCCTCGCCGCCGACCAGGTCTTCCTCGACCTTGAGGACGCGTGCGCGCCGCTGGCCAAGCCCGAGGCCCGGCACACCATCGTGAAGTTCCTCAACGAGGGCGACTGGACCGGCAAGACCCGGGTCGTGCGGGTCAACGACTGGACGACCCACTGGACGTACCGTGACGTCGTCACGGTCGTCGAGGGCGCCGGCCAGAACCTCGACTGCATCATGCTGCCGAAGGTCCAGGACGCCCAGCAGATCGTGGCGCTCGACCTGCTGCTCACGCAGATCGAGAAGACGATGGGCTTCGAGGTCGGCAAGATCGGCATCGAGGCGCAGATCGAGAACGCCCAGGGCCTCAACAACGTCAACGCGATCGCGCAGGCCTCCCCGCGGGTCGAGACGATCATCTTCGGCCCGGCCGACTTCATGGCCTCCATCAACATGAAGTCGCTGGTCGTCGGCGAGCAGCCGCCCGGCTACGGCGCCGACGCGTACCACTACATCCTGATGGCCATCCTGATGGCCGCCCGCGCCAACAACCTCCAGGCGATCGACGGCCCCTACCTCCAGATCCGCAACCAGGAGGGCTACAAGGCGGTCGCTCAGCGCGCCGCCGCCCTCGGTTTCGACGGCAAGTGGGTGCTGCACCCGGACCAGGTCGCCGCCGCGAACGAGATCTTCTCGCCCTCGCAGGAGGACTTCGACCACGCCGAGCTGATCCTCGACGCGTACGACTACTACACGTCCGAGGCCGGCGGGAAGAAGGGCTCCGCGATGCTCGGCGACGAGATGATCGACGAGGCCTCCCGCAAGATGGCCCTGGTCATCTCCGGCAAGGGCCGCGCCGCCGGCATGCAGCGCACCAGCAAGTTCGAGATCCCGGAGGCCTGAGTCCCATGCAGTTCGGCCGTACCTACGAAGAGTTCGAGATCGGTGCCGTCTACAAGCACTGGCCCGGGAAGACGGTCACCGAGTACGACGACCACCTCTTCTGTCTGCTGACGATGAACCACCATCCGCTGCACATGGATGTGAACTACGCCGAGAACACGACGGACTTCGGCAAGAACGTCGTCGTCGGCAACTACATCTACTCGCTGCTGCTCGGCATGTCCGTGCCGGACGTCTCCGGCAAGGCCATCGCCAACCTGGAGATCGAGTCGCTGCGGCACGTGGCGCCGACCTTCCACGGCGACACGATCTACGGCGAGACCACGGTCCTCGACAAGACCCCGTCGAAGTCGAAGAACGACCGCGGCATCGTCTACGTCGAGACCAAGGGCTACAAGCAGGACGGCACCCTCGTGTGCGTCTTCCGCCGCAAGGTGATGGTCCCCACCGAGACGTACATCAAGGAGCGCGGCGGCGAGCAGCCCGGCCGCCCCCAGCTCAAGGAACAGGGGAAGTAGCCATGGCGCGTCTCGCCCAGACCCACGGTCTGACCGATGTCCAGCAGGAGATCCTCGCCACTGTCCGGGACTTCGTCGACAAGGAGATCATCCCGGTCGCGACGGAGCTGGAGCACCGCGACGAGTACCCGCAGCAGATCGTCGACGGGCTCAAGGAGCTCGGCGTCTTCGGTCTGATGATCCCCGAGGAGTACGGGGGTCTGGGTGAGTCGCTCCTCACCTACGCGCTGTGCGTGGAGGAGATCGCCCGCGGCTGGATGTCGGTCTCCGGCATCATCAACACGCACTTCATCGTGGCGTACATGCTGAAGCAGCACGGCACGCAGGAGCAGAAGGAGTACTTCCTTCCGCGGATGGCGGCCGGCGAGACGCGTGGCGCGTTCTCGATGTCGGAGCCGGCGCTCGGCTCGGACGTGTCGGCCATCACGTCGAAGGCGGTCAAGGACGGCGACGAGTACGTCCTCAACGGTCAGAAGATGTGGCTGACGAACGGCGGAACGTCAACGCTGGTCGCCGTTCTCGTCCGAAGTGACGAAGGACACCCGGAGGGCACCGCCCCCCACAAGTCGATGACGACCTTCCTCGTCGAGAAGGAGCCCGGCTTCGGAGAGGTCCGCCCCGGCCTCACCATCCCCGGGAAGATCGACAAGATGGGTTACAAGGGCGTCGACACGACCGAACTCATCATGGACGGACTGCGCATTCCGGCCAATCGGGTCCTCGGCGGCACCACCGGCCGAGGGTTTTACCAAATGATGGACGGCGTCGAGGTGGGCCGCGTCAACGTGGCGGCGCGTGGCTGTGGCGTCGCTCAGCGTGCCTTCGAGCTGGGCGTCTCGTATGCCCAGCAACGTCACACTTTCGGCAAGCCGATCGCCCAGCACCAGGCGATCCAGTTCAAGCTGGCCGAGATGGCTACCAAGGTCGAGGCCGCGCATGCCATGATGGTGAACGCAGCACGCAAAAAGGACTCCGGGGAACGAAACGACCTCGAAGCAGGGATGGCGAAGTACCTCGCCTCCGAATACTGCAAGGAAGTCGTGGAGGATGCCTTCCGTATCCACGGCGGGTACGGGTTCTCCAAGGAGTACGAGATCGAGCGCCTCTACCGTGAGGCTCCGATGCTGCTCATCGGTGAAGGTACCGCCGAGATCCAGAAAATGATCATTGGTCGCCGGCTCCTCGAGGAGTACCGTTTCCAGGGGTGATTGTCGGCTTTGAGTCGTTTCGGCCGCGAAGAAGATCACACCCTGTGTTCGTCTTCCGGCCGTCGACTCGGTTCCTGGCTTACCCAGTTGCGCCCCGCAACCGATAACATCGCGGGAAAGCCGCCGTCCCCCGTTGCCAGTGCGGCATCATCCGCTACGAAGGTCATCCATGCCCCACAGCCAAACCTCTGCACACCGCGACAGCCTCACGGGCGTACGCCTCGCGCGCGGAGCATCGCCGTGGCTTCTGCCGACCGTCGCCACCGCGGCGCTCAGTCTCGTGCGCGCGCGCAAGTCGAGGCGGGCCGCGGCCATCGCCGTGCCGACCACCGCTCTCGCGGCCGGCATGCTGTGGTTCTTCCGCGATCCCGAGCGTGAGATCGCTCAGGGCCGGGTCATCTCCCCCGCCGACGGTGTGGTGCAGAGCATCATGCCGTGGAAGGACGGACGCACCCGGGTCGCCATCTTCATGAGCCCGCTGAACGTCCACGTCAACCGGGCGCCGCTGGCCGGCACCGTGACGTCCGTGGAGCACATCCCCGGCGGGTTCGTCCCGGCGTTCAACAAGGAGAGCGAGAACAACGAGCGCGTTGTCTGGCACTTCGACACCGAGCTCGGCGACATCGAGATGGTGCAGATCGCGGGTGCCGTCGCCCGGCGCATCGTGCCGTACATCCCGCAGGGGACGAAGGTCGAGCAGGGTGACCGCATCGGTCTGATCCGCTTCGGTTCACGCGTCGACATCTACCTCCCCGAGGGTGTCGAGGTCGACGTCGAGGTCGGTCAGGTCACCACAGCGGGGGTGACTCGCATTGACCGTGATTGATCCCGACACACGGGCCGCCGACTGGGTCGCCGGCACCGATGCGGACGCGGCCGACGAGGCCGAGGAGATGCCGTTGTCGCTGAGGCTGTCCATAGCGGACGCCCTCACGCTCGGTAACGCCACCTGTGGATTCATGGCGGTGTACTTCACCACCACCGGAATCCTCATCCCGCACCTCACGGGCAGCGCCGAGACCGGCATGGCGCGCAACAGCGCCGCCACCGCCGTGATCCTCATGCTCGCCGCGGCGATCTTCGACCTCTTCGACGGCATCGTGGCGCGCAAGCTGCGCTCGTCCCCGATGGGCGCCGAGCTCGACAACCTGTCGGACCTGATCAGCTTCGGTCTGGCCCCGGCCTACTTCGTACTTGTGTACGGGATGGTCGCGGTCCCGGACGGCGCGCAGCAGAAGGTCTCGGCGGTGGCCGCGGTCGCGGTGCTGCTCGCGGTGGTGCTGCGGCTCGCGAGATTCTCCTGCGTGACCATGAAGGACGGCATGTTCCAGGGCATGCCGAGCCCCTTCGGCGCGCTGACGGTCGTCTCGATCGTGCTCCTCGAGCTGCCGTTCGTCCCGACGCTGCTCGCGATCATCGGTGTCGCCTGGCTGATGGTGAGCCGGGTCGAGTACCCGAAGCCGCGGGGCATCCTCGCGGTGGCGATGCTCAGCTGGATCGTCGGAGCGATGGGCATGCTGGCGGCCTGGGCGTTCGACGCCCCGGGCGGCGCGTTCCTGCTCCAGGCCGGCTGCGCGCTGCAGGTCGTGATGGGCGCCGTGATCCCCCTCTTCGCGACGGCCCGTCGGGTGAACACCTTCCGCGGCAACCGGCGTGAGAGCCGGGAGGCGCGGGCGGCCCAGCTGCCGTAGCGGACGCTGTACGAGAAGGGCCCCGGAGGCGAGACGCCTCCGGGGCCCTTCCGCGTGCCCTGGGGCCTGTCTAGCCGAGGCGCTTGTAGTAGAGCGTGGTGGGGCGCGGGACGCCCGCCGGGTCGGCGGCGAAGTCGGGGATCGTTCCGGCGGCCGTCCAGCCCGCTCCCCGGTAGAGGCGCTCGGCCGGGCTGTCGGTCTGGGTGTCCAGGACGAGCAGGCTGAGACCGGTGGCGGCGGCGTGGGCCTCGGCCGCCGCGAGCAGGCGGTACCCGAGGCCCCTGCCCCGGGCGTCGCGACGCACCAGGAGCCGGGCGATCTCGCCGCGGTGCCGGCCGTTGGCGGTGGAGCCGCGTACGAGGGTGACGACGCCCGTCAGACGCCCGTCGGGGGCGTGCGCCGCCCAGACGTCCCGGGCGCCCTCCGCGGTCTCCGTGGCGACGCGGGTCCACCAGGCGGCCGCCTCGGCGGTCTCCAGGGGCGCCAGGAAGCCGACGGAGGCGCCGCCCTCGACGGCGTCGACGAGGAGCGCGGCGAGACCGGCGGGGGCGTGGGCCCGTACCTCCTCGGCGGTGAGGCGTTCGACGCGGTCGGCCGTCCCGAGGGGCTTCTGCAGACAGAGCAGGTCCGGGCGGTCGTCCCAGGAGGCGACGGTCTCGAAGCCGAGGCCCCGGTAGAGGGCCAGCGGCTCCTCCCGCCCGTTCCAGACCGTGAGGCGTACGGCGGAGGCGCCGGCGGCGGCCGCCCGGCGCAGGGCCTCGGTCATGAGGGCCTTCGCGATCCCCTTGCGGCGGGCCTCGGGGGCCACCCAGAGCCGCTTGATCTCGGGCGCCCGGCCCTCCTGCGGGGCCTTGAGGACGACGCAGCCGGCCGGGAGGTCTCCGCCGGGCGGGGTGGCGAGCAGGACCGTGTCGGCGACGAAGGCGGCGGCCGGGTCCTCGGTCTCGGCGCGGTATGCGGCCGGGAGCCCGGCTGCCGTCGCCACGGGCGTCCCCTTCCCCGCCTGGTTGATCAGGTGGTAGGCCGCAAGGAGCTCAGGAAGGCGCGGGTGGGAGCGGTTCTCCTCGATCATCACGTTCATGGGCCGAGCTTCACACCGTGTTGTTTCACGTGTGTGAAGCCCGGCCCGGGTCCAGCGGGGTCGATCAGGGGGTGTAGGCCTTCGCGGCGTCCGAGACGAAGGGCTGCCGGACCGTGCGCATACCGCCGGGGACGGTCTTGTCCGGCTGGATGATGACGGACTCGCGGGACGAGGGTGCCTTCGGATCGCCGAGGTCGTGGCTCATGCCGAAGCCGGCGTCGTGTGCCGTCAGGGTGAGGAGCGCCTTGCCGACGCCGTCACGGGTGAGGTCCTTGTCCGCGCAGGCCTTCTTCAGGGCCTCGCCGAAGACGCTCGCCGCCGTCCAGCCAGCGACGATGCCGTTGTCGAGGGCGTCGCTCGGGTAGGCGGCCTTGTACTCCGCGACCAGCTTCTTCGCGGTCGGGGTGTCGGCGCCGATGGGGAGGCTCGGGGAGGCGAACCAGTACATCTTCTCCAGGGCGGGTCCCGCCTGGGTGCCGAGGAGCTGAGGGGCGAAGGCCGAGTTGTTGCCGACGACCGGGACCTTGAGGCCGGTGGCGGCGGCGACACCGACGAGGGAGGCGGCCTGGCGGGGGCCCGCGCTGATGACGATGGCCTTGACCCCGGCCTGCTTGAGCGCCGCGACCTGCGCCGACATGTCGTTGTCGGTCGGCTTGATCTTCTGCTCGACGACGGTGAGGCCCGCCTTCTCCGCCGCGTACTTCGAGCCCTTGAGCGCGTTCTCGCCGTAGTCGCCCTCGAAGTAGACGTGGCCGAGCTTGTCGCCCGTCTTCAGGCCCTTCTCCTTCACCAGGAAGTCGACGGCGTTGATGGTCTCGACGTCGTACGTGGCACCGAGGACGCGGATGTACGGGGAGCCGAGCAGCGAGGCCGACCAGGCCTGCGGGAGGACGAGGCCCTTGTCCTGGCCGTCCACCCGGGGCTTGACGGCGGCGACGAACGGCGAGCCGATGAACTGGGCGTAGCCGACGACCTTCGGCTCCAGCTCGGTGTAGGCGGCGAGCGCCTTCTGCGGGTCGTAGCCGTGGTCGCGGACCGTCAGCTCCAGCTGCCGGCCGCAGATCCCGCCGGCGGCGTTGACCTGCTTCACGTACAGCTGCTGGGCCTGGGTGACGCTCTTGCCGAGGGTGGCGTACACGCCGGTCATGTCGGTGAGCGCGCCGAGCGAGATCGTCTTGTCGGTGACGCCCTCGCCCGTCTTCACCCCGCCCGCGTCGGTCTGCTTGCCGTCGCCGGTCTTGGCCTTGGAGCTGCATCCGGCGGCGGTGAGGGCGACCAGTGCGGCGAGCGCGGCGGCCAGGCCCCGCACGGCCTGTCTGCTGTGGTTCATCGTGTCTCCCCAGAGGGTTCGGTGGTGGGTGTGGGGCTCTTGGATGTGGGGTTCTTGGATTTGCCGGGCCTGCGGGCGGCGAGCCGGGCCAGGCCTCCGGGCAGGAACAGCACCACCGCGACGACGGCGGCGCCGTACAGGTAGCGGGAGGCCTCCCCCGGTGCGATCCCGCCCGTCCCCGGGGCGGAGACCAGCGGGAGGGCGTCGCTGTACCGGTTGAGGAGCTGCGGCAGGAGGGACACGAAGACGCCTCCGGCCACCGCGCCGGCGACCGAGCCGAGACCGCCGATGACGATCATGGCCAGGTACTCGAGGGAGAGCGCCATGCCGAAGTACTCGGGCACCGTGCGCTGGAAGACCAGGGCGAGCAGGACGCCCGCCAGGCCCGCGTACATGGAGGAGAGGACGAAGACGGCGGCGCGGTAGCGGGCCACCGGGATGCCCATCACGCCCGCGGCGATCCGGTGGTCCCGGATGGCGTTCATCGCACGGCCCGGGCGGCCCCGCAGGACACCGCGGGCGAAGACCACTCCGGCGAGGAGCAGCACGAGACCGAGGTACCAGAGCTTCTCGACCGCCCCGAACGGGACCTGCGCGATCAGGAGTTCGCTGTCGTCGAAGGTGAGACCGAAGAGGCTGAGCGGGGGGACGGCACGGCCGTTGTAGCCGCCGGTGAGGTCATGGGCGTTGAAGAGCACATGCTGCCCGATGAAGATCAGCGCGAGGGTGGCGATGCCGAGGTACGCGCCGCGGAGCCGTCCCGCGATGGGGCTGAACACCCCGCCCGCCACACCCGAGAGGGCGACCGCCAGGACGGCGGCGAGCCAGCCGGGCAGTCCGAGCCCGGCGAGCCCGTCGGCGCCGTCACCGGCGAAGGCGCAGTAGCCGTACGCGCCGACGGCGAGGAAGAAGGCGTGCCCCATGGAGAGCTGCCCGGTGGCGCCGGTCAGCAGGTTGATGCCGATCGCGCCGAGGGCGGCGGCCATCGCGAACAGGCCCGCCTGGAGCCAGAAGCGGTCCAGGTAGAAGGGGAGGACGACGAGGACGAGGCCGGCGGCGGCCCACCCGTACACCGCGGGGGTACGGACCCGGAGGCCGCTCCTGGCGAGGGTCTCAGACACGGGCCAGCTCCTTCGTGCCGAAGAGTCCGGCCGGGCGGATCAGGAGCACCGCGACCATGACGAGGTAGGGGGCGAGGTCGCCGATCCCCCGGCCGAGGAACGCGAGGTCGCCCTGGTAGCCGGTGGCGAGGGACTCGGTGACGCCGACGAGGAGACCGCCGACGAGGGCGCCCGTCGTGGAGTCGAGGCCGCCGAGGATGGCGGCGGGGAAGGCCTTGAGCGCGGCGAGCGACGTGGCCCGCTCCAGGCCCGGTGTCGGGAAGACGGTCAGGAAGAGCGCGGCGACGGCGGCGAGACCGCCGGCGACCGCCCAGGCGCCGAGCGAGACCCGGCCGAGCCGGATGCCCATGAGGGCGGCGGTCTCCTGGTTCTCGGCGGCGGCCCGCATGGCGACGCCCCAGGAGGTGTACCGGAAGGCGAGCAGGAAGGCGGTGATGAGGAGGGCCGCGGCGAGCAGGGCGGCGATCCGGGTCTCCGCGATCGTGACCGGGCCGACGGTGACGACGGCGTCGCCCCAGGGGTCGCCCAGGGCGAGGATGTCGGTGCCGATCCTGCGGGTCAGTTCGGTGGCGAGCAGGATGTCGACGCCGATGGTGACGATCGCGAGGACACTGTGGTCACCGCCCCGGTGGCGGCGCATGACGAGGAACTCGACAGCCGCGCCGACGACGGCCGCGCCCGCGATGCCCGCGAGCAGGGCGGGCCAGAAGCCGATCTCGTCGTGGAGCACGGCGGTGACGTAACCGCCGGCCAGGAGGAGGGAGGCGTGGGCGAAGTTCACGACCTCGGTGGCACGGAAGATGATCACGAAGCCGAGGGCGATGAGGGCGTAGATCGAGCCCAGTGAGATGCCGTTGATCAGGAACTCGGCGAAGGTGCTCACGCGGCGGACTCCTCTCCGAGGTAGGCGCGGACGACCGCCGGGTCGTTCTGGACGGCGGCGGGTGCCCCGTCGGCGATGCGGCGGCCGAAGTCGAGGACGGTGACGGAGTCGGCGAGCCGCATCACCAGGCCCATGTCGTGCTCGACGAGGAGGACCGAGATGCCGAGGCTGTCGCGGACGCCCGCGATGACCGAAGCGGTACGGACCCGCTCGTCGGCGGTCATGCCGGCGACGGGCTCGTCGAGCAGCAGCAGCTTCGGCTCCATGCAGAGGGCGCGGGCGAGTTCGGCGAGTTTCTGCTGTCCGTACGGCAGCGAGCCCGCGGGCTTGGCGAGCTGATCCTCCAGGCCGACGAAGGCGGCGATCTCCCGGACCCTGGCGCGGTGGCGCGCCTCCTCGCGGGCGGCGGACGGAAGCCGGAGCCCCGCGGCGACGAAGCCGGTGCGGGTCAGCCGGTGGCGGCCGAGCATCAGGCTGTCCTCGACGGTGGCGCGCGGCGGCAGGGCCAGGTTCTGGAAGATCCGGCCGACGCCGAGGTCCGCGATCCGGTGCGGGGGCAGTTCGGTCAGCTCGTGCGGGCCGAGGCGGACGGAGCCCTCGGTGGCCCGGTAGACGCCGGAGAGCACGTTGAAGCAGGTGGACTTGCCGGCGCCGTTCGGCCCGATGAGGGCGTGCACGGTGCCGGGCCGGACGGTGAAGCCGACACCGTCGAGGGCGGTGAGTCCGGCGAAGCGGACGGTCAGGCCCTCGACGACGAGTGCGGGGACGTCCGGCGCGGCCGTGGGAGTCGCGGGTGCGTCGGTCATCGGGTCTCCTCCCAGCGGGACAGGACCGGGTGTGTGGTGCGGGCGCGGTCCGCGTCGGCGGCGGCGTCCTCGTCGACCACGCCCAGATAGCGCCGTCGTACCTCGTCGGAGGCGGCGAGTTCGGCGGCAGGACCGGAGAGGGTGACCTCGCCGACCTCCAGGACGTACGCGCGGGAGGCGAGCCGCAGGGCGAGCGCCGCGTTCTGCTCGACGAGGAGCACCGCGGTGCCCTGGGCGTTGATCTCGCGGATCGCGTCCGCGATCCGGGCGGCCATCAGCGGGGCGAGGCCGAGCGAGGGCTCGTCCAGGAGCAGCAGGTCGGGTCCGGCCATCAGGGCGCGGCCGACGGCCAGCATCTGCTGCTCGCCGCCGGAGAGCAGTCCGGCCTGCTGCCGGGCGCGTTCGGCGAGGACCGGGAACAGCTCGTGGACGCGGCGGAGGGCGTCGGCCTTCGCCGCCCGGTTGCCGCGCCCCCCGAGGGCGCCGGCCCGCAGGTTGTCCTCGACCGTCATCCGGGCGAAGACCTGGCGGCCCTCGGGAACCTGGGAGACACCGGCCGCGACGACCCGGTCCGGCGGCAGCCCGTCGAGCGGCCTGCCGTCCCGGCTCACCGCGCCGGAGACCACGGCACCGCCGTGGAACCGCAGGGTGCGCGAGACCGCCCGCAGCAGTGTGGACTTCCCTGCGCCGTTGCCGCCGAGGACGGTGACGACCTCGCCCGCCGGCACGGTCAACGACACCCGCCGCAGCGCGCGCACCGGGCCGTATCCCGCCGTCAGGTCCGTCACCTCGAGGGCGGGTGCGGTACCTCCCATGGTTCCCCTTTCCCCGGCCTCGCTTGTTACTCGGCCGTTCAGTGGCGCTCACCCCAACACCGCGCCCGACCGCGCGTCCACGTTCCGCGGCCGAAACGCTGCCGGTGACCAGCGGGGACGGCGGCGGGCTGTGCATGCGCACAACAGTGCGCGTCAGGGCTGTGCGGAGGGGGCCGGGGCGGTGGATCCTCCCGGCATGGGACGGCGCAGACGGCGGACCGGCGACGACTGGAAGATGCTCGCGCAGGCGTGCACGGCGCTTCTGGAGCGGGTGCCGGAGCTGGTGGACGAGCATCTGAGGGAACTTCACGCCTACGAGCCCGCCTACGGGCGGATTCTTCCGTACGACCAGCACTGGCAGGAGGCCCACGAGGCGATGCGGATCGGGATCGAGATGATCTCGGCGCCCCGCAACTCGCCCCGGAGGGACCTGGAGCACGCGGACGAGATGGGCCGGCGACGGGCCGCGCAGGGCATGCCGCTGGAACTCGTCGTGCACGCGTACCGGCACGCGGGGCATCTGGTCTGGGACGCGCTGATCGACGGCGCCGGGTCGGACACGGCGCAGCTCGCGGCGCTGATGCAGTCGGCGACCACGGTGTGGTCGGCGGTGGACGCGCAGGCGGACACCGCGTCGGAGGCCTACCGGGAGACGGAGCTTGAGCTGCGCCGCAGGACCGACGAGCAGCTCCAGGCGCTCCTGGACGCGCTGCTCCAGGGTCAGCGGTCGCCCGAGCTGGTGTCGCGGGCGGCGGCGGGCCTCGATCTGCCGGAGCAGGGGCGGTACGCGGTGGTGGTGCTGCGCTACGACCGGCGGGAGGAGCGCGAGCCGTTCCACCGGCAGGTGCAGGGCGAGGGCGTGCGGTTCCTGTGGCGGATGGGCGCGGACTGCGAGCTGGGGGTGGTGGCGCTCGCCGGCGACACCGGTCTCGACGCGCTGTCGGAGCTCCTCGACGGGCGGTGCCCCGGGCCGGGCGGGATCAGTCCGGTGGTGGTGGGCCTCACCGAGCTCGGCCGGGCGCGGCGGCTCGCGGAACTGGCCCTGCGGACCTGCCCGCCGGGCAGCCGGCAGATCGTGCGGCTCGACCGGCGGATGGCGGGCGCGCTGGTGGTGGGCCAGCCGGAGATGGCGAGCCTGCTGGTCTCGGACGTCCTGGGCGGCCTGCTCGAACTCGATCCGGCGGACCGGGCGGTGCTCCTGGAGACGCTGGACGCGTGGCTGGACTGCGAGGGGTCGGCGGGGCGGGCGGCGGGGCGGCTGTACTGCCATCGGAACACGGTCTTCAACCGGCTGCGGCGGCTTGAGCAGCTGACGTCGCGGTCGCTGTCCCGGCCGCGGGACCTGACGGAGATGACCTTGGCCCTGGACGCGTTCCGCCTGACGGCGTCGGGAGGTTGAGGACCGGCCCCCGCGTGTGGCTCTCCCCACCCCCTCGGCCCCGTGTGGGCGATCGTCCCGCTGGGCGGGACGAATGCCCACAACGAGGGCGGCGGGCGTGGACGGCGGTGCTACGTCAGGAAGTCTCGCGCGATGTGCGACGACACTTCCTCCAGGAGCGGGCCCGCGTTCGCCATCGACGTCGCCGGGTCGGGCTCGAGCGCCGTGAGGGGGTACGCGCGGCGGATGCCGGCGGTGCCCAGGGCCTCGGGGGGCAGAGCCAGCCGGCCGCAGACCGCGACGACCTCCTTGCCGGCCGCGCGGGCCGCCGCGGCGACGCCCGCCGGGGCCTTGCCGTGGAGGGTCTGCTCGTCGAGGGACCCCTCGCCGGTGATGACCAGGGTGGCGCGCTCCAGGGCGGGGGCGAAGCCGAGGACCTCCAGCATCAGCTCGATGCCGGGGCGGAAGCTCGCGCCCAGGATGAGCGCGCCGTAGCCGATGCCGCCCGCGCCGCCCGCGCCCGGGGCGAGAGCCGCCTCGGCGGCCTTGGGGCCGATGGCCTTCTCCAGGACGGTGGCGAAGTGGGCGAGGGCCGCGTCCAGGGTGCGGACGTCGTCCGGGGTGGCGCCCTTCTGGGGTCCGTAGACGGCGGGGGCGCCCTTGGGACCGGTGAGCGGGTTGTCGACGTCGCTCGCGAGGATCAGGTCGACGGAGCCGAAGCGGGGGTCGAGCCCGGTGAGGTCGGCGGTGGCCAGGTCGGCGAGGGCCGCGCCGCCGGGGCCCACGGGCGCGCCGGACGCGTCGAGGAAGCGGGCGCCGAGCGCGGCGAGCATGCCGGCGCCGCCGTCGGTGGTGGCGCTGCCGCCGACGCCGAAGACGACGGTGGTGGCGCCCGCGTCGAGCGCCGCGCGGAGCAGTTCGCCGGAGCCGTACGTCGTCGCGGTCAGCGGGGCGAACACGCCGGGCGGGAGTAGCTGGAGGCCGGAGGCCTCGGCCATCTCGACGACGGCGGTGGTGCCGCGCAGCGCGAAGGCCGCGGTGACCGGTTCGCCGAGCGGTCCCGTCACCTGGACCTCGCGGCGTTCGAATCCGGCCGCGACGGCTGCCGCGACGGTGCCGTCGCCGCCGTCCGCGACGGGCAGCGTCTCCACCGTGAGCTCGGGGATGACCCGTCGCAGTCCTGCTGTGACCCGCTCCGCGACCTGTACGGCCGTGAGCGAACCCTTGAACTTGTCGGCCGCCACGAGTACGTGAGCGACCCGAGTTGCTGCTCCGTCCGTCACCTTGCATCCCTTGCTTTCGAACGTGCAGTCGCGCCGAGGCCGACCCTATCCGTACCCCCGGACGGCGTGCCACCCCCGGATAAGACGATATGCCGCACCATAGTGGGGTCCCATGAGTACGGAAAAGATCGTTCCCGACGACAGGCCCGAGGTGCAGGTCATCGGGATCGGGGTCGCGGCCGTCGTCGCGGCCGTCGGCTGGGCCGCCCTGGGCGAGGAGTCCTTCGACAGCGCGTCGGATTCGGCGCTTCAGTGGGTGCTGTCGAACTTCGCCTGGCTCTTCGTGATCGCCGCGGACATCTTCCTCGTCCTGTGCGTGGTGATCGCCCTGAGCCGGTTCGGCCGGATCAGGCTGGGCGCGGACGACTCGGAGCCCGAGTTCGACAACCTGGCGTGGATCGCGATGATGTTCAGCGCCGGCATGGGCATCGGGCTGATGTTCTACGGGGTCGGGGAGCCGCTCCAGCACTTCCTGAGCCCGCCCCCGGCGAGCGGGGCGCCGGCCGGAACGGGCACGGCGGCCCTGAACGCGATGGAGTACTCGTTCTTCCACTGGACGCTCACCCCGTGGGCGATCTACGGCATCGCGGGCCTCGCCCTCGCGTACGCGGGCTTCCGCAAGGGCCGGGGCAACCGGCTGAGCTCCGCCTTCGTACCGCTCCTGGGCGCGCGCCGGGTGGAGTCCTGGCCGGGACGGGCGATCGACCTGCTCGCGGTGTTCGCGACCGTGTTCGGCACGGCGACGAGCCTCGGGCTCGGTGCGCTCCAGGTCGCCGAGGGGCTGAACCTGACGATGGGCGTGGAGAACTCGACCTCCACCCAGCTGATCGTCATCGCGTCGCTGTCCGCGGCCTTCGTCCTGTCGGCCTTCTCGGGGCTGCACAAGGGCGTGAAGTGGCTGTCGACCCTGAACATCGTCCTCGCGGCCTGTCTGATGCTCTTCGTGTTCCTGCTCGGTCCCACGGTCTACATCCTGGACACCATCCCGGCCTCCGTCGGGGGCTATCTGCACCAGCTGCTGCCGTTGGCGAGCCGGACGGGAGCGTTCACCGACCCCGAGTGGCTGGGGGCGTGGACGATCTTCTACTGGGCCTGGTGGCTCTCCTGGGCGCCGTTCGTGGGCACGTTCATCGCCCGGATCTCACGGGGCCGGACGATCCGGGAGTTCCTGGTGGGTGTGCTGCTCGTGCCGTCCGGGGCGACGGTGGTGTGGTTCTGCGTGATGGGCGGTACGGCGATCCGGCTGGAGTCCACGGGCGCGGCGGACCTGGCGGCGGCCGTGAAGGACGGGGCGGAGGCCTCGTTGTTCGCGATGCTGGAGGCGCTGCCGATCGGCACGGTCACGTCGGTTCTGGCGATGCTGCTCGTGATGACGTACTTCATCACGAGCGCGGACTCGGCCTCGCTGGTGATGGGCTCGCTCACGAGCCGCGGCTCGCTGCACCCGCCGACCTGGCTCGTGGTCACCTGGGGCGTCCTGATGGCCGCCGTGGCGGCGGTCCTGCTCGTGGTGGGCGGTCTCGAGTCGCTCCAGACGGCGACGATCCTGGTGGCGCTGCCGTTCGTGCTGGTGATGCTCGCCCTGTGCTGGGCGCTCCTGAAGGAGCTGCGGGAGGACCCGGGGGCGGGTCCGGTCCGGCACCACGCGCTGCACGGTCTCGGTGACGCGGTACGGGCCCTGGTCGGCGAGGCGATCACCGAGCAGGGGGGTTCCCGTCATCACCGGCTGCGCCGGGCGGCGAAGGCGCGCACGGACGTGGAACCGCCGGAGGACAAGGACTGACACGGCCCCGCGCGGACGGGGAACCCACGGAGCGCACGACGGGCCTCGGCCGGATCCACACCATGCCGAACACGTCCGTACCGACCGCCGGACTCCTCTACGGGGAGGGCGGCTTCACCCGCACGGTCGCGCTTACCGAACGCGACGGCCTGGACACGGACTCCGACGGGGCGGCGGCGCCGGGGTGGGTGAACCGGCCGAGCGGACCCTGCGGCTGGCTACGCTGCCGCCATGACCACCACCGACTACGCCACGTACATCGCCGGTCTCCCCCGCGTCCTGGCCGCCGCCGCGCTCTTCCGGGACGCCGGAGGGCGTGTCCTCGTGGTGGAGCCAAGCTACCGCGAGGGCTGGGCACTGCCCGGCGGCACGATCGAGTCCGACGCCGGCGAGACGCCTCGTCAGGCCGCCCGCCGGGAGACGGCTGAGGAGCTCGGCCTGGACCTGGCCCTGGGTCCGCTGCTCGCGGTGGACTGGTCGCACGGCTCGGCCCGGCCGCCGATCGTGGCGTACGTGTACGACGGCGGTGTGCTGGCCGAGGAGCGGTTCGCGGAGATCCGGCTCCAGGAGGAGGAGCTGCTCTCCTGGAAGCTGATCGAGCGCGGGGAGGTCACCGCCCACCTTCCGGGCAGCCTGGGCCTGCGGGTCCTCGCCTCGCTGGACGTCCTGGCGACGGGCACGGGGCCGGTGGAGCTGGAGAACGGTCACCCGGCCTGATCGACAAGACGCCCCTTAGCCCTGCGGGGGTTCGGGTGGAAGGAGTTCGCCGGTGCGGTGCGGCTCGTCGCGGGTGGCGACCCTGGCCTCGGTACGGTGGCCGCGCGCGATGTAGTCGCGGACGACGGCCTCCACCGCGTCCTGCGGGTTCCCGACCCCTGCCAGGACCATGACCTCCACGACGAGGTCGGCGTCGAGCGTGATGTTCACCTTGGCCATGCCGGGAACCTAGCATCCGGAAACCCGTTCGCGGGAGCGGTTTCGCGGTGCCTGGGCTCGTCGTGGCGCACCACGTGATCGCCGCGTACGAGCGCACGAGCGGGAACGCGCTGCGGGTGATCACCCAGAACGTGGACGGACTGCATCAGGCCGCCGGGGTGCCCGGCCGCAAGGTGCTCGAACTCCACGGCTCGGCGCGGTCGGTGGTGTGCACGGCCTGCCACGCCCGCTCGTCGATGGCGGAGGCGCTGGACCGGGTGCGGGCCGGTGAGGACGACCCCGCGTGCCGGGTGTGCCACGGGATCCTGCAGACAGCGACCGTGATGTTCGGACAGCGGCTCGATCCGGTGGTGCTCAGGGAGGCCATGTCGATCGCCAAGGCCACCGAGGTGTTCGTCGCGGTCGGCAGCAGTCTCCAGGTGCAGCCGGCGGCCTCCCTCGCGGGGATCGCGGCCGAGCACGGCGCGCGGCTGGTCATCGTGAACGCGGAGCCCACCCCGTACGACCCCGTCGCCGACGAGGTCGTCCGTGAGCCGATCGGCACCGCGCTGCCCGCGCTGCTCGACCGGCTCCGGTAGCCGCTGCGGCAGGGAGCCGCTTCGTGGAAGGCGGCGCTCGCGGAAGGAGCCGGTCCTAGAAGAGGGCGTCCGGTTCCGCCGCACCCGATTCGAAGGCGAGGAGCCGCTGCTTGCGATCGAGGCCGCCGCCGTAGCCGGTCAGGCCGCCGCCCGCGCCGATCACGCGGTGGCAGGGGACGATGATGCTGACCGGGTTCTTCCCGTTGGCGAGGCCCACGGCCCGGGAGGACCCTGGGCTGCCCAGTTCCTCGGCGAGTTCGCCGTACGTCCGGGTCTCCCCGTACGGGATGCGGAGCAGCTGCTCCCAGACCCGCTTCTGGAAGGGGGTGCCGATGAGGTGCAACGGCAGGTCGAACGCGGTGAGTTCGCCGGCGAAGTAGGCGTCGAGCTGGCGGATCGCCTCGCCGAAGGGGCGTGGGTCGGGCTCGCCGAAGCTCTCCTCGGGCGGGCGGTGGCGCTGCCCGGTCATGTGGACGCGGCTGAGGACGCCGTCGACGGCGACGAGGGTCAGCGGTTCGTACGGACTGTCCACGACGGTGTGCCGGACGGTGGGGGCCATGACGGTTCAGTGTCCTTCGCTGGGCAGGTGGTTGATCGGGTGGTCGTCGGTCGCCCAGAGGTACTGGACGGCGTACGCGCGCCAGGGGCGCCAGTGGGCCGCCCGTGCGGTGAGCGCGCCGGGGGTGCCGGGCAGGCCGAGACCCTCGGCGGCGCGGCGGACGCCGAGGTCCCCGGGGACGAAGGCGTCGGGATCGCCGAGGGCACGCATGGCGATGACCTCGGTGGTCCAGGGCCCGAATCCGGGCAGGGCGAGCAGTCGTGCGCGGGCCTCCTCGCGGTCGTCGGCGGGGCCGATGGTGAGTGAACCGTCGGCGAGGGCCTGGACCAGGGTGAGGAGGGTGGTGCGGCGGCTGCGGGGCAGGGCGAGGGTCTCGGGGTCGAGGGCGGTGAGTGCCTCGGGGTCCGGGAAGAGGTGGGTGAGGCCGCCTTCGGGGTCGTCGACGGGGGTGCCGTACGCGGTGACGAGCCGGGCGGCGTGGGTGCGGGCGGCGGCGGTGGAGACCTGCTGGCCGAGGACGGCCCGTACGGCGAACTCGGCGGGGTCGACGGTGCCGGGCACCCGGCGGCCCGGCGCCTTGTCGACGAGCGGCGCGAGCAGCGGATCGGCGCGCAGCCGTTCGTCGACGGCGACGGGGTCGGCGTCGAGGTCGAGGAGGCGGCGGCAGCGGCTGATGGCGTGGGTGAGGTCGCGGGGGTCGGTGAGGGAGAGGCGGCAGGCGATGTGGTCGGTGCGCGGGGCCAGGGCGACGATCCCGTGCCCGTACGGCAGGGCGAGGGTCCGCCGGTAGGCACCGTCGCGCCACTCCTCGACGCCGGGCACGGCGGTCGCGGCGAGGTGGCCGAAGAGGTTGGAGGGTTCGAGCGGGGCACGGAACGGCAGGCGGAGGCTGATCACGCCGGGGGTGGGGGTCCGGTCGGGGATCGGGCGGGCCGCACGGGCGCGCAGTTCGCCGGGGGTCAGGGCGAAGACCTCGCGGACGGTGTCGTTGAAGGTGCGGATGGCGGAGAAGCCGGCCGCGAAGGCGATCTCCCCCAGGGGCATCGGGGTCGTCTCGATGAGGACCCGGGCGGTCTGGGCGCGCTGGGCGCGGGCCAGGGCGAGGGGTCCTGCGCCCAGTTCGGCGAGGAGCTGGCGTTCGATCTGGCGGGTGGACCAGCCGAGGCGGCGGGCGAGACCGGGGACGCCCTCCCGGTCGACGACCCCGTCCTGGATGAGCCGGACGGCGCGGGCGACGGCGTCGGCGCGGACGTTCCACTGGGGCGAGCCGGGGCTGGTGTCGGGGCGGCACCGCTTGCAGGCCCGGAAACCGGCGCGCTGACAGGAGGCGGCGCTGGCGTGGAACTCCATGTTCTCGGGCTTGGGCGGGACGACCGGGCAGCTGGGCCGGCAGTAGATCCGGGTGGTGCGGACGGCGGTGAAGAAGACGCCGTCGAAGCGGGCGTCCTTCGACTGGACGGCCCGTACGCAGCGCTCGGTGTCGGTGTGCATGAGTCCAGGATCGGGGACGGACGGCCCGCGGGCTGGCGAGAAAACGACATGGACGTCCGTCCCCCGCCCCGGTCGCGCTCAGCCGGTGACCGTCCGGAAGTGGGTGGTCAGCCTGCCGTCGTCGCCGAGGACGTGGAAAGCGAGAGCGGGCGGCAGGTCGAGGTGCACGTGCGGGTCGTCCGGGCCCGGGTTCTCCCAGGGCAGCCGGAGGGTGGAAACGACGCCGGGCGCGACGAGCAGCGGGCGCCCGGCGAAGGTGGTGGCGGCGGCCGTGTGCGCGTGGCCCGCGAGGAAGGCCGTGAGGTGGGGGTGGCGGTCGGCGAGCGCGGCGAGCCGCTCCTCGCCGAACTGTCGGATCTCGTCCACGTACGGGGTGTGCAGCGGTACGGGCGGGTGGTGGAAGGCGACGAGGACGGGCACCTCGGGCGGGGTGCCGGTGAGGACCGCGTCCAGCCACTCCAGCGTCTCGTCCTCCAGGAGGCCCTGGTGTTCACCGGGGACGGACGAGTCGCAGAGGGCGATGACGAAGCCCTCGCCCCGGAGCACCTGGTTGACGGGGGCGTACGGGCGGGTTCCCGTCTCCTCGGACAGCAGGGTCTTCCGGAAGGCCGCGCGGTCGTCGTGGTTCCCGGGGCAGAGGAGCAGCGGATGGCGGGAGCTCAGCAGTTCCCGCGCCCGGGCGTACTCGTCGGGGGTTCCGTGGTCGGTGATGTCCCCGGTGACGAGCACGGCCGCCAGGTCGTACGGCAGCTCCTCCAAGTACCGCAGGACGGCGCGGGTGCGGTCCGCGCCGCGCTGCCCGCCGTCGATGTGGACGTCGCTGAGGTGAGCGAGGACGATCATGCGGGCGGGACCTCCATGGGGTGCGAAGGGCATTCACCGTGACCGTACGGTGGCCACGACCGGGCCGGGAAGGGCCGCGTCGGGACCGGTGGCCCGCTTCCTTGCCCCGCACGGTGGCCCGCCTCCGCGTCCTACTCGAACCGCGCGGTGTCCCCCGCCCCGCGGCGGACGATCTCGGGCTCGCCGCTGGAGAAGTCGACGACCGTGGTGGGTTCGGTCCCGCACTCGCCGGAGTCGAGCACCGCGTCCACCTGGTGGTCGAGCCGCTCCTTGATCTCCCAGCCCTGGGTGAGGGGTTCCGCCTCGTCGGGCAGCAGCAGGGTGCTGGAGAGCAGCGGCTCGCCGAGTTCGGCGAGGAGGGCCTGGGTGACGACGTGGTCGGGGATGCGGACGCCGACCGTCTTCTTCTTGGGGTGGAGGAGCTGCCGCGGCACCTCCTTGGTGCCCGGCAGGATGAAGGTGTACGCGCCGGGGGTGGCCGCCTTCACCGCGCGGAAGACGTCGTTGTCGATGTGCACGAGCTGGCCCAGTTGGGCGAAGTTCTGGCACATCAGCGTGAAGTGGTGCCGGTCGTCGAGGTCGCGGATGGCCCGGATGCGGCTGATGCCGTCGCGGCTGCCGAGGCGGCTGCCGAGCGCGTAGCAGGAGTCGGTCGGGTACGCGACGAGCGCCCCGTTCCGGATGGAGTCGGCCACCGCACCGATGGTGCGGGGCTGCGGGTTGTCGGGGTGGACGTCGAAGTACTTGGCCATGGGGGCAGTCTATTTTCGCAGCCGCCGCCATACCGCCTTCGCCGCGTTGTGGCCGGACATGCCGTGCACGCCGGGCCCCGGCGGGGTCGCGGAGGAGCAGAGGAAGACCGCCGGGTGCGGGGTGGCGTAGGGGCGGAGCGAGAGGGTGGGGCGCAGCAGCAGCTGGAGGCCGCGGGCGGCGCCGCAGGCGATGTCGCCGCCGACGTAGTTGGCGTTGTGCGCGGCGAGTTCGGGCGGGCCCGCGGTGGCGCGGGCGAGGACGCGGTCCCGGAAGCCGGGGGCGAAGCGCTCGATCTGACGCTCGATCGCCTCGGTGAGGTCGCCGCGCCAGCCGTTCGGCACATGGCCGTACGCCCAGAACACGTGCTTGCCCTCGGGGGCGCGGGAGGGGTCGACGAGGCTGGGCTGTGCGGTGATGAGGAAGGGGGCGTCGGGGGCGGTGCCTGAGGAGGCCTCCCGCAGGGCGGTTCCGATGTCTCCGGCGGTGGGGCCGATCTGGACGGTGCCGGCCCGCCGGGCTTCCTCGGCGGTCCACGGCACGGGGCCGTCCAGGGCGTAGTCGACCTTGAACACGGCGGCGCCGTACCGGTAGTGGTCGTAGTGGCCGCCGAAGCCGGCGATCCGGGCGAGGGCCGTGGGCGAGGTGTCGAAGACGTAGGCGCGGGCGGGCGGCAGGTCGTCGAGGCGCTTGACCTCGAAGTCGGTGTGGACGGCGCCGCCGAGGTCCTGGAGGTACGCGGTGAGGGCGTCGGAGATCGACTGGGAGCCGCCCCGGGGCATGGGCCAGCCGCCGGCGTGGGCGGCGAGCGCGAAGACGAGGCCGACGGCGCCGGTGGCGAAACCGTCCAGCGGGGCCATGACATGGCCGACGAGGCCGGCGAAGAGCGCGCGGGCCTTCTCGTCCTGGAAGCGGCGCATCAGCCAGGTGGAGGGAGGCAGCCCGGTGAGGCCGAAGCGGGCGAGGGTCACCGGATCGCGGGGCAGCGCCGTGAGCGGCAGCTGCATGAAGTCCCCCGCGAGGGTGTCCCACTTGCCGAGGAAGGGGCCGACGAGCCTGCGGTACGCGCCCGCGTCGCGCGGTCCGAAGGAGGCGGCGGTCTCCGCGACGGAGCGGGCGAGGACGGCGGCGGTGCCGTCGTCCCAGGGGTGGGCCATGGGCAGTTCGGGGTGGAGCCACTCCAGGCCGTACCGGTCGAGCGGCATCGTCCTGAAAACGGGCGAGCCGGCGCCGAGCGGGTGGACGGCGGAGCAGGGGTCGTGCCGGAAGCCGGGGAGGGTGAGCTCCTCGGTCCTGGCGCCGCCGCCGACGGTGGACTTCGCCTCGAAGACGGCCACGGAGAAGCCGCGGCGGGCCAGTTCGACGGCGGCGGTCAGTCCGTTGGGCCCCGCGCCCACGACGACGGCATCGAGCATCGACGTCCTCTTCGACACCTTCGGACTCCTTCGTCAGCCGATGGCCAGGGCTCTCAGGATATTCCTGTGCTCCGGCGGCTCTTAACGGCCCCTCAGGAGCGTACGGACACGGTCGGCGGTGGCGGTGTCCCTGGCGGCCGTGAACGGCAGCGCGTTGCCGCCGGTGATGCGGAAGGGCTCACCGGCGACGGTCGTCTGCGCACCGCCGGCCTCGGTGACCAGGAGCAGCCCGGCCGCGTGGTCCCAGGCGTACTCCCAGCTGAAGGCGGTGGCGTCGAGCGCGCCGCGCGCCACAGCCAGGTATTCGAGCCCCGCGGAGCCGCAGGGCCGGGGGGCGACGCCCTCGGTGACCAGGCCGAGCAGGGCCCGCTTCTGGTCCGGCGTGGTGTAGTCGGGGTGCGAGGTGGCGACCGTGAGGGCGGCGCCGGGCTCGGGTGAACCGGCGTGCAGGGGCTGCCCGTCGAGGGTGGCGCCCCGGCCGCGTACGGCGATGGCGAACTCCTCCAGAGCGGGCGCGTAGGTCCAGGAGGCGAGCAGCTCGCCGTGCCGGGCGAGGGCGACGAGGGTGCAGAAGGCGGGGTCGCCGTGGACGAACTGCCGGGTGCCGTCGACGGGGTCGACGATCCAGACGGGGGCGTCGCCGCGCAGCGCCTCGTAGACCGTGGGGTCGGCGTGGACGGCCTCCTCGCCGACGACCACCGAGCCGGGCAGCAGGGCGGTCAGGGAGGTGGTGAGGTGGGCCTCGGCCGCCCGGTCGGCGACGGTGACCAGGTCGTGCGGGCCGTTCTTCTCGACGATGTCGTCGGCGGCGAGCTGCCGGAAGCGCGGCATGATCTCGGCGGCGGCGGCCTTGCGGACGGCCTCTTCCACCTCGGTCGTACGGCCGCCGAGGACGTGCTCGATGAAGTCTTCGGTCATGTGTCCAGCTAAGCACGCGGCGCTGACAACCGGACCACCGCACTCGTCACCCCCCGTTCTCCCGGGGAGTACCCTTTGGCCGAGTTCACCCCTTACCTACGGGAGGGTTCCGTGCACGGCGAGTACAAGGTCCCCGGCGGGAAGCTGGTGGTCGTCGACCTCGACACCGAGGACGGCGTCCTGCGTCACGTGCGGGTCGCGGGCGATTTCTTCCTGGAGCCCGACGAGGCGATCCTGGCGATCGACCGCGCCCTGGAGGGCGCGCCCGCCGACACCGACGCCTTGGGGCTCGCGGCGCGGATCGACGCGGCACTGCCCCCGGACACCCGGATGTTCGGGCTCACCACGGAGGGCGTCGGGATCGCGGTCCGCCGTGCCCTCGCCCACGCCACGGACTGGACCGACTACGACTGGCAGCTGGTCCACGAGCCGCCGCAGTCGCCCGCCCTGCACATGGCGCTCGACGAGGTCCTGACGTCCGAGGTCGCCGCCGGGCGCCGCCCGCCGACCCTGCGGGTCTGGGAGTGGGGCGCCCCCGCGGTGGTGATCGGCAGCTTCCAGTCCCTGCGCAACGAGGTCGACCCGGAGGCGGCGGAGCGGCACCGCATCCAGGTGGTGCGGCGGATCAGCGGGGGCGGGGCGATGTTCATCGAGCCCGGCAACACGATCACGTACTCGCTCTCCGTACCCGATGCCCTGGTGCAGGGTCTGTCCTTCGCCGACAGCTACGCCTACCTCGACGACTGGGTCCTCGGCGCGCTCGGCGACATGGGTGTCAGGGCCTGGTACCAGCCGCTCAACGACATCGCCACGGACGCCGGCAAGATCGCGGGCGCGGCGCAGAAGCGGATCGTGACGGGCCGGGGGGCGGTGCTGCACCACGTGACGATGGCGTACGACATCGACGCGGACAAGATGACGGAGGTCCTCCGCATCGGCCGCGAGAAGCTCTCGGACAAGGGCACGAAGAGCGCCAGGAAGCGCGTGGACCCGCTGCGCCGTCAGACGGGCCTGCCGCGCGAGGCGGTCATCGAGCGGATGATCGCCTCCTTCCGCGGCCGGTACGGGCTGTCGGACGGCCATGTCACGGAGGACGAGCTGACCCGGGCGAAGGAACTCGCGGAGTCCAAGTTCGGCACGCCGGAGTGGACGGCCCGGGTGCCGTAGGGCATCGGTCACCGGTCCGGCCCCGTGATCGAGTGACCGCGTCCCGCTTGTCTCGTTGATGCCCACGCGGGCCGGGACGGGCGTGCGGAAACGTCTCCGCACCTCTCCGGCCCGGGAACGCGGCGCCGAGAGTGCGGAGATCTGGTGGGACGGGCGAGGAAGCTCATGGCGACGGTCGCGGGCGTGGTGATGGGGGTGTGTCCGCTCGGGATCGCGCCGCCCGCGCAGGCGGTCGTCGGCGGACAGGAGGCGCGGCCTCATCAGTACCCCTTCATGGCGGGGCTCGTCGACGTCGTGGAGCGTCGGGTGATGTGCGGCGGCGCGCTGATCGGCGACCGGTACGTGCTCACCGCGGCCCACTGTCTGACGGGGTCGTACGCGAGTCCCGCCCGGGTGGGTGTGCTCCTGGGCGACCATGATCTGACGACCGGCGCCGACAGCCCGCACGCGGTCCTGGTGACCCCCGACCGGTTCGTCCCGCACCCGGAGTACGACCCGGTCAGCCAGCGCAACGACATCGCGCTCGTCCGGCTCCCCGAGCCGGTCGCCCTCAGCCGTGACGTGAGCCCGGTCGGCCTGCCCGCTCCGTACGCCGGCGGGTCCCTGGACCGCGCCCAGGTCGAGGTGCCCGGCTGGGGCACCACCTCGTTCGGCGGCCGCGCCTCCGACGTCCTGCGGACCGTGGCCCTCCGCACCCTGAGCAACCCGGTCTGCGCGAGCCGGGGCATGGGGCAGATCGCCTCCACCCAGATCTGCACGTACGCCCCCGGCCGTGACAGCTGCCAGTACGACTCGGGCGGCCCCCTGGTCCGGGTGGTCGAGGGGCGGCCGTACGTCGTGGGTCTGGTGTCCTACGGCAGGGAGTGCGCCACCGACACTCCCGCCGTGAACACCCGTGTCGGGTCCTACCTCGGCTGGATCGAGCGGACGACCGGGCGGCTGCCCCGCGCCTCGTGAGCGCGGGGCCGCTCGCGGACGCGCCCCGGCCGGGGCGGACGACTGCCCTTCCCGGCCGGGGCGCGGGACCGCGGTGCGGCCCGTCGCCGGCTCCTTCTAGCTGGTCCTGATCCGCAGGAACGTGACCGAATGGGCGGGGAAGGTGTGCGTGAAGGTCCGCCCGATGCCCCGCAGCGTCGATGTGCGCGGCTGGATCGGGGAGGCGTCGGCGCTGTTCACCGCGTCCGGTGCGCCTTCCAGCGTGGTCAGCCTGGCGGTCGACGCGACGCCCGCGGTCCCGAGGTCGATGCGCGTACGGGCCGCGGCGGCCTGGGCGTTGACGACCTTGACGATCAGGTCGCCCTTGTCCCTCGTCACCACCTGGCGGAACGGTTCGGCGGTCTTGTCGTCGGTGAAGGAGCCCCACTTCTGCCCGTCGAGGTAGAGGGTGACCTGCCGGCCCCGTACCTGGACGTGGACGTCGTAGGTGCGGCCCGTCTCGATGGCGGTGGGGGTCTCCAGCAGGGTCTGCTTGCCTCCGTCGACGGCCTTCTCGACGGCGGAGCGGGTGTTGCCCCAGCCGCCGAGGTTCCACCAGTAGTGATTGCCGGTGTCACGTACGCCGAAGGCGATCAGGAAGCCTTCCCTGCCGGACTTCTTCGTGGCCCTGACCTTCAGGTCGTAGTCCTGCCAGCTCGTGTCACCGGCGGTGACCAGGGTGTTCTCGGCGGCCTCGTCGGACTGGACGTAGGCTCCGTCCTGGACGGCCCAGGTGCCGCGCCCGGCTGCCGGCGTCCATCGGGAGGCCCCGGTCGAGAAGTCGTCCTTCAGCAGCGTGGTGCCGTTCGCGGCGGTGACCTCGACGTCGTCGTAGGCGGCGCTGGTGGCCCATGTCGACAGGCCGATCGCCCCGGTGATCGGGCCGGAGACCGAGGGCGTGGCGGAGGCCCGGCTCGGCACGACCCGGTCACCGGTGTTGTTCATGAACAGCTTCTGGACCTCGTAGCTGGTCGAGCCCCACGAGCGGTTGTTGTCGAACCAGATCATGTCCGGCCGCCACTGGTTCTGGTGCACGTCGGCCAGCAGCGGGGCGTAGGAGGCGAGTTTGACCACGTCGGCGTTGCGCTCGAGGCCGGTCATGAACGCCGCCTCGGAGAGTGCGTTCGAGAAGCGGTTGTCACGGGAGGCGTACTCCCCCAGGAACACCTTGGGGCCCGTACGGTCGTAGGAGTCGTAACGGTTGTTGTTCTCCAGGAACCACTGCGGCGAGTTGTAGTAGTGCTCGTCGACCAGGCCGACGCCCGCCTGGCGGTTGAGGTCCCACAGCCGGTCGAAGGTGGCGCCGCTGGAGGCGGGGCCCGAGTTGGAGACGACCGTGATCTGCGGGTACTCGGCCTCGATCGCCTTGCGGAACTCGGTGAAGCGGGCGAAGAAGGCGTCGGGCAGGTTCTCCTCGTTGCCGACGCCCACGTGGGTCAGGCCGAAGGGCTTCGGGTGGCCCATCGCGGCTCGCTTGCGACCCCACGGGGAGGTGACGGGACCGTTGGCGAACTCGATCAGGTCCAGGGTGTCCTGGATGTGTCGCTTCAGGAGCGCGGGGTCGTCGGTGGCCTGGTTCTCACCGCAGCCGGTTACCAGGGCGGGCACGACGGGCAGCGGCATCGCGCCGATGTCCTCGGCGAACTGGAAGTACTCGTAGTAGCCGAGGCCGTAGCTCTGGTGGTAGCCCCAGAAGTTCGCGTTCACGGCCCGCTGCTCGACCGGGCCGACGGTGTCCTTCCACTGGTAGGAGCGGCGGCGTTCCCAGTCGGGGGCCTCGTAGGCCTCGTGGCTGCCCGTGTTGACCAGGCAGCCGCCCGGGAAGCGCAGGAAGCCGGGGTCAAGTGCGGCGATCTTCTCGGCGAGGTCCTTGCGCAGCCCGTTCTTGCGGCCCTTGTAGGTGTCACGGGGAAAGAGCGAGACCATGTCGAGGCGTACGGTTCCCGCGCCCGCGGCCGTCACCGCGAGCCGCCCCGCGGTGGTGGTCACCTTGGGGACGAGCGTGCCGGTGTACTTGGTCCACCGGTCGCCTCGTACGGCGATGCCCAGGGGTGCGGACAGGACGGTGCCGTCGTCCGTGCGGAACTCCGTGGTCAGACGCGTACCGGCTGGGTTGTCCGTGCGCGCCCAGACGGAGAAGTCGTAGCGTGCGCCCTCCCTGAGGGCCATGCCCGCGCCGTAACCGGTGTTGACGACGCCGAAGCGGCCGTTGGTGCCGCCCGTCCCGGCGAGGTCCAGACGCAGATGGTTGCGGTTGCGCTCGTTCAGCCGCTCGGCGTCGTCGGCGACGCGGAGGGTGCCGGTGGCGCCGCCGGACGCGGTCTGCCGCCAGGAGGTCAGCGGGGTGTAGGACCGGTTGTCGACGGGGCTGAACTCGAAGGAACGGTTCTGGACGAGTTCGGCGTAGAGCCCGCCGTCGGCGGCGTTGTTGATGTCCTCGAAGAAGACGCCATACATCGTGGGGTCGATCGCCGGTCCCGCGCGATCGGCGTCGACGGAGATCGTGTAGTCCGTCACGGCGGTGTCCGCCACCGCTGGGGACTGGGTGAGGAGACCGGCTGCCAGCGAGGTGGCGAGCAGGCCACCGGCGATGACACCGGCCTTTCTGGTGGTGCGGGCGTGCGTGCGCAAGGGTGCTCTCCTTGAGATGGACGGTGATGGGCGTCGTGCTCTCGGTGCGCGGTGCGGTACGGGCGGGGCCCTGGCGTTCATCGGCACGCGGGCTCCCGTCGCCCGGGGGCGCGCGTCCGCTTCGAGGAGCCTTCACGGCGCGGCGCGCTGGTGGACGCGCGCCGCGGCCGTGCCGGTGTGCTCACACGGTGGGAGGGTTGCCGTAGTAGGCGTCCGGGCCGTGTTTGCGGGTGAAGTGGCGGTCCAGGACGTGCTGCGGGGGCTCGACCGTGCCCAGGGCGATGGTGTGGAGGGCCATCTCGGCCACCGCCTCGCAGATGATGGCGTGCTCCAGGGACGCGGTGGCGTCGGTGCCCCAGGTGAAGGGGCCGTGGTGGGCGACCAGGGCGCCGGGGACCTCCCGGGCCCGGGTGTCGTCACGATCCAGCAGGTCCACGATGACCTGGCCGGTGTTGTACTCGTAGTCCGTGGCGCACTGTTGCGGCGTGAGGACCTCGGTGACGGGGACGGGACCGTTGAAGGTGTCGGCGTGGGTCGTGCCGAGCACCGGTATCGCGCGCCGGGCCTGGGCGAAGGCGACGGCGTGGGTGGAGTGCGTGTGGGTCACGCCTCCGATGGAGGGGAAGGCCAGGTAGAGACTGCGGTGCGTCTCCGTGTCGGTCGACGGGCGCAGGCGGCCGTCCACGACGCTCCCGTCGGACAGGGAGACGACGACCAGGTCCTCCTCGCTCAGCACGTCGTAGGCGACTCCCGAGGGCTTGATGACGAAGACGCCGGCCTCTCTGTCCACACCGCTCACGTTGCCCCAGGTGAGGGTGGCGAGCCCGGCCCGGGGGATGCGGAGGTTGGCCTCCAGCACCTCTCGGCGCAGCTCCTTGGAAACGGTCGTACGCACGGAGGGCTCCGTCCTGGTGGCGGCGGTGGTGGCGGAGGCGGGGGTGTTCACAGGCTCTGGGCCAGGCGGTGGTAGGCCTGGTTCCAGCGCAGCTCACGCGTGAAGCGCCGGATGGTGGTGTCCTCGTCGATGACGGCGAGCTCGGTCCGCAGCATCTCGGCGAGGTCTTCGAGCTCCTCGCCGCCGAGAGCGGTGGTCAGGACGGTGTGGTGCGGTGCTCCGGCCGTCAGCCACGCCTCGGTGGAGGTCCGCAGGTCGGGGCGGGGCTGCCAGACGGCGCGGGCGACGGGGAGCCGGGGCAGCGGCTCGGGCGGGGCGACGACGTCGATGTGGTTGGCGACGAGCCGGAACCGGTCGCCCATGTCGGCGAGACCGACGACGACGGCCGGACCGGGGTCCGCGTCGAAGACGAGCCGGACCGGGTCCTCGCGTCCGCCGATGCCGAGCGGGTGGATCTCGCAGGTGGGCGTCGCCGTCGTGAGGGAGGGGCAGACCTCCAGCATGTGGGCGCCGAGGATGAGTTCCTGGCCGGGCGTGAGGTCGTAGGTGTAGTCCTCCATGAAGGAGGTGCCGCCGGGCAGGCCGTCGGCCATCGCCTTGAGCGTGCGCAGCAGGGTCGAGGTCTTCCAGTCCCCTTCGCCGCCGAAGCCGTAGCCGTCGGCCATCAGGCGCTGCACGGCGAGGCCGGGCAGCTGGCGCAGGCCGCCGAGGTCCTCGAAGTTGGTGGTGAAGGCGCGGAAGCCGCCTTCCGTGAGGAAGGCGCGCAGGCCGGCTTCGATCCGGGCGGCGTAGCGCAGGGAGTCGTGCCGCTCGCCGCCGGGCCGCAGTTCGGGCGCGAGGGCGTAGAGGTCCTGGTACTCCTTGACGAGCGCGGTGACGGTGTCCTGGTCGGCGGCGTCGACCGCGGCCACGAGGTCGTTGACGCCGTAGGTGTTGACCGAGACCCCGAACCGCAGCTGCGCCTCGACCTTGTCGCCTTCGGTGACGGCGACGTCGCGCATGTTGTCGCCGAAGCGGGCGAGCTTGAGGGTGGTCAGCTCGCAGCGGCCGACGGCCGCGCGGGCCCATCCGGCGACGCGGTCGACGACCTCGGGAGTGGAGACGTGGCCGGCCACGGTCTTGCGGGGGACACCGAGGCGGGTCTGGACGAAGCCGAACTCGCGGTCGCCGTGGGCGGCCTGGTTCAGGTTCATGAAGTCCATGTCGATGGTGGACCAGGGCAGTCGGCGGTTGGCCTGGGTGTGCAGGTGCAGCAGCGGCTTGCTCAGGGCGTCGAGTCCCGCGATCCACATCTTGGCCGGGGAGAAGGTGTGCATCCAGGCGATCAGGCCGATGCAGCGGTCGTCGGCGTTGGCCTCCAGGCAGACCGCGCGGATGGCGGCCGCGTCGGTGAGGACCGGCTTCCAGACGAGGCGGACGGTCATCTGCGGCTGGCCGGCGAGGGTCTGGCAGATGGTGCGTGACTGTTCGGCGACCTGGGCCAGGGTCTCGTCGCCGTAGAGGGCCTGGCTGCCGGTGAGAAACCAGATCTCGCGGTCGGGCGGGGCGAGCGTCATGTCGGGTGTGCTCCTCGGAGGTGCTGGGGTGGAGAGGCTGGACCGATGAGGCCGGGGAGGCGGACCGGTCAGTCGGTGGTCGCGGTGCGGGCGGCGTTGCGGATCCTGCGCAGGCGGTGCAGGAGGAGGTCCGCTCCCGTGCCGAAGTGGTCGTGCAGAGCGCGGTATTCGTGGAACAGCGCGTCGTAGGCGTCGGCCCTCGCGGGATCGGGTACGTAGGCGTGCCGCTGGACGCTTCCCATGGCGGAGGCGGCGGAGCGGACGTCGGGGTACGACCCGGCGGCGACGGCGGCGTGAATGGCCGAACCGAGTGCCGGCCCCTGCTCGGAGGTGCCGAGGGAGACGGGGCGGCGGAGCACGTCGGCGTAGATCTGCATGAGCAGTTCGTTCTTCTTCAGGCCTCCGGTCACGATGAACTCCTCGACGGGAATCCCGCCGTCCTCGAAGGCCTCGACGATCATCCGGGTGCCGTAGGCCGTGGATTCGAGCAGGGCCCGGTAGACGTCTTCGGGCCGGGTGTCGAGGGTGAGTCCGGCGATGACTCCCGAGAGGTGGTGGTCGACCAGGGTGGAGCGGTTGCCGTTCATCCAGTCCAGGGCGACCAGACCGTGCGCGCCGACGGGCCGGCCGGCGGCCTTGCGGGTCAGGAGCTGGTGCAGGTCCTCGCCGGCCGCCGAGGCCTCGGCGTGGTAGTGCTCCGGGACGCCCTGGCGGAGCCACCAGGCGAAGATGTCGCCGACCGCGCTCTGGCCCGCCTCGTAGCCGTAGGCGCCCTTGACGATGCCGCCGTCGACGACGCCGCAGATGCCGGGGATCTCGGCAAGGGCGGCGCCGTTGAGGACGTGGCAGGTGGAGGTGCCCATGATGGCGAGCATCCGGCCGTTCTCCACGGCGCCCGCGGCGGGCGCGGCCACGTGGGCGTCGACGTTGCCGACGGCGACCGCGATGCCCTCGGGGAGGCCGGTCCAGCGCGCGGCCCGGCTGCTCAGTCCGCCGGCGCGGGAGCCCAGCGGTGACAGCGGGTGCTCCAGACGCGTGGCGGGGAAGTCCGCGAAGTCCGGGTGGAGCCGGGCGAGGAAGCCGGGCGAGGGGTAGGCGCCGTCCTGGTGGATGCCCTTGTAGCCGGCGGTGCAGGTGTTGCGCGACTCGGTGCCGGTCAGCTGCCAGACGATCCAGTCGGCCGCCTCGATCCAGCGGGCGCAGGCGGCGTAGACGGCGGGGTCCTCCTCCAGGACCTGCAGGGCCTTGGCGTACTGCCACTCGGAGGAGATCTTGCCGCCGTACCGTGCGATCCACTTCTCGCCCTGGGCGTGCGCGAGGGCGTTGATGCGGTCGGCCTGGTCCTGGGCCGCGTGGTGCTTCCACAGCTTGGGCCAGGCATGCGGGCGGTCGGCCCACTCGGGCGTCAGGGCGAGGGGCGTGCCGTCCGGTGTGGTCGGCAGGACCGTGCAGGCGGTGAAGTCGGTGGCGATGCCGATGACGCGGGCGGGGTCGACCCCGGCGTCGGCGACCGCCGCCGGGACGGCGGTGCGCAGGACTTCGCGCCAGTCCTCGGGGTGCTGCAGGGCCCAGTCGGGGCGCAGCGGGGCGCCGTTGGTGGGAAGGCGGTCGTCGATGACGGCATGGCGGTACTCGTGGACCGCCGAACCGAGTTCGGCGCCGTCCCGGACCCTGACCACGACGGCGCGCCCGGAGAGGGTGCCGAAGTCGACTCCGATCGTGCAGGCCTCGGGGTCGTGACGGGCTGCAGGGCCGGACATGGCGTGTGTGGTCACGATGCGGTCTCTCTCGTCATGGGCAGGGGTGGGGCGCCACCGATTGTTAACGCTCACAATCGGGTTGGACAAGAGCTTCGTGCAGTTCTATCGAAATCCCGCGGAGGAATGAGGACTCTGACGTGAGCGCTCACTTGGTCACCGGGTGCGGGGCCCACGCCGTGTCCGGCGCGGGCGGCACAGGGTGAGCCGCCGGGAAGGGAGCCGCGGCGCGCGCCAGGGCCGGGCCGGCCCGAGATGGGTGGCCGTGGGCCGCCGCCGGGAAGGGAGCCGCGGCGCACGCCAGGGCCGGGCGGACCGAGGCGGGTGGCCGTGGGCTGCCGAGAAGGGAGCCGCGCCGCGTGCCACGAACTGGCCGACCCGAGGCGGGTGGCCGGAAGAGCGGTGACGGGAGCCGCCGGCCGCGTCAGGCCTGGGGGTCTCCCGGAAACCCGAGCAGCTCCCCTACGAGCGGCGCCCCGGCCGCACGCCGGGTCGCACGCGCCGAACGACCCGGCCTGATCCGACGCGAATCGCCGGACACTCCCTAGGGGGTGTCTTGTCGATCAGGCCGGATCAGGGAGCGGCGTCCGGTGCCGTGCATCGCAAGGCGGAGGAAGGAGGCATGGCGGAGCCATGCCGACCGACGACAACGCGGCGAGGCGCGGTGCCAGGCGCCGCGAGCCTGGCCTGATCGACAAGGCACCCCCTAGTTCGAGGGGCGTGTGCTCGCGCGCATGATGAGCTGCGGCTCCACCAGGAGGTGCTCGGCCTTGCGGGCGCGTCCCTCGATGTGGTCCACCAGGAGGCCGATGCTCCGGCGCCCGATGGCGGTGAAGTCCTGGCGGACCGTTGTCAGCGACGGCGGGAAGTACTCGGCCTCCGGGATGTCGTCGAAGCCGGCGACGGCCACCTGGTCGGGGGTGCGGATGCCGGCCTCGCGCAGCGCCCGCAGGACACCGAGCGCCATCTGGTCGTTGGCGACGAAGACCGCGGTGACCGGCGTCGTCCCCCGGCGGGCCACGGCCAGTCCGGCGAGTTCCTGCCCCGCGCGGTACCCGGACAGCGGACTCCAGTCGCCCGTCAGCACACGGGGCGGCCGGATGCCGCTCTCCTCCAGGACCGCACGCCATCCCGCGGTGCGGGCCTCGCTCTCCAGCCAGTCCTCGGGCCCCGCCACGTGCCAGACGGTGGCATGTCCGGCGGCGAGCAGGTGCTCCGTGACCATGCGGGCGCCGAGCTCCTGGTCGAGGGAGACGCCGGGCAGGTCGAGCTGGTGACCGCCCTCCACGGTGACCACGGGGAAGGGCGCGTCGAGCTCGGCGAGCGCCTGCACGTGCGAGCGCTGCGGGGTGATGGCGACGACACCCTCCACGCCCCAGGACGCGAGGTGGTCGATGGCGTCCTTCAGCCCCTGCCCCTCCCCCGTGCGGAGATTGACGGTCGACACGAGGTAGCCCTCGTCCCGGGCCGCCTCCTGCAGGCCGGCCATGGTGCTGGCGGGGCCGTACAGGGTGGTGTTGACGGCGATGACGCCCAGGGTCCTCGTGCGGCGCGTCACCAGGGCGCGCGCGGCGGAGTTACGGCGGTAGCCCAGCCGCTCGATGGCCAGGGTGACCTGCTCCCGGGTGGCCGCTCGCACGTTGGGGTGACCGCTCAGCACCCGGGAGACGGTCTGGTGGGAGACCCCCGCCTCTCGTGCGACGTCGGCCATCGTCGGCGGGCGGACGTCTTCCGCGGGATGTGCCACGTTCGCCTCCCTTCTCCCTGCTTACGGCTGTGTGTCGATGCGTGAAAGACCTTAGCGCCTCTTCCGTCACACCATTGTGAGCGCTAACAAGCGCCGATCGGCCGGGTGGTCTATTCCGCTGGACGGGAGCCGCCGAAGAGCCGTTGGAGAAGGATGAACACGAACAGCAGGCCGCCGATGACGATGCGCGTCCACCACGAGCTGAGCGTGCCCTGGAAGCTGATGATGGTCTGGATCAGACCGAGGACCGTCACGCCGAGTGCGGTCCCCAGGACGAATCCGGAACCCCCGGTCAGCAGCGTCCCTCCGATGACGGCGGCCGCGATGGCGTCGAGCTCCATGCCGACGGCGTGCAGGGCGTAACCGGACAGCATGTAGAAGGTCAGCAGCAGGCCGCCCAGGGCGGAGCACAGACCGCTCACGGCGTAGACCGCGACCTTCGTGCGTCCCACCGGCAGGCCCATGAGACGGGCCGAGGACTCACTGCCGCCCAGGGCGTAGACGGTACGGCCGAAGCGGGTGTGGTGCAGGACGACGAAGGCGAGCGCCAGCACGACCAGGGCGATGATCACAGCGGGTGAGACGAACAGGCCTCCGGGCAGGAGCACCCGTGTCTGGGCGATCCGCGTGGTGGTCGGGTCGGTGATGGAGATGGACTCCGTGCTGATCATGTAGCAGAGACCACGGGCGAGGAACATGCCCGCGAGGGTGACGATGAAGGGCTGGATCTCGAAGGCGTGGATCACCCACCCCATCAGCGCGCCGCCTCCGGCCCCCACCAGCAGGACCACCGGTACCGCCAGAGCGAGCGGCAGGCCGTTCTGTTCGACGAGCCAGGCCGTCAGCATGGTCGACAGGGCCACCATGGAGCCGACGGACAGGTCGATTCCGCCGGTGAGGATGACGAACGTCATGCCGATCGCCACGACGAGCAGGAAGCCGTTGTCCACCAGGACGTTGAGCAGGACCTGCGCCGAGAAGAAGCCTTCGTACTGGACGGAGCCGATCGAGAACATGGCGACCAGCAGAGTGGCCGTCACCATGAGCGGCAGGCGGGTGGCGTGCCGTACCGAGAACCGGTGGAGCGGCTTGGTGAGGGAGGCGAGGGTGGTGCTCACGGGTGGACCTCCTGCTGACGGACTCCCAGGTCGCCGGCCGCGGGGACCGTGTCGGGGGCGGCCGGTCCGCGACGGCGTGAGAGTCGCGCGCGGAACGCGGACGACTGGACGAGAGACACGACGATGACGACCAGGGCCTTGAAGACGAGCGTGGTCTCGGGCGGTACGCCGAGGGTGTAGATCGTGGTCGAGAGGGTCTGGATGATCAGCGCGCCCAGGACCGTGCCGCCGAGGGAGAATCGGCCGCCCGTCAGCGCGGTGCCGCCGATGACCACGGCGAGGATCGCGTCCAGTTCGATCCACAGGCCCGCGTTGTTGCCGTCGGCGCTGGAGACGTTGGAACTGATCATCAGTCCGGCCACCGCCGCGCAGACGGCACTGACGACATAGACCATGACCAGGAGTCCGCTCGCCCTGATCCCGACGAGTCGGCTCGCAACCGGGTTGCCGCCCACTGATTCGATGAGCATGCCGAGTGCGGTCCGTCGGGTGAGGAGAGAGGCGACGACGACGAGGGCCCCGGCCAGCAGGACGGCGAACGGGAGGGTGAGCCAGTAGCCGCCGCCGATCATCTTGTAGGCGCCGCTGGACACGCTGATGATCTGCCCGTCGGTGATCAGCTGGGCCACGCCGCGTCCGGCGACCATGAGGACCAGCGTGGCGACGATGGGCTGGACGCCCAGCCTGGCGACGAGGAAGCCGTTCAGCAGCCCGATCGCGGCGGCGACGCAGACCGCCACGGCCACCGCCGACATGACGGTGCCCAGGCTTCCGGGGTCCTCGGCCGTGGCGATGTGCTCGCAGGCGAGGGCGCCGGCGATCGCCACCGTCGAGCCGACCGAGAGGTCGATGCCCCGGGTGGCGATGACCAGCGTCATGCCGAGCGACACCAGGATCAGGGGGGCGCCGAACTGGAGGATGTCGATGAGGCTGCCGTACAGATGTCCGTTCTGGACGCGGACGGCGAAGAAGTCGTGGGTGAGAGCGACGTTCCCCAGCAACAGGACGGTGAGGACGGCGGCGGGCCAGAACAGCCGGTGTTCGGTGAGCCGCCGGGCGCCGGCGGCAGGGGCCTTGCGCGCGCCCGCGCCTGTGTCGTCGGGTGGTGTCATGAGGTGGCTCCGGTGGCGATGGCGCCCAGGATCCGGTCGGGCGTCAGGGTCGTGTCGTTGGGGAGGGTGGCGACGAGCCGGTGGTCGCGCAGGACGCCCACTCGGTGGCTCAGCCGCAGCACTTCCTCGAGTTCGGCGGAGATGAAGAGGACCGCGGTGCCCTCCGCGGCCAGGCGGGTGACCAGTCTCTGGATCTCCGTCTTGGCCCCGATGTCGATGCCGCGGGTGGGTTCGTCCAGGATCAGCAGCCGGGGGTCGGTGAGCAGCCACCGGGCGAGCAGCACCTTCTGCTGGTTGCCCCCGCTGAGGTTGCGGACCTGCGCCTCGGGATGGGCCGGGCGGATGTCGAGGACCTCGATCCACCGGGCGGCTATCTCGTCCTGTCGGGTACGGGAGAGGGGCCTGGTCCAGCCGCGTGCGGCCTGGAGGGCCAGCACGATGTTCTCGCGGACGGTGAGTTCGCCGATCAGCCCCTCGGCCTTGCGGTTCTCCGAGCAGAAGGCGATCTTGCGGGCGATCGCGGCGCGCGGCGAGCGCAGTGCGGCGCGTTCGCCGTCGATCCGCAGCTCGCCGCCGTCGGCGTGGTCGGCCCCGAAGAGCAGCCGGGCCGCCTCGGTCCGTCCGGATCCGAGGAGTCCGGCGAGACCGATGACCTCGCCGCGGTGGATGTCCAGGTCGTACGGCTGGATGGAACCGGCGCGGGCGAGTCCGCGGGCGCTCAGGAAGGGGGTGTCCGTGGAACGGGGGGTGGCGGCGGTGCCGGTGTGGGACGTCTCGGCCAGTTCGTCCAGGGTGCGCAGCTCGCTGCCGACCATGTGGTGGACCAGGGTGACGGGTGTCAGCTCGTCGATGCGGTACTCGCCTTCGAGACGTCCGTTGCGCAGGACGGTCACCCGGTCGCACAGGTCGAAGACCTGGTCGAGGAAGTGGGTGACGAAGAGGATCGCGACGCCCCGGTCACGCAGCCGGCGCACCAGGGCGAACAGCTGGGCGACTTCGTCCCGGTCGAGGCTTGAGGTGGGTTCGTCGAGGACGAGCACCTTCGCCCGGATGTCCACGGCGCGGACGATCGCGACGAGTTGCTGGACGGCGAGGGAGTGCGCGCTCAGCGGAAGGCCGACATCGAGGTCGAGGTCCAGTTCGGTGATGAGCTGGGCCGCGCGCCGGTGGAGAGCCGACCAGTGGACGAGCCCCAGGCGCCGTGGCTCACGGCCGATGAGGATGTTCTCGGCGACCGAGAGGTTGGGGCACAGGTTCACCTCCTGGTAGACCGTGCTGATTCCGGCGTGCTGCGCCTCCAGTGGTTCGGTGAACCGCTGGGGACCGCCGTCGATGGCGATGGTTCCCGCGTCGGGCGGATGGACTCCGGTGAGCACCTTGATGAGGGTCGACTTGCCGGCGCCGTTCTCGCCCATCAGCGCGTGCACTTCCCCCGGGAAGAGGCGCAGGTCCACGCCGTCGAGGGCGAGGACGCCGGGGAAGGCCTTGCGGATGCCGTGCGCCTCCAGGACCGGCCGGTCGGCGCGGGTGGGTGTGCGAGGGGTGGGTGGGGCTGCCATCCGCCCTCCTCTCCTGAGGGACCGGGGCAGGCGCGAGGCCGCCCCGGTCCGGTGCGGGCGTGAGGTCAGTACTGGCGGCCGGGCAGGGCGGCCGCGGCCTGGTCCTGGGTGAAGACGCCCTCCTTGACCTCGACCCGTCGGGGGACGCTCTCCCCCGCCGCGACCTTCTTGGCGAGCTCCATGAGCTGGTCACCGAGGAGCGGGTTGCACTCGACCACCACGTTGATCTTCTTCTGCTGCATGGCGACGAAGGCGTCCTTGATGCCGTCCACGGAGATCACCTTGATGTCGGTGCCCGGCTTCTTGCCCGCCTCCTCGATGGCCTGGATGGCGCCCAGGGCCATGTCGTCGTTGTGGGCGTACAGGACGTCGATGTCCTCGTGGGACTTGAGGAAGGCCTGCATGACCTCCTTGCCCTTGGCGCGGGTGAAGTCCCCGGTCTGCGAGGCGACGACCTTGAACTTGGGGTCGCCCTTGACGGCCTCGGCGAAGCCGGCCTTGCGGTCGTTGGCGGGCGCGGAGCCCGTGGTGCCCTGGAGCTCGACGACGTTGACCGGCCCGGGGGCGCCCTCGTACTCCTTCACGAGCCACTTGCCGGCCTCCTGTCCCTCCTTGACGAAGTCGGAGCCGAGGAACGTCCGGTAGAGGGAGGTGTCCTGCGAGTCCACCGCGCGGTCGGTGAGGATGACCGGGATGCCGGCGCTCTTGGCCTCCTTCAGGACCGTGTCCCAGCCGGACTCCACCACCGGCGAGAAGGCGATGACGTCCACCTTCTGCTGGATGAAGGTGCGGATCGCCTTGATCTGGTTCTCCTGCTTCTGCTGCGCGTCGGAGAACTTCAGCGTGATACCGGCCTTCTCGGCCGCCTCGCGGACGGACTTGGTGTTGGCGGTGCGCCAGCCGCTCTCGGCGCCCACCTGAGCGAAACCGAGCACCAGCTTTCCGTCGGAGGAGCCCTTGCCGGTGCCGCCGGTGCTTCCGGTGGTCGCGGGCTCGGTGGTGCAGGCGGTCAGCACGCTGCCGGCCAGGGCGGCGGCGGCGACGATGCGGAGGGCTCTGTGGGCCATGTCGTGGATCCTCTCGGGACGTGCGTCGTACCAGGCAGAGCCCTGAAGGCGATGGGCCCGGTGGAGGTGTGACTGCGCAGGGGTCGGTTGCGGAAGGCGAGGCGGACGAGGCGTCCACCTCGACCGCCGGGGACCGACGAGTGCGACACATTGTGAGCGCTAACACAGACGTAACTCAAGGGTTCGCACGACCGTTACACGTTCTTGATGCGGGGGAGCACGTCGGTGGCCGAGCAGCGAAACAGGCCAAGGCTCCTCGGATCCTGGCACTTACAGCTGCCAACCCCCTCCCCTTGTCGGGTCGACGACTTCCGGCCGAATCGGGGCCCGACCCCCTCCCCGCCCCCGACTCCCCGTCGTACGCCGAGTATTGACCGCAGCTTTGTGAGCGTTAACACTCATGCCGTCATTCCCTGCTCGCCCATCGGCGGGAGCGCCGACGACGGGCGCCCCCTCGCGTACGCATCTCCGAAGGAGACCAGAACCGCTCCAGCACACAGCCGTCACTCGTCCGTGAGAAAAGGTGCATCATGTCCTCCTCCGTCAGCAGACGACGCCTCCTCCACCTGGCCGGAGCGACCGCCGCGGCATCCGCCGTCGGCCCTCTCCTCGGCGGTTCCCCGGCGCAAGCGGCCGTCCCTCCGGCCCGGCCCGACATCGGATCCCTGGCTTCCCCCTTCGAACTCGGCCAGGTCCGGCTGACCGCGAGCCGGTGGCTGGACAACCAGAACCGCACCCACAGCTACCTGCGGTTCGTCGACGTGGACCGGTTGCTGTACAACTTCCGCGCCAACCACCGGCTGTCCACCGCCGGCGCGTCCGCCACCGGCGGATGGGAAGCACCCGACTTCCCCTTCCGCAGTCACGTCCAGGGCCACTTCCTCACGGCGTGGGCGCAGGTGTACGCCGTGACCGGGGACGCGGTATGCCGGGACAAAGCCCTGTACATGGTCGCGGAGCTGGCCCGGTGCCAGGCCAACAACACCGCCGCGGGCTTCAGCGCCGGGTATCTGTCGGGCTATCCGGAGTCCGACTTCACCGCCCTGGAGGCCCGGACGCTGACCAACGGCAACGTGCCGTACTACACCGTTCACAAGACCATGGCCGGCCTGCTGGACGTGTGGCGGCACCTCGGCAGTACCCAGGCCCGTGATGTGCTGCTGGCCCTGGCGGGCTGGGTCGACCGGCGGACCGGACGGCTGAGCAGCGGTCAGATGCAGGCCGTGCTTGGCACCGAGTTCGGCGGTATGAACGCCGTCCTGACCGACCTCTACCAGCAGACCGGCGAGGCCCGGTGGCTCGCCGTCGCCCAGCGGTTCGACCACGCCGCGGTGTTCGACCCGCTGGCGGCGAACCAGGACACGCTGGCCGGGCTGCACGCCAACACGCAGGTGCCGAAATGGATCGGGGCCGTCCGCGAGTACAAGGCGACCGGGGCAAGGCGCTACCGGGACATCGCCACCCATGCCTGGGACATGTGCGTGGGCACGCACACCTACGCCATCGGAGGCAACAGCCAGGGGGAGCACTTCCGTGCCCCGAACTCCATCGCCGCCTACCTGAGCCAGGACACGTGCGAGAGCTGCAACACCGTCAACATGCTCACGCTCACCCGCGAGCTGTTCTCGCTGACTCCTGACCGGGCGGCGTTGTTCGACTACTACGAGCAGGCGTGGCTGAACCACATGATCGGTCAGCAGAATCCGGCCGACCCGCACGGCCACGTCACCTACTTCACCCCGCTGCGTCCCGGAGGCCGGCGGGGCGTGGGCCCGGCCTGGGGCGGGGGCACGTGGAGCACCGACTACTCCACCTTCTGGTGCTGCCAGGGCACGGGCCTCGAGATGCACACCCGTCTGATGGACTCCGTCTACTTCCACGCGGGCACGACCCTGACCGTGAACCTGTACGTGCCCTCGGTCCTCACCTGGACGCAACGCGGCATCACCGTCGTCCAGACCACGTCGTACCCGGCGAACGACACCACGACCCTGCGCGTCACCGGCAACGCCGGTGGGACCTGGTCCCTGCGCGTCCGTATCCCCGGCTGGACCACCGGGGCCGTCGTCAGCGTCAACGGCGTCCCGCAGAACATCGCCGCCGTGCCCGGCACCTACGCGACCGTGACCCGCGCCTGGACCTCCGGGGACACGGTCACCGTACGTCTGCCGATGCGGATCGTCACGCGTCCGGCCAACGACGACCCCGCTGTCGCCGCGGTCACCTACGGGCCGGTCGTCCTGTCCGGCGACTACGGCGCGACCGCCCTCAGCTCCCTGCCGTCGCTGGACACGTCCTCGATCAGGCGGACCAGCTCCACCGCGCTCGCCTTCACCGCCACCGCGAACGGCTCCGCCGTCGCCCTCGGCCCGTTCCACGACGCGCACGGCCACAACTACACCGTCTACTGGAACACCGCCCCCACCGTCCGTCTCGTCAACGCGGGCAGCGGCCTCGTCCTGGGCATCCAGGACATGTCCACCGCTGATGGCGGCAGGGCACTTCAGTGGACCGACTCGGGCACCGCCGACCACGACTGGGTGATGATCGCGGAAGGCGACGCCTTCCGGTTCCGCAACGCGCACAGCGGAAAGGTCCTCGGCGTGCTGAACATGTCCACGGCCGACGGCGCCCCCGTCCTGCAGTGGTCGGACAACGGCACCGCCGACCACCGGTGGACCCTGCTCGGCCAGAACGACGGCACCTTCAAGATCCGCAACGCGCACAGCGGCAGGCTTCTCGCGATCGAGAACGGTTCCGCGGCCCTCGGCGCCTATGTGGTCCAGGCTTCGGACGACGGCACCGCCGACAACCGGTGGCGCATCGTACGCGACTGAGGCGCGCGGCGGAGGAGCCGTGACGCGTGCCCCTTCCCCGCGCATCCGGCCGGGGAAGGGGCAGGCCGAACACGGGTCACGGCCTCCCGCGCCGCCGCGCGCGACGGCCACGGGACCGTTTCCCTCACCGTGCGGGTCTCAGGAAGGAAAGTGGCGGGCGATGAAGTCGTTGCGGAACACGCCCGCCGGGTCGCGGGCCGTCATCAGCCGCGCGAAGCGGTCGTGACACGGATGGAGACCGCGCAGGGCGTCGGGCTCCGTGGTGAAGAGCTTGCCCCAGTGCGGCCGGGCGGCGAAGGGCGCCAGAGCGTCCTCGATGACCCGGAGGGCCTTCGTCACGGACCCGGCGTCGGGCAGCCAGGTGAAGTGGTAGGCGACCGAGTCGCGTTGGTACGCGGGGCTGAGCCAGAGGTCGTCCGCGGCCACGCTCCGGATCTCCCCCACTCTCAGATGGGGTGCGAAGGCGTCCCGTACCGCGTGCAGGGCGTCGAAGGCCGCGACGGCGTCCTCGCGGGCGACGAAGTACTCCGACTGCAGTTCCGCGCCGCTGCTCGGCGTGTGTTCCAGTCTGAAGTGCGGCAGCCGGAACGGGGACGGGCCCGGCAGTCCCAGCTGCGGGGTGCAGGAGTCGGCCGGCATGCCGGGGACGGGGTGCCTCGGCCCGTCGGCCCGTACGGCGCCGAGCCAGCGCGCGGGCGCGGGCTCGCGGGCGTCCGCACGCCGCTTGAGCCAGATCTGGTCGATCAGGTCTCCCTGCCAGCGGGTGAAGAGGCTGACGCTGTACGCGGCGGACATCACCTCGTCGAAGGTGTCGCGAAGGGTGCTGACGGCCAGCCCTTCGTACACCCACTGCCGGATGTCGAAGGCGGGTACCAGGTCCAGTGTCAGCGTGGTGACGATGCCGAGGGCGCCGAGGGCGACGACGGAGCCCGCGAAGTGTTCTCCTCCTCGCTGCGTCGTCACCAGCTCGCCGGAGGCCGATACGTACTCGACGGCCCGTACCGCCGAGGCGATGGTGCCGTTCCCGTCTCCCGAACCGTGCGTGCCGGTCGCGCAGGCGCCGGCGATCGAGATGTGCGGCAGGGAACCGAGGTTGTGCAGGGCGTATCCGGCCTCGTGAAGGACACCGGCGATCTCCCCGAACCGTGTTCCCCCGCTCACGGTGACGGTGCCCGCCCGCCTGTCGATGTCGAGCACGCGGGGCAGTCGTGCGGTGGACACCAGGTCCCCGGACGTGTCCGCGATCGCGTTGAAGGAGTGTCCCGTGCCCAGGGGGCGTACGGCACGGGAACGGGCCACCAGCTCCTGGAGCTCCTCGACGGAGGTGGGGGCGCTGAAGCGTTCCGCACCGAAGGTGATGTTCCCCGCCCAGTTGGTGAGGGTGTCGTTCATGTCCGTCCTTGTCGTTCCCGCGGTTTCCCGTACGAGGTGCTGGGCGGTGACGGCCCTGACGGTGACTTCACCGACTCACCGTTCGTCATATCGAACAACGTTCATGATCTCGGTCGCCGCAGACTAGGATCGCCGCTTCGGGGCAGTCAAGGGCCGCTCCGCGGACCGTTCAATCCGCCCGGCGTGCACGACCGTTGACACCGCCACATCACACTTCGTACTGTCGCGGCAAGATTTCGAACGTTGGCCGAGATATCGAACGAGGGGAGTCGCCGACGTGCGCGTCACTCGGATCAGCACCCATGGGGTGGGGACGCCCGGGGGCGGCTCCCGGTGAGCCCCCGAGAGTCGGCCGTCGTCCTCGACGCCCCCGGGAGGTTCCGCCTCGTCGCGCACACGCCCCGGGAACCGGGCCCCGGCGAGGCCCAGGTACGCGTCCACGCCGTGGGGGTCTGCGGCAGCGACCGCGAGCTCTACCAGGGCAGCCGCCCCCCGGAGTACGTCCGTTATCCGATCGTCCCCGGCCACGAATGGTCAGGGACCGTCATCGCCGTGGGAGAGCACGCGCCCTCCTCCCTGATCGGCCACAAGGTGGTGGGCGAGGGGCTGCACAACTGCCAGACGTGCGCACGCTGCCGCGACGGCGAGAGCAACCTGTGCACGGCCGGCTACGAGGAGACGGGATTCACCGTTCCCGGCGCCATGGCCCCCACCCTGACACTCCCCGCCCGCCTCCTGCACACCCTTCCGCCGGACGCCGACCTCACCGCCGCCGCGCTCCTCGAGCCCGCGGCCTGCGCCGCCGCCGCCGTCCTGAAGGCGTCCCCGCTCCCCGGCTCACGGGTGGCCGTCATCGGCACCGGCGCCCTCGGCCTGCTCACCGCACAGCTGCTCGGTGCCTTCTCCCCGAGCGAACTCGTGGTGATCGGCACACACCCCGGCCGCGCCGGTCTCGCCCACCGGTTCGGGGCCACCTCCTACCGGACATGGGACCGGACCGCCGGTCTCGCCGACTTCGACGTCGTGATCGAGGCCGCGGGGGCCGTCTCGACGGCCCACGCCGCGACCCACCTGCTGCGACGGGGAGGACGTCTGGTCCTCACCGGCAACCTGGCACCCGGTGCGCAAGGACTCGACCCCGCCCAGGTCGTCGTACGGCAACTGTCGGTCGGAACCGTCTTCGGAGCCTCGTCCGGCGCCTGGACCTACGCCGTGCGCGCCTTCGCCGCGGGGCTGCTGACCCCGCTCGCGCTCGTCACGCACGAGCTGGGCGTCGACGAGTTCGGACGGGCCATGGAGCTCGTCCGCGACGGCGATCCCGCGACCGGGAAAGTGCTGCTGCGCCCCTGAGGGCCCGTAAGGCACCGGCCCTCCGTCCTGATCTCTCCTCATCTCCTCGACGACCTCCGGAACGCGATGACGACACTGCCCCACCACCCGTCCCGTCCCCCCGTCTCCGAGCCCTTCGGCCGTCTGCCCGACGGCACGGAGGTGCGCCGCTGGTGGCTGGAGAACGGCGGAACACGCCTCGCGGTGCTCAGCCACGGCGGCATCGTGCAGTCCCTGGAGACACCCGACCGGGACGGCCGACGCGCCAACGTGTCGCTGGGCTTCCGCGGGCTCGACGACTACCTCGGCTCCCGGGCGTACTTCGGTGCCCTCGTCGGCCGCTACGGCAACCGGATCGCCCACGGCTGGTTCGACCTGGACGGCACACGCCACTTCCTGTCCGTCGCGAGCGGTGAACACACCCTGCACGGCGGCGCTCTGGGATTCGACCGGCGGAACTGGACCGTGCACGGATTCGCCCGCGGCACCGACGTCGGTCTCGTCCTCACCCTCACGAGTCCCCACGGCGACATGGGCTTCCCCGGGACCCTGGACGTACGCGTGGTGTACACCCTCACCGAGGGGGGTGACTGGCGCATCGACTACCGCGCCGTCACCGACCGGCCCACGGTCGTCAATCTCACCAGCCACGTCTACTGGAACCTTGCCGGCGAGTCCGCCGGCTCCGTCGACGGACACGAACTGTCCATCGCGGCGTCCCGGACGACTCCGGTCGGAACGGGGCTGATCCCGACGGGCCGGCTGGCTCCGGTCGCCGGCACGCCCTTCGACTTCCGGACGGCCAGGGCGATCGGCCCGGGGCTCTCGGCCGACGACCCCCAGCTCCGGCACGCGGGGGGCTACGACCACAACTGGGTGCTCGACAAAGGGGTCACCCCCACCCCGGAGCCCGCCGCCACGCTGTACGAGCCGGTGTCCGGCCGGATGCTGCGCATCGCGACGACCGAGCCCGGTGTCCAGTTCTACTCCGGCAACTTCCTCGACGGGACCTCGACGGGCAGCGGCGGCCGCCCCTACCGGCGCGGAGACGGACTGTGCCTGGAGACCCAGCACTTCCCCGACTCCCCCCACCAGCCCGAGTTCCCCGGTACGGTCCTGCGTCCCGGTGAGACCTACCGGTCCACGACCGTGCACTCCTTCACCACGCTCTGACCAACCGCCCGGCGCGAAGGGCCCGTTCCTCCCCCACGGAGGAACGGGCCCTTCGCACACGGTTCACTGACCGGCCAGGCCCGTGTGAGCGATGCCCCGCACGATCTGCCGCTGGAACAGGGCGAAGACGAACAGCAGGGGAAGGCCCGCGATCACCAGGGAGGCCATGATCTGGGCGTAGCGGACCCCGAATCCGGACTGCACGTTGACAAGACCCACCGGGAGCGTCATGGCCTGGGGGTCCGTGGTCACGAGGAACGGCCACAGGAAGTTGTTCCAGGTGGAGATGAACGTGAAGATCGCGACAGCCGCGAGAACGGGCCGGGACAGCGGCATGACGATCGTCCAGAAGACCCGCCAGCGGCCGGCGCCGTCGACGAAGGCCGCCTCTTCCAGTTCCCTCGGCACCCCTTCGAAGAACTTCACCAGGATGAACACCATCGCGGGGACGGCGACCTGAGGGAGGATCACTCCCCAGTAGGTGTCCACGAGCCCCATGCGGACCATCTGGGTGAACAGCGGCGCAATGAGGACCTGGGGCGGCACCATGATGCCGGCGAGGACCAGGCCGTACAGGAACCTGCGCCCCCGGAACACGGTCCGGGTGAAGCCGTAGGCGGCCATGGCGCACAGGGCGACGGTGAGCAGGGTGGTGAGCCCCGAGACGACGAAGGAGTTCACCGTCCACCGCAGGAGGGTGCCCGACTCCCACACCTTGGTGTACGCCTCGAAGGTGATCCGCGACCCGATCCACTCCAGCGGTGTCCCGGTCGTCTCCCCCTCCGGCTTCAGCGAGGTGGCGACGGCCCAGAGCAGCGGCAGCAGCCAGGCGGCGGCCAGGACGAGTGCCACGACGAGCAGCGAGATCCGGCCCGCGGTCCACCGGAGCCGTCGCCTCTCGGTGCGGGACGCTCGGACGGTGCGGTCACGGACGGCGAGGCTCACTTGCCGGCCTCCTCTCGGCGCCGGGCCAGCCAGGGCTGGACCAGGGAGACGGTCAGGATGAGGGCGAAGAAGATGTAGGAGACGGCGGACGCGTAGCCGATCCGGTAGCCGGTGAAGCCCTGCTGGTAGACGTACTGCAGGATCGGCCGGGTGGAGTCGTCCGGTCCTCCGCCGGTCATCAGGTAGACCTGGTCGAAGATCTTGAGCGAGGCGAGCACCTGGAGCACGAGCACGAGTCCGGTGGTGCGTCGCAGGAGCGGCAGGGTGATGTGGCGGAGCCGCCGCCACGCGCCGGCGCCGTCGAGTTCCGCCGCCTCGTACAGATGCTGCGGGACGGCCTGGAGCGCCGCGAGGTAGAGGAGGAAGTTGAATCCGACCGTCCACCACACCGTGGTCAGGACGATGGAGAGCATGGCGTAGCGCTCGTCGCTCAGCCAGCCGATGCCTGGTTCCAGTCCCGCGGAGGCGAGAAGCTGGTCGGCGAGCCCGAATCCCGGCGGGAATATCATCTGCGCGAACAGCATGCAGACGACGCCGGAAGGCAGCAGGAAGGGCGCGAACCAGCTGATCCGCCACAGCCACTGCACGACGCGCAGCTGGTGGGCGACCAGGGCGAGCACGAGTCCGACCAGCACGAGCGGGATGGTGGAGAGCACGGTGAACCAGACGGTGTTCCAGAGCGAGGACCACATCTGCGGGTCGGCCAGCGCCTCCGCGTAGTTGTCGAGGCCGATGAACTCCGCCTCGGTGCCGGTGATGTTCTCGCTGGTCAGGCTCATCCCCAGGCCGCTGATCAGAGGCCAGACGAGGAAGAGGCCGTAGACGATCAGGAAGGGGGCCACGAAGACGAGACCGTGTTCGGTCCACTTCCTCCGGACCGCTCCGGGACGGGCCGTGCCGGCACCGCGGCCCGTCCCGGAGGCCGGGGGCGCCGGGGCGGCGGGGGTGAGCGTGCTCATGACGTGACTCCGGGGAGGGGGTTTCGGGTGTCGAGGAGGCGCCCGAGCCGGAGCTTCGCCTCGGAGAGCGCCTCGCGGGGCGTGCGGGAGCCGGTGAGGAGCGTCGAGAACACCTCGCCGAGCTCGATCCACATCCGGGAGGCTGACCCGGCGAACCAGGCCGGCTCGTCGAGCACCACGTCGTCGATCACGTCGCGGTACGCGGACTGCGGATCGAGCGCGAGGTAGGCGGGATCCGTGAGAACGGGCCGGTACGCCGGGACGTGGCCGCCCGCCGCCCATTCGACGGAGTGCTTCAGCATCCAGGCGACGAAGGCACAGGCCGCCCTGTCCGTCGCGGTGTCACGGGCGCGCTGGTGGGGCAGGACGAAGGCGTGGGAGTCGGCCTGAGCCGTGGCCCGACCGAACAGAGCGGGGATCCGCGTCATCGAGAACGGTGTCCCTCCCGTCCGGAAGGTGGTCACCTCCCAGTCCCCGTTGAGGTGGAACGCCGTTCGTCCCTGGTTGAAGATGCCCACCGAGGCCCCGTAGTCGGCGCGGCGCCTCCACAGCCCCTCTTCCATGAGCGAGGCCATGTACTCGAGGACCCGCAGGGCCTTGGCGTCGTCGAGGGCCAGTCCCTTGCCGTCGGGCGTGAGAACGGTCCCGCCGGTCTGGGAGTAGAAGGTGGAGAAGACGCGCCAGGGCGTGATGCAGTCGGGGCCCAGGGTCTCGGTGACGAGGCCGGGTCCTCCCGTGACCTTCTTGGCGGCGCGCAGGGCCGCGGTGAAGTCCGCCGCTCCTGTGATGGGCTTGAGGCGTCGGCCGTCCATCAGACCGGCCTTGCGGCAAATGTCGGTCTGGTAGTAGAGCACGAGGGGATGGGTGTCGAGAGGGACGGCGTACTGGCGCCCTTCGATCTGTCCCCGCCGCCAGAGGTCCTCGGGAAAGTCCGCCGGGCGGATGCCGGCCTCGGCGAGCAGGTCGGGGTCGAACGGGTCGACCAGTCGCCCGGGGCCGAACCCGGCCAGCCTCGCCATGTGGAGTGCGGCGACCTCGGGCGCGCGGCCTCCCGCTCCCGCCATGCCGAGTTTGGTGTAGTAGGGGGCGCCCCACTGAAGGGTGGCGGCCTCCAGTTCGATTTCCGGATGGGCGGCGCGGAAGGCGTCCAGCATCGTCTGCATGTTGACGCCGTCCCCGCCGCCGAAGAGGTGCCAGAACCGGAGGCGGGTCCGGCCGGACGCGACGGTCGTGGGCACCGCGCAGCTCGCGGTCGACGCGAGGACGCCCGTGGTGGCTAGGGCGCTCAGAGAGCCGGCGAGCACACGGCGCCGGCTGGGGTGGGATGCATGCATAGCGGCTCGTATTCCCGGGGTGCGGAGGGCGGCTGGGGACCGCCCTCCGGTGCGGAGCCACCCGGAGGCGGCTTTCGTGGAGGGAGTGGCCCGTCAGGCCAGGCGGATCATGGTCCAGGACAGTGGTTCGAGGGTGACGCTCAGCGCGGAGTCGGCCAGCACGGCTCCCTCGCCCGGGTGGGGCGCGACGCGGTCCGGCGCGTCGAGGGTGTTGCGGGCGTCCGGGTCGGAGTCGGCGAGGACGGTGTGCTCGACGATCTCGCCGAGGTCCATGCCGTTGAGCGCGACGCGCAGCGGCAGAGGACGGTGCTGCGCCCGGTTGACGGCGAAGACGGTGACGGCGCCGGTCCGCGGGTCCCGCACCGCGGTGGCCTGCAGCAGCGGTACGTCTCCGTGGACGGCCGTGCTGTACGTGGGCGAGTCGACGCGCACGTCGAGGACCTCGCCGCGGCCGTGGCGGGCGGCGTGGGCGAAGGGGTGGAAGGTGGTCTGTCGCCAGGCCGGGCCGCCGGGTTCGGTCATGATCGGGGCGATGACGTTGACGAGCTGGGCGAGGCAGGCGACCGTCACGCGGTCGGCGTGCCGCAGCAGGGCGATGAGCAGGGAGCCGAAGACGACGGCGTCGGTGACGGAGTAGCTGTCTTCGAGGAGGCGGGGGGCTTCCGGCCAGTCGAGCGGGTTCGCCGCGGCCTCGGCCTCGAAGCGGCTCTGGTACCAGACGTTCCACTCGTCGAAGGAGAGGTTGATCTTCTTCCGGGACTTCAGCCGGGCTCCGACGTGGTCGCAGGTGGCGACCACGTTCTCGATGAACGACTCCATGTCCACGGCGGAGGCCAGGAAGGAGTCGCGGTCGCCGTTCTTCTCCTCGTAGTAGGCGTGCAGCGAGATGTGGTCGACGAGGTCGTACGTCTCCTCCAGGACCTTCGCCTCCCAGGCGGCGAAGGTGGGCATGGCCTGGCTCGACGAGCCGCAGGCGACGAGTTCCAGGCCCGGGTCCATCTGACGCATGGCGCGCGCGGTCTCGGCCGCCACCCGGCCGTACTCCTCCGCCGTCTTGTGACCGGTCTGCCACGGCCCGTCCATCTCGTTGCCGAGGCACCAGAGACGGATGCCGAACGGTTCCTTGTCCCCGTGGGCGACGCGCCGGTCGGAAAGGGCGGTACCGGCGGGGTGGTTGGCGTACTCCTGGAGTTCGAGGGCCTCCGCCACGCCCCGGGTGCCGAGGTTCACGGCCATCATGGGTTCGGCCTCGGGGCCGACCTTCTTCAGGAACGCCATGAACTCGCTGAGTCCGAAGCGGTTGGTCTCCGTGGAGCGCCAGGCGAGGTCGAGGCGTCGGGGCCTGTCCTCGACGGGGCCGACGGAGTCCTCCCAGCGGTATCCGGAGACGAAGTTGCCGCCGGGGTAGCGGATGGCGGTGACACCGAGCTCGCGTACGAGCTCGAGGACGTCGGTGCGCAGGCCCGCCTCGTCCGCCGTGGGGTGGCCGGGTTCGAAGATGCCGGTGTAGACGCAGCGCCCGAGGTGCTCGACGAACGAGCCGAAGAGCCTGGGGTTCACCTCACCGACGGTGAACGCCGGATCGAGGGTGAACCGGGCGCCGTGGTCCGGGGTCGGGGTCATGACTTCCTTTACGTGGATCGAGGGGGCGGGTCGTGGTCAGCGGGTGAGCGCGGGCCAGCCGTCGGCCCTCCAGGAGAGGGGCGTGAGGCCGAGCTTGGGGGTGCCCCGGTCCTCCGCGTCGTAGTAGTGATGGACCAGGACGTCCCTGCCCCGGTCGCGAAGCACCGACTGTCCGCCGGGCCCGAGGTACTTGCCGTGCGCGGCAAGGAGCACGTCACCGCCGCCCTGCGTCATCGGCCTGCCGTCGCGTCCCACGTAGGGGCCGGTCGGTGAGGTGGAGCGGCCGACGCGGATGTTGTACGTCGATTCGGTGCCCGCGCAGCAGCGGTCGTAGGAGACGAAGAGGTAGTAGTGACCGCCCCGGCGCACGATGTACGGGGCCTCGACCGCGTAGGGGGCATCGGGGCGGGTGGCGAGGTGGTGGACGGGGGCGTTGGGCAGCGGGCGTCCGGTACGGCCGTCCAGCTCCACCATGCGGATGCCGGTCCAGTACGACCCGAAGGACATCCACAGCCGGCCTCCGCCTTCGACGATGCCCGGGTCGATGGCGTTGTAGGGGTCCGTCGTACCGCTCGCGAAGATCTCTCCGTGGTCGGTCCATGTGCCGGGTCGGCCGCTGGGCGACGTGGCGAGCCCGATGCCGGAGTGGTTCGAACCGAAGGAGGAGACCGCGTAGTAGAGCCAGTAGCGGCCCTTGCGCTGGACGATCTCCGGGGCCCAGGGGTCGCTCTCCGGGGAGTAGGCGCGCCACCAGGCCGGGAGCGTGGTGAAGGCGGATCCCGCCCGCTCCCAGTGGCGGCCGTCCCGCGAGGTGCGTGCTTCGAGACCGCCGTGCGTGGAGTAGACCACGTAGGTCCCGTCCTTGAGCCTGATCGCCGCCGGGTCGTGGACGACGACGTCGCCGGTGACGGGCAGCGGGTCGGGGTAGGCGGCCGGGGGCACGGCGGCGGCCGAGGGGGCCAGACAGGCGAGGACCGCGGCACCGGCGGCCAGGAGTGTCGCGGTCCGGCGACGGACGGGGCGCCCGACGGGCATGGAGGGTCTCCTTTCGACCGAATCGGGAAGAAGGGCATTCGAAATTCCGAACGCCTTCCGGAACTTCGAATCGCGAAATTAGACCGCCGGAAACACAGCGTCAATGGATTGCGCAAAATACCGAACGCCGTTCGACATCTCGAACGGAAGGGGTGGTGAATACGGCCGCTTGTTTGACGGCCCGTCAGCCGGTCGCCCAACGAGCCGGGCCCGGTCACCGGTTGCCGGTGACGGGCAGCCGCCGGCGAGCCCAAGGTGACGAACCGGCCGATGTCGCGATCACCCTGCCCGCGACCTTTCTGAACGTGTACGTTCACATCGCGGTCACCGGGGTGGGTCTACTGGCCGCGATTCCACGGAAAGTTCCGTGTCCCAGGTCGAGTTCAGTCTCCAGAGGGGGTCGGGGGCATGATCGTCCTCGCGTCGGCTCGTGCGCGCGTCAGAAGCTTGCTGGTGACCTTGGTCGTCGCGTTGCCGGCACTGGGGGTGATGCCACCGGGGTGGGCCACTGCGGCGGGACCGCAGGCGGGTGCGGACTCGGCGGTGAAGGGCCCCGAGCACCCTGAGGGCACGTCGTTCAACCCGAACCAGATCAAGGACATCAAGGCGGCCGACCCCGGCTCCGGGGTGAACCTGGTCGAGGCGCCCTCGGCGAACAACAGCGGTGACGCGCGGTTGTCGTACCCGCTGGAGGTCCCGAAGGGCCGTGCGGGCCTGGAGCCGAAGCTGGCCGTCACCTACAACTCGTCGGCGGCGAACGGGTGGCTCGGCGTCGGGTGGGACGTCACCACCCCCATGGTCACGGTCGACACACGGTGGGGTGTGCCGCGCTACGACGCCGGCCTCGAGACCGAGACCTACTTGCTCAACGGCGAGCAGCTGACCCCGGTGGCGCACCGGAGCGCGTTACGGGCGCGCACCGCGGAGAAGGTGTTCCACTCCCGGGTGGAGGGCCGCTTCGACCGGATCGTGCGCCACGGCGACAGCCCCGCGAACTACTGGTGGGAGGTCACCGACAAGCAGGGTGTCCGCACGCTCTTCGGCGGTACGGCCGACAGCACGCTGGCCGACGGCAAGGGCCACGTCGCCACCTGGGCGGCACGGGAGACCCGCGACGGCAACGACAACGTCCTGCGCTACCGGTACGCCAAGGTGGCCGACGGTGGCACGGCGGACTCCGCGGTGCCGGGCAGCGACCTGTACCCGCAGAAGATCACCTACACCGGCCGCGGCGACACCGACGGCAGGTACTCGGTGACGTTCGTCCGGGACCGTGAGCGTGGCGAGCCCCGTCGGCCGGACGTGCGGATCGACGCCAGGTACGGGTTCAAGAAAGTCACCGCCGACCTGTTGCGACGCGTCGAGGTCAAGCTGGACGACCAGCTGATCCGCGCCTACGAGCTGAACTACCGGACCGGTGCGTTCGCCACGACGTTGCTCACCTCGGTGTCGCAGTTCGGCGAGAGCAACCAGCTGTTCAACACCCACACGTTCGACTACTTCGACGACGTGCGCGACCAGTCGGGCCACTACAACGCCTTCGGCGCCGCGAAGGGCTGGTCGGTGCCGGACGACGACCTCGGGGTGAACATCCGCGAGGGCGAGGCGAGCGCGATCTCGGCGAACACGTCGGCCGGCTTCGGCGCGCACCTGTTCGCGGGCTACAACGTGCAGGGGCTGCCGACCAAGGAGGGTTCCGTCGGGCTGAAGGTCGGTTTCAGCGCGGGCCAGTCCGACGGTCTGTCGTCGCTGGTCGACGTGAACGGCGACAACCTGCCGGACAAGGTGTTCCGCAAGAAGAACGACGTCTTCTACCGGCCCAATCTGGCCGGGCCGGGCGGTGAGCCGAAGTTCGGCGACACTCCGGTCAAGCTCACGAACCTCCCGGGCATCTCGACCGAGCGCACGCTGACCGGCACCATCGGCGTCGAGTCGTACGTCCTCACCACCTCGGCGCAGCTGGACTTCGTCGGCACGACGACCACCTCGGACCGGTTCTTCAGCGACGTCAACGGTGACGGCATCACCGACCTGGTCAACAACGGCGGCGTGCTGTTCGGCTACCTGGACGCCGAGGGGCAGCCCGCCTACAGCGCCGACTCGGCCCGTACGCCGGCGCCGATCGGGGGCGGCTCGGTGACCGGCGCGATCGTCGGCGACCAGACCGCGCAGTTCAACCAGCAGGTGGACAACTCGCCGCTCCTCGACACGGTACGCCGCTGGATCGCGCCGTTCGACGGCACCGTCCGCGTGGACGGCGGCGTGCAGCTGACCGAGGACCCCTCCGCGGCGCGGGCGGCCTACACCAAGGCCGACGGCGTGCGGGTCACCATCCAGCACAAGGACGCCGAACTCTGGGCGCAGCGAATCGGCCCCGACGACCACACCCGGTTCACCCCGGGCAACGTGGCGGCGATCCCCGTGAAGAAGGGCGACGCGCTGTACTTCCGTACCCAGTCCATCCTGGACGGCAGGTACGACACCGTGGCGTGGGACCCGGCGATCACCTACACCGACCTGCCGGCCGGCACGGACGCGAACGGGCTGCCGGACACCGTCTTCCGGGCGTCGACGGACTTCACCTTCGGCGGCAGGCCGTCCCTGGTGACCGTGCCGGTGAACGGCACGCTGCGGCTCACCGGTGACGTGGTCAAGTCCGAGGCGACCTCGGACGACGTGACCGTCGTGATCGAGAAGGGCAACGGCGTCCACCCCGGCACCGAGGTGTTCCGCAAGGTCCTGCCCGCCGCGTCGACCGGCACCACCGCGATCGACGTGAGCATCCCGGTCACCATGTTCGAGAAGATGTCGTGGAAGCTGAAGACCGACTCCCCGATCGACCCCTCGGCGGTGAGCTGGGCGCCGAAGGCGCACTACACGGCCGCGCAGGGGGTCGAGTCGGTCGTCGACGCCGCCGGGGATCCCACGCTGGTGATCACCCCGCCGTACGACATGAGCCTGTTCCCGGCGGACACCCTCACCGCGCCGCAGCAGACCTACAGGGCGACCAAAACCGGCCAGATGAAGGTGCGGCCGAAGATGTCCCTCACCTTCGGGTTCCTCAGTGACGCCAAGATCGCGCTCACGGTGAAGAAGCGCGGCGGGCAGCTGATCGGCAAACGGATCTTCCAGGCCAAGGACACCTACTTCGGTGGCCCGAACCTGGACCTGACCGTACCGGTCACCGTCGGTGACGAGCTCTACATCGACTACTCCACGACCGATCCCGGAGTGCTCCCCATGCTCGTCGAGCAGTCCGCCTCGGTCACCTACGACGTGACGTCGAGCTGGCCGACCTTCACCCAGGCGCCCAGCGCCATGCACGGTTCCGTAGGGCAGGGCGCCTTCGCCCAGCCCTACCGCGGCTGGGGTGTGATCGGCTACCAGGGCAACCGCGAGCGCGCCACCCAGCCGCTCAAGCAGGCCGAACTCACGCTGGACCAGAGCTTCAAGGACGCGCTCCCCAAGCAGCCCAAGGAGGCGGACGTCCCGGCGTTCGCCGCGAACCCCCGGCTCACCATGCCGCGGCTCGCGGTGTTCGCCCCCGTTCCCGCCAAGGGCGGCTGGGCCGCCCAGGACGAGTCCTCCTGGGTCACCGCCGCGATGGCGACGAGCTCCCGCCTCGGCGCGGACACCATCGACGTCGTCACCGACGCCGACGTGGCGGGCGACCGGGCGGTGATGCGGCGCGGTGTCACGGGCCAGGTGTCGGCCACCCTCGCGGCCGGCCCGTTCGGCGGCACCGTGGTCGGCGGAATCACCGCGGGCTCGGTCGACTACCTCGACCTCAACGGCGACGGCTACCCCGACGTCGTGGGCGCCAAGGAGATCCAGTTCTCCGACATGAACGGCGCGCTCGGCGCCACGCGCGGCACCCTCGGCGGCAACGTGCGCGAGGCGGACAACGTCTCCGGCAACGTGTCGCTCTCGGCGGGCAGCGAGACCGCCACCATCGCCAGCGCCCTGGGCATGGCCGCGCCCGACGCCGGCACCAGCGCCAACACCTCCTCCACCGGCGCGGTCCAGCCGTCGCTGGGCATCGGCGGCAGCCTCGGCGGCGGCGAGTCCGACTCCCGCGTCGACCTGATCGACGTCAACGGGGACGGGCTGCCGGACAAGGTGTTCGGCAACGGCGACGCCCAGCTGAACCTGGGCTACTCCTTCGCCGCCCGCGAACGCTGGTCGGCCGGACCGATCAACGACGCGTCCACCCGCAACGTCGGCGTCAACCTCGGGTTCAACGTCGACCGCTACGGCTTCGCGGGCGGCCTCTCCGCCGAGCTGGGAACCTCGTTCACGAACGCGAGCATGCTGGACGTCAACGGCGACGGCCTCACCGACCGGGTGTTCACCGACGGGGCCAACGCGATCAAGGTCGCGGTCAACACCGGCACCGGCTTCACCACGCCCGCTCCGTTCCGCGGCAGCTTCCCGGAGATCGCCGTCGACAAGAACGCCAGCCTCGGCGCGGGCGTCTACTTCACCGTAGGCCTGCCCACTCCCGTCGGCGTCTTCGTCTTCAACCCCGGAGCCAGCGCCTCCACCGGCATCAGCCGGGCCGAGACCATCCTGCGCGACGTCGACGGCGACGGCCTCGCCGACCACGTCAGGTCGACCCGCGACAACGAGATGCTGGTCGCCGCCAACAAGACCGGGCGCACCAACCTCCTGCGCTCGGTTTCGCGGCCGATGGGCGCGCGGATCGACCTGGACTACGCCCGTACCGGCAACACCCGGGCCATGCCCGACAGCCGCTGGGTCCTCTCCCGCACCTCCGTGTTCGACGGCCGGACCGGCGACGGGGCCGACGAGCAGCTCACGACCCACCGGTACGAGAACGGCACGTACGACCGGCTGGAGCGCGAGTTCCGCGGCTTCGGCAAGGTCGTCTCGGAGGTCCGCGATCCGGGTGCGGGCGATGCGCTCTACCGGTCGGTGACCAACGAGTACAGGACCGACAGCGTCTACACCAGGGGCCTGCTCGCCCGCACCCTCACCACCGACGGCGCGGGCCGCCCGTTCACCGAGACCGTCAACACCTACCAGCTCCACGACATCGCCACGGGCACGGCGGCCGATCCGGCGGGCACCACCGCGTCGGTGTTCCCGAAGCTGACCCGGGTGGACACGAAGTTCCACGAGGGGGCGCGGGAACCCGCGAAGACCACACACACCGTCATGGCCTACGACGAGTACGGCAACCTGACGGAATCCTTCGACGCCGGGGACGACGGAGTCGAGGACGACGTCCGGACCAACTTCGCGTACACCACGTCGGACCAGGCGTGCCGGGACCGCAACCTGGTCGGGTTGGCCCGGTCCGTGGCCCGGCGCGCGACCGCGACGGACACCTCGCTCCAGCATCGCGAGGCCACGGTGGACTGTGCGACCGGGGCGCTGCGGCAGATCCGGGAGTACGCGACGCCCACCGACATCGCGGTCACGGACCTGGAGTACCACCCGGACGGGAACCTGCGGTCGGTGACGCGGCCGGCGAACGAGTCCGGTCAGCGCTACCGGCTGGAGTACGGCTACGACACCGTCGTCGGCGTGCACATCGAGTCCGTGGTGGACAGCTTCGGGTACCGGTCGGCCACGACGCACAACCTGAAGTACGGCCTGCCGGAGCGGAGCACCGACCAGAACGACCAGCCGCTGACGATGGCGTACGACAGCGTCGGCCGGCTGGACACGGTCACCGGCCCGTACGAGGCGGGCGGCGACCGGGTCACGATCGACTTCGACTACCACCCCGAGGCGGCTGTCCCGTACGCCACGACGAAGCACCTGGACCGGGACGCGGGCGGCGCGCGGGCGGACACCATCGACACCGTCACGTTCGTCGACGGCCTGAAGCGGGTGCTGCAGACCAAGAAGGACGCATCGGTCGCCGCGTCGCCGGGGGCGGCGCCGCAGCCGGTGATGACGGTGTCCGGGCGGCTGACGTTCGACTTCCTCGGCCGCACGACGCAGACGTACTACCCGGTGACCGAGCCCAAGGGCGCGGCGAACACGACGTTCAACGCCGCGTTCGACACGGTGGCCCCGACGAAGGAGTCGTTCGACGTCCTGGACCGGTCGGTCAGGATCCTGCGGCCCGACGGGACCAGCACGACCAACGCGTACGGATTCGGGCCCGACCGGGCCGGTGCGACGCGGTTCGAGAACACGGCGACCAACGCCAACGGCAAGCAGCGCCGCGTCTACACCGGCGTCCGCGGCACGACCGCGGCGGTGAAGGAGTTCGACGGCTCGACGGCCGTCTGGACCAGCTACGCGCACGACCCGCTCGGCCGGATCACGACCATCACCGACGACCGGAACAACGTCACCCGCGCCGCCTACGACGGCCTCGGGCGGCGCACGGTGCTCGACAGCCCGGACGCGGGCCGGACCGAGACGCGCTACGACCTCGCCGGCAACATCACGTCGAAGACCACCGCGAACCTGCGGGCCACGGACCAGACCATCGCGTACGACTACGACTACTCCCGGCTGAAGGCCGTCCGGTACCCGAGGTTCCCGGCCAACGACGTCACGTACTCCTACGGCGCCCCCGGCGCGGCGGACAACGCCGCGTCGCGGATCACCGAGGTCCGGGACGCGGCCGGGACGACCACCCGCGGCTACGGGCCGCTGGGCGAGCTGACCAGGGAGACGCGCGTGATCAGCGCCGTCGCCGGCGCACCCCGCACGTACACGACCGCGTGGCGCTACGACAGCTTCAACCGCGTGCTCCAGCTGACCTACCCCGACGGCGAGGTGCTCACCTACGCCTACGACTCGGGTGGCCAGGTCACACGGGCGACCGGGGCCAAGGGCGGCACCGACTACACGTACCTGGAACGGCTGGACTACGACAAGTTCGGTCAGAAGGCCCTCCAGGAGACCGGCAACGGGGTGCGCACGACCTACACCTACGACGCCGAGGACCGCAGGCTGGCGACGCTGAAGTCCGCCGCGCCCACCGCGTCGACGTTCCAGGACGTGGGCTACACCTACGACGCCGCGGGCAACGTCACGGCGCTGGCGAACTCCGCGCCGCGGAACGCGGAGATCGGCGGTCCGAGCTCCCAGACGTACGGCTATGACGACCTGAACCGGCTGACGTCGGCGTCCGGGCGGTACACGGACAAGAACAACCAGGTCAACACGTACAGCCTGACGCTGGGCTACGACTCCGTGCACAACATCACGGGCAAGTCCCAGCGCCACGAGATCACCGGCGGCGTCCCCGCCTTCCCGGTCGGCACCGGCTCCCCCGGCCCGATCGAGCCGGTCGACGACCCGTCGAACCCGGCCGAGGTGCAGGACAGGACCACGTACGACTACACCTACGCCTACGGCGGCGACAAGCCGCACGCGCCGAGCCGGGTCGGCCCGGTCACGAACGCCTACGACGCCAACGGCAACCTCACCGCCACGGTGAACACGGCCGCGGCGGGCAAGCGCCGCCAGTACGTGTGGGACGAGGAGAACCGCCTCGCCTGCAACCAGGACGCCCCGTCCCCGACGGTCGAGCAGAGCCCCGCGGGCTGCGCGGACGCCACCGTGTCCTATGTGTACGACGCGACGGGCGAGCGGGTGGTCAAGAAGGCCGAAAGCCTCTCGCTGTACCCCAACCGGAACTACAGCGAGCGGGACGGTACCGGCTACAAGCACGTCTTCATCGGCGAGAGCCGCCTGACGACCAAGACCGTGGCGGACGGGGTCGAGAACGCCCGGTCGTTCTTCCACACCGACCACCTCGGCTCGTCCGGGTACGTCACGGACGGCACGGGGGCGGTGACCGAGCACCTGGAGTACTTCGCGTCCGGGGAGACCTGGGTGGAGGAACGGGCCGGGCAGGCGGACACGCCGTACCAGTTCACTGGCAAGGAACTCGACAGCGAGACGGGCCTCAACTACCACGGCGCCCGCTACTACAACCCGCGCACCCAACTGTGGGCGAGCGCCGACCCGGCCCTGCCGGAGTACCTCGACACGAAGCTCGCGGGCGGGATCTCCGAACCCCGCAACCTCGCGGTCTACACGTACGCGCACAACAACCCCGTCAAGCTGGTCGATCCGACCGGGCGGGCTCCAGAAGCGGCCTTCCAGAAGCTCACGGCCTTCATGGCACATGAGATGACGGTCAACTCCCGCTCCGAACCGGTACAGAAGATGAACGACATCAACACGGGCAAGAAGAAGACGAAGTGGTACCAGCCGCTGCACGGGTACGCCGACAAGGCGGCGGCGCTGCTGGCGTGGAAGGAACTCGTCAAGACCGGCGGTCCGTGGGATCACAAGGACGACATCCAGGGCATGACCGGCCAGGATTGGGACTGGACGGACATCCCCGGGTTCGACGGACAGGTCCGGGACGACTTCTGGTCCAACGTCCACTACGGCTACGTGGGCACGGCGGCCGGGTTCAGCCACCGGGTGTTGCAAGCGGGTGCGGGCTTGGTGGACCTGAAGGAGAACCAGACGCTCTACGCGGCGGACATCGCCGCGATCGCGTTCGGTGTCGGCCTGTACTTGAGATACGGCGAGAAGGGCATGACACCCGAGATCCTCGAGGCGGAGATCAAGAACCATTTCGATGCGCTGAAGGACGCCGGGATGACCCGACACCGGCCGAAATAGCGGGCGTGAGCCGACCCCGGGGGCGGCCGGCGTTCCCGGCTGCCCCCGCGCGCACGAGTCCGGCACCGCTCAGCGGAACAACGGGATGATGTCGGTGCCGTAGGCGTCGATGGTGGCCTCGCGGTTGTCGTGCATGTCGTAGACGGCGAACTGGTCGACGCCCAGGCTCTTCAGATGGCGGAGCTTCTCGATGTGGGCCTCGGCGGGGCCGAGAAGGCAGAAGCGGTCGACGATCTCGTCGGGGACGAAGGTGGTGTCGGGGTTGTCGGCGCGGCCGTGGTGGGAGTAGTCGTAGCCCTGCCGGTCCTTGATGTAGGCGGTGAGTTCCTCGGGGACCATGCCGGAGTGTTCGCCGTACTTGGCGACGAGGTCGGCGACGTGGTTGCCGACCATGCCGCCGAACCACCGGCACTGGTCGCGGGCGTGCGCCAGGGCCCCGGGCGAGTCGTCCGCCGTGACGTACGCGGGGGCGGCGACGCAGATCGTGAGGGCGTCGGGGTCGCGGCCGGCCTCCCGGGCCGCGTCACGGACGGCCTTGACCATCCACTCCGTCAGGAACGGGTCGGCGAGCTGGAGGATGAAGCCGTCGGCCTTCTGCCCGGCCAGGGCGAGCGCCTTGGGGCCGTACGCCGCCATCCAGACGGGCAGCTTGCCGTTCTTGATCCAGGGGATGCGGATCGGGTTGCCGTCGACCTGCGCCTCCCGCCCTTCCGCCAGGTCGCGGATGACGTCGATGGCCTCGCCGAGCCGGGCCAGGGTGTTGGGCCTGCGGCCGGCGACGCGCATGGCGGAGTCGCCGCGGCCGATGCCGCAGACGGTCCGGTTGCCGTACATGTCGTTGAGGGTGGCGAAGGTGGAGGCCGTCACCTCCCAGGTACGCGTCCCCGGGTTGGTGACCATGGGGCCGACGTGCAGCTTCTTGGTGTTGGCGAGGATCTGGCTGTAGATGACGAAGGGCTCCTGCCACAGCACGGCGGAGTCGAAGGTCCAGCCGTAACGGAAACCGTTGCGTTCCGCCCGGCGCATCAGGCCGACGACCTGCGAGGCGGGCGGGTCGGTCTGCAGGACGAGTCCGAAGTCCAAGGGGCGGCCTCCACGTTCGATTCGGTACGACGAGACCCCGGGCCACTCAGCCCAGGTACTGGGAAAGACCACGCGGCACGAACACCCCGTGCCCCGCGTGGCCCACGTACTTCCGCTGATCGATGACGACCTCACCACGCGAGAGGACCGTCTCCACCTGACCCGTGACGGTCTTGCCCTCGTACGCCGAGTAGTCGACGTTCATGTGATGGGTCTCGGCGGACAGCACCTGCGTCGCGTGCGGGTCGTAGATGACGACGTCCGCGTCCGCGCCCGGCGCGATCGTGCCCTTCTGCGGGTAGATGCCGAACATCCTCGCCGGTGTCGCGCAGGCGATCTCGATCCAGCGGCGGCGGGAGATGTGCCCGTCGACGACGGCCTGGTGGAGGAGGTCCATGCGGTTCTCCACGCCGGGCAGCCCGTTGGGGATCTTGGAGAAGTCGCCCCGGCCGAGCTCCTTCTGTCCCACGAAGCAGAAGGGGCAGTGGTCGGTGGAGACCACCTGGAGGTCGTTGGTCCGCAGGCCGCGCCAGAGCGCTGCCTGGTGCTCCTTCGGCCTCAGCGGCGTGGAGCAGACGTACTTGGCGCCCTCGAATTCCGGCTCCGCCAAATTGTCCGTGGACAGGAAGAGGTACTGCGGGCAGGTCTCGCCGAAGACCGGCAGGCCCATGTCCCTCGCCGCCGCCAACTCGGCCACCGCCTCCTGCGCGGAGACGTGCACCACGTACAGGGGACTGCCCGCGACGCGAGCGAGCTGGATCGCCCGGTGCGTGGCCTCCGCCTCAAGCAGGGCCTTGCGGACCTCCCCGTGATGGCGAGGGTCGGTCTCACCCCGGGCGAGCGCCTGCTCGACCAGGACGTCGATCGCGATGCCGTTCTCCGCGTGCATCATGATCAGCCCGCCCGTATCGCCGGCAACCTGCATCGCCCGCAGAATCTGGCCGTCGTCCGAATAGAAGACACCCGGATACGCCATGAACAATTTGAACGAGGAAACGCCGTGCTCGATGAGCTTCGGCATCTCCCGCAGCGTCGACTCGTTCACGTCCGACATGATCATGTGGAACGCGTAGTCGACCGCGCAGTTCCCGTCCGCCTTCTCCATCCAGGCGTTCAGGCCGGCATGCAGCGACTCGCCTTTCGCCTGCACCGCGAAGTCGACGATCGTCGTCGTCCCGCCCCACGCCGCGGCCCTCGTCCCCGTCTCGAACGTGTCCGACGCGAACGTGCCGCCGAACGGCAGCTCCATATGCGTGTGCGCGTCGACCCCACCAGGGATCACGTACTTCTGCGACGCGTCGATCACCCGGTCCGCCGTCCACTCCTGCGTCCCCGGCGCCGCCAAGGCCACCACCCGGCCGTGCTCGATCAACACATCCGCGTGCACCTCGTCCGCCGCCGTGATCACAAGACCACCGGTAATCAGAGTCCGAGTCATGTCCCCTCCATCCCTTCACACCGACCAGACCAGCACCACCAAGACGGGCTCACAGGCCCCTTACGGCCTGTTCGAGGATCGCCGCGCCCTCTTCGGCCTCGGCGACGGTGAGCGAGAGCGGCGGGGCGATGCGCAGGGTGCTGGTGTTGTGGCCGCCGCCCTTGCCGATCAGCAGGCCGTTCTCGCGGGCGGACTCCAGGACGGCGGCGGCCGTGTCCGGGGCGGCCCGGTCGGTGCCCGGTTCGGTGAGCTCGATGCCGATCATGAGGCCTCTGCCGCGGACCTCCCGTACCGCCGCCACTCCGGCGCAGGCGGCCCGGACGCGTTCGATGAGGAGGCCCCCGACGCGGCGCGCGTTGCCCTGGAGGTCGTGGTCGAGGAGGTACGAGAGGTTGGCGAGGCCCGCCGCCATGGTGATGGGTGAACCGCCGAAGGTGGAGATGGAGTTTGCGCCGAGGCAGTTCATGACCTCGGCGCGGGCGACGACCCCGCCGACGGACATGCCGTTGCCGATGCCCTTGGCGAAGGTCAGGATGTCGGGCGGTCCGGCCTGGCCGTGGGCCTGCCAGCCCCAGAAGTTGTCGCCGGTGCGGCCCCAGCCGGTCTGCACCTCGTCGGAGATCCACAGGATGCCGTGCCGGTCGAGGACCCGGCGGAAGGCGGCGTACAGACCGTCGGGAGGGGAGGTGAAGCCGCCGACGCCCTGGACGGGTTCGGCGATGAGAGCGGCGACGTCCCGGGTGTGGCCGAGGAGGTCTTCCAGGTCGGCGACGCACGCCTCGATGAACCGCTCGTCGGTGTACTGGGCGAAGGGGCCGCGGGTGCGGACGCCGCCGTGCACGTACATCGTCTGGAGCGGGGAGAGGCCGGTCGGTGACCAGGCGCGGTTGCCGGTGATGCCGACGGTGGAGAAGGAGCGGCCGTGGTAGCTGTTCCGCATGGCCAGGATCTGGTTCGAGCGGCGGTACGCGGTGGCGAGGAGGAGCGCCGTGTCGTTGGCCTCGGTGCCGGAGGTGGTGAAGAAGACACGGGCGTCGGGGATTCCGGAGAGCCCGGCGATCCGCTCGGCGAGCTCCACCATCGGGCGGTTGAGGTAGAGCGTGGAGGAGTGGATGATCCGCCCGGCCTGCTCGGCGACGGCCTTGGTGACCTCGGGCAGGGCGTGGGCGGTCATGGTGGTGAGGATGCCGCCGAAGAAGTCGAGGTATCTGCGGCCTTCGGCGTCCCAGACGTGGCGGCCCTCGCCATGGGTGATCTCGATGGGGTCCCGGTAGTAGAGGGCGAGCCACTCGGGGAGGACGGCCTTGTGCCGGTCGTGGAGGCTGCTCACGGCCGCACCAGCCCGTCGTACGCGTCGGGGCGGCGGTCCCGGTAGAAGGCCCACTGCTGCCGCACCTGCTCGATGAGACCGAAGTCGAGGTCGCGGACGACGAGTTCCTCGGTCTTGTCGGAGGCGACGTCACCGACGAACTTGCCGCGCGGGTCGACGAAGTAGCTGGTGCCGTAGAAGTCGTTGTCGCCGTACTCCTCGACGCCGACCCGGTTGATGGCGGCGACGAAGTACTCGTTGGCGACGGCCGCGGCGGGCTGTTCCAGCTGCCAGAGGTGGGAGGAGAGCCCGCGGTGGGTGGCCGAAGGGTTGTAGACCAACTGCGCGCCGTTCAAGCCGAGTTGGCGCCAGCCCTCCGGGAAGTGGCGGTCGTAGCAGATGTAGACGCCGACCTTGCCGACGGCGGTGTCGAAGACCGGCCAGCCGACGTTGCCCGGGCGGAAGTAGTACTTCTCCCAGAAGCCCCTGACCTGGGGGATGTGGTGTTTGCGGTACTTGCCGAGGTACGTGCCGTCGGCGTCGATCACGGCGGCCGTATTGTAGTAGAAGCCCTCGCTCTCGATCTCGAAGACGGGCACCACGATCACCATTCCGGTCTCCCGGGCGAGATCCCGCATCCTGCGCACGGTCGGGCCGTCGGGGACGGGCTCGGCCCAGCGGTAGTGCTCGGGCTCCTGGACCTGGCAGAAGTAGGGGGCGTTGAACACCTCCTGGAATCCGATCACCCTGGCACCCTGGCGGGCCGCCTCCCGGGCGTGCTCCTCGTGTTTGGCGATCATGGATTCGGTGTCGCCGGTCCAGGTCGCCTGGACGAGCGCGGCGCGTACGACGTCGGTCATGAGCTGCTCCTTCGGCACGGCGTCAGAGAGCCTCTACGCACGTAGACGCGGTGCGTAGGAGGAGAACGTAAGCCCCGTCACACCGCGGAGCAAGACCGCCGCCGTGAAGCGGCCGGGTCGATCATGTTTCATACCCGAGTGGTCCACGTCGGACACGTACCGACACGTACCGGCAAGGACCGACACGTGCGGGGTCCCGCCCCTGCCGCCCTCCCCGTCAGGCGCCGGCGACACCCGCCACGCGCAGGGCGTGAAGCAGTTCGCGCTCACGGGTCGCCGACACCGCTCTGGCCGCTTCGAGGAGCCCGGGGAGCAGCTCGCGCGGGTCCTCGACCGCGAGCCGCGCCGCGTCCTCTGGGGTGCGGACCCGCACGAACGCGGCGAGCAGCGCACCGGCCTCACGGTGGTGGCCCTCCGCGCGCAGGGCGGCGCACGCGCCCGCGAGCTCCTCGACCGGGCGCGCCACGCCCTGGCGCAGGAGCTGCTCGCAGTCGGGGGTCCGGCCCGCGTCGGCCAGCGCTCCGGCGACGGCGGCGAGCCGGCCGGGCGTCAGCGAGGCGGCCTCCCAGAGCAGGATCGACCAGTCGGCCCCGAGTCCGGCGCGGTGGAGTTCCCCGGCGAGGACGGGCAGCCGGTCGGGCGGCCCGTTGAGCGCCTCGCAGAGCAGGGCGTGGGCCTCGCCGCTACGGCCCTGGGCGCGGAGCCGCCGCAGGGCGTAGACCGCGTTGGCCGCGGCGCGGGCAGCCTCGGCGGGGTCCTCCGCGAGGTCCTCTGCGGGGGCCGCGTCAGGGCCCCGCACCGGGCCGGGCATCCGGTCGGGTGCGGCGGGCCCGCCGCCGAAGCGGGCTCCCCGGGGCGCCGCTCCCCCGGTCGGCAGTACGGTCTCGGGCGCGGCCACCGGTCCCTGCTCCTCGGCCCCCTCCAGCCAGGCGTACCGGGCGCCCCGGGGCCGCCGCTTGGCTCTGCCGGGGCGGGAGGGGGAATCTCCGGCGGAGGTGAGGTCGGGGGCCGAGTCCGGTGCCTTCCCGAGCGGGCTCCCCTCCCCCAGGCGCTCCAGGCGGGCCGTCAGGTCCCTGACGCGAGCCGTCGCCCTCGCGTGGTCGTCGCGGGTCCAGGCGAGGTCGTGCGCCAGGCGGGCCGTCTCCTCCGGATCCTGGGCCGCGGCCGCGCGGAGCCGGTCGTCCAGTTCGCGGGCGCGGGAGTCGGCGTACCGGCGTTCGCGTTCCATGAGTTCCCTGCGCTCGGCGAGCGCCTCCGCTCCCCCGGGGCGCCGGTCGTGGGCGCCGGCGGCGGCCGCGTACAGCGTCCTGCCCCGCAGGGCGAGCGGCCCTTCGGCGGGTTCGCCGGCGTCCTGGAGCAGGGACTCGACGACGTCCCACGGCAGGATCTCCGTCCCGTCGAAGCAGGCGCGCAGCCCCTCCGGGTCGCGCTCGGCGAAGACGCCGTACCAGCCGCCGCCCGGCGTGATGCGACCCACGAGCTCCGTCAGCCAGCGAGTGAACGCCAGTATTTCAGCCGGCAGTTGATACACCGTCATGCGTCACGCACCTGCCCCGCGGTCGACTGGAACCTTCCGGTCCGCGGGTATTGGACCGCAGTCGTGTTACGGGACGACTACGGACCGTTTTCCTACGGGTGCCTTGCCGCGCAATTCACCGGAAGCGCGCGTCTCACCCGAAGCGCGTGTCCCGGCCGAAGCGCGCGTCTCAGCTCTCCCACAGCGCACGTCCCACCCGAAGCGCACGTCTCACCCGAAGCGCACGACGATCCCGGTGTGCGGGCGCTTCCCGAGGCGGGCGAGCGTGGCCGGCACGTCGGTCAGCCAGAACTGCCAGGTGTACTTGCGCGCGAGCAGGCGCCGGATCCGGCGCAGCTCCTCCCCCTCCACGAGCCGCCCCTCGCCGGCGACGCGCCGGGCACCCTCGGCGACGTTGCCGCGCAGGTCGCAGACGGCGACCTCGACCCGCGGGTCGTTGCGCAGGCGCTTGACCTTCCAGGAGTCGGTGCGGGTCCAGACGTACAGTTCGGCGCCGTCCACCGCGTACCAGACGGGCGTCGCGACGCCCGTGCCGTTCTTCCGGTACGTGGTCAGGCTGGCGTAGCGGCCGCGCCGCAGCTCCTCGGGCATCATGCCCGCGAGCCTATGCCGGGGCCGGGTTGGACGCGTGGGTCAGGGTCTCCCGGGCGACGAAGAGGTCATGCATGCCGCCCGGCCGCCGGCCCAGGGCGAGCTTCGCGGTCTGCGGGAGCTTCATGCCCATCCGCCCTGCGAGATGGTTGAGGGCGACCTCGACGTGCGGCGACACGGCGGCGCACGACCGCCGGCTGCACGCCTCCGACGAGGACGCCGGGGTGGCGGAAGCGCTCGGGGGCGACGGCGGCCGGCTCGGCCGGGGCCCACCGAGGGCCCCGGGACGCGCATCCGGTTCGGGGCCACCGGGTGACCGGCCCGCGCGGCGGTCTCCGTCTGGGCGGTGACGGCGCTCAGACGGGCACGAGCGCGCACCGGACGACCAGCTCGTCCATGGAGAGGCCGAGGACCCGGGCGAGGGCCGCGACGGTGAAGAACGCCGGGGTCGGGGCCCGGCCGGTCTCGATCTTGCGGAGGGTCTCGGCGGACAGACCGGCCGCCGAGGCGATCTCGACCATGGACCGCTCGCCGCGCGCCTCGCGCAGGAACAGGCCGAGGCGCTCGCCGCGCTCGCGCTCTTCGGGGGTCAGGGGTGTGCGCACCATGCCACCATTCTAATACCGGTATAGTAATTGGAATGGTGGAGATCAAGACGAACGAGAACCTGGCGGCCATGCGCGAGTCGGGGCGGGTGGTGGCGCGCGCCCTCGCGGCCGTACGGGAGAAGGCGGCGCCCGGGGTCACCCTGGCCGACCTCGACCTGGCCGCGCGGGAGGTCCTGGCCGAGGCGGGCGCCGGATCGCCCTTCCTCGGGTACCGCCCGGAGTGGGCACCCGTGCCGTTCCCGGCGGTGGTGTGCCTCTCCGTCAACGACGCCATCGTGCACGGCATCCCGGACGGAACCCGGCTGGCCCCGGGGGACCTGGTCTCCGCGGACTGCGGCGCCCTGTTGGGCGGCTGGGCGGGCGACTCGGCCGTCAGCTTCACGGTCGGCCCGGCCCGGCCGGAGGACACCCGGCTGATCGCCGCGGCGGAGGAGGCCCTGGCCGCGGGCATCGCGGCGGCCGTCGTCGGCAACCGCATCGGCGACATCGCCCATGCCGTCGGCCGGGTCTGCCGCGCCGCCGGGTACGGCATCCCGGACGGCTTCGGCGGTCACGGGATCGGCCGCACGATGCACGAGGACCCGGGCGTCCCCAACGAGGGACGCCCGGGCCGGGGCATGAAACTGCGCCACGGGATGGTGCTCGCGATCGAACCGATGCTCATCGGGGGAGGCACGGACGACCACTACACGGCGGCCGACGGCTGGACGATCCGCACGTCCGACGGCTCGCGCGCGGCCCACGCGGAGCACACGGTCGCGATCACGGACGAGGGCCCACGCGTGCTGACGGCGCTGTAGCACTCACCGCCCGAGCGGGGGGCGTCAGCCGCCGGTCGCCCACGTCCCCGCCGCCCGAGCGGGGACGTCAGCCGCCGGTGACCTACGGCCCCGCCGGCCGGACCACCATCGCCGAACCGCCGCCCCTGCGGACCGTCTCCGCGGCGGCCACCCAGCGGCCGTCCGGCAGGCGTTGGACGCCGGTGGCGGCGCCGATCTCCGGGTTCTGCCGGAAACCGTGCCCGATCCCTTCGAGCTCCGCCCGGAGCGGACTGTTCCAGAGCGCGGGTTCGAGTTCGGTGGTCGCCTGGTTGCGCTGGCTGGCGCGCGGCGCGGCGATGGCCTCGACGAGCGGCAGACCCCGGTCGACGACCCCGGTGAGGGTCTGCAGGACCGTCGTGATGATGGTCGCGCCGCCCGGCGAACCAAGGGCGAGGACCGGCCGGTCGTGCGGGTCGAGGACGATCGTCGGGGAGATCGAGGAGCGCGGCCGCTTGCCGGGTCCCGGCAGGTTGGGGTCGTGCACGGCCGGGTTGGCGGGGGCGAAGGAGAAGTCGGTCAACTCGTTGTTGAGCAGGAAGCCCCGGCCGGGCACGGTGATGCCGCTGCCGCCGGTGGACTCGATGGTGAGCGTGTACGCGACGACGTTGCCCCACTTGTCCGCCACCGTGAGGTGGGTGGTGTTCTCCCCCTCGTACGTGGTCGGGGCCGCCGTGCCGCCGCTGGCGCACGGCGCCGGGTCGCGGGGGTCGCCGGGCGCGAGCGGGCTGGTCAGGACGGCGTCGTCGCGGATCAGGCAGGCGCGGGAGTCGGCGTACCGCTGGGAGAGCAGTCCGCGCGTCGGCACCCGCTCGAAGGCCGGGTCGCCGACCCAGCGGCCCCGGTCGGCGAAGGCGATCCGGCTGGCCTCGATGAACCGGTGCAGATAGCGGGCCTGGGAGGCGTCCGCGAGGTCGGTGCCCTCCAGGATGTTGAGCGCCTCGCCGACGCTCGTACCGCCGGAGGAGGAGGGGGCCATGCCATAGACGTCGAGCCCCCGGTACGAGACCTTCGTGGGCCGCCGGAACTCAGTCTCGTACGCGGCGAGGTCACGGGTCGTCAGGTCGCCCGCGCGGACTTTCCGGGTGGCGCCTTCGCGGACCGGAGGCGTACGGACGGTGTTCACGATGTCCCGGGCGAGCGGGCCCCGGTAGAGGGCGCCGACGCCCTCACGGCCGAGCGTCTCGTACGTACGGGCCAGGTCGGGGTTCTTGAAGACGGACCCGACGACCGGCAGCTGCCCGCCGGGCAGGAAGAGGTCCGACGAGGCCGGGAAGTCACGGAACCGTGCCTCGTTGGAGGCGGTCTGGGCGCGGAACGTGGGGTCGACGGTGAAGCCCTCACGGGCCAGCCGCTCGGCGGGTTCGAGGAGCGCCCCGAGCCGCTTGCTGCCCCAGGCGTCGAGAGCGCTCTTCCAGGTCGCGGGGGTGCCGGGGGTGCCGACGCCGAGGCCGCTGGTCATGCCCTCCTCGAAGGGGATGGGCTTGCCGTTCTCCACGAAGAGGTTCGTGTCGGCGGAGCGGGGCGCGGTCTCGCGCCCGTCGACGGTGTGCACCGTACGGCTCTTCGCGTCGTAGTAGACGAAGTAGCCGCCACCACCGATGCCCGCCGAGTAGGGCTCGGTGACGCCGAGCGCGGCCGCGACGGCGACGGCGGCGTCCACGGCGTTGCCGCCCTCGCGGAGCACCTCGACCCCGGCGGCCGACGCGTCGGCGTCGACACTGGCGACAGCACCCCCGTATCCGACGGCGACGGGCTCCTTGACCGGTGGCGGCGGGGTGGCCGGCCGGGCCGTGGGCGGGGCGGCGCCCATCGAGAGCACCGTCGCCGCGACGGCGAGAACGGAGACCTTCCCAGCGACGGAACGACGCATTCCCTACCTCCAGTCAACAACCGTCCGCGCAGCGTAACTTCCCCCGCCCCGTTCCGTCAGGACCGCCTCGAACAAGGAACCGGTTCGCCGCTAGCATGCGCGCCCATGAACGAAGACGTGCGCAACATCGTGCTGGGAGTCCTGGCGACCGGGGTCAGCGCCTCCTTGGGCTGGCTGGCCCGTACGTACCTCTGGCGGCGCGGGCTCCGCCGGAAGCAGGCGTTCTTCGGGCTGCCCTCCGGTGCGGAGTGCCTGCTCGTGGTGAACCGTCTGGCCGGCAGCGAGCGCGGCGTGCACGCCACCGACGTCTCGGCGCTGCTCGAACTGTCGGCGCTGGTCAAGGACTGCGGGGCGCGGCCCCGTATCGTGCAGCACGACACGGCCCGGCAGGGACTCGGCGAGATAGCCGAGTTCTGCATCGGCGGCCCCTACTCCAATCGGCGCATGGCGGCCCATCTGCCGAACCTGCTGCCGGGACTCACGATGAACGTCGAGCAGGAGCCGCGCGAGGACCGGGGGATGATCACCGTGGCGGGCGAGGCCTACCGTCCGGAGTGGGGCGTCAGGGAGTACGTCGTCCTCGCACGCCTCACCCGTGGTGAGGGTGGCCGGCCGGTGTTCCTGATCTGCGGCCAGGCCGCTGTCACCAATCAGGCCGCGGCGCGGTATCTGGCCCGCCACCACAAGGCGCTGGCCGGCACATACGGGTCGGACGGCTCCTTCGCGCTCCTTCTGAAGGTGGTCAACTCGCGGGCGTACGGCCCCGATGTGGCGGAGCTGGTGGCCGATGTCACCCGCGAGGCGCGGACGGCTCCCGCAGCCGCACCGGCAGCGACTTGATTCCGTTGATGAAGTTGGAGACGAGGCGCCGGGGCGGTCCGGCGAGTTCCAGGCCGTCGCAGGCCCGGCGCGTCTCCTCGTGGAGCAGCCGGAGCTGAAGCCTGGCGAAGTGAGCGCCCAGGCAGACGTGCGGGCCGTCGCCGAAGGAGACGTGAGGGTTCGGGGTCCGGCCGAGGTCGAGGCGGTGCGGGTCGGGGAAGACGCGCTCGTCGTGGTTGGCGGAGGCGTGGAAGACGACGACCTTGTCGCCGCGCCGGATCGCCTGGCCGGCCAGCTCGGTGTCCCGGGCCGCGGTGCGTCGGAACGACAGGACGGGCGGGTGCACACGCAGGAGTTCGTCCACCGCCGTGTCCAGGGAGACGTCCCCCTCCCAGAACCTCCGCTGCTCGTCCGGGTGTTCGGCGAGCGCGAGGAGTCCGCCCGGGGCGGCGCTGCGGACCGTGTCGTTGCCGGCGACGGTCAGCAGGAAGAAGAACATCTCCAGCTCGGCGTCGGCGAGCTCGGAGGTGGCGAGGGAGGTCATGACGTCGTCGGCGGGGTGCGCGCGCTTGTACGCGGCCAGCTCCTGGGCGTAGGAGAACATCTCGGCGAGCATGGCTGGCGAGCGGGGGTTGACCGGCCGCCCCTCGGCGTCCAGGGCCGGGGGCTCGTCCGGGTCCTGGTAGGCGATGACCCGTTCGGTCCAGGTGTGGAGGAGCCCCCGGTCACTCGCGGGCACGCCGAGCAGGTCGGTCAGGTTGAGCAGCGCGTAGTCGTCGGTGACGGCCCGGACGAGGTCCACCTCGCCACCGTCCGCGACTGCCGCACCGATCAGGGCCCGCGCCCGTTCCCGCGCGGTGATTCCGAAGCGCTCGATCCGCCTCGGGGTGAAGGCCCGGCTGACAAGCCGCCGCAACCGGCCGTGGTCCGGAGGATCCTGATTGAGCATCATGCGCCGGATGAAGGGCAGGTCGGCGGGGTCGGCGTCGCGGATCTGGGTGGCACCGAGACAGGAGGAGTACGTCCCCGCGTCCTTGAGCACGCGGGTGACGTCGGCGTGCCGGGTGACGGCCCAGAACCCTGGCCCTGCGGGCCATCCCAGGATCTCGGGCTCCTCCTGACGGGCGACGGGCGCGAGGTCGCGCAGAGCGCGGAAGCGGTCGTGGGGGATGCCGGTGGCGTAGATCCGCGGATCGAAGACGTCGGGCACGTCGGGACTGCCGGACACATCGGATACGTCGAGTACACCGGGACTCTCGGACGCATCGGATACGTCGGGACTGCCGGACACATCGGATACGACGCGCACGTCAGGCCGGTCGGACACATCGGGTACGTCGGGTCCGTCGCTCGGTTCCGTCACCGCGCCTCCCGCCGACTGCCCTTCAGAGGTGAGAACGGCACCATCATGACAGGCCGGGGGCGGCCGCCGCAGGGCTGATCGCACGGTCCGGGAAGGCCCCTCACCCCAATCGTTACCGGCACGTAACTTACTGACCAGTTACCACGGGTAAGCCGCTCCGGTTACCGTCGGGTCACTTTCACTGCCCCCCATGACTGCCCCAGCACCGCCCCCCAGCGGTGCACGCACTGACCCCACAGTGCCCCCAGTGAGGAGTGACCCGTGCGCACATCCCTGGCCCTCGCCGTCTCGGCCGCTCTCGTGGCCGGTACGGCCCTCGGGCTCGCGCCCGCCGCCCAGGCCGGAGAGACCGGAGCGAGCACCGACACCGGCATCCGCTTCGTCGACATCGCCGGGGAGGGCGGCACCGTCCTCAAGGCGAACGTGATCGCCCCCGCCGGCGGCGGCCGCCATCCCCTGATCGTGCTCCCCACCAGCTGGGCCATGCCCCAGATCGAGTACCTCGCCCAGGCCAAGAAGCTCGCCGACTCCGGTTACGTCGTGGTGAGCTACAACTCGCGCGGCTTCTGGCAGTCCGGCGGGGAGATCGAGACCGCCGGTCCGAAGGACGTCGCCGACGCCTCGAAGGTGATCGACTGGGCCCTCGCGAACACGCCCTCCGACCCCGCGCACGTGGGCATGGCGGGTGTCTCGTACGGCGCCGGGATCAGCCTCCTCGCCGCCGCCCACGACCCCCGGATCAAGGCCGTCGCCGCGCTCAGCGGCTGGGCCGACCTCATCGAGTCCATCTACAGCGGCCGCACCCAGCACCTCCAGGCCGCCGCCCTGCTCGGCGGCGCCGGATACCTCACGGGACGCCCCGGGCCCGAACTGAAGGAGGTCCTCGGCGACTTCCTCTCGTCGAACCTCGACAAGGAGGACGAGATGATCGCCTGGGGCCGCACCCGGTCCCCCGCCACCCACCTGGACCGGATCAACGCCAACGGCGCCGCGATCATGCTCGGCAACGCCTGGGGCGACACCATCTTCCCGCCCAACCAGTACGCGAGCTTCTTCGAGAAGCTCACCGGCCCCAAGCGCCTGGAGTTCCGCCCCGGCGACCACGCCACCGCCGAGGCCACCGGCCTGTTCGGGCTCCCCAACGACACCTGGACCAGCGCCCACCGCTGGTTCGACCGCCACCTCAAGGGCGTCGACAACGGCATCGACCGCGAGCAGCCGGTCCAGCTCAAGTCGCGGTCCGCCGACGGCTACGAGGGCTACCCCGACTGGAAGTCCGTCCACGCGAACCAGCGGAAGTTCGACCTCGACGGTACGCAGCGGATCTGGGCGAACGTCGACTCCGGCGCCAACGGCGGCATCACCCTGCTCACCAACGCCCTCGACCAGTTCCTCCGCACCCCGCCCGTCGTCTCCGTCCCCCTCCTCCCCCGCGCCTTCGCCGGCGTCTGGCAGTCGGAGCGGTACGACACCCCGCAGCGGGTGCGCGGCACGGTGAAGGTGCACACCACGGTCGCCTCCAGCAAGGAGAGCGGCACCCTCGTCGCGTACCTCTACGACGTGGGCCCGCTCGGCGTCGGCAAGCTCGTCAGCAATGCCCCGTACACCTTCCACGACCGGACGCCGGGGCAGCCCTTCGCACTCGACCTGGAGCTGTTCTCCACGGCGTACGACGTACCGGCCGGGCACCGGCTCGCCCTGGTCGTCGACACCGTCGACCCGCTCTACATCGAGCACAACCCGACCGGCGCGCAGCTGACCTTCTCCTCCCCGGCGGCCGACCCGTCGTACGTGTCGGTACCGCTGCGGCAGGAGTGATCACCGGCTGCTGCCGGGCGGGTGCGGCTCCTCGCCGCTACTGCTGTCCCGGCAGCAGCGTCTGTGGTTCGGCCGGAGCGACGTCCACGGCCTTCGTCTTCGGGTTGCGGCGCTCCTTGCGCGCCACCCAGGTGGCGAACCAGGACAGCAGCATGCACATCCCGATGTAGATCGGCGAGATGACGAGCACGACGGGGATGAACGGCAGGTCGTAGTCGAGATTCGAGGCGATCAGCTTGCCCGCGTGCAGGAACTCCTCATAGGTGATGAGGAAGCCGAGCGAGGTGTCCTTGAGCGCGACCACGAGCTGGCTGATGATGGCCGGCAGCATCGCGCGGACCGCCTGCGGCACCAGGACGTACGTCATGACCTGTGTCTTGCGCATGCCCAGCGCGTACGCCGCCTCGCCCTGGCCGCGCGCGACGGCGTGGATGCCGGTGCGGAAGACCTCCGCGAGCACGGAACCGTTGTAGAGGGTCAGTCCGGCGACGAGCGCGGGCAGCGCCTGGACCTTGAGCGCCACGAAGATGAAGAAGATCATCACGAGGACGGGCATGGCGCGGAAGAACTCGATGAGCAGCGTCGAGATCCAGCGCAGTGCCCGGTGTTCGGAGAGGCGTCCGGTGGCGAGCAGCGCGCCGAGGGCCAGCGAGAGCACCGAGGCGTAGGCGAAGGCCTTGAGGGTGTTGCCGAGCCCTTCGAGCAGCAGCTCCTGGATGCCCTCGTACGCGAACGGCGACCACTTCGTGGAGGTGAACTGGTCGTTGTCGAACAGGAGATAGAGGATCCAGCCGGCCAGGGCGAGGATCAGCACGCTGGACACGAGGCCGTAGAGGAGGTGACGGCGCCGGGCGTGCGGTCCGGGGATGTCGTAGAGGGCGGTGGACTCGGTCATCGGGCGACTCCCCAGCGCTTCTCCAGGATGTGGAAGAGGGCGCTGATGGTGAGGGTGATGATCAGGTATCCGGCGGCGATCCAGACGAAGGTCCAGACGATGTTGTAGCCGAGTTCGCTCAAGGTCTTGTAGGTGCCGAGGAGTTCGGTGACGCTGAAGGCCCCGGCGATGGCCGAGTTCTTGGCGAGGGCGATCAGGGTGGAGCCGATCGGCGGGATGACCGTGCGGAAGGCCTGCGGGAGGACGACCGTGCCGAGCGTCTGGGTGAAGGTCATACCGAGGCTGCGGGCGGCCTCGCCCTGTCCGCGCGGCACGGTGTTGATGCCGGAGCGGAGCGCCTCGCAGATGAAGGCCGAGGTGTAGCAGCCGAGCGCGAGGACGGCGAACAGCTCGAAGGGCAGCACGAGTCCGAAGCGGGGCAGGCCCAGCATGACCGCGAAGAAGAGCAGGGTGAGCGGGGTGTTGCGCAGGACGGCGACCCAGACCGTGCCGAAGACCCGGAAGGAGCCGACGGGCGCGACCCGGAACGAGGCCATGACGAAGCCGAGGACGAGGGCCAGCGCCGAGGCGTAGACGGTGAGTTCGACGGTGCCGAGGAATCCCTTGCCGTAGAGCGAGAAGTTGTCGGTCAGGACGTCCATGCCAGTGACTCCATGTGGGGGCTCCTCCGGGTCAGCTCGCCGGGTAGCGGTCGATGGCGGGCGGTTTCGGGGCGGGGACCCCGGAGAGACCGAGGGTGGCGTCGTACGCCCTCTTCCAGTCGCCGTTCTTCTCGTGGGCGGCGATGGCGTCGTCGAGGGCGAAGCGCAGCGCGTTGTCGCCGCGCGGGACGCCGATGCCGTACGGCTCCTTCGAGAACGGCTTTCCGACGACCTTGAGTTCGTCGGGGACCTTCGCGGCGTAGCCCATGAGGATCGTGTCGTCGGTGGTGACGGCGTCGACCTGGTAGGTGAGCAGATTGTCCACGCAGGCGGAGTACGTGTCGTAGGCGACGAGTTCGGCCTTCGGGTAGTCCTTCTCGATCCGCTGGTACGGGGTGGAGCCCGCGGCCGAGCAGACCCGCTTGCCCGCCAGGTCCTGGGGGCCCTTGATGTCGTTCTCGTCGGTGCGGACCAGGAGGGACTGGCCGGCCTGGTAGTAGGGCCCGGCGAAGCCGACGAGCTTCTTGCGGTTGTCGTTGATGGTGTACGTGCCGACGTAGTAGTCGATCTGGCCGTTCTGCAGGGCGGTCTCGCGGTTGGCCGAGGCGATCGTACGGAAGTCGATGCCGGCCGGGTCGAAGCCGAGGGAGGCCGCCATCATCTTGGCGATCTCGATGTCGAAGCCCGAGTAGCGGCCGGTGGCCGGGTCCTTCTCGCCCATGTAGGGCTGGTCCTCCTTGGCGCCGACGACGAGCCGGCCGCGCTTCTTCGCCCGGTTCCAGGTGCCGGAGCCGGGCAGGGTGAAGCCCGTCCTGACCTGGTAGACGGGGAGTTGGTCGGGCTGAGGACCCTTGACGGGCGGGCTGCCCTCCCTGCCGCAGCCGCCGAGTGCCGCCGTCAGGGCGAGCAGCAGGGCGAGAGCGACCGGGGTCCGGTGCGTACGCTGCATGGTTCCCGTTCCGCTCAGTGCTTGAGGATCTTGGAGAGGAAGTCCTTGGCGCGTTCGCTGCGCGGGGCGGTGAAGAAGTCCTCCGGCGCGCGGTCCTCGACGATCTTCCCGTCGGCCATGAAGACGACCCGGTTGGCGGCGGACCGGGCGAAGCCCATCTCGTGGGTGACGACCACCATCGTCATGCCCTCCTGGGCGAGTTGCTGCATGACCTCGAGGACCTCGTTGATCATCTCGGGGTCGAGGGCCGAGGTGGGCTCGTCGAAGAGGAGCGCCTTGGGGTCCATCGCGAGGGCGCGGGCGATGGCCACGCGCTGCTGCTGGCCGCCGGAGAGCTGGGCCGGGTACTTGTCGGCGTGCGCGGCGAGTCCGACCCGGTCGAGGAGTTCGCGGGAACGCCGGTCGGCCTCGTCCTTTTTGCGCTTGCGGACCTTGATCTGCGCGAGGGAGACGTTGGCGAGGACGGTCTTGTGCGCGAAGAGGTTGAAGGACTGGAAGACCATCCCGACCTCGGCCCGCAGCCGGGCGAGCGCCTTGCCCTCCTCCGGGAGCGGCTGCCCGTCGATGACGATCTCGCCCGACTCGACGCGCTCCAGTCGGTTCATCGCCCGGCAGAGGGTGGACTTGCCGGAGCCGGACGGGCCGATGACGACGACCACCTCCCCCCGGCCGACGGTGAGATCGATGGACTGGAGGACGTGCAACGTGCCGTAGTGTTTGTTGACGCCACGCAGTTCGATCAGCGGATCGACGACGGCCATACGCTGCCCTGCCCCATTTCTCAGCGGTGTCGAGTCAGCGCAAACTATCGACGGAGAAAGGGACTTCACACCCGACACGCATGAAAACGGAAAAAGCCGTATTTACTGCGTAAGGGTGGCGCCGGTGTACGACGAATGGCGGCGGCGGCAGCTCCGGGTGCCGGGCGGCTCAGTGCTCGGCGGACTCCGCGTACACCTGGGAGAGCTCCGGCGAGCCCGTCATCGCCCAGTCGAGACCGGCCTCGACGACCTGGATCTCCCGGCCGGAGGCGAGCTGTACCACCGGGCCGCCGCCGGGCTGGACCTGCCAGCGGGCACCCGGCACGTTCCGGACGATGACGGTGCCGAGGTAGAGGCCGGCGTCGTTCCCGATCCAGGGCAGCTCCTCCGGGTCGTCACGCCAGCGGGGCGGCAGCTGGTCCAGCTCCTGAAGGGAGCGGGGGGTGTCGTCGAGAGCCACCCCGGCCTCCGCGACACGGGCACGCAGCAGCTCGCATTCGGCGAGCAGCTCGCCGACTCCCTCGGGGTCGCGGTCGAAGGCCGCGACCAGCGGGGAGTCGGCCGGCTCGGGTTCATGCCGCTTGCGCCAGTTGTCGAGAAACGGGATGTTCATCAGAACAGCGTCGCACTGCCACCTGCCGGTCGACCACCCGGCGCGCTGAGATCGTTATCGACGCGGGGCCGCGGCAGCGGTGGTGACGGCAGCCGCGGTGGTGGCACCGCCGGGACACGCCCTACACATCGAGGTCGACCACGACGGGCGCGTGGTCCGACGCGCCCTTGCCCTTGCGCTCCTCGCGGTCCACATAGCTGTCCGTGACCGCTTCGGCAAAGGGCTTGTTGCCGTAGACCAGGTCGATGCGCATGCCCTTGTTCTTGGGGAAGCAGAGCTGGCGGTAGTCCCAGTACGTGTAGGGGTGGTCGTACTTGAGGGGGCGCGGGACCACATCGGCGAGACCGGCCTCGCGCAGACCGGCGAGCGCGGCCCGCTCCGGCTCCGTCACGTGGGTGGCGCCCTCGAAGACCGCCATGTCCCAGACGTCGTCGTCGGTCGGCGCGATGTTGTAGTCGCCGAGGACGGCGAAGGGGCGCTCCGCCGCCGCGTCGTCCGCGACGGCCGCCTTCAGGGCCTCAAGCCAGCGCAGCTTGTACGCGTAGTGCGCGTGGGCCACCTCCCGGCCGTTCGGCACGTACACCGACCAGACGCGGACCGGGCCGCAGGTCGCGGAGATCGCCCGGGGCTCCTCGACCCCCTCGTAGTCGGGGCCGCCGGGCAGGCCCATGACCACGTCCGCGAGGCCGACACGGGAGAGCAGTGCCACGCCGTTCCACCGGCCCGTGGCGTTGACCACGGACTCGTACCCCAGGGCACGCAGCTCCTCGGTGGGGAACTGCTCGGCCGTGCACTTGGTCTCCTGGACGCACAGCACGTCCGTGCCGCTGCTCTCCAGCCAGGCCAGGAGCCGTGGCAGCCGGGCGGTGATCGAATTGACGTTCCAGGTGGCGATGCGCATGTGCGCAAGCCTACGTGGGGGGTCCGACAATCGGCGCCCGGCCGGGCCCTACACGGTGGTGGACGCGCCGGGGGCGAGCCGCTCGTGGTCGGTGCCGCCGAGGGCGCCGATCTGGCGGTCGTAGATGGGCCGGGCGAGGTCGGTGAGCAGGGCGTCGTGGATGTCGTAGGCCCGGCGCGGCTTGACCTCGCGGACGTAGTCGATGACCTCGGAGATCTTGTTCCACGGGGCCATGACGGGGAGCAGCAGGGTGTCCACGGGCCGGTCGGGCACGGTGAGCGCGTCGCCGGGGTGGAAGACGGCGCCGTCGACGAGGAAGCCGACGTTGGTGATGCGCGGGATGTCCGGGTGGATCACCGCGTGCAGCTCGCCGTGCACCTGGACGTCGAACCCGGCCGCCGTGAAGGTGTCGCCGTGCCCGACGGTGTGCACCCTCCCGGGAAAGGCCGCCGAGAGCTGGTCGGCGACGCTCCGCAGCGTCCAGATCTCGGCGGACGGGTCGGCCTCGAGGGCCGCACGCAGGCGGCCCTCGTCGAAGTGGTCGGGGTGCTCGTGCGTGACGAGGAGGGCGTCGGCCCCGAGGACCGCGTCCTCCTCCGTGAACATGCCGGGGTCGAGGACGAGCGTCCGCCCGTCCTTCTCCAGCCGCACGCAGGCGTGGGACTTCTTCGTCAGCTTCACAGGCCCAGGCTACGCCGGGGGCGTGGTCTCCTCGGCGACGACGCGAGCCACCACGCGGAGCGCGCTCTCGGCGGCGGGGAAGCCGCAGTACACGCCCGCGTGGAGCACGATCTCCCGCAGCTCCTCGGGTGAGAGGCCGTTGCGGAGGGCGGCCCGGGTGTGGTCGGCGAGGGCCTCGCGGTGGCCTCCGGCGATGAGCGCGGTGAGGGTGACGACGCTGCGGGTCCGCCGGTCGAGACCCTCACGGCTCCAGACCTCGCCCCAGGCATAGCGGGTGACGAGCTCCTGGAAGGCTCCGTCGGGGTCGTCGGCGAGGGCCTGGTCCACATGGGCGTCGCCGAGGACCTCGCGGCGCAGCCCGAGCCCCTTGTCGTACGGGTCGGGACGGCCGGCCGCGACCTCGTCCGCCGGCGCGGGCTGGGCCACCGGCACCGGGGTCGCGGGCAGGGGCGGCACGGTCAGCGTGCCGCTGGTGTCAGGGGCGGCACCGGCGAAGTGGTCGAGGAGCAGATCGGTGACGGCGGCCGGCTGCTCGACGGGCGCGAGGTGCGAGGCGCCGGGGACGACGGCGAGACGTGCGTCGGCGATCCCGGCGACCAGCGTCCTGGCCTCGGCGGGGCCGGTGACCTGGTCCTCGGAACCGACGAGGACGAGGGCCGGGATGGTGATCCGGTCCAGGGCCTCCCGTACGTCGAAGCCGGCGAGGGCCTCGCAGGCGGCGGTGTAGCAGACCGGGTCGGTGGTCCGGACCATCTGCACGGCCCAGTCGACGATCGCGGGCTGCGCACCGGCGAACACCGAGGTGAACCACTGCTCGGGGGCGGCGCGGGCCATCGGCTCCAGGCCGTTGGTGCGGACGATGACACCGCGCTGGCGGAACTCGTCGGCGCTCCCGAACCGCGGCGAGGCGGCGACCAGGGCGAGGGAGGCGACCCGGTGGGGCGCACGCAGGGCCAGGTCCAGGCCTACGGCGCCGCCGAGGGAGCACCCGGCGTAGCCGAAGCGCTGGACGCCGATGGCGTCGAGGGTGGCGAGGAGCCGGTCGCCGAGCTCGGCCACGGAGGTGAAGGGAACGGCGGGCGCGCCGCCATGCCCGGGAAGGTCGAATCGCACGACCCGCCAGTCCCGGGTGAGCTCGGGTATCTGCCGGTCCCACATGTGCCATGTGGTCCCGAGGGAGGATCCCATGACCAGGACCGGAGCGTCGTCTCGCCCGTCAACGCGGTATTGCAGGGTGTTCGTCGGTGTCTCACTCACCGCAAGACCCTCTCATCCCGCGCCCCCGCGGGTGTGAGCGGGGGCACGGCTGTACGGGTCCGACCAGGTGGCAGGGGTCTGCGACGGCTGGAACCCGTACACGTGCGACGTGCCCCGTAAGAGAGGCGGGCTCCCGCGCGTTTCCCGCGCTGCCCGGTTCCCTCAGCTCGCGTACGGCGGTCCACGTGGCCGGGGCGCGAGAGTGGTGTAGGTCCTGCCTTCCGGCCAGGGCGCCGGCGGGTGCCCCTACCCGTCCTCCGGTCCTTGCGTTACCTGACGGCCGGCGGTGAAGGGGTGGGGGCCGGTATCGGCTTCTGCCGCGTCGGCGAGTGCCTCGGCGGCGGCTTCCGCGGCCTGCGCCGCGTCGTCGGCCGCCTGGGAGGCGGCCCTGTCCTCCGCGGACGTGTCCCGGGTGGCCGGAGACTGGGGCAGTGCCTCGTTGAAGGCGCGGGACACCCCTTGCAGCGCGGAGGTGACCTCGCTGGGGATCACCCAGAAGGTGCTGCCCGCGCCCTGGGCCAGCTGCGGCAGCATCTGCATGTACTGGTAGGCGAGGAGCTTGGGGTCGGGGTCGTTGCGGTGCACGGCCTGGAAGACCTCGTCGACGGCCCGGGCCTGCCCCTCGGCCTTGAGGATCTCGGCCGTGCGGTTGCCCTCGGCCCGGAGCACGGCGGCCTGCTTGTCTCCCTCGGCGGTCAGGATCTGCGACTGCCGTTGCCCCTCGGCCCCGAGAATCGCCGCCCGCTTGTCCCGCTCGGCTCGCATCTGCTTCTCCATCGCGTCCTTGATGGACTGCGGAGGGTCGATGGCCTTGATCTCCACGCGGTTGACTCTCAGCCCCCATTTGCCCGTCGCCTCGTCGAGCACCCCACGGAGCTGGTTGTTGATGGTGTCACGGGAGGTCAGGGTCTTCTCCAGGTCCATCGAGCCCACGACGTTGCGCAGGGTGGTGACGGTCAGCTGTTCGACGCCCTGCAGGAAGTCGGCGATCTCGTAGGCTGCCGCTCGTGGATCGGTGACCTGGAAGTACAGCACGGTGTCGATCTCGACGACCAGGTTGTCCTCGGTGATGACCGGCTGCGGCCTGAACGAGACCACCTGTTCCCTCAGGTCGATCACCGGATAGACGCGGTCGACGTAGGGGATGACGAGATTGAGCCCGGGCCGCAGCGTGCGCCGGTAGCGGCCGAGGCGTTCGACGTTGCGGGCCCGCGCCTGCGGCACGATGCGTACCGCCCTCACCACCGTGAACACGGCGAGCGCCGCGAGGATCAGACCGGCTATGAGCAGTCCCGGCACGTCCATGACTCACTCCCGGGGGTAGACGACGGCGGTGGCGCCATCGATTTCCATGACGTCGACGGTCGCCCCCGGAGGTATCACCAGCGTCTCGTCGTAGGCGCGAGCCGTCCACTCCTCGCCGCCGATGCGGACCCGGCCGCCCAGGCCGGTCACTTCCGAGACGACGTGAGCGGGGCGGCCCACCAACGCGTCCACGCCGAATCGCTCGGCCTGAGGCCTGAGCAGGTGGCGCACGGCGACGGGACGCACGAACAGCAGGCTGATCACGGCCAGCGCGGTGAAGGTCACGAGCTGCAAGGGCGGCGGGAGCCCCAGGGCGGCGGTTCCCGCCGTGACCGCCGCGGCGACGCCGAGGATCCCGAGCGCGGCGGTGAGGGTGAAGATCTCCGCCACCGCCAGCGCCCCTGCGACGATCAACCAGACCAGCCATAGGTCCATGGCACTCTCCCGGCAGGTGCCGCTCCTCTGAGCAAACAGCACCCTTTTGCGGTTTCTACCCCGTTTCGCGAAGAGGCAACGGTCATCGGTCGGAAATCCGGTGGCGGGCCCGGCCGGACCGGGGTGAAGATCGCGGCATGTCCGACTTCCTGGAGACCGACCGGCTCGCCCTGCGCGCGTTCACGACGGCCGACACCGGCCACCTGCTCGCCCTGGACAACGACCCCGAGGTCATGCGCTTCATCAACGGAGGTCGCCCCACCAGCCGTGCGGCGATCGAGACGCGGGTCATGCCGCGGCTCCTGCACGACTACCCGTGCTGGAAGACCCGCGGCTACTGGGCCGCGCGGGAGAAGGCCACCGGCACGTTCCTGGGCTGGTTCGAACTCCGGCCGCTGGACGAGCACGACCCCGCCGTGGTCGAACTCGGCTACCGCCTGAACCAGGCGGCCTGGGGCCACGGCTACGCCACCGAGGGGTCCCGGGCACTGATCCACAAGGGGTTCACGGACCTGGGGGTCGAGCGCGTCACGGCGAACACGATGGCCGTCAACACGCGTTCCCGTCGCGTCATGGAGAAGTCGGGCCTGTCCTTCGTCCGGAGCTTCACCGGTGACTGGACGGAGGCGATCGAGGGCTCCGAACACGGTGAGGTCGAGTACGAAATCACCCGGACCGAGTGGGAACAGCGGTAGGCGTCAACGGCCGTCCAAGGTGGGAGCGGCCCGTTCCCGGCGCGGTCGTGGCCGTCCCGGACCGGGCCCCGGACCGTCCGGGCGTCGTCGTGTCCACCAGCCCGCACCGACCGCGACCGCCGCGACCCCGTAGGCGGTGGTGGCCACCCCGTACCCGACCAGGGGTGCCGCGAGGTAGGCGGTGGCGCCGGCGAGTGCCACGCCCAGCCACTCCCAGCGGCCGTCGAGGGCGACGAGCGCGATCAGGAGGAGGGCGTACCAGGAGTAGCCGGGGGTCAGCAGGAGGAAGGCGGTGCCGGTGGTCACCAGAGCGCCGCGCCAGGGCCGTTCGGGGTCTCCGCGCCACCAGACCGTCAGCGCCACCGCCGTCATGACGAGAGCGACGGCGGGCACCGCCCACGCGTCGGGCAGGACGAGTCGGAGCAGGGCGTACCGGCCGCTCGCGCCCGCGTCGTCGTACCCCTCCTCCTGGGCGTAGCCGCTCAGGTACCCGAGGACGGATCCCCGGGAGAGCAGGACGTACGGCAGGTACAGCGCCCCGATGGTGACGGTCATCGGGACCAGGACCGCCAGGGCCGTGCGCGGCCGCCTCGCGCCGGACAGCGCTCCCGGTACCAGCAGGGCCGGGAGCATCTTCGTGGCGATCGCCAGACCGAGCAGTACTCCCCCGGTGGCGCGGCGGCGTGCCATGACGGCCAGTGCGGCGACGGAGAGCAGGACCGCGAGGACGTCCACGTGGGCGTTGTTGACGGCTTCGACGGGGACCGCCGGGCACCAGGCCCACAGGGCGGCGGCCCAGAGGGGGGCGCCCCGGCGGCGCGTGGTCACGACCAGCAGCCCCGTGACGGCCAGCGCGAGGAGGGCGGCGGCGGTCTGCAGGGCTTTGTGGCGGGCGCCGTCCGGTGACAGGACGTGGACCAGCAGGAACCAGGCCTCGGCGGTCGGAGGGTAGATGGTGTGGACCGCGGGCCGGTTGATGCGGGTGCACATCCCGCCGTCGAGGGGGGCGAGGACGGTTCCCCCGCGTGCGCAGGCCTCGGTGTCGGGGAAGAGCCATCCGTCGCGCAGCCCGGCGAGTGCCGGGTCGTCCGGTGCGTGGTCGTACGGGGAGATGCCGGACGCCTGCACCCGTCCGTCCCACGCGTACCGGTAGGAGTCCGTGCTCGTGGCCGGTGCCGCCGTCAGTCCGGTGGCGGTGACCGCGAGCGCCCCGGCGACCAGGAGCGGAACGACCGACGGGCCGGGAACCCGGCGCAGGACGACGACGGCCGCCGCGAACAACGCCCACGCCCCCGCGTAACCGGCGAGGAAGCCGACGCCGCGCGCGTTCCCGTGGAAGAGAACGGTGAGGAGGGTGGTCAGGGCCGAGAGCAGCAGGGCGGCGACGACGACCGGGCGGTTGCGGATCACGTACGAAGCGTGGCAGCGCACCGGCCCGGGAGGGGAGACGACCCGGCGGGGCGTTCGCGTTCCGTAAGGTGTCGAACCTTATCCACGGCGTCTCGTGGAGGTGTCATGGACGGCATGACCTTTCGTCTGCCCAAACCTCCGAGCCGGGCCGTGTCCGCGCTGCGGCCACCGGCGTTCAGCGGTCGGCTGCACGACGCCAGAACAGCGACGGCCGTCGGCCGGTGGCTCGCCGCCGCCTTCGGCGTCTGCCTGGTGACCGGTCTCGTCAGCCACTACCTCCAGCACCCGCCCAGCTGGCTCGCCGACCGTCTGCCCACCCGGCCGGTGTGGGGCTACCGGCTCACCCAGGGCCTGCACGTCGCCAGCGGCATCGCCGCGCTCGTGCTGCTCCTGGTCAAGCTCTGGGCGGTGTACCCGCGGCTGTTCGTGTGGCCACCGGTCCGGTCCGTACGGCACGCGCTCGAACGCCTGTCCGTCGCCGTCCTGGTGGCCACGGCCGTCTTCGAGGTGGTGACCGGGCTGCTCAACATCGTCGAGTGGTACCCGTGGTCGTTCTCCTTCGTGCCGGCGCACTTCGCCGTCGCCTGGGCCGTGACCGGCTCGATCCTGCTGCACGTCGCGATCAAGGCACCGGAGATCAGGTCCCATTGGAGCAGGCGCTCCAAGGGGACACGGGCGTTGCCGGCCGAGGCCGACGCCGATCGCCGCTCCTTGCTTCTCGCCGTGGGCGGAGCGGTGGGTGTGGTGACGCTGACGACGGTCGGCCAGTCCGTCACCTCCCTGAAGGCGTTCGACCTGCTCGCGCCCCGCCACCCCGACCACGGGCCCCAGGGGCTGCCGGTGAACCGGACCGCGGCGGCGGCCGGCGTCTCGGCCGAGGGCCTGGGACGCTGGCGCCTCGAGGTCGTCGGCCCCCGGCCCTACACGCTCTCCCTCGACGCGCTGCGGGCGATGCCTCCCGCGCGGGCACGACTGCCGATCGCCTGTGTCGAGGGCTGGAGCGTCGACGCGGACTGGGGCGGGGTACGGGTGCGGGACCTGGTGGAGAGAGCCGGCGGGCGGCCGGGCCGGGACGCGCTGCGGGTGACCTCCCTGGAGGTCGGTGGTGCCTATCGGGTGATGGAGATGGGCGCTGAGTACGTGGACGATCCGCTCACCCTCCTCGCCCTGACGCTCAACGGGCAGCGGCTCTCCCTCGACCACGGATTCCCCGCCCGGATCATCGCCCCCAACCGCCCCGGAGTCCTTCAGACCAAGTGGGCGCACCGCCTGGAGGTGCTGTGAACCCGCTGCGGATGGTGCGCCACGCGGTCGGCGGTCTGGGTGTCGGCCTGATCTGCCTGGGAGCCTGGCTGGTGGCCGCCGAACCGGCGCCGGGTGATGTGCTGGTGTGGCTGGCCGGATCGCTCGTCCTCCACGACGGTGTGCTCGCCCCGCTGGTCCTGGCCGGCGGCCTGCTGATCGCCGGACGGCCCGGACGGAGACTGTGGCGCGGAGCGCTGGTCATCGCCGGCAGCGTGGTTCTGGTGACCCTGCCGCTCCTCGTACGGCCCGGCCCGCCGCCCAACCCGTCGGCGCTGCCGCTCCCGTACGGGCGGAACCTCGTGATCGTGCTGGCGGCCGTGGCCGTCGGGGCGGTGCTGCCGCGTCTCGTACGCCGGTGGGGGCAGCGGTCTCAGCGGCGGGCCGGTACGGACGGCTGAGGAACGAGGGACAGGAAGGAGCGTCCCGCGGCCGTCCAGCTCTCGGACGCGGTCCATCCGGCCCCGGCTGCCTGGACGGAGAGAGCCCGGGCGCCGACCCGGGCCCAGGGGAACGGCTCGCCCCGGCCGCCGCGGCCGTCGTCGACCCGCACCTCGCAGCGCTCGTCGACGTCGACGGGCGCGCACTCGGCCAGGACACGACCGGTGCGGGACACGATCCGGCGCAGCCGCCGCAGCAGACCGGCCGGATCGCCTCCGATCCCGATGTTCCCGTCGATCAGCAGGGCCGTGTCCCAGCGGCCCTCCTCGGGCAGCGGCTCGAAGACGGACCTGCACAGAGCCGTGCCGCCGACCCTCTCCGTACGGGACACCGCCTCCGGGCTGACGTCGATGCCCAGGGCCCGTCGCCCGTCGGCGGCGAGGGCGGCGACGAGCCGTCCGGGACCACAGCCGATGTCGAGGACCCTGTGACCACAGCGCTCCAGGACGGACAGGTCCGCGGAGTCCGGCGCATCGCACCATCGCTCGACCTCCAGGGGCAGCAGCCAGCCGTCGTCGCGCCGCAGGAACAGCGGCCCCTGTCCGGTGCGCAGGGCGTCGGTGTACGGATCCGAGCGCCAGGCCGTCGTCGTCACGAGCCCGCCCCCGCCATCGAGGTCGTCAGTCGGGCGTGCCGGGCGGCGAAACGGGTGCCCGGAGCCTGGGCCGCGACGTGCCGGGCGTCCCGCGCGGTGTCCACGTCACGCAGGACGGGAAGGGAGCCGATCCTCAGTCCGGCCGCCCGCAACCGTGCGTACTGCACCGCTCCGGTGTCGGACCTCGACATCGGAACACCGAGCGGCAGGGCGGGATCGGGAACGGCGAGACCGAGGGCCCAGAAGCCCCCGTCGGCCGCGGGGCCGAACCAGGCGTCGTGCACATCCCAGCACAGCGCGGGGGCGAGGGTCTCCGGGGTGATCTGCGGAGTGTCCATACCGATGAGGAGTGCCGGGCCGTCACAGGCGGCGAACGCGGCCGCGAGCCGGACGTCGAGCCCGCCCGCCGCCTGGGGGACGACGAGGAAACCGGGCGGCAGCCACGGCCCCGGTTCGCCGTCGAGCACGAGGACGTGCCGGTCCGCCGGAACGCGCGCCGCGGCGGCGAGCGTGTCCGCGAGGGCCGCCTCGGCGAGGGAGGCCGCCTGCACCGGGGTGAACGGGGGCGTGAGCCGCGTCTTGACGCGGCCGGGCAGCGGCTGCTTCGCGATGACCAGAAGGGTGGTCACGGGCGGCCACCTCCGGCGGCGACGGGCTCGTCGAGCACGCGCCTCATGTCGTTCACGGCCTGCCAGGTGCCCTTCCAGGTGCCGGTGACCTTCGACCGGCCGGCCCTGGGCAGATACGGTACGTCGACCTCGCGCACGCGCCAGCCCTCGTCGGCGGCCCGCACCACCATCTCGAGCGGATAGCCGCTGCGCCGGTCCGAGAGGCCCAGCGCCAGGAGGGCTTCGCGGCGGGCCGTGCGCATCGGTCCGAGATCGTGCAGCCGTAGCCCGGTGCGGCGGTTCAGCAGCCAGGACAGGGCGATGTTGCCCGCTCTGGCGTGGGCCGGCCAGGCGCCGCGCTCGGTGGGGCGACGGCGGCCGAGGAGCAGGTCGGCGGAGCCTTCGGCCACGGAGCGGACGAAGCCGGGCAGCAGAGCGGGGTCGAGCGAGGCGTCGCAGTCGCAGAAGCACACGAACTCGGCTTCGGCGGCGAGCAGCCCGGCGTGGCAGGCGGCGCCGAACCCGCGCCGGGGCTCGTGCACGACGGTGGCCCCGAGGTCGGCGGCGAGCGCGGCCGAACCGTCGGTGGAGCCGTTGTCGACGACGATCGGCCGCCAACCGGCGGGGATCCTGGCGAGGACCCAGGGGAGGGCCTCGGCTTCGTCGAGGCAGGGGAGGACGACATCTGCGGTCATGGGTGTCACACGTCTCACCGTAGGAATCGCCTGCGCCTTCCAGGTCCTTTCACTCCTTACGAAACGCGGACGTCGGTCCGCGTACCCCCGCCTGGGCGTGGCCGTCGGCGGCACACGGATGCGAGGGTGGGCGCCATGAGCGAGCATGACGCCCCGACCGCACCGGCCCGGATCCTGGTGGTGGACGACGACCCCACGGTGGCCGAGGTGGTCGGCAGTTATCTGAAGCGGGCGGGCTGCTCCGTCGGGCATGCCGCCGACGGCCTTCAGGCGCTGTCGTGGGCGGAGCAGCAGTGGCCGGATCTGGTCGTGCTCGATCTGATGCTGCCCGGTCTGGACGGTCTCGAGGTGTGCCGGCGGCTGCGTGCCCGCGGGCCTGTCGCGGTCATCATGCTGACGGCCCGCGGCGACGAGGACGACCGGATCACCGGCCTCGAGGTGGGCGCGGACGACTACGTCACCAAGCCGTTCAGCCCGCGCGAGCTGGTCCTGCGGGTCGAGTCCGTGCTGCGGCGGACGCGTACGACCGCCGCCCCGGCGGATACGGGACCGGTGCTTCGGGCCGGGGACATCACCGTGGATCCCGCGACCCGCCGCGCCACCCGGGCAGGACGGGTACTCGCCCTCACCCTGCGGGAGTTCGACCTCCTCGTGTACTTCCTGGGTCACCCGCGGGCGGTGCACACCAGAGAGGAACTGATGCGCGAGGTATGGGGCTGGGACTTCGGCGACCTGTCCACCGTCACCGTCCACGTGCGCCGGCTCCGCGCCAAGATCGAGGACGATCCGGCCCGGCCCCGGTTCGTCAGGACCGTGTGGGGCGTCGGCTACCGCTTCGAGCCGGAGAGCGACGAGGAAGCGGCGTGAAGGACATCCTGCTCATCGCCGTCTTCGCACTCGCGGGAGCACTCTCCGCCGGGCTGGCCGGCGCGGCCGTCCTCCGGCTCGTACGCCACCGCTCGGTCGCGGTCTCGTTGACCGTGGTCGCCGCCGTCACCGTGACGGCGATGCTCGCCGGAACGCTCGCCGTCGCCCAGGCGATGTTCCTGTCCGCCCACGACCTGTGGGTCGTGACCGTCGTCGTCGCCATGGCCGCCCTCGTCTCGCTGGCCACGGCGCTCCTGCTCGGGAGGTGGGTGGTGGCCCGCAGTCGCGCCCTGACGAAGGCGACGCGGGACTTCGGCGACGGAGGCCGATTCTCCGCTCCGGACGGCGCCGCCACCGCCGAGCTCGCCGCCCTCACCCGCGAACTGGCCGCGACAAGCGCCAAACTGGACGCATCACGTCGGCGCGAGCGTGCCCTGGAGGCTTCCCGGCGGGAACTCGTCGCCTGGATCTCCCATGACCTGCGCACCCCGCTCGCCGGGCTGCGGGCCATGGCGGAGGCGCTGGAGGACGGCGTGGCAACCGACCCGGCCCGCTACCACCGGCAGATCCGCACCGAGATCGAACGCCTCACCGCCATGGTCACCGACCTCTTCGAGCTCTCCCGGATCCACGCCGGCGCGCTCACCCTCACTCCGAGCCGCCTCTCCGTCTACGACCTGGTCGGTGACGCGCTCAGCGGCGCCGACCCGCTGGCCCGCGAGCACGGCGTACGCCTGGTGGGAGAAACGGTCCAGGCGGTGCCCGTCGAAGTGGACGGCAAGGAGATGACCCGCGTCCTCGCCAACCTTCTCGTCAACGCCATCCGCCACACCCCGCCCGACGGCACGGTGGCGGTGGCCGCCGAGCGGCGCGACGGCGCCGTCGTCCTGTCCGTCACCGACGGCTGCGGAGGCATCCGGGACGAGGACCTGCCCCGGGTCTTCGACACCGGCTGGCGCGGCACCGAGGCACGCACCCCGCCCGCGGGCGCGGGTCTGGGTCTCGCGATCGTCAGGGGCATCGTCGAGGCCCACGCGGGCAGTGCGGAGGTGCGCAACGTTCCCGGAGGGTGCCGTTTCGAAGTCACCCTTCCGGCCGCCGCGGGCTGAGCACGCCGGTCAGCCCACGGCGGCGGAGGCCCGCTGGCCGGCCCGGGCGAACTCCGCCATCCCCCCGGTGAAACCGACCTGCGGCCGCCAGCCGAGGTCGTGCCGCAACCGGGCCGAGTCGGCCGTGATGTGCCGGACGTCTCCGAGCCGGAACTCCCCGGTCACCACCGGCTGCGGGCCACCATGAGCGCGGGCCAGGGCGGCGGCCATCTCGCCCACCGTGTGCGGCTCTCCACTGCCGACGTTGTACGGGGTGAGCGCCCCCACCGGCAGACCGGCGGCGGCTTCCAGCGCCAGGACGTCGGCCGCCGCGACATCCCGTACGTGGACGAAGTCCCGGCGCTGTCCGCCGTCCTCGAAGACACGGGGCGCCTCACCGCGGGCGAGTGCCGAGCGGAACAGGGACGCCACGCCCGCGTAGGGGGTGTCCCGTGGCATGCCCGGCCCGTACACGTTGTGGTAGCGCAACGAGACCGCCGTGCCGCCCACCGACCGGGCCCAGGAGGCCGCCAGGTGCTCCTGGGCCAGCTTCGTCGCCGCGTACACGTTCCGGGGGTCGGCCGGCGCGTCCTCCTGGACCAGTCCCGGGGCGAGTTCGGCGTCGCACGCCGGGCACCGGGGCTCGAAGCGTCCCGCCGCCAGGTCCTCGGCGCGCCGGGGACCCGGCCGTACGGGACCGTGACCGGGGCACTCGTACCGCCCCTCCCCGTACACGACCATCGAACCGGCGAGGACCAGCTGTCGCACCCCCCTCTCCGCCATCGCCGCGAGCAGCACCGCGGTCCCGAGGTCGTTGCAGCCGACGTAGTCCGGCGCGTCGGCGAAGTCCTTGCCCAGGCCGACCATCGCGGCCTGGTGGCAGACGGCCTCCACCCCGTCCAGTGCGGCCCGCACACTCTGCGGGTCCCTGACGTCCGCGTGCAGGAACTCCACGGGCGAGGGGGCCGGGGCGCTGGGGTGCGCGCTGGGCAGCAACGCGTCCAGGACGACGGGATCATGGCCGGCGTCGAGCAGTGCCGTGACGATCTGCGAGCCGATGAATCCGGCCCCTCCGGTGACGAGTACGCGCATGGGGCGACGTTAGGGGCCGATGCCGTGCGGCGGGAGCATCCCCGCCGTGACGTAAGGGTTCCGTCATCAGGGCGGTCCGCCGGGATGCCTCGCGCCGCCGGCTCCTGCCGCTCGTTCCGCACATCGAGCGTTCGCACCGCCGAGCGAACGCGGCCTCCCGGAGCGTGTCCTCGGCGGCCCGCACCGGCGAGGCGCTCCTCGCACCCGTCCCGAACCCGTATCTCCGCGGTCCGACCGCGGTGGATCGACGACGGCACGACCGCGCAGGCGTCGTGCGGCCCTGGCGCCGGAGGCGCGGGTAAGGTGACGGCCGTTCATCGGTGCGCCGCCGGTACGAGAGGCCCGGCGCATCCGCGGGAAGGAGACAGGCGAGCCGTGGTCATCGCCACGCGTCACCGTGCGCACTCCTTCTTCTCCACGCATCCCGCCCGGACCGTCGTCCTCGCCTTCGCCGGCGTCGTGGTGATCGGCACGGTCCTGCTGATGCTGCCGCTCGCAGCCGAGGGCGACGGCAGTGCCGGTGCCGTGACCGCGCTGTTCACCTCGACCTCCGCCGTCTGTGTGACAGGTCTCGCGGTCGTCGACACGGGTACCTACTGGAGCGGCTTCGGTGAGGGCGTCATCCTGGCGCTGATCCAGGTCGGCGGCTTCGGCATCATGACGATGGCCTCGCTCCTCGCCCTGCTGGTGTCGGGGCGGCTGCGGCTGCGGATGCAGCTGACGGCGCAGGCCGAGACGAAGAGCCTGGGCATCGGGGACGTACGCCGCGTCCTGCTCGGCGTCGCCGGCACCACCCTGATGGTCGAGCTCGCCGTGGGTGCCTTCCTGGCGCTGCGGTTCCGCCTCGGGTACGGAAACGGCCTCGGCGAGGCCGCCTATCTCGGTTTCTTCCACTCCGTGTCGGCGTTCAACAACGCGGGCTTCGGCCTCCACGCGGACAACCTCACCCGCTACGCCCAGGACCCGTGGATCACCCTGCCGATCGCCGTCGCCGTCATCCTGGGCGGCATCGGCTTCCCCGTGCTGCTCGAGATGCTGCGCCACCGCAACCGCGCCCGCACCACCGGCCGGAAGAACTGGACCCTGCACACCAGACTCACGGTCATCACCTCGGTCGTGCTGCTGGTGGTCGGCACGGTGCTCACGGGCCTGCTGGAGTGGACCAACCCGGCCACGCTCGGCGCGTACGACGTCTGGGGCAAGCTCCTCAACAGCTTCTTCCACTCGTCGATGAGCCGCACCGCGGGCTTCAACTCCCTCGACATCGGCGCCATGCACGCGTCCACCCTCCTGCTGACGTGCATGCTGATGTTCATCGGCGGCGGCAGCGCGGGCACGGCGGGCGGCATCAAGGTCACCACCTTCGCCGTCCTGGCCGCCGCGATCCTCGCCGAGGTGCGTGGCGAGCCGAACTCCGTCGTCCTCGGCCGCCGCCTCGCCCCGCACGTGCTGCGCCAGGCCCTGACGGTGGCGCTCCTGGGTGTGGGACTGGTCATGAGCGCCACGCTCGCGCTGCTCTCGGCGAGCGAGGCGCCCTTCGAAGCCGTCCTGTTCGAGGTCGTGTCCGCCTTCGCGACCGTGGGCCTGTCCACGGGCATCACCGCCGACCTGCCCGCGGTCGGACAGCTCGTCCTCGTCGCCCTGATGTTCATCGGACGCATCGGTCCCATCACCCTGGTCTCCGCGCTCGCGCTGCGCGAACGCACGCGACGGTACGAACTGCCCGAGGAGCGACCTGTCATTGGCTGACCACCTCCGCAACCTGCGCAAGCGGCGCGGCAAGCGGCTCACCGACAAGCACCGGCCCGTCGCGGACCAGCGGGTGGCCGTCATCGGTCTCGGGCGCTTCGGCAGCTCGCTGGCGAACGAGCTGATGCGCCGGGGCTGGGACGTCCTGGGCATCGACACCGACGCCCGCCTCGTCCAGAAGTACAGCGACGGCCTCACCCACGCGGCCGTCGCGGACTCCACCGACCCGGACGTCCTGAACCAGCTCGGTGTCCACGAGTTCTCCAGCGCCGTCGTCGGCATCGGAAGCGACATCGAGGCGAGCATCCTCGTGAGCTCCAATCTCCTCGAAGCCGGCGTCCCCAACATCTGGGCCAAGGCCATCAGCCGCCAGCACGGCAAGATCCTCGAACGCCTCGGCGTGCACCACGTGGTGCTTCCCGAGCACGAGATGGGCGAACGCGTCGCCCACCTCGTCACCGGCCGCATGCTCGACTTCATCCAGTTCGACGACGACTACGCCCTCGTCAAGACCGTCGCCCCCAGGACCGCCACCGGACTGCCCCTCGGCCGGTCCAGGGTGCGCAGCGAGTACGGCGTCACCGTCGTCGGCATCAAGCGCCCCGGCGAGGACTTCACCTACGCCACCGCCGACACGGTCGTCGAAGAGGGGGACATCATCGTCGTCACGGGCAGGACCGGGGCCGTGGAGACCTTCACCGAACTGCCCTGACGCGCAGATTCCGCCAACGGTGTGCCGGGAAGCCCGGGCGGCTCGGTCTTCCGCCGGCCCTGGAGTTCGTCCGCGTACGGGGTCGGCGGATCCGCGGCCCGCATTGCCGGTTTCCGGCAGTCCGCTCGCGTCCTTGCTTGCACGCCAAGGACGTGTCACTGCCGTGTACGGGACTTGTAAGGTCCGTAGCGGAGGGCCGGGAAGCCTGGTCGGCGGACAAGGGGCACGTGTCCGCAGCGGCGGTTCAGCCGAGTGCACGGCCGGCACGCACGCCCCCTCACGACAAGGAGTCCGCTGCGATGAACAACGACGAGCCCGTCTTCAAGAAGAGCAAGTGGGGCACCAGCCGCTACGTCTACAACGCCAACAACCCGATCGGTCTCGCCCTGATCTTCATCAGCGGCGGCCTCGCCGTCGTCATGGTCCTCCTCATGGAGAACCGCGCGGGCCCCTTCGCACCGCCCCCCTCTCCCACCTGGAGCCCGCCCCAGACACAGGCCCCGTGGCCCTACCCTTCCCACGCGACGCCGTGACCGGCAGGGGTCGCGGGCCCGGCCTGATCGACAAGACACCCCCTAGGAGGTGGTGAGCTTCTGGTTGGCGGCCGTGCGGCAGCCGTACTGGACGACATCGGCGCCGTTCGCCGTGGAGACGCCGCTCACGTCCAGGCACTTGCCGCTGTGGCGGGCAAGGAGGGTGAGGAAGCCGTCGGACGTCCTGTGCACCGACCACTGCTGGTTGGCGCCGCCGTTGCAGCCGTACTGGAAGACGATCGCGCCGTCGGCGGTCGACTCGTTGGTGACGTCGAGGCACCTGCCGCTGTGCCGGGCGACGACGTTGACGTAGCCACCGCCCGCGGGCCGCAGGGACCACTGCTGGTGGGTCGCGCCGCCGCAGGTGTACTGGACGACCTGCGCGCCGTCCGCGGTGGAGGCGCCGGCCACGTCGAGGCACTTGCCGCTGTGCCGCATGCGCAGCGGCGTCCAGGTGTCCGCGGCGACGGAGCGGAGCGTCCAGGACTGGTTGGACCCGGTCGTCGGACGGTAGACACCGACGGGCGCGCCGTCGCTCGTCGACTGGCCGCTGACGTCGAGCAGTTTGCCGTCGGCGCTGTTGACGAGGGTGTGGTGTCCGTCGCCCGTGGTGGACAGCATCCACCTCTGTTCGGCGGAGGTGCCCGGGCTCACCAGCCTGAGGGCGTCGCCCTGGGCCGCCAGCGCCTCGCCGCCGGCGACGCTGGTGATGCGGTAGGCCGCGGTGTTGCCCCAGTCGCCCGGCGAGAGCTTGGTGAACGTCCACTGCTGCGCCGCGGTGCCGGGGCTGGAGGTGCGCTGGACCAGTGTGGTCCGCCCGTTGCTGGTGGCGACGGCGAGGGCCTTGCCGCTGTTGTCGTTGAGCAGCTGCCGCGCGGCGCCGGTGGGAGCCGTGGTGTCGGAGACGTTCACTCCCGTCGCGGCGGGCAGGACGAACGTCGTGACAGAGCCCGCGCCCACGGTGGTGGTGAGCGTCCTGCCCGCGGTGGTGAGGTCGCTCTCGCGCTGGAGGTTCTTGGTGCCGTCGGTGGTGTATCGCTGGACGGCCCCGGTGCCGACGTTCTGGAACCCGGCGAGGTTCAGGGTGAGCCGCTGGGACTCGCCGGTCGGGTTGGTGTGGACGACGACCGCGCCCTGGCCGGCCGGCCGCAGGGCGGCGAAGGTGTCGGCGTTGTCGGTGTTGATGACGCGGGCGCCCGGGCGGACGAACCTGGTGTAGTTCGCCATCGCCCAGTACTTCTTGTTCTTGCGGAGGGGTTCGGTGGCGGCGTCGGCCGGGGTGAAGTCGGTCTGAATGAGGCCCCAGTTGGAGTTCTCGCGGCCCGGCGTCATGTTCTCGTAGTCCTCGACGGCCTGCCACAGGACCCAGGCGCGGGGTTCCAGCTCGCGGAAGTCCTCGTTGACGCGCTGCGTGAGGTCGAGAGCGGGGCTCATGTCGGTGAAGCTCTGTCCGACGCTGCCGCCGATGTCCACCTCGGACATCCACAGCGGGGTGGCCGTCCCCTTGGCGATGTCACGGGCTCCGGTACGGCCGTTGGTGCCGTACGTATGGGTGTTGAGCCTGCCGACGGCGGACTTGACCGCCGGGTCGTAGGTGTCCCAGTTGCCGCGGAAGACGTTCGGGTTGGTCTCGTCCATGGCGGCGATGCGGGTGGTGATGCCGTCGGCGTTCAGCCGGGCGCGCATGGTGGTGATCATGCGCGCCTGGGACGCGGGGTCCCAGTGTGAGCCTTCCTGCCGCCCGCCGGCGCGCCAGTAGTCGGTGTTCGGTTCGTTGATGGGGGACAGAGAGTCGAAGGTGACGCCGGTGGCGTTCTGCGCGCGCTTCATGGCGCCGGAGAGGTATGCGGCGAACCGCTCGTACTGGTCGGAGCGGAGGTTGTCGCGGTTCGGGTCCTGCGCTCCGGAGACGAGACCGCTGTTCGTCATGAAGTACGGCGCGGAGTTGGAGAAGGCCTCGAAGGTGTCGGCGCCTCGCGCCTTGGCGGCGCTGACCCACCAGCGTTGGTTGGCGTCGGCGTTCGGGTTCCAGTGGGCGGGGTTGTCCGGGTCCCACCAGTCGGGGGCTTCGGGCCCCGGGCGGTTCCACCAGCCGGGTACCGCGGCGCCGGGACGCATGTAGGGAGTGGTCTCGGGGCTGTCACCGCCGCCGATGTTGTAGCGGGCGATGGTGAAGCCGAGGCCGTCCGCGCCGTAGAGGGCGTCGGCGAGCGCGTTGCGCTGGGCGTCCGGCCAGCCTCCGGTCACGTTGGCGAACCAGGCGAGCGCGGTCCCCCACCCTTCGAACGGCTGCTGCTGGTAGCTGGGGTCGGGGCGGACGGTCACCGCCTGCCCGGCGCTCTCGGCGGCCACGGAGGTCACGGGCGTGAGGCCGGTCGCGAGGAGCGCGGCCACGGCGGCGGTGCCGAGGACCGCGCCGCTCCTGCGCACACGGGTCGGGGGTCGTTCACGGGTGGGGCGCATGGTCGGACTGTCTCCCTGAGTCGGGGGTGGTCGGTGGTTGGGGGCTGGTGGTCGTGATCGGTGCTCGGTGGTCGGCGGTCGGCGGTCGGTGGTCGCCGTGGTGCGGGCGGCGGTCAGACGGCCGCGCGACGCCACTTCTGGTTGAGGCCGCCGTTGCAGCTCCACTGGATGAGTGGCGTGCCGTCGCTCGTGGACGTGTTGGTGACGTCGAGGCACTTGCCGCTGTGCGCGGCGGCCAGCTGCACCGTGCCGCCGGTGCCGGTCACGCTCCACCGCTGTGCGGCCGTACCGTCACAGGTGTACTGGGCGATCGCCGCGCCGTCGGCGGTCGACCCGTCGCGGGCGGCGAGGCACTTGCCGCTGTACCGGGCCACGATCTGCACCCGGCCGTCGCCGGCGGACCTGAGCCAGAACTGCTGGTTGACGCCGCTGCCGCAGCCCCACTGGATGAGGGCGGCGCCGTCGGCGGTGGAGCGGTCGGCGACGTCGGCGCACTTGCCGCTGTGCGAGGCGGTCAGCGTCTCCCACGTTCCGAGGCCCCGCACCGAGCCGGTGGCGGTGTCCACGGTGACCTGCGGGTAGTAGGCCATGGTCATGGTGGTGCCGGTCGGGAACTCCAGCGGGAGCCAGACGTACTGGGAGTCGTTGACCATGCCTCCCATGGAGTTGCCCCAGCGGTCGCCCATATAGAGGTACGAGGTGCCGGAGGTGCCCTGGACGGGGAGGACGTACGCGGTCTGGGAGCCGTAGGTGTTCCCGTCGCCGATGTCCTTCAGGCCGGTCCAGGTGCCGGTGATGCTGGTGGCGGTGGCGTACTTCTGCTGGTTCGGGGACCAGCCGGTGGCGCCGGAGGTGAGGAGGAAGTAGACGCCGTCGCGCTTGAACATCGCCGGGGCCTCCCGCCACTGCCCGGCCCAGAGCTTCCGCACCTGCGCCGCGATGCCGGTGTAGTCCGGGGTCAGCCGGTAGACGTGCAGGTCGGCGTTCTCGTTGGCGGCGGAGATCATGTAGCCGGCGCCGTCGGTGTCGACGAACGTGGTGATGTCACGGGACATGTGCCCGAGCGGCCGGAAGCTGCCGCGCCAGGTGTAGTCGCCGTCCACGGTCGAGGAGACCGCGACGGCGGCCCGCGCCTCGGAGTAGTCGGTGGCGCTGCCCTCCTTGTGCATCCACATCACGAACTGCCCGGTCGAGGCGTTGTGAATGACCTTGGGCCGCTCGATGTTGGCGCCCGCGAGTTCGGGGTGGCTGCTCGCCGTGAGGACGTGGTTGCGGAACTCCCAGGTCTTCAGGTCGGAGGAGCGGTAGGCGGAGACGTACCGGAAGCTGTTGTCGGCGTTGCGGTTCTCGCCGAACCAGTAGTAGTACGTGCCGACCTTGAGGACCCCGCCGCCGTGGGCGTGGACGGGGTTGCCCGCCGGGTCGGTGAACTGGGTGGCGTTGGCGACGGTCACGGCCGCCGCGTGGGCGGTGCCGGCGGTGCCGAGGAGGGACAGGAGAACGGCACAGAGCGCGGTGAGCACGGTGGCCGTCCCCGAGGATGTGCGTCGCATGATCGCGTACCTCGTGGTGTGGGTCCGGGGGATGACGGGGGTGGAGGGCAGGCGTGCGGAGCACCTCCGGCGCGGGGGGCGCCTTCGGATACGGGGTGGGGAACGCGCTGGTGGATCGCATGCCCAGCGGGGGGATCGCCGGGTGGGGTCCGGCGTCACCCACCGAGGGGGAGGTGGTCGCGGCGTGCGGTCCGACGTCACCGACCGGCAGTCGTCGGGGTTGGTCCGTTGCCACCGACCGAAGGCGGCCGGGGGGGTTGGGTCAGGTGCCACCGACCGCAGGCGGCCGGGGAGTTCGTCCGGTGCCACCGACCGAAGGTCGCTGGGAGGTTGGGTCCGGTGCCACCGACCGGAGGTGATCGCTGGGTGGGGCGCGGCGTCGCCGACCGGAAGCGACGACCGGGTGGGGTCCGGCGTCACCGACGGAAGGTGGCCGCCGCGTTGCGCAGAGGTTCCGCCTTGCCATGTTCGCGTTAACACGACCGCTTGGGACGAGAGTTTGGAAGGGGCCGTGGGGGCTGTCAAGGACCCGGACAAGATCCGCCGAAGTTTGACCGGCCGGTGTGTTTACGTCAACATGCCGAGGGACCTCCGCGCGGGAGGACCTTCGATGTCTTCCGGCGGAAGGTCGCGCGCATGGCGACGGACAACAGAACGCGGTCGCCCCGCTCACGGCCGGCCCGCCGGTGGCCGTCCATGGCGGACGTCGCCACGATGGCGGGCGTCTCCTCGCAGACGGTCTCCCGCGTGGCGAACAACCGGCAGAACGTCGACTCCGCCACCCGCGAGAAGGTGCTCTCCGCCATGCAGGCGCTCGGGTACCGTCCCAACACGGCGGCCCGCGCACTGGTCACCGGCCGGTTCGGGGCCCTGGGCGTGGTCAGTTTCGATGTGGGCGCGCACGGCAACGCCCGTACGCTCGGGGCGATCGCCGACGCCGCGCGCGAGGCCGACTTCTCCGTGAACTTCATGGGCGTACGGGCCCAGACCGAGGCCGCCGTACGCCACGCGTTCCAGCATCTGATGCTGCAGTCCGTCGACGGCATCGTGCTGGTCGAGTCGCAGATGCTCGACACCCCGTCGCTGCGCCTGCCGCCGTCCATGCCGGTGGTCGTCGCCGACGGCGACACCGGCCACGCGTACTCCCGCGTCGACTTCGACCAGGCCCACGGCTCCCACAGCGTGGTGTCCCACCTGCTCGGCCTCGGCCACCGCACGGTCTGGCACCTCGCCGGTCCCCCGGACTCCTTCGCCGCGCGCCGGCGCGCCGACTCCTGGCGCCGGACCCTCGCGGACGCGGGCGCGCCCGTCCCGCCGGTGGTGTACGGGGACTGGTCGGCGCGGTCGGGCTACCGGGCCGGGCTCGACATCGCCCGGCGGCCGGAGGTCACGGCCGTCTTCGCCGCCAACGACCAGATGGCGACGGGGCTGATGCGCGCCCTGCACGAGTCGGGCACGAACGTGCCGGGAGACGTCAGTGTGGCCGGTTTCGACGACATCGCCGAGGCCGCGTACCTCCATCCGCCCCTGACGACCGTGCACCAGGACTTCGAGGTGGTCGGCAAGCACTGCGTCGCGCTGCTGCTCGACCAGATCGAAGGCCGTACGGACGGGCCGCGGCGCAGGGCGGTGGAACCGGTCCTCGTGGTGCGCTCGAGCACGGCTCCCCCGCGACCGGACGCGAGGGCCTGAAGCGGGCGCCTGACGCACTCTCCGGCGCCGACGTCACCTCCCCGCTCCACTCCGGCTCTCGCGCGCGAACAGGGCGCGGGGCCGGCGCGAACTCCGCGCCGTGGCCCCCGCTTCAGCCGCGCCCTCCGGGCCCGCCCGGGCCCGCCGTGCTGTTCCGCTCCACGAGGGTGGTCGCCACGAGCCGTACCCCCGTCACCTCCTCGCCCGCCAGCTCCCGCAGGACCGCGTCGACGCACCACGCTCCGACCTGGGCGAAGTCCTGGTGGACCGTGGTCAGGGGCGGAATGAAGGAGGCGGCCTCCGGGATGTCGTCGAAGCCGACGACGCTGACGTCCCCGGGAACGCGTACGCCGCGGTCGTGGAGGGCTCGCAGCACACCGAGGGCCATCTGGTCGTTGGCCACGAACACCGCCGTGCAGTCGGCCTCGTCGGCGAGCCGCAGACCGGCCTCGTAGCCCGACTCGGGGGTCCAGTCCCCGCGCAGCACGGGGGGCACCGTGCGCCCTTCCTCACGCAGCGCCGCCTCCCACGCCTCGGCACGACGGCCCGCGGCGAAGGACTCCTCGGGTCCCGCGATGTGCCAGACCGTGGCATGGCCGAGGCCGAGCAGATGCCGCACCGCGGCGCGGGCGCCCTGCCGCTGGTCCGTGTCGACCACCGGGAAGCGTCCCGTGGCGTCGGAGTCCACCACGACCACCTTGACGTGCGGCGGCAGCGTGAGGGCGGCGGCGTCGAGCAGGTGCACCTCCATGATCAGCACGACCGCGTCGACCGCCAGCTCGTCGAGGCGGGTGAACGCCCCCTTGACGTTGTCCTGGGTGGGCGCGTCGAGCGGGATGAGGGTGACCGCGTAGCCGGCGCGGGACGCCGAGCCGGCGATGGCGTCCAGGGTCCGGACGTTGCCCGTGCTGGTGAGCCCCATCGTGATGACGCCGATGGCTCGGAACTCGCCACGCTTGAGGGCGCGGGCCGCGCTGTTGGGCCGGTACCCCAGCTCCTTCATCGCGTCGAGGACCTTCTGCCGGGTGGCCTCGACGACGGCCGCGTCGCCGTTGGAGACGCGGGACACCGTCTGCGACGAGACCCCCGCCCGCTGGGCGACGTCCGCCATGGAGACACGGCGCGGCGCCCTCCGCGCCCCCCGTCGGCCGTCGTTCGCTGCTGCCGCCGGCCGGCCGGTCGCGTTCTGCTCGGTCACCCGATGTCCCTCTCCTTCGCTGTCACTTCGTGCTTGACGCCCCTCAGCGGGAATGTCACCATCACGCTACCGATGATTACGTAAACATTTCTCATCGGCCAGCCCTCCCGCAGGGTCGGATCTCGGCCATAGGCCCCACCGCCTCCCCCACCACCCCTCCCCGTCTCCGGACCGCTCGGTCACCGACGCTAGGACCCAAGCCATGACGCTCCTGTCGACGCGCGCTACGGCAGCACCACCGCCCCGCCCACGAGCCCGCTTCCGCTTCCGCAAGGAGGCCCTCGTGGGCTGGGGCTTCGCCGGCCCGTTCGTCGCCGTCTTCGGTCTCGTCTTCCTCGCGCCGATCGGGTACGCCGGATACCTGAGCCTCTTCCAGGACCGGCTCATCGGCGGAACCTCCTTCGTCGGACTCGACAACTACGGCGAGGCCCTGACGGATCCCCGCTTCTGGGACGGCCTGACGCGGGTCGGTCTCTTCCTGCTGATCCAGGTGCCGGTCATGCTCGGCATCGCGCTCCTCGCCGCCCTCGCGATCGACAGCGGCCGCCTCTACGGCAAGACCTTCTTCCGCGTCTCGATCTTCCTCCCGTACGCCGTACCCGCCGTCGTCGCCAGCCTCATCTGGGGCTTCATGTACGGCAACCAGTTCGGCCTGGTCGGCAACATCAACGAGACGTTCGGCGTCACCCTGCCCGACCCGCTCTCCCCCTCCCTCGCCCTGGCCTCGATCGGCAACATCGTCACCTGGGAGTTCGTCGGTTACAACATGCTGATCTTCTACTCGGCCCTGAAGGTCGTCCCCCGCTCGCTCTACGAGGCGGCGGCGATCGACGGCGCCGGGGAGTGGCGCGTCGTCACCTCGGTCAAGCTGCCGGCCATCCGCAGCGCACTGGTCATCGCCACGATCTTCTCGATCATCGGCAGCTTCCAGCTCTTCAACGAGCCGAGCATCCTGCAGAAGGTCGCCCCGAACGCCATCACCAGCGACTTCACCCCCAACCTCTACACGTACTCGCTGTCCTTCGCGGGCCAGCAGCACAACTACGCGGCGACCGTGGCCATCGTGATGGGTGTGATCACCGCGATCATCGCCTACGCGGTCCAGCTGCGCGGCATGCGGAAGGGCTGAGCCATGACCACCTCCATGACCACCGCGGCGGCCGAGCCCGCCCCCTCCGCCACGGAGACCCGGACCGGCGCCCCCGCCTCCTCGCACACCCGTCGCCCCGCCACCGGCAGGCGCCGCAAGCGGCTCCCGCACACTCCGCTCCACCCGCGCCCGAGCATCCCGCTGACCCTCGTCACCGGCCTCGTCCTCGTCTACACCCTGCTCCCGCTCGCCTGGCTCGTCATCAACGCCACCAAGAGCCAGCGGGGACTGCTCGACTCCTTCGGGCTGTGGTTCGCCGACGACCTCGACCTGTGGGACAACATCACCCGCACGGTCACCTACGACGACGGCGTCTTCGTCCGCTGGCTGCTCAACACGATGCTGTACGTGGCCGCCGGCGCGGGCGGCGCCACGGTCCTCGCCGTCCTCGGCGGCTACGCCCTCGCGAAGTACGACTTCCCCGGCCGCAAGGCGGTCTTCGCGGTCGTCATCGGAGCCGTGGCCGTCCCCGGCACCGCCCTCGCGGTGCCCACCTTCCTGATGTTCAGCAACATGGGTCTTACGAACACCCCCTGGGCCGTCATCATCCCCTCCCTGATCTCCCCCTTCGGGCTCTATCTCATGTGGGTCTTCGCCGCCGAGGCCGTCCCCACCGAGCTCCTGGAGGCCGCGCGCATCGACGGCTCCGGCGAACTGCGCACCTTCTTCCGCATAGCGCTGCCCCTGCTCGTGCCGGGCACCGTCACCGTGCTGCTGTTCTCCATGGTCGCGACCTGGAACAACTACTTCCTGCCGCTGATCATGATCAAGGACCCCGACTGGTACCCCCTGACCCTCGGCCTCAACGCCTGGAACGCCCAGGCCCAGACGGCCGGCGGCGAGGCCGTCTTCGACCTCATCGTCACCGGTTCCCTGCTGACGATCGTCCCGATCGTGGCCGTCTTCCTGCTGCTCCAGCGGTACTGGCAGTCCGGCCTGGCCGCCGGCAGCGTCAAGGAATGACAGCCCGCCCCTGACCCGTCCCGTCCCCTTCCGGAAGTACGTCCCCACCCGCACCCCCGACCAGGAGCACCTCCCATGCGTACGCACACCACCCGCAGACTGCTCGGCGCACTCGCCGTTCTCGCCACGCTCTCGCTGACCGCCACGGCCTGCGGCTCCGACAGCGGGGACGCCGGCGCCGGCGGAGCCCCGAAGGACATCGCCGCCGCGCTCGCGAAGGGCGGAAAGGTGACGGTGTGGGCCTGGGAGCCCACGCTCAAGAAGGTGGTGGAGGACTTCGAGAAGAAGTACCCCAAGGTCGACGTCGAGCTGGTCAACGCGGGCACCGGCGACAAGCAGTACACCGCCCTGCAGAACGCGATGGCGGCCGGCTCCGGCGCCCCCGACGTGGCGCAGGTCGAGTACTACGCGCTGGGCCAGTTCTCCATCGGCAGGACCATCGAGGACCTCGCCCCCTACGGCGCCCAGAAGTACGGCACGGCCTTCACGCCCGGCCCGTGGAACGCGGTCACCGAGGACAAGGCGATCCACGCCCTGCCCATGGACTCGGGCCCGATGGCGTTCTTCTACAACAAGAAGGTCTTCGACAAGCACGGCATCAAGGTGCCGGCCACCTGGGACGAGTACGTGGAGGCGGCCCGCACCCTCCACAAGGCCGACCCGAAGATCTTCATCACCAACGACACCGGTGACGCCGGCGCCACGACCAGTCTCATCTGGCAGGCCGGCGGCCGCCCGTACCGGACCGACGGCACCGACGTCACCGTGAACTTCGACGACGAGGGCACCCGGAAGTACGCCGCCACCTGGCAGAAGCTGCTCGACGAGAAGCTGGTCTCGCCGATCAGCTCGTGGAGCGACGCCTGGTACAAGGGACTGGCCGACGGCTCCATCGCCACCCTCTCCATCGGCGCCTGGATGCCGGCCAACCTCAGCTCCGGTGTCGCCTCCGCCTCCGGTGACTGGCGGGTCGCCCCGCTGCCGCAGTGGACGAAGGGCGAGAAGACGACCGCCGAGAACGGCGGCAGCTCGCTCGCCGTGCCCAAGGCCGCCAAGAACAAGGAACTCGCCTACGCCTTCACCGAGTTCGCCACCACCGGCGCCGGCGCGAGCGCCCGCGTCGCCGAAGGCGCCTTCCCGGCCACCCGGGCCGACCTGGAGTCGAAGGCGTTCCTCGACACCGAGTTCCCGTACTTCGGCGGCCAGCAGGCCAATCGGATCTTCGCCGAGTCCGCCCGTAACGTCGGCGCCGACTGGTCGTACCTGCCCTTCCAGGTGTACGCGAACTCCGTCTTCAACGACACCGTCGGCAAGGCGTACGTCTCCCCGACGAAGCTCTCCGACGGCCTGAAGGCCTGGCAGGAGACCAGCGTCAAGTACGGCAAGGACCAGGGCTTCACCGTCAACAAGTAGCCCCGTGGAGGCGGTGCGAGCCCGGCGTCGCGCCTCCGCCTCCCCGCCCGCCGCCACCTGCCCGGCCCCACCCCCACCAGCTTCGGCAGAGGCTTGCCGCGCCCTCTATGTTTACGTAAACATAGAGGGCGGCGGTCTCGCCCCGCACGACCCTCCACGTACAGGAGCAAACAGCGCATGCCCGTTCTCCAGACCGACAAGGCCGGATTCCTGCTCGACGGCCAGCCCTTCCGGTTCCTGTCCGGCGGGCTGCACTACTTCCGGGTCCACCCCGGGCAGTGGCAGGACCGGCTCCGCAAGGCCCGGCTCATGGGACTGAACACCGTCGAGACGTACGTCCCCTGGAACCTCCACCAGCCACGCCCCGACCGGTTCGTGCTTGACGGCGGGCTCGACCTCCCCCGCTTTCTCGAACTCGCCGCCGCCGAAGGGCTGCACGTCCTGCTGCGGCCCGGCCCGTACATCTGCGCCGAATGGGAGGGCGGCGGTCTGCCCTCGTGGCTCCTCGCCGAGCCGGACATACGGCTGCGCTCCCGCGACCCCCGGTTCCTGGCTGCGGTGGACGACTTCTTCCACCGCCTGCTCACCCCGCTCCAGCCCCACCTCGCCTCGCGGGGCGGCCCGGTCCTCGCCGTCCAGGTGGAGAACGAGTACGGGGCCTACGGCGACGACACCGCCTATATGGAGCACATCGCCGGCTCGCTGCGCGCCTGCGGGGTCGACGTCCCCCTGTTCACCTGCGACCAGCCCGTCGACCTGGAGCGGGGCGCCCTGCCCGGTGTCCTCGCCACAGCCAACTTCGGCAGCCGCTCGGCCCACCATCTGGCCGCCCTGCGCGCCCAGCGGCCCGAGGGGCCGCTGATGGCCTCGGAGTTCTGGATCGGCTGGTTCGACCGCTGGGGCGCCCGGCACGTGGTCCGCGACCCGGAAGAGGCCGCCCGCGAGCTCGACGAGGCCCTCGCCGCCGGCGCCTCGGTCAACTTCTACATGTTCCACGGCGGCACCAACTTCGGCTTCACCAACGGCGCCAACGACAAGCACACCTACCGGCCCACCGTCACCTCCTACGACTACGACTCGCCGCTCGACGAGGCCGGGGACCCGACGGAGAAGTACACCGCCTTCCGTGACGTCATCGCCAGGTACGCACCCGTGCCGGACGGCCCTGTCCCGGCCCCGGGACCCAAACTGTGCCTCCCGGCGGTCGAGTTGACGGAGAGTGCCGAGCTGCTGCCGAGCGCGGCCACGCTCGCGCCGCGGACCGACTCCCGGCGGCCGCTGACCATGGAGGAGCTGGAGCAGGACTTCGGCTTCGTCCTCTACGAGACCACCCTGCCCGTGCGCGGCCCCGCCCTGCTCGAGATCGAGCACGTCCGCGACCGCGCCCAGGTCTTCGTCGACGGGCAGCCGGTGGGCGTCCTGGAGCGCGAGAACCACGAGCACTCCCTGGCCTTCGCGGTTCCCCGGGCCGGCAGTGTGCTCTCGATCCTCGTGGAGAACCAGGGCCGGGTGAACTACGGCCAGGGCATCCACGACCGCAAGGGACTGCTCGGCGCGGTCCTTCTCGACGGCGTCGAGCCGGTGGCCTGGACGAACCGTCCGCTGCCGCTCGCCTCCCCGGAGGGCATCCCCTTCGCGGCCACCACGACGACCCCCGTGGGTCCGGCCTTCCACCGGGGCACGTTCGAGCTCACCGAGGCGGCCGACACGTATCTGCACCTCGACGGCTGGACCAAGGGCAACGCCTGGGTGAACGGCTTCCCGCTCGGCCGCTACTGGTCCCGCGGCCCGCAGCAGTCGCTGTACGTCCCCGCTCCCGTCCTGCGCGCCGGTACGAACGAGATCGTCGTCCTGGAACTCCACGCCGGCCCCCGGACCCGTACCGTCGCCTTCCGCGAGACGCCCGACCTCGGCCCCACCGAGGAGTAGGACACCCGGCGACACCGGGACGCCGTGAGGCCCGCTCCCCCGAAGGGGGCGGGCCTCCTCCGCGCGCCGGTGCGCCGGTCCGTCGCGTCCGGTCAGCGGGGGAGGCCGACCGGGCCTCGCCGGGGCCGGTCGCCCGTGGTCCCGCCGGAGCAGGACGTCGGCGCGCGAGCGGAGACCGGTCCGTGAATCAACGCCGGTTGATGCCAGGGGCATTGGCGGGATTGCCGTACATCCCCGGTGGGCAGGTTTGGAGAGCCGCAGGGCGGGCATCGTCCGGCCTCGGGGTCCCGGCGGCTGTCACCTCGCCCGGGAGCACGCACAGCACAACGCGCCCCTCCGGCTCGCGGTTCGAGGCACTCGGAGAGGCCACTCGCATGGTGGTCCGCACACGGTGCGGACCGAGGAGAGAAGGAGGTCGGTCCCCATGACCGTGCGTGCCATCGAGCTCCCCCAGCTGTGGATGCCCTACCCGCTGCGGGTGAACCCCTGGCTGTCGGCCCTGCACGAGGAGAACGAGAGCTGGGCGCGCGCGATGGGCATGCTGGACGACCACGGGGGGCCGTCGGCCGACCGGGCGATCTGGACCCGGTCCGCGTTCCGCGACATGACCGTGGACCAGCTCACCGCGTGGACTCTTCCCGACGCCTCGCTCGCCGACCTCCGGCTCAACCACCGGTTCAACGTCTGGGCCCTCGCGTGGGACGACTACTTCGCCTCCGCCTTCAAGCAGACCGGTGACCTCTCCGGCGCGGTCGCCTTCACCGCCCGGCTGCACGCCTTTCTCCGACCGGAGCAGGGCGCCCGGCTCCCGGAGCCGACGAATGCCGTCGAGCGGGGAATTGCGGATCTGCAGCACGATCTCTTCCCACCGCGACTCGCGCACTGGCGGCACGAATTCAACCGGGCCCTGGCGAGATACATCGACGCGGGAGTCGAGGAACTGGCCAACAGCCGCAGCGGCCGCATTCCCCACCTGATCGATTACGCCCCCTTCCGGCGGGAGAGCTTCGCCGCCTATACCGCGCCCTATTCCGTGGAACTGGCGACCGGCGCGCGAATACCCGAGCAGATTCGGCAGAGCAGGACCGTCCGGGCTCTGCTCGACGCCTTCATGGACTTCATGGGACTGGCGAACGACATCGCCTCCTACGAAAGGGAAGTGCATGAGGAACACGACGTCAACAACCTGGTTCTCGTCGTCGGAACGTCTCTGGGCATCACCCTGCACGAGGCGGTGCCCGCCACCCTGCATCTCGTGAACGCCCGGCTGCGGGACTTCGAGCACCTCCGGCAGAGTGACCTGCCGCAGCTCGTCCGCAGGTCCGGGCTCGACCGCGACGAGCGGGCCGAGCTGGAGACCTGGCTCAGGGGAGCCTGCGGATTCCTCTCCGGACTCCACGCCTGGTACACCGGGGCCCCTCGCTACGCCTCCTCGGACCTCTCCCTCCAGGAGTAGGGAAACGGGAAGCGCACCGGGGGGGCGCCGACAGGAACTCGTCGACGCCCCCCGGCCGTTCGTGCGGCGCTGTCGGCCCCGCGCGCCCGGCCGCGCCGGCTACCTCCCTCGCAGGAAACGCGTGGCGCGCGCCCACCACGAGGGACGGGGCCCGGTCCGCCCGGCCGTGTCGGAGGCGGGCACGGGCCGTGGAGCCGGGACCGCCTCGCTCCTGGCGGGCGGCGCCGGCAGCGGGGCGAGGGAGTCGAAGCCCTGGGGAGCGCGGGGGCCGAAGGACACGGGCAGCGCCGTGAGATGGCGGGCCCACGTGGAGGAGCGCCAGCTGAGGCTCTCCTCCGGGACGGACAGGTCGATGTCGGGAAGCCGGGTGAGCAGGATGTCGATGCCGGTGTCGGCGATGATGCGGCCGATGTCCTGGCCGGGGCACTCGTGCGTACCGGCGCTGAAGGACAGATGGGCGCGGTTGTGGTGCACGGGGGTCTCGGCGTCCGGGCGGATCGTCTTGTCGACGTTTCCGGCGGCCAGGCCCAGGAGGAGCATGTCCCCCGCCTTGATCTCCTGTCCCCCGAGGGTGGTGTCCCCGTTGGCCCAGCGGCCCGGGCAGACCATCAGCGGCGGCTCGTCCCAGAGGACCTGTTCCACGGCCTCGGGCACGGTCATCTGGCCGCCCGCGAGCGAACCGCGGAACCGGGGATCGGTGACGACCATGCGCAGGACGTTGGACATCAGGTTGGCGGTCGTCTCGTAGCCGGCGAGCAGGACGAGGCGGAGGTGGTGCTGGACCTCTTCTTCCGTGAGTCCCGCCGGGTGGGCCAGCAGGGCGGAGGCGATGTCGTGCCCCGGGCGGGCCGCCTTGGCGACGACGAGCTTCCTGAGGCTCTCCAGCACATAGGCGTTGCTGGCGAGCGACGTCTCGGTGGCCTTGAAGAGGTCACGGGCGGCGCGGACCAGCTCGGGGCTGTCCTCGTCGGTCATCCCGAGCAGATGGATGAGGACGAGCATGGGCAGGTGCTCGGTGAACCGGCTCACCAGTTCCACCTCGCCGTCCTCGCAGAAGCCGTCGATCAGCTGGTGGGAGAAGCGGGTGATGAGGCGGCGGAGCCCCCGGTGGTCGAACTGGCCGAGACCGGCGGTGACCGCGCCGCGCAGCCGCTGGTGTTCCTCGCCGTCCGCGCAGACGCAGTCGGGGCGCCAGCCGATCATCGGGACCAGCGGGGAGGTCTCGGGGTCGATCTCCCCGGACGTCCAGCCGTGCCAGACGCGCGGGTCGCGGGAGAACTGGGTCGGGCGGCTGGCCACGTCACGGTTCTCCAGGTACCCCAGGACGAGCCAGGCGCGTACGTCGCCGTCGAGCAGCACGGGCGCCACCGGACCGTGGGCGGCGCGCAGCTCCTCGTACAGGCCCATGGGGTCCGTCGACGCGGCGGGGCCGTAGAGCCGGGTGGCCCCGCCGGGTCCCGTGGCGGTGTGGGCCGGGCAGCCGGGCGGCGGGATCGGTCCCGGTGTCGCGGTGGCGTGCTCGGCGGGTGGGACGGTCATGCGTTCTCCTGGGCGGCGGCGAGGGTGCACAGGTAGGTCATCAGCGCGAGCAGGGCGTCGCGGCAGGACGCCCGGTCCCGTGCGTCACAGGTGACGATGGGCACGGAGTCGCTGAGGGCCAGCGCGGTGCGCAGATCTGGCAGGGGGTACTGCGGAGCCTCCGGGAAGGCGTTGACGGCCACGACGAAGGGGACCCGGCGGTCCTCCAGGCGGGTGATGACCTCGAAGCAGACTTCGACCCTGCGGGTGTCGACGAGGACCACGGCACCGAGCGCCCCCTCGAAGATGCCGTTCCACAGGAACCAGAAGCGCTCCTGTCCGGGGGTGCCGAACAGGTAGAGGATCAGCTCCTCGTTGATGCTGATCCGTCCGAAGTCCATCGCGACGGTCGTGGTGTTCTTGCCCGAGGCGCCGGGGTTGTCGTCGATCCCGACGCCCGCCTGGGTCATGGTCTCCTCGGTGGTCAGGGGCGGGATCTCGCTCACCGCCCCGACCATGGTCGTCTTGCCGACACCGAAGCCGCCGACGACGACCACCTTGACGCCCCTGGCGCCGTGAGGCAGCAGCACGTCGGTGTCACGCCGGGTGATGTCGAGTACGTCAGAGCTTGCGTAGTCCATGGATCACCGCCTCCAGCAGGCCGCGTTCGGGATAGGCCGCCACCGGCACGGGAGCGATGGCCTCGACCCGCTCCTCGTCGACGAGCTGGGACAGCAGCACGGTGACGACGCTGAACGGAAGACCGAGGTACGCCGAGAGCTCGGCCACCGACAGCGGGTAGGTGCACATCGTGAGGATGGCCGCCGGCTCGGGCTGCATCTCGGCCTCGGGTTCGGACCTCGTCGCGATGAGGGTGACCAGGTTGAAGGACTTGGCGGCCGGACCCTGATCACCGGTGATGACGTAGAGCGGGACGGGAGTGTTCTCACTCCAGGAGTCCTGGTTCTCCGATGTCACATCGCCTGCCCGACGTCCTCACGAGGCGGGCTGGTCATGTGCTGGCCGATCCGGACCACCAGCGTCCGCATCCGGTTGCCCAGGAGCCCGGCGTCCACCTCCGCGTCGGCGAGGACCGCGAGATAGGCCCCGGGGCCGGCCGCCATCAGACAGAAGTAGCCGCCGTCGGCCTCGATCCCGACCATGCGTGTCGATCCGTCCCCGTCCGGGAACCTCTGCGCGATGGCCCTGGCCAGGCTCTGGATGCCGGAGCAGGCGGCCGCGATCGCGTCGGCGGTGTCGGGCGCCGTGTTCGCCTGCCCGATGCACAGGCCGTCCGCCGACAGGACGACCACGTGTCGCACGTACGGGACGCTGCTCACGATGTCCGTGAGCATCCAGTCCATGTTGGGCAGTGGCTGCATGTTACTCGTCCTCATCTGACGGCTCGTCGGGGGAAGGGTTGGGCTCGGCGTCGGCGTCCGGACTCCTGGTGCCGTTGAACGCCTCCCACATCAGACCCGGCGGGGGGGAGTCGCCCCGTGAGCCGGTCGGAGCGACGGGAGGCGTGGGGGTCGTCTGGACGACCGGTGTAGGAACGGGCGACTCACGTCGCCGCTGCGGGAGTACGGGTGAGTCGCGCCGGCGCTGCGGGAGGCCGTTGGCGGTGATCGCGACCTCGGCGGGGGCAGGGGAGGGGGCGGGGGCGGCCGCCGGTGTCGGTCGCGGCAGGACCGGGCCGCCCGGACGCCTCATGAGGTGCGGGGGCAGCTTCATGGTGGACGGCGGCATGGTGGTGATCAGGTCCCGGGGAACGAGGACCACGGCACGTACTCCGCCGTACGCGGACGTGCGCAGGTCGACCTCGCATTTGTGCTCGCGGGCCAGCCGGCTGACGACGGGCAGACCGAGCTGGGTCACCTCGCCGAGGCCCGACAGGTTGACGTACCTCCGCGACTGCGCCATGACGCGTTCGACGCGTTCCCGGACCTCTTCGGTGAGTCCGACTCCGCGGTCCTCGATCTCGATCGCGATGCCGGAGGGCACCTCGCTCGCGGTCACCACCACCGGGGTGTGCGGCGGCGAGAACGTCGTGCCGTTGTCGAGCAGTTCGGCGAGAAGGTGCATCAGCGGCTCGGCTCCCGGGCCGACCACGGCCACCTCGGCCACCGAGTGCAGCTTCACGCGGGGGTAGTCCACGATGCGTGACATGGCGCCGCGCAGGACGTCGTAGAGCGGAATCGCCTTCCGCCACTGACGGCCCGGCCGGGCGTCGCCGAGGACCGCGATGTTGGCGGCGAGGCGGCCGATCAGGGCGTTCCGGTGGTCGACGCCCTGCAGACCGCGGGAGACCACGAGGTCGTTGCCGTGCTGGATCTGCATGGCGTGGAGGTCCTTGGCGAGCTGGTGCACGATCGCCTGCATCCTGCGCGCGATCGCCACGAGGGCCCGCTGGGAGGCGTCCCGTGTGTTCTCCTCCGCCTCCACGGCTTCCAGGAGCGTCTGCAGGGCGCCCTTGAGCGCTTCGGTGAAGTCGTCGGCGAGGTGGTCCCCGAAACTGACCGCGCGCATGATCTCCGCGGAGGGGTCGCCCCTGCGCAGCCGCGCCACGGTCGCGGGGAGGAGCTCCTCGGCGAGCCAGACGGTGGCGGCCCGCTGATCCTCCAGACGCGTGAGCAGCGCGGCCTCGCGCTGCGCGTGGTACTTCTCCGCCTCGGCGATCACCCGCGCGTGGCGGACCGCTTCAGCGGCCCGCAGCCGGTGCGCGGTCGCGACGGAGGTGATCACCGTCAGGACGACCGCGGCGACGCCGCACCAGGCGACCGGTGTCCGTATCTGCGCGGGACAGAAGAGCAGCGCTATCGCGGACGCCAGGGCCAGGACTCCGGGTGGGAGAAGCCATTCCCGGGCAACCGCAGTCGGCCGGGCTCTGGAAAACGAACCTGCACGAACCATCAAGGGGTCCCTAAACACTCTGGAATGAGCGGACTGAAAGGGTGCGGTGCGCCGAAGGGAACGGACCGGCCGGATTTCATCCGGGCACGTACGCGTGCTCCCGATGAGGCCCCGGCGAGTCGCTTCGAGATCGTGCCGATGATCGCTCCCCTTTACGGCCACGCTCCGTCCCGCGCACACCACAGCGTCCATGACTCGCTGTGAGCGCGGCGCAACACATCGGGGAGCATAGTCAGTTCGGGTTCGCCATGTGACTTTGCTGGAAGGACAGCCTCCAGCGGTCATTCCGGCCCCATGAAACGACCAATCACCGAACCGAAGACGCAATGAACCGATCACATTCGGGCGCTGCCCGCTCTGCCGCCGCGACGCCCGGTCGCGAGCGGGGAGCTCGACCGCGACTGCCGGCTCGACTGCGAGCTCGATCGCGACTGCGACTGCGACTGCGACTGCGAGCTCGGCTGCGACCGCGAGCACGCCCGCGTCCGTCGCGAGGCGCGGCAACGCTCTCCGACCTGACACACCCCCGGACGCCGCCGCACCCGCTCGGCGTCACGGCCCGGCAGGGCCGGCGGCACGCCTCCGTGCCCGCGCGCGAGCGGGGCCGTGCGCGGTTCGGAAAAAACTTCGGGCGGAGCCGAATCCTTTCCGGACCTCGCCGTCTCTTATCCGTGTACCGGCTGAACCGGCCGGTGGAACCAGGAGGAAACGCACATGTTGGTCACCACCCTCGTCGTCGTCGGCGTCCTGCTCGTGGGCGCGTGCAGCTGGCACCTGATGCGCCGCTACAAGAGCCGTAGCTGACCGGCGCGCCTGCGCGCGGGGCGCCCTACGGGTATGAGTAGCACATGAACCAACGTTTCCCCTGGCCGGACGAGCGGCTCATCAAGGCCGCTCAGGACGGCGACGTCACTTCGCTCACGACCGTCGTCATGGAATCGCAGCCTCATGTGCGCAAGTTCGCCATCTCGCTGTGCGCCTCGCCGCAGGACGCGGAGGACGCGGCACAGGAGGCGCTGATCATCCTCTACCGGAAGATCGGCACCTTGCGGGCCACCGGTGCGCTTGCCTCATGGATGTTCCGGATCGTGCGCAACGAATGCCTCCGGCAGGTACGGCTGCTCGTCTCACGGAGCGACGAGGCGTCGGCCGGACCGGAGGCGTCCGCGGAACCGTCCGCCGAGGAGGCGGTGCTGCACAGGCTGGAGGTGGAACGGATCGCCGCCGCGGTCAGCGCTCTTCCCCGTGACCAGCGGCAGGTCCTGATCATGCGGGACGTACAAGGCCTGCCAGGGAGGACCGTGGCCAGTTCGCTCGGTCTGAGCACCGCCGCGATGAAGTCGCGGCTGCACAGAGCGCGCGCGTCACTGCGTCAGTCCCTCGCGGTGACCGACCCCATACCGGATCAAGCCATCGACCCACCCGTCGAAGGAGACTCGCGACCGTGAACACCGTGAACACCGTGAAGCCCGCACAGGACGTGAAGGCCCCGGCCACCACGCGGGCCGCGTCCCGCGACATGAACTTCGCCAGCAAGTCGGTCCCGCGCCATCTGGCGCGCGGCGCCATCGGCTTCGGGCTCATCATCGGCTCGATCGCCATGGTGCCCGTCGCCGGCCCGGCCACCCTGCTGGCGGCCCCGCTGGCCCTGATCGCCTTCCGCGGCTGCCCCACCTGCTGGATGGTCGGCCTGGCGCAGACCATCTCGCGCGGGCGCCTGGAGCGCCAGTGCGTGGACGGCGTCTGCACCCTCACCAAGGCGGACCCGGCGGCGAAGGCCGCGGAGGGCGCGACGGGCGACACCCCGGCCGCTTCCCGGTGACCTGACCGCGGCCCGTCCGCTGAACTCGCGAAAGCGGCGGGCCGGCCGTTGTCAACCGCTTTACCGCGTGTCGACGGTGTTTCCGTGGTCGACGAGAAGGTGCGAGTGACGCCCTCCCCCGATTACCCGGGCGTATTAATTTTGTTAACCAACTCGCGGCCATGGCCATTGGTTTACGGAGCGCCGACTCGGTGCTAGTGTCCGAATCGAATGTGGCTGGGCCGCCGAGTCGGCTGCGCCGTTGATTGTGCTTCACGGGGGGAGCAACAACACTATGATCCGCCATGCCCGGAATCAGGCGGCAGGGCCGCCGCCGGACAGTGACGACCGGACCGTTGCCGTCGTCGGACTTTCCTGCCGCTTTCCCGGCGGGGCAAGCCCTGCCGAATTCTGGGATCTCCTCAGGAACGGCCGCGACGCGATAGGGGAGCCACCCGCGGATCGCGCACACCTCGGTGCATTAGGCGACGGATCGTCGCGCCCCGGGGGTTTTCTGCCCCGGGTCGACACCTTCGACGCGGAGTTCTTCGGGATATCCCCGCGTGAAGCCGCCGCGATGGATCCGCAGCAGCGGCTCGTGCTTGAGCTCGCCTGGGAGGCGCTGGAGGACGCCAGGATCGTCCCGGCCGCGCTCGCCGACACCGACACGGGTGTCTTCGTCGGCGCGATCGCCGACGACTACGCGACCCTCACCCACGCGGCCGGCCCCGGCGCCACCTCCGCGCACACGGTGACCGGGCTGCACCGCGGCATCATCGCCAACCGGGTCTCGTACGTCCTGGGCCTGCGGGGACCGAGCATGGTGGTCGACACCGCGCAGTCATCGTCGCTGGTCGCGGTGCATCTGGCCTGCGAGAGCCTGCGTCGCGGAGAGTCCACCGTGGCCCTGGCCGGCGGCGTCAACCTCAACCTGGCACCGGAGAGCACCGAGGCCCTCGCGGCCTTCGGGAGCCTCTCGCCCGACGGCCGATGCCACACGCTCGACGCCCGGGCGAACGGCTACGTCCGGGGCGAGGGCGGCGGCGTGGTCACGCTGAAACTGCTGAGCCGGGCCCTGGCCGACGGGGACCGCGTCCACTGCCTGCTGCACGGTGGCGCCATCGGCAGCGACGGCGCGAGCGACACCCTTCCCACTCCGAGCGGAAAGGCCCAGGAACGGGTCATACGTGACGCCTGGGAAAACGCGCGAATACCGCTGGAACAAGCACAGTACGTAGAAATACACGGATCGGGCACCCGGGTCGGCGACCCCATAGAAGCATCAGCTCTGGGCTCGGTTTTCGCCTCGTCCCGCACCACGGATAATCCGCTCAGACTGGGATCCGTCAAGACGAACATCGGCCATCTCGAAGGCGCCGCGGGCATAGCGGGGCTCATCAAGACCATTCTCTGCCTCAAAGAGCGAGAGCTAGTTCCCACCCTCAACTACCGCACCCCCCATCCACAGATACCTTTCTCCGATCTGCGGATCGCCGCCCTCACGGAAACCGGACAGTGGCCGAATCCCGATGAGCCGCTCTTCGCTGGTGTGACTTCGGTCGGCATGGGCGGAACCAACTGTCATCTGGTGCTCGGCGAGTGGTCGGGCGACGCCGCCCCGGCCGTAGAGAACAAGCCAGAACAGCCAAGGGACGCGGACGCTTCGACGGGATTCGATTCCGTCCCCTGGGTGCTGTCGGGGCGCGGGGACAAGGCACTGCGCGCCCAGGCGGCCCGGCTGCGCGACCACCTCGCCGCCCACCAGGATCTCCCCGCCGTCGAGGTCGCCCGAACCCTCGCCCACGACCGCACGGCCTTCACCCACCGGGCCGTCCTGGTCGGCGCCGGCCGCGACGCCCTGCTGACCGCCCTGGACGCCGTCGCCGAGGCCCGGGTCACCCCGGCCGCGGTCGAGGGAACCAGCCGGCGGACCGTCCGCGAGGCGGTGTTCGTCTTCCCCGGCCAGGGCTCGCAGTGGGCCGGCATGGCAGCCGAACTCCTCGACAGCGCCCCCGTCTTCGCCCGGGTCGTCGAGGAGTGCGAGCGCGCACTGCGCCCGTACCGCGACTGGTCGCTCACCGACGTGCTGCGCGGCCGCCCCGGCGCGCCGGCCCTCGACCGCGACGACGTCGTGCAACCCGCCCTGTGGGCCGTGATGGTCGGCCTCGCCGCGCTGTGGCGGGCGGCGGGCGTCGAACCGGCCGCGGTCGTCGGCCACTCACAGGGCGAGATCGCCGCCGCCACCGTGAGCGGCGCCCTCACCGTGGACGACGCGGCCCGGCTGATCGCCGTGCGCAGCACCGCCCTCGGCGCCCTCGCCGGGCGCGGAGGCGGCATGCTCACCGTGTCGCTGCCCGCCGACCGGGTGCGCGAGGACCTCGCCGCGTACCCGCAGTTGAGCGTGGCGGCCGTCAACTCCCCCGGCATGACCGTGGTGGCGGGTGACGGGGCCGCCCTGGACGCGCTGGCCGCGCGGTACGGCGAGAGCGACGTCCGCACCCGGCGCGTCCCGGTCGCCTACGCCTCGCACAGCCCGCACGTCGACGCCGTACGCGAGACGCTGCCGGCCGACCTCGTCGGGATCGCACCGCGCACCGGAAGCGTGCCGCTGCACTCCACCGTGACCGCCGGGGCGCTCGACGGCTCCGAGCTCGACGTCGACTACTGGTACCGCAACCTGCGGGAACCCGTGCGGTTCGAGCCGACCGTACGGGCGCTCCTCGACGCGGGACACGAGCTGTTCATCGAGATGAGCCCCCACCCGGTGCTCTCGCTGGCCGTCCAGCAGACGGCGGAGGCCGCGGACCTGCCGGTGGCCGCGCTCGGCACGCTGCGCCGCGAGGAGGGCGGCACGCAGCGGCTGCTGCTCGCGTTCGGCGAGGCGTTCTGCCACGGCGCGGAGGTGGACTGGTCCGCCGTCCTGCCCGCCGGCACCGCCCGCGCCGAGCTTCCGACGTACGCCTTCCAGCGGCGCCGCCACTGGATCGCGGCGCAGCCCGGCGCGGCCCGCGCCCTGCCGTCGGCGGCGACCGCGCAGGCACCGGCCCCGGAGCCCCGGCAGGACACCTCCGACGGACACGAGTCCGGCCAGGACCGCTCGCTGACCAGCCCCGCCGCCCTGGAACTGGTGCGGGCGCACACCGCCGCAGTCCTGGGGTACGAGTCCGCCGCCGAGATCGAACCGCGGCGGACGTTCAAGGAGCTGGGCATCGACTCGGCGATGGTCGTCGAGCTGCGCAACCGGCTCGTCGCCGCCACCGGGCGCAAGCTCCCCACCACAGTCGTGTACGACCACCCCAGCCCGGCCCGGTTGGCCGCGCTGCTCGCCGACGCGCCGCACGACGCCGCGGCCCCGGAGGCCCGTACCGATCAGGACGACCCCGTCGTGATCGTCGGCATCGGGTGCCGCTTCCCGGGCGGGGTGGACTCGCCCGAGGCGCTGTGGCAGGTCGTCGCGGAGAGGCGCGACGTGATCTCGGGCTTCCCGGCGGACCGGGGCTGGGACCTCGACGGTCTCTACCACCCGGACCCCGCACACGTGGGCACCTCGTACGTACGCACTGGTGGCTTCCTCGACGATGCCGCCGACTTCGACGCCGAACTGTTCGGGATCTCGCCGCGTGAGGCGCTGGCGATGGATCCGCAGCAGCGCGCTTTCCTCGAGGTCTGCTGGGAGGCCCTGGAGCGGGCGGGCATCGCCCCCGACTCCCTGCGCGGCACACAGGCGGGGGTCTTCGCCGGTGTCATGGCCCAGGAGTACGGTCCGCGCCTCGGTGAGGCCGGCGTGGGGGCCGCCGGTTTCGGGCTGACGGGGACGACGTCGAGTGTGGCGTCCGGACGTGTGGCCTACACCCTCGGGCTGCAGGGCCCGGCGCTGACGGTGGACACGGCGTGCTCGTCGTCGCTCGTCGCCCTGCACCTCGCCGTACGCGCTGTCCGGTCCGGCGAATGCTCGCTGGCCCTTGCCGGTGGTGTGACCGTCATGTCGACACCGGGCATCTTCGTGGAGTTCTCGCGTCAGCGGGGGCTCGCGGCGGACGGCCGCTGCAAGTCGTTCTCGGCGGACGCCGACGGCACCGCATGGGCCGAAGGCGTCGGCGTACTCGTCGTCGAACGCCTTTCCGACGCCCGCAGGCACGGACACACGGTCCTCGCCGTCGTGGCCGGCACCGCCGTGAACCAGGACGGCGCCTCCAACGGACTCACCGCACCCAGCGGCCCCGCACAGGAACGGGTCATCCGCGCCGCTGTCCAGGACGCCGGCATCACCTTCGCCGGAGTCGACGCGGTCGAAGCACACGGCACCGGCACGGTCCTCGGTGACCCGATCGAGGCGCAGGCCCTGCTGGCGACCTACGGCAAGGAACGTGACGGCCGGCCGCTGTATCTGGGCTCGCTGAAGTCGAACCTCGGACACGCCCAAGCCGCCGCAGGCGTCGGCGGTGTCATCAAAATGGTGATGGCACTGCGCCACGCCGAGCTGCCCGCCTCACTCAACGTCAGCAAGCCCAGCGAGCTGGTCGACTGGGCCACCGGCGGCGTCGAAGTACTCACCGAACCCCGCCCCTGGCCCCCCACCGACAACAAGGTCCGCCGAGCCGGAATCTCCTCCTTCGGCATCAGCGGAACCAACGCCCACATCGTCCTCGCCGAAGCCCCGGCCGAGGACGAGACGGCGCACGAGCCCGGGGACGACGGCTCCGCCCCCTTCTGGGTGCTGTCCGGCCGTACCGAACCGGCACTGCGCGCGCAGGCCACCGCACTCGTCGAGGCCCTGGACGCCCGCGACGACGTGTCGACCCGTGACCTGGGCCGCGCCCTGGCCACCACCCGTACCGCGCTCGACCACCGCGCGGCCGTCACCGCGGAGGACCGGACCGAGGCCGTCGCGGCGCTTGCCGCGCTCGGGCGCGGTGAGGCGCACTCCGCGCTGACCCTCGGAACGGCACGCCCCGACGACGGTCTCGCCTACCTCTTCACCGGGCAGGGCAGCCAACGGGTGGGAATGGGCGGTGAGTTGTACGCGGCGGAGCCGGTCTTCGCCGAGGCACTCGACGCGGTGTGCGCCGAACTCGACGCCTGCCGCGGCTCCGTGCCGGGCACGCCGCCGATCCGCGACGTGATGTTCCACGACGCCGAGGCACTCGACCGCACCGAGAACACCCAGGGCGCCCTCTTCGCGCTCCAGGTCGCGCTGTTCCGGCTGCTCGAACACCAAGGCCTGGCACCGGACGCCGTACTCGGCCACTCCATCGGCGAGTTCGCCGCCGCTCATGTCGCCGGGATCCTCACCCTGCCCGACGCCTGTGCCCTGGTCACCGCGCGCGGCCGGCTCATGCAGGCCCTGCCGGCCGGCGGGGCGATGATGGCCGTACAGGCGTCGCACGACGAGGTCCGCGCGCTCCTCGACGGCCGCGAGCACGAGGTGAGCATCGCCGCCGTCAACGGTCCCTCGGCCGTCGTCGTCTCCGGCGACGTCGAGGCCGTCGAGCAGGTCGCCGCCACGTTCGCCGCCACCGGCCGCAAGACGCGCCGGCTCGTCGTCAGTCACGCCTTCCACTCCCACCGCATGGACGGGATGCTCGACGCGTTCGCCGCCGTCACGGCGGGCATCCGCTACGCGGAGCCGCGCGTCACCATGGTGTCCACCGTCACCGGTCAGCCCGTCGAGGTCACCGCCGACTACTGGGTCAGGCAGGTGCGCCGCGAAGTACGGATGTCCGACGGTCTGGCCGCGCTCCACGGCCTCGGGGTGCGGACCTTCCTCGAACTCGGCCCCGACGGTGTGCTGTCGGCGCTCGGCCAGAGCTGTCTGGACGACGACGCGCTCGCTTTCGTCCCCGTGCTGCGCCGTGGCCGGTCCGAGCGCCGGACACTGGCCGGTGCGCTCGGCGCCCTGCACGTCCGCGGCCGGAGCCCGGAGTGGCACGCCGTGTTCGGCCCTGGCCGGACGCCCGGCCTGCCCACGTACGCCTTCCAGCGGGAGCGTTACTGGCTGACCGCGCACGGCACGGAAGGACCGGCCGGTCATCCGCTGCTCGGCGCCGCCGTCGAACTCGCCGAGTCCGGGCAGACCGCGCTGACGGCCCGGCTCGGCCGCCGTACCCACCCCTGGCTCGCCGACCACGCCGTCCTCGGCTCGGTCCTGCTGCCCGGCACCGCCTTCCTCGAACTCGCCGCCCACGCGGGAGCACGGACGGGTACGCCTCGGGTCGCCGAACTCACCCTGCTCGCCCCGCTGGTGATCCCCGAGGAGGGCCGCAGCGAGGTACAGGTCGTGGTGGCCGCGCCCGGCGACGACGGCCAGCGCGCGCTGACCGTGCACGCCCGCACCGAGTCGCCCGACGGCACCACCGAGCCATGGACCCTCCACGCCACCGGGACCCTCGCGCCGCACGGCGGGGCGTCCGCGAGCGCCGCGGGCCGGACCGTCGCGGAGGCCGAGCCGCTGGCCGTCGAGGGCTGTTACGACGGACTCGCCACGGCGGGCTACGCCTACGGGCCGGTCTTCCAGGGCCTGCGCGCCGCGTGGCGGGACGGCACGGACCTGCTCGCCGACGTCGCCCTGCCGCCGTCCGTCACCGACGCCGGCTCCTACGGGCTGCACCCGGCGCTGCTCGACGCGGCCCTGCACCCGATCGTCCTGGCCGCCCTCGAGGACGGTGACCGCAGGCTGCTGCCCTTCTCGTGGCGCGGCGTGAGCGTCCACCAGCCGGGGGCCCGCGCCGCCCGCGTCCTGATCACCACCACCGGTCCCGACGCGGTGTCGCTGACGCTCGTCGACGAGTCCCACGCGGTGATCGCCGAGGTCGAGGAGCTGCTCCTGCGGCCGGTGAGCGAGAACGTGGCCGTTCCCCGGTCGCTCCACCGCCTGGACTGGCGGCCGGCCACGTCGGACGGGGAAACGTCCCCGTCGGCCGCCGTGCTCGGCTCCGCCGACCTGGGCGTCGGCCCGCGGTACGCCGGTCTCGCGGAGCTCGGCCTGGCCCTCGACGCGGGGCTTCCCGCCCCCGCGGTGGTCTTCGCGCCGCTCGGGACACTCGCGGACCCGGCGGACCTCGCGGCGCCCGGCGGCAGCGCGAACCCCGCAGGCCTCGGGGACGGGCCGGCGGCCGGTGCCCTGCCCGCCGTACACCAGGCAGACGTCGGGGACGGGCAGGCGGCCGGTCCCCGGCCCGCCGTGCACCGGGCGCTCGCCCTTCTCCAGGCCTGGCTGGCCGACGACCGGCTCGCCGACTCACGGCTCGTGCTCGTCACCCGGGCCGCCGTGGCCACGGCACCCGACGCCGACGTGGACCCCGACGGCGCGGCCGTCTGGGGTCTGGCACGCTCGGCGCAGACCGAGAACCCGGGGCGGGTGGCACTCCTCGACGTGGACTCCGCGGCCGACTGCCGGACCGCACTGCCGCTGATCGACGCGGAACCGCAGCTGGCTGTACGGGACGGGGCCCCGCTGGTGCCGCGGCTCGGCCGGGCCACGGGCGGCGGAGCCCTGGTTCCCCCCGCGGGGACGGTCGCCTGGCGGCTCGCGGTCCGCGACCGCGGAACCCTGGACAACCTGCTGCTCGAACCCTGCCCGGAGTCGGTCGCCCCGCTGGGCGACGGCGAGGTGCGCATCGCGGTACGCGCCGCCGGCGTCAACTTCCGCGACGTCCTGAACACCCTCGGTCTCTACCCCGGCGACCCCGGTCTCCTCGGCCTCGAAGGGGCCGGTGTGGTCACCGAGGTCGGGCCGGGCGTCACCGGTCTCGCCGCAGGAGACCGGGTCATGGGCCTGTTCTCCGGCGCGTTCGGTCCGGTGACCGTCGCCGACCACCGGCGGGTCGCCGTCATGCCCGCCGACTGGACGTACGCCCAGGCCGCGTCCGCGCCCATCGTGTTCCTGACCGCCTACCACGCCCTGGTCGACCTCGCCGGTCTGGCCCGGGGCGAGCGTGTCCTGATCCACGCCGCCGCGGGCGGCGTCGGTATGGCCGCCGTCCAACTGGCCCGGCATCTGGGGGCGGAGGTCTACGGCACGGCGGGGCCGGGCAAGTGGGACGCCCTGAGTGGCCTCGGCCTGGCCGGGTCGAACCTGGCGTCGTCGCGCACCCTGGACTTCGAGGCCGCGTTCGGCGCGGCCACCGGGGGCCGCGGCATGGACGTCGTACTGAACTCCCTCGCCGGTGAGTTCGTGGACGCCTCCCTCAGGCTGCTGCCGAACGGTGGCCGCTTCGTGGAGATGGGCAAGACGGATCTGCGCGACCCGGAGCTGATCGCGGCCGTCCACCCCGGCGTGGACTACCGCTTCTTCGACCTGCTCCAGGAACCGACCGAGCGGATCCACGAACTGCTGACGGATGTCCTGCGGTTGCTGTCGTCCGGGGCGCTCACCCCGCTGCCGATCAGCACCTGGGACGTCCGCAGGGCGCCGGAGGCGTTCCGTCACGTCAGCCAGGCCCGGCACATCGGCAAGGTCGTCCTCACCCTCCCTCCGTCCCTCGACCCGGACGGCACGGTCCTCGTCACGGGCGCCACCGGGGCCCTCGGCGGACTCGTCGCCCGGCACCTGGTCACCGAGCACGGCGCACGCCGACTGCTCCTCGTCAGCCGTCGCGGGCCCGACGCCCCGGGCGCCGGGAAGCTCGCCGCAGAACTCGCCGAGCTGGGCGCCGAGGTCGTCGTCGCCGCCTGCGACACCGCCGACCGAGAGGCACTCGCCCAGCTCCTCACCGGCGTCCGGCTCACCGCCGTCGTCCATGCCGCAGGCGTGCTCGACGACGGCGTGATCAGCGCGCTCACCCCCGAACGCCTCGACACGGTGCTCGCGGCCAAGGCGACCGCGGCCCGTCATCTGCACGAGCTGACCGTGGACCAGGACCTCGCGGCCTTCGTCCTCTTCTCCTCCGTCATGGGTGTCATCGGTGGCGCCGGCCAGGGCAACTACGCCGCGGCCAACGCCTACCTGGACGCCCTCGCCCAGCACCGCGCGGCCCAGCGTCTCCCCGCGGTCTCCCTGGCCTGGGGCATGTGGGCGGACACGGCGGGCGGGCCGGGTGCCGCCGGCATGGCGGGCACGCTGTCCGAAGCCGACCGGGGGCGCATCGCCAGGACCGGCCTCGCCCCCATCGACCGGGCGGAGGGCCTGGCCCTGCTCGACGCGGCACTGCGCATGGACACCGCCGCGCTCGTGCCCGCGCCCCTCGACCGTGCCGCGCTCGGCGCGCTGGGTGCCCAGCTCCCCGCGGTGCTGCGGGACCTGGCACCGGCCGCGCCGCGACCGGCCCAGGCCACGGCCACGGCCGCCGTGTCCGCGACGACCGGGACCCTGCGCGACCGGCTCGCCGGGCTGAGCCGGGCCGAGCAGGAGGAGCTGCTGCTCGATCTCGTACGCGTGCAGACCGCCGCCGTACTCGGCCGGTCCTCCGCGGCCGGGATTCCCGCCGACCGCTCCTTCAAGGACCTGGGCTGCGACTCGCTCACCCTCGTCGAACTGCGCAACAGGCTGCAGAGCGGCGCCGGACTGCGGCTGCCCGCGACCTTCCTCTTCACCTACCCGACACCGCTGGCGGTCGTGGCCCACCTCCACGCCGAACTGGCTCCGACAGAGCCGGAATCCGTCGGCTCCACCGCCCCCGGGTCCGTACCCGGTCTGGTCGAACTCGACCGGTTGGAAGCGGCGATCGCCGGGCTGTCGGACGACACCCAGGACGACATCAGGGCCGAGATCGTCCAACGGCTCCAGGCACTGGTGATCCGTGTACCGGCCCAGCGGTCCCGGGCCGACGACAACGATCTGACCGCGCGGGTCCAGTCCGCGTCGGTCGACGAACTCCTCGCGTTCATCGACTCCGAACTCTGACACCGCTCCGCTCAGCGCGGACCTCCACCCCGCTCAGCCTGTCCGCCGCGTGCGGCGCGCTCCCGCGCGTCGCACGGGCACCCACGCCCGTACCGCACGCACTCAGGCACACGCACATGCATACGCACATGCACACGCACAGCTTCACGACGCCTACGGGGGCATCATCGCCATGACAACACCGGACAACGACAAACTGGTCGACTACCTCAAGCGCCTCACCGTCGACCTCCACCAGTCACGTCAGCGGGTCCGCGAGCTGGAGGCGGGCACCAATGATCCGATCGTGATCGTCGGCATGGGGTGCCGTTTCCCGGGCGGGGTGGACTCGCCCGAGGCGCTGTGGCAGGTCGTCGCCGAGCAGCGCGACGTGATCTCGGGTCTCCCGGCCGACCGGGGCTGGGACCTCGACGGCCTCTACCACCCCGACCCGGACCACGCCGGTACGTCGTACGTACGCAACGGCGGCTTCCTCGACGGTGCCGCCGAGTTCGACCCGGCGTTCTTCGGCATCTCGCCACGTGAGGCGCTGGCGATGGACCCGCAGCAGCGACTGCTGCTCGAAGTGTCGTGGGAGGCCCTGGAGCGGTCCGGCATCACGCCCGGATCGCTGCACGGCACGTCGACGGGCGTGTTCCTGGGCGCGATCGCCCAGGAGTACGGTCCGCGCCTCGGTGAGGCGGGTGCGGCGGCCACGGGATTCGGGCTGACGGGGACGACGTCGAGTGTGGCGTCCGGACGTGTGGCCTACACCCTCGGGCTGCAGGGCCCGGCGCTGACGGTGGACACGGCGTGCTCGTCGTCCCTTGTCGCCCTGCACCTCGCGGTGCAGGCCCTGCGGTCCGGCGAGTGCTCCCTCGCCCTCGCGGGTGGTGTGACCGTCATGTCGACACCGGGCATCTTCGTGGAGTTCTCGCGTCAGCGGGGGCTCGCGGCGGACGGCCGCTGCAAGTCCTTCTCGGCGGACGCCGACGGCACCGCATGGGCCGAAGGCGTCGGCGTACTCGTCGTCGAACGCCTTTCCGACGCCCGCCGGCACGGCCACACGGTCCTCGCCGTCGTGGCCGGCACCGCCGTGAACCAGGACGGCGCCTCCAACGGACTCACCGCACCCAGCGGCCCCGCACAGGAACGGGTCATCCGCGCCGCCGTCCAGGACGCCGGCATCACCTTCGCCGGAGTCGACGCGGTCGAAGCACACGGCACCGGAACCGTCCTCGGCGACCCCATCGAAGCCCAAGCCCTCCTCGCCACCTACGGCAAGGAGCGCGACGGCCAGCCGCTCTACCTCGGCTCACTGAAGTCCAACCTCGGACACGCCCAAGCCGCCGCAGGCGTCGGCGGCATCATCAAAATGGTCATGGCACTCCGCCACGCCGAACTCCCCGCCTCACTCAACGTCAGCAAGCCCAGCGAACTCGTCGACTGGGCCACCGGCGGCGTCGAAGTACTCACCGAACCCCGCCCCTGGCCCCCCACCGACAACAAGGTCCGCCGAGCCGGAATCTCCTCCTTCGGCATCAGCGGAACCAACGCCCACATCGTCCTCGCCGAAGCCCCGGCCGAGGACGAGACCGCGCGGGAGACCTCGGCCGATGCGGGCCCCCTGGAAGGGGCAGCCCTGCCGTGGATGGTGTCCGCGCGTTCGGCGGACGCTCTCGCCGAGGCCGCGGGACGTCTGGCCGAGTACGTACGGGCACGGCCCGAGCTCAGCCCGGCCGACGTGGCCGTCTCCCTGGCCACCGGCCGGTCCGCCTTCGAGTCGAGGGCCGTGGTCCCCGGCACCGAGGGACGTGACGGGCTGCTCGCCGGCCTGGACGCACTCGCCTCCCGCGAGATCGACGGCGAGAACGGTGTGTCCTCTTCCCGAGCCGTGTTCGTGTTCCCGGGGCAGGGGTCCCAGTGGGTCGGCATGGCGAGCGGTCTGCTCGACTCCTCGCCCGAATTCGCCCGCGTCATCAACGCCTGCGAAGCCGCCCTCGCACCCTTCGTCGACTGGAAACTCACCGCCGTCCTCCGCGGCGAGGACGGCGCCCCCGGCCTCGACCGCGTCGACGTCGTCCAGCCCGCCTCCTGGGCCATGATGATCGCCCTCGCCACCCTCTGGCGCACCGCCGGCGTCAACCCCATCGCTGTCGTCGGCCACTCCCAGGGCGAGATCGCCGCCGCCGTCATCGCCGGCGGACTCACCCTCCAAGACGGCGCCCGCGTCGTCGCCCTCCGCTCCAAAGCACTCCGCGTCCTCTCCGGCGGCGGCGGCATGGCCTGGCTCGCCATCCCCGAACCCCAAACCGAAGAACTCCTGGCCTCCTGGCCCGGACAGATCTCCGTGGCAGCCGTCAACGGCCCCTCCTCGACCGTCGTCGCCGGACAGCCCGAAACCCTCGACGCACTCCTCACCCACTGCGAGGCCACCGGCGTCCACGCCCGCCGCATCCCCGTCGACTACGCCTCCCACTCCGCCCACGTCGACGAGATCCGCGACACCCTCGCCAGCGAACTCAAGGACGTCACCCCGCAGTCGGGCCGGATCGCCTTCCACTCCACCGTCACCGGCAGCCTCCTCGACACCGCCGAACTCGACGCCGCGTACTGGTTCCGCAACCTCCGCAGCCGCGTCCGGCTCGCCGACGTCATCGGACAACTCGCCGCACCCGACGTCGTGTTCGTCGAAGTCAGCGCCCATCCCGTCCTCGTCTCCGGCATCATCGAAACGCTCGGTGACACCGGCGCGGCCGTCGCCACCCTCCACCGCAACACCGGAACCCTCGAACGCTTCATCCAATCCGCCGCCGAAGCCTGGTCCCACGGCCTCACCATCGACTGGCCCACCCTCCTCACCCCCTACCAAACCCACACCACCGAACTCCCCCCCTACCCCTTCCAACGCCACCACTACTGGCTCACACCCCAACCCGCCACCACCGACGCACGAGGACTCGGTCTGGCCTCGGCCGGGCACCCGCTGCTCGGGGCCGTGGTCGAACTCGCCGAGGAGGACAGGCTGGTGTACACGGGGCGGCTCGCCCTCGACACCCAGCCGTGGCTCGCCGATCACGCCGTGCTCGGCACCGTGCTGCTGCCCGGTACCGCGTTCCTCGAACTCGCCATGGCCGTGGGAGCTAGGACGGGCTGGCGGCGGCTCGCCGAACTCACCCTCCAGGCTCCCCTGGTGCTTCCGCCCGGCGAAGCCGTACAGCTCCGGGTGACCGTCGAGCCGGCGGGCGCGAACGGGCAGCGGGAGCTGGCCGTGCACTCACGGCCGCAGGACGCCGACCCGGGTGTCCCGTGGACGCGGCACGCCGCGGCGGTGCTCGACATCGACGAGGCCGCCGCGGACTTCGACCTCGCCGCGTGGCCGCCGCCCGGCGCCCGCGAGATCGACGTCGAGACGCGCTACGACACCCTCGCGGAAGCGGGCTACGACTACGGCCCGGCCTTCCAGGGCCTGCGGGCCGCCTGGCGTGACGGCCATGACGTCTACGCCGAGGTGAGCCTGCCCGCCGAGCTCGACGCGACCTCGTTCGGGGTCCACCCCGCTCTGCTCGACGCGGCTCTGCACGCGGTCGGTCTGCTCCGCGAGGACTCCGGAACCGTGCTGCCCTTCTCCTGGTCCGGCGTCACCCGCTACGCCGAAGGCGCCGGCGCCCTGCGCGTACGGCTGAGCACCCGGGGTGAGGACGGCGTGAGTCTCCGCGTCACCGACAGCGCGGGCAAGCCCGTGCTGTCCGCCGAGGCGGTCACGATGCGGCCGTTCACCGCCGACCTGGCCGCCGGGCGCGGATCCGACGCGCTGTTCCGGCTGGAGTGGCAGCCGGTCCAGGCCACCACGGGCGACGTCGACCTGTGCCTGGTCTCGGCCCTGGCGGAGGTCCCGGACCTGGTCCCGAAGGTGGTCGGCGTGCGATGTCCGGTCGCCTCACGGGACTCGGGCAGCACGGGAGCCGCTCTCGCCGACGACGCCCACGCTGCCGCGTGCTGGGCTCTGGGACTGGTCCAGGAATGGCTGGCCGACGTCCGTTTCGCGGGCTCCCGCCTCGTCGTCCTGACCGACGGCGCCGCCGGCCCCGAGGTGACGGACCCCGCCCAGGCCACCGTGTGGGGACTGATCAGGGCCGCGCAGTCCGAACACCCCGACCGGTTCGTCCTGTTGGACACGGACGGGAGGATGGATGCGGGCACGGACACGCTCACGGACGAGGCGCCGCACCGGGCCGGCAACGTCACCGGTGCCGTGCTCACCGAACCCCAGCTCGCCCTGCGGGACGGATCGCTCCTCGCCCCCCGGCTGGTCCGGCACACCGCCGCAGCCGGCCCGGCCGGCGGCACCCGGCTCGACCCGGACGGCACCGTGCTCGTCACCGGCGGAACCGGCGTGCTCGGCGCGTCGGTGGCACGGCACCTGGTCACCGAGCACGGTGCTCGCCGACTGCTCCTCGTCAGCCGTCGCGGGCCCGACGCCCCGGGCGCCGGGAAGCTGGCCGCAGAACTCGCCGAGCTGGGCGCCGAGGTCGTCGTCGCCGCCTGTGACACCGCCGACCGTGAGGCACTCGCCCAGCTCCTCACCGGTGTCCGGCTCACCGCCGTCGTCCACACCGCCGGCCTGCTGGACGACGGCGTGGTCGAGTCGCTGACCGAGGAGCGGCTCACCGCCGTACTGCGGCCCAAGGTGGACGCCGCCGCGCACCTCGACGAACTCACTTCCGGACAGGACCTCGCGGCCTTCGTCCTCTTCTCCTCGGTGGCGGGCGTACTCGGCAACCCGGGCCAGGCCAACTACGCCGCCGGCAACGTCTTCCTCGACGCGCTCGCCGCCCGCCGCCGGGCCGCCGGCCGCCCCGCGACCTCGCTCGCCTGGGGCCTCTGGGCCGAACGCACCGGCCTGACCGGCCACCTGGACGACGGAACCCTCTCGACCCGCGGCATCGCACCGCTCTCCACAGAACAGGGTCTCGAACTCCTCGACCGGGCGCTCGCCGACGACCATCCGGTGCTCGTCCCGGCCTGTCTCGACCCGGCCGCGCTGCGCTCCGACGCGCTCACCGGCACCCTGTCCCCTGTGCTGCGCGCGCTCGTACGGGTCCCGCAGCGGCGCGCCGGCGAGTCCGGCCTGCGCCGCAGGCTCGGCCGGATGTCCGAGGAGGAGGGCCGCCGCCTGCTGCTGGACCTCGTCCGCGGGCAGCTCGCCGCGGTCATCGGCCAGGACTCGTCGGACGGGATCGACCCGGAGCAGCCGTTCAAGAGCTTCGGTGTCGACTCGCTCCTCGCGGTGCAGCTGCGCAACCGTCTCAACTCCACCACCGGCCTGCGGCTCCCGGCCACCCTCGTCTTCGACCACCCCACGCCGGCCGCCGTCGTCGACTTCGCACTCGCGCTCGCGCGGGAAGGCGCCGAGCGCGCCGCGCCCGAGCCCGTCACCGCCGCCGCGCCGCGTCCCGACGACGATCCGATCGTGATCGTCGGCATGGGGTGCCGTTTCCCGGGCGGGGTGGATTCGCCCGAGGCGCTGTGGCAGGTCGTCGCCGAGCAGCGCGACGTGATCTCGGGCTTCCCGGCGGACCGGGGCTGGGACCTGGCCGGCCTCTACCACCCGGACCCGGACCACTCCGGTACGTCCTATGTGCGGCACGGCGGATTCCTTCACGAGGCCGCCGAGTTCGACCCGGGGTTCTTCGGGATCTCGCCGCGTGAGGCGCTGGCGATGGATCCGCAGCAGCGGCTGCTGCTCGAAGTGTCCTGGGAGGCCCTGGAGCGGTCCGGGATCGCGCCCGGGTCGCTGCACGGCAGCGACACCGGTGTGTTCGCCGGGGTGATGTACCACGACTACGGCGGCGGCGGCCGGCTGCCGGAGGAGGCCGAGGGCCACTTCTTGACCGGCACCGCCGGCAGTGTCGCCACCGGCCGGATCGCCTACACGCTCGGGCTGCAGGGGCCCGCTCTGACGGTGGACACAGCGTGCTCGTCGTCCCTTGTCGCCCTGCACCTCGCGGTACGGGCTCTCCGGTCCGGCGAGTGCTCCCTCGCCCTCGCGGGCGGCGCCGCGGTGATGTCCACCCCCAACACCTTCATCGAGTTCTCGCGTCAGCGGGGGCTCGCGGCGGACGGCCGCTGCAAGTCGTTCTCGGCGGACGCCGACGGCACCGCATGGGCCGAAGGCATCGGCGTACTCGTCGTCGAACGCCTTTCCGACGCCCGCAGGCTCGGCCACACGGTTCTGGCGGTCGTGGCCGGCACCGCCGTGAACCAGGACGGCGCCTCCAACGGACTCACCGCACCCAGCGGCCCGGCGCAGGAACGGGTGATTCGCGCCGCCGTCCAGGACGCCGGAGTGACCTTCGCCGGAGTCGACGCGGTCGAAGCCCACGGCACCGGCACCGTCCTCGGCGACCCCATCGAAGCCCAAGCCCTCCTCGCCACCTACGGCAGCGAACGCGACGGCCAGCCGCTGTATCTGGGCTCGCTGAAGTCGAACCTCGGACACGCCCAAGCCGCCGCAGGCGTCGGCGGCATCATCAAAATGGTCATGGCACTGCGCCACGCCGAGCTGCCCGCCTCACTCAACGTCAGCAAGCCCAGCGAACTCGTCGACTGGGACACCGGCGGCGTCGAAGTACTCACCGAGCCGCGCCCCTGGCCCCCCACCGACAACAAGGTCCGCCGAGCCGGAATCTCCTCCTTCGGCATCAGCGGAACCAACGCCCACATCGTCCTCGCCGAAGCACCCGTAGAGCCGGTCGTCGAAGACGCGCCCGCCGATGCGGCCGCGCTGGACGGTACGGCCCTGCCGTGGATGGTCTCGGCGCGCTCGGCGGACGCTCTCGCCGAGGCCGCGGGACGACTGGCCGCGCACGTACGGGCACGGCCCGAGCTCAGCCCGGCCGACGTGGCCGTCTCCCTGGCCACCGGCCGATCCGCCTTCGAGTCACGGGCCGTCATCCCCGGCGCCGAAGGACGTGACGGACTGCTCGCCGGCCTGGACGCACTCGCCTCCCGCGAGATCGACGGCGAGAACGGTGTGTCCCCTTCCCGAGCGGTGTTCGTGTTCCCGGGACAGGGGTCCCAGTGGGTCGGCATGGCGGTGGGATTGCTTGATATCTCACCCGAGTTCGCCCGCGTCATCGACGAGTGCGAGGCCGCTCTGGCCCCGTACGTCGACTGGAAACTCACCGCCGTCCTCCGCGGCGAGGACGGCGCCCCCGGCCTCGACCGCGTCGACGTCGTCCAGCCCGCCTCCTGGGCCACGATGATCGCCCTCGCCACCCTCTGGCGCACCGCCGGCGTCAACCCCATCGCTGTCGTCGGCCACTCCCAGGGCGAGATCGCCGCCGCCGTCATCGCCGGCGGACTCACCCTCCAAGACGGCGCCCGCGTCGTCGCCCTCCGCTCCAAAGCACTCCGCGTCCTCTCCGGCGGCGGCGGCATGGCCTGGCTCGCCATCCCCGAACCCCAGGCGGAGGAGCTGCTGACCTCCTGGTCCGGCCGCATATCGGTGGCGGCTGTCAACGGCCCGTCGTCGACCGTGGTCGCCGGCCGGCCCGAAGCCCTCGACGAGCTTCTCGCCCACTGCGAGGCCACCGACGTCCACGCCCGCCGCATCCCCGTCGACTACGCCTCCCACTCCCCCCACGTCGACGAGATCCGCGACACCCTCGCCAGCGAACTCAAGGACGTCACCCCGCAGTCGGGCCGGATCGCCTTCCACTCCACCGTCACCGGCAGCCTCCTCGACACCGCCGAACTCGACGCCGCGTACTGGTTCCGCAACCTCCGCAGCCGCGTCCGGCTCGCCGACGTCATCGGACAACTCGCCGCACCCGACGTCGTGTTCGTCGAAGTCAGCGCCCATCCCGTCCTCGTCTCCGGCATCATCGAAACGCTCGGTGACACCGGCGCGGCCGTCGGCACGCTCCTCCGCAACAGCGGCAGCCTGGAACGCTTCGTCGAATCCGCCGCCGGAGCCTGGTCCCACGGCCTCGCCATCGACTGGCCCACCCTCCTGGCCCCCTACCGGGCCCGCACCACCGAACTCCCCTCCTACCCCTTCCAGCGCCGGCCCTTCTGGCTCACGCCCGAACCCGCCGCCACCGACGCGCGCGGCGTTCCGCGACCGGCCGGGCAAGTCGCGGAGGCCGCAGCCCTGCTGGGCGTACGGCTGCCGTCGTCGCCGCTCGCGCAGGCGCAGTTCGCCCCGCGGCTCGACCCGGCGGCGCACCCGTGCCTCGGTGACTTCGTGGTCGGCGGGCGGCCGGTGGTCAGCGCCGGGGTGTTCGTGGAGACGCTGATCGAGGCGGTCGCCGAACTCGCCGGTCCCGGGCCGGTCTCCGTCGAGGACCTGGAACTGCCCCTCGACCTGGTCCTCGAACCGGCCGCCGCCGATCCGTCGGCGACGCCCGGCGTTCGCGCCGCCCAGCTCATCGTGGACGAGGACCGGTTCCGGTACTACGCCCAGGACGCCGCCGGCGGTTGGGAGCTGCACGCGCGGGGCCGGGCCCGGTCGGGCGCGTCGGCCGCACCCACGGTGACGCTCGCACCGGTCGGGTCGGGCCGCGAGCTGACCGGGGACGAGCTGTACCGGCTGCTGTGGCAGCGCGCCCTGTATCTGGGCTCCGCCGCCCGCTGGGTGGAGCGGATCAGGCTCGGCCGGGGCGAGGCCACCGCCGAGATCAGGCCCGCCGTGCCGGGTGAGGCCGAGCCGTATCTGATGCACCCCGGCCTCGTCGACGCCATGTTCCAGACGGCGCTCGCCTGCTTCCCCACGGACGGCCCGGCCCTCGTGCCGGTCGGTCTCGACCGCTTCGTCCACTACGACCGCGGCGGGTCTCAGGATGGGCTGCGATGTCACGCCGAACTGTTCGACGGCGGCACCCGGGCGCGTATCCGGCTCGTCGCCGCGCAGGGCAGGCTGGTCGCGGAGGCCGACGGCGTACGCTTCGTCCCCGCCGTGGCCCGGCCCGTGGCGGAGCCCGCGGCCGTACGGGTCCCCATGGCCGGAGGCGTACGGACGGCCGAGCACGCGCCCGCGCTCCCGGAGGCGCCGACGGTGCTGCCGGTGGCGACCGCCCCGGCGCAGGTTCCGGCCGGCTCCGCCGGCGTCGAACCCGCCCTGTCGCCCGAGGCGGCACGGGCCTTCGTGGTCCGGACCGTCGCCCAGGCGCTGGGCACCGTTCCGTCCCGGCTCGACGCCCGTCACTCGTTGCAGGCGCTCGGCCTCGACTCGCTGATCGCGATGAAGATCCGGACGGCGCTGAACCGGGAGTTCGACGTTCTGCTTCCGATGACGGCGTTCCTCGACGGCCGCTGCACCGAGGACATCGCGGAGGACGTGCTCGCCGCTCTCGGCGCCGGAACCGAGGCGGAAGCCCAGCAGGCGGACGCCGGAACCGACGCCGACACCGGCGCCCCCGGAGACGACGCCGACCGCTACGAGCCGTTCGGTCTCACCGACCTCCAACAGGCCTATCTCGTGGGCCGGGGTGACGCCTTCGAGCTCGGGAACACGTCCACGTACTTCCAGATCGAGATCGACCTGGAGAACGTGGACCTGGACCGGCTCGGCTCGTCCCTCCGGGCGATGATCGAGCGCCACGACATGCTGCGGGCGGTGTTCACCGCCGAGGGCGAGCAGCGCGTACAGCGCGATGTCCCGGCGTACGTGATCCGTGAGACCGATGTCTCCGCACTGGACCCGGCCGGGCGGGAAGCCGCGCTGGCCGCCGTCCACGAGGAGATGCGGCACCAGGTCTTCGACACGGCCCGCTGGCCGCTGTTCGACGTGCGGGTGACCCGGATCGACGAACGGACGATACGGCTGCACGCAGGCTTCGACGCCTTGATCATCGACGGTTTCAGCACCTCGATCCTGTTCAAGGAGTGGGCCGCGCACTACCGCGGCGAGACGCTGCCCGAACTGGGCCTGCGCTACCGGGACTACGTCCTTCAGGCGCGCGCCCTGGAGGGCGGGCCCGACTACGAGCGGGCGCTGTCCTACTGGCGGGACCGGCTCGACACCCTGCCGCCGGCGCCCCAGCTTCCGCTGGCCGTCGACCCGTCGAGTCTGGACCGGCCGGTGTTCAACCACCGTGGCGCGACCCTCTCGCGGGAGGACTGGGCCCGGTTCAAGGAGCACGCGGCGGCGGCCGGGGTCAGTGCCTCGGCGGCCCTGTGCACGGCGTACGCGCAGGTGATCGCGGAGTGGAGCGCCACTCCCGACTTCTCGCTGAACCTGCTGTACTTCAACCGGCTGCCGCTGCACCCGCAGGTCGGCGACGTCATCGGGAACTTCTCCACGACGCTGATGCTGGAGATCCGCGACTCGGCGGAGGACACGTTCGCCGCCCGCGCCGCCGACGTCCAGCGCCGGCTGTGGAGCGACATGGAGCACAGCCAGGTCAGTGGTGTGCAGGTGCTCAGGGAGCTGAACCGGGCCCGCGGGGCCTCGGTGCGGGCCGCCGCGCCGGTCGTCTTCACCAGTCTGGTGAACTTCGCGGGTCAGCAGGACACCGAACGGCGCGGAGTCGTGCAGTACCTGGCGGGGATCGGTGAGAACGGCCGCCAGGTGAGCAGCTCGGTCCGCACCCCGCAGGTGTGGCTGGACCACCAGGCGGTCGAGGAGGCCGGTGAACTCGTCCTGAACTGGGACGTGATCGAGGAGCTGTTCCCGGCGGGCTGTGTCGACGCCATGTTCGCGGCCTATCTGCGGATGCTGCACGACCTGTCGGGTGACCCGGCGGCCTGGCAGCGGCCGAGGCCCGCTCTGACGCCGGCCGCCGACCTGGACGTACGGGCCGCGGCCAACGCCACCGGGGGGCCCGTGCCCGAGGGGCTGCTGCACGAGGCGGTCCTCGACCGGGCCGCGGCGACGCCCGACGCGCCGGCGGTGATCTCGCGGGCGCTGACCCTGACGTACGCGGAGCTCGACCGCAGGTCCAACCAGGTGGGGCACCGGCTGCGCGCCCAGGGGGCCGGGCCGGGGGACCTCGTGGGGATCGTCATGGACAAGGGCTGGGAGCAGGTCGTCGCGGCTCTCGGCATCCTGCGGGCGGGGGCGGCGTACGTCCCGATCGACGCCCGGGTGCCCGCCGAGCGGCTGCACGTGCTCCTGGAGAGCGCCGGAATCAGCAGCGTCGTGACCCAGCCGTGGGTGGACGACACGGCCGACTGGCCGCAGGGTGTGCGCAGGACGGTGGTGCGGGCCGACGACGAGGGTGAGGAGCGCCCGCTGGGCCCGTCCGGCGCCAAGTCGAACGACCTCGCGTACGTGATCTTCACGTCCGGCTCCACGGGGCTGCCCAAGGGCGTGATGATCGAGCACGGCGCGGCTCTCAACACGGTGGTCGACGTCAACGAGCGGTACGGCGTCACGGCGGCGGACCGGGCCCTCGGGCTGTCCTCGATGCACTTCGACCTGTCGGTCTACGACGTGTTCGGGCTGCTCTCGGCGGGCGGCGCACTCGTCCTGCCCGAGCCGGCCGCGCACCGCGAGCCCGCCCGCTGGGCGGAGCTCGTCACCGAGCACGGGGTGACCCTCTGGAACAGCGTGCCCGCGCTGATGGAGATGTTCACCGAGCACGCCCTCGCGAACGGGATCACCGGGCTGCCGCTGCGGCTCGTGATGATGAGCGGGGACTGGATCCCGGTGACGCTGCCCGGCCGGATCATGCTGCTGCTGCCGGACGCCGGGCTGTGGAGCCTCGGCGGCGCCACCGAGGCGTCGATCTGGTCGATCCTGCACCCCATCGGGGACGTCCAGGACGACTGTGTGAGCATCCCGTACGGCAAGGCGATGCGTAATCAGCGTTTCCACGTGCTGGACGGTGCGATGCGGCCCTGCCCCGTGTGGGTGCCGGGCGACCTGTACATCGCCGGGGTCGGTCTGGCCCGGGGCTACCTCAACGACGAGACGAAGACCCGCGCCGCGTTCCTGCACCACCCGGTCACCGGTGAACGGCTCTACCGCACCGGCGACCTCGGGCGCTTCCTGCCGGACGGCAGCATCGAGTTCCTCGGCCGGCAGGACTCCCAGGTGAAGATCCAGGGCTACCGCATCGAACTGGGTGAGGTGGAGGCCGCTCTCACCCAGTGCGAGGGCGTGCGGCGCGCGGCGGTCGTCGCCGCGGGCGAGCAGCACGGGCCCAAGCGGCTGATCGCGTACGTCGTCCTCGACGAGGGCCGCGACGACACCGAGCGCCAGATCACCGAGGCGCTGCGCCGGATGGTCCCGCAGCATCTGGTGCCGCAGCGCGTCCTCGTCCTGGACGAACTGCCGCTCAGCGACAACGGGAAGGTCAACCGGGCGGCGCTGCCCGCGCCCGACGACGTCGCGGTCGAGGGCGCCGGGTTCGTCGCGCCCCGCGACGACGTGGAGCGGCGGCTCGCGGAGATCTGGGCGGAGTTCTTCGGGGTGACCGAGATCGGGGTGACCGCGAGCTTCTTCGAGCTCGGCGGGGACTCACTGCTCGCGGTGCGCCTGATGGCCAGGATCGCCCGCGGTCTGGGCGTCGGCCTGCCGCTGTCCAGCCTCTTCGCCCGGCCGACCATCGAGCTGCTCGCCCGGGCGGTCCGGGAGTCCGGCGGCGGCGAGGAGGGCCGCGGGGCGCTGGTGCCGGTGCGCACCACGGGTTCGCGGACTCCGCTGGTGTTCGTCCACCCGGTCGGTGGCGATGTGCTCTGTTACGCGGAACTCGCCGAACTCCTCGGTGAGGAGCAGCCGTTCTACGCGCTCCAGCTGCCGGACACGGAGCTGCGGAGCGTCGAGGACATGGCCGCGCACTACGTCGCGGCGGTCCGCGAGGCGCTGCCCGACGGCCCGTACCGGGTCGGCGGCTGGTCGATGGGCGGGGTGATCGCCCTGGAGATGGCGGCCCAGCTCACCGCGGCGGGTGCCGAGGTGGACCTGCTCGCCGTGATCGACCTGATGGAGCAGCCGGGTCCCGCCGGCGGCGCACCCGTCTCCGACGAGGTGCTGCTGTCCTGGTTCGCCCGGGACCTGGCGGGTCTGGCCGGGGTGGACTGGGAGCTGCCGCCGGAGGCGTTCGACGGGCGCCCGCCGGTGCGGGTGCTGCACGACGAGGCCCGTGCCGCGGGGGCGTTGTCCGAGGACATCGACCTCGACACGCTGAGCCGTATCGTCGGCCGGTTCCAGAGCAACTACCGGGCTCTGCTGCGGTACGCGCCGAGCGGCTTCGCCGGGCGGGTGGTGTCGCTGCGGGCCGCGGACGGCGGTGCGTCGGTCGAGACCGCGTCCCGTTGGATGGAGTACTTCTCCGGCGACGCCGTCCTGGTCGATGTTCCCGGCGATCACTACACGGTGATGCGCGGCGAGCGGCTGCGCGTCCTCGCCGGTGAGCTGCGGCGGGCCCTCGACGCCGGCTGACCCGAACCGGCCGGGCCGCCCGCGCGGGCGGCCCGGCCGGTCCACCCCGGGCCGGTCCACCCCTGGACGGTCCGACCCTGGCCGGTCCCGCCAGTCCGCCCCGGGCCGGAAATCGAGGGCCCGGCCGAGTCCAGGTCCGAGAAGTGAGGACAGTCCGTATGCGAAGCAGTGAGGACATTCTGTATGCGAATTGATCAGGCCGACCCGAGCCGGCGGCCGACGAGCGCGTTGCCGGCCACCGTGCCGGTCGCCGTCATCGGAGCGGGCCAGTCAGGACTGGCCGCCGGGTACTACCTGCGGCAGGCCGGCGTGCGGTGTGTGCTGCTCGACGCGGGCGGCGAGGTCGGCGAGAGCTGGCAGCGGCGCTGGGACTCGCTGACCCTGTTCACGTCCGCGCAGTTCTCCGGGCTGCCCGGCCTCCCGTTCCCCGGCGACCGTGCCCACTACCCCGGCAAGGACGAGGTGGTGGCGTATGTGCGGGAGTACGCCGAGCGGTTCGACCTGCCGGTGCTCACCGACCACCCGGTCCTCTCGCTGCGCAGGGACGGTGACGGCTATCTGCTGACCACCCCGCACGGCGACTGCCGGGCCGACCAGGTCGTGATCGCGACGGGAGCGTTCGGATCCCCCCGGGTTCCGGATTTCGCCGCCGGGCTGAGCCCCGACGTGTCCACCCTGCACACCAGCGAGTACCGGGGCCCCGCCCAGGTGCCGCCGGGCACGGTGGTGGTCGTCGGCGACGGCAACTCCGGCCGGCAGATAGCCGGGGAGCTGGCGAGTACCCATCATGTGGTGCTCAGTTGCAGCGAGAGGGTCTCACCGCCCCTGCCGCAGACCGTCCTCGGGCGGGACATGTTCTGGTGGATGAGCGTCCTCGGCGTGATGAGCCTGCCGGTGAACATGCAGGCACCCGACCCGGTCGTCGGCGACCGGGTGCCCGAGCTCGTCGCGGAGGGCCGGATCCGTACGGTGGGCCGGGTCACCGCGGCCGAGGGCGCCGAGCTGCTGGTCGCGGACGGCGAGCGCGTCAAGCCGTCCACGGTGATCTGGGCGACCGGCTACGAGACGGACTGGAGCTGGCTCGACCCGGAGATGCTCGACGACGACGGGCAGCCCCGGCAGTCCGAGGGCCTGGGGGCGCTGCCGGGCAGCTACTACCTGGGGCTCTACCGGATGCGCACCCGCGGTTCGGCGCTGATCGGCTTCGTCGGCCGGGACGCCGAGCGCGTGGTGGCGGCGGTCACCGGCTCCGCCGCCCAGGGCTCCACGACCGTATCCTCCCCGGCAGAAGGCGAGTCGTCATGACGACCGACACCTCCGCGTCCCTCTCGACCGAACTCGATGTTCTCGGGGCGCTGTTGGCGTTCGACTTCATCGGGTTCGCGCAGAAGTCCGCCGCACTCGACCCCGCCGACCCGCGGTACGGGCAGGCGGTCGGGGCCGCCTTCGGGGTCGCGGTCCGCCGCCGCTTCCCGGAGGGCGGGACACCGGAGGGGATCGGCGCGTACGTGGCGGGTTTCCTCGGCTCGCTGGAAGCCGGCGCGGAGGACTTCGACCCGGTGTTCCTCGAGCGCCTGTTCACCACCGCGCTCGGCGGTGGTGAGGTGCCCGGCGGTGAGGGTCCGGGCCCTGAGGCGACGATCCAGGCCCGGCTGGTGCTGACGCTGAGGCTGGTACGGGAGCTCGGGCTCGGCCCCGACGAGCAGCGGGAGCTGCTGGCCGAGGCGGCGGTCCTGGCGACGGCCTGAGGCGTACGGGACGCGGCGCTCCGGTGCTCCGGAGCGCCGCACCGCCGTCCGCCCGCGGGGCGCCGTACCGCCTCTCAGTCCCGGGGCGGCCCGGGCTCCGCAGGCCGCATGGGCTCCGTGGGCTCCGTGGATCGAACAAGCACCGTGGACTCCGTGGGCTCGGTGGATCGAACAGGCACCGTGGACTCCGTGGATCGAACAGGCTCCGTGGGCTCCCGCGCGTCCGTGGTGGGCGGGGTCCAGACGTCCAGCGCCCCTTCCGCGTACAGCGTCCGCACCGAGCGCTTGTCGTACTTGCCGACGCTGGTCTTGGGCACCGCGTCCACGAAGGACCAGCGCTCCGGTATCCACCAGCGCGCCACCCGCCCGGACAGGAACTCCCGCAGCTCGTCCCCGCCTGTCCCGGCGCCCGGGACCAACGACACGCAGGCGAGCGGCCGTTCCTCCCAGCGCGGGTCGGGCACGCCGACCACGACCGCCTCCAGGACCGCCGGGTGCTCGATGATCGCGTTCTCCAGCTCGATGGTGGAGATCCACTCGCCGCCGCTCTTGATGCCGTCCTTGAGCCGGTCGCTGACCACCACCCAGCCGCCCGGCTCGATGACTCCCAGGTCGCCGGTGCGCAGCCAGCCGTCGTGGAACTTCTCCGGGGACTCCTCGGTGTTGTAGTACGAGCCGGTGACCCACGGCCCGCGCAGCTCCAGTTCGCCCACCGAGGTACCGTCCCACGGCTGCTCGCTGCCGTCCTCCGCGATCAGCCGCACCTCGACGTAGGGCATCACCCGGCCGCTCTTGGCGAGCCAGTCGATCTCGTCCTCGTCCGGTGTGCCGTGCGGGGGGACGGCGAAGGTGGCCAGGGGGCTGGTCTCGGTCAGTCCCCAGCCCTGCTTGAGGCGGACGCCGTAGCGTTCCTTGAGCTCCTTGAGCAGCGCGCGCGGCGGGGTCGCGCCGCCGCAGCCCGCGAGCCGTACGGCGCTCAGGTCCAGCGGGTGTCGTGCGCCGTGGTGCACAAGGCTGTTCCAGATCGTGCAGATCGCCGCGACGGCGGTGGGACGCTCCTCGTTGATGATCCGGGCGAGGTCGGGGGTGTGCAGCAGCCGTCCGTTCATGATCAGGTCGGAGCCGGCCAGCCAGGCGGCGTACGGCCATCCCCAGGCGTTGGCGTGGAACATCGGGACGATCGGCAGGACGCGGTCGCCGTCGTGCATGGCGAAGCCGGCGCCGGCCGAAACACCGAGCGTGTGGAGGGAGATGGAGCGGTGGCTGTAGGCCACGCCCTTGGGGTCGCCGGTGGTTCCGGTCGTGTAGCAGAGCGCGGCCGCCTCGCGCTCGTCCAGGTCGGGCCAGACGAAGCCGGGCCGCTCGGCCGCGAGCAGCTCGTCCCAGCGGTGCACGGCGATGTGCCCGGGCAGCTCCGCCTCCGGCGCGTCGCCGATGACGACGACGTGACGTACGCTGCCCAGCCGCTCCCGCAGGGGTGCGAGCATGTGCAGGAGGGTCGCGTCGACCAGGAGGACCGCGTCCTCGGCGTGCTCGACGATGTACCCCAACTGGTCGTGGTGGAGCCGCAGGTTGAGGGTGTGGAGGACGGCGCCCATGCTCGGTACGGCGAGATACGCCACGAGGTGTTCGGGGGTGTTCCAGGCCAGTGTGGCGACGCGCTCACCGGGCTGGACGCCCAGCCGGGTCAGCGCCGCGGCCAGTTGCTCGGCCTGGCCCGCGATGTCGGCGAAGGTCTGTGAGGAGCGTGGCGTCGGCCCGTCGGCGCAGCGCACCACCCGGCTGTCCGCGTAGACGCGCTGCCCGTGCGCGAGGAGGTCGCGGACCAGTAACTCTCGGTCCTGCATCGTGCTCTTCATGGTGCGGCCCCTTTGGAGGTGCGCAGTCAGAAGGTGCCCGGAGTCGGACGGGAGCCGCTCCACGTGTGGCGGCGCGGCCCTCGGAAGCCACGGAGGCGGCGGACCCGCTCCCGTTCCGCGCCCGAACCTACGAGGGCCGGAACACCCGGTCAAGGGGGAGGGAGCGGGGCCGCCGCCGTCCTGCCGTGGATCGGATCAGCCCAGGTACTGGATCTCGCCGATCAGGGAGGAGCTGACGTGATCGTGGTCCAGCAGGTTGACCCGGGCGTGCATCTTGCCGCTGCCGGTCGCGAACTGGTAGTTGCCGGAACCGCCGGTGATCTTGAACGTGCCGGACGAGTAGACCATGGTGTCCGAGGTCAGCGGCGCGGTGAGCGCGTAGCTGATGGTGAGCTTGTCACCGTCGGCCTCCGTCATCGTCGCCGTCCCCTTGATGTCGTACTTGCCGGGGATGGTCGCGGTGCACGCCACCTCGTCCTGTGACCAGGTGCTGCTGGATATGGGTCTGCCGGTGGCGGTCCCCGCCCCCTTCACCACGTAGCCGTCGCACCCCGCGACGTCGGGGTGCGTGGTGGCGACCACCGCGAAGTTGGCGGTGATCTCGACCGTGGGAAGGTACGTCGCGGCGGCGGTGGCCGTACGGTCGGTGTCGACGGCGAGGGCGGCGCCGCCCGTACCACCGGCGATCAGTAACGCCGCTGCCGCCACGCCTGCCGCGCGCGCGGACCAGCGGTGTGCGAATCCTGCCATGTCATCCCCCGTGTCTGTGATGCGGATGTTCCTCAACGTGGCCTGAGCGCAGGCTTGTTGAGGGACAGCTTCCCTGATCGACAGCCCTCCCGTCGAGGTATTCAGCCTTTTTTCGTACTTATGGTTTGAGTCGGTTCCGCCGCACACCGGACGCATGCGCTCCACGCAGGGAATCCGACCGAGGATGCGCGACCATGCTTAGAACTGCGCCGCAATGAACACCTATTGACATGGATCCGATCGCCCCGTCACAGTCGTCACGCGCCCGCCGCCGTCCGCACTGAGGAGCGATGTATTCATGACAGAAACCCCCGCAGTCTCGCGCCGCCTGATTCTGGGAGGCGCCGTGGCCGCCACCGGGGCACTGGCCACCGGAGCGGGAGCGGCCACCACCGCGGCCGCCGCGACGGGAACAGCGGACGCGGCCGCGGCGACGCCGCGCCGGCAGGCGGGCCAGCGGTCGATGGTCGACGTGCCCTACGACGTCCACCGCACGGTCCGCGTCGGCGTCATCGGGCTGGGCAACCGGGGCTCCGGCATGACCACCGGCTGGTCCGTGGTCCCGGGCTGCACCGTCACCGCCGTCTGCGACATCCGCGCCGACCGCGCCAAGAGGGTCGCCGACCGGCTGGCCGCCGACGGCAGGCCCCGCCCCGTCGAGTTCGGCGGCTCCGCCGACTCGTACGCCCAGATGCTGCGGCGCGACGACATCGACCTCGTCTACATCGCCACGCCGTGGGAGTTCCACTACGAGCAGGGAAAGGCCGCGCTGCTCGCCGGCAAGCACGTCATCGTCGAACTGCCCATCGCCACCGGGCTCGACGAACTCTGGGACCTCGTCGACACCTCGGAGCTCACCCGGCGCCATCTGATGCTGGCGGAGAACTGCAGCTACGGCCGCAACGAACTGGCCATGCTCAAGATGGCGCACGAGGGGCTCTTCGGCGACATCACCAACGGGCACGGCGGTTATCTCCACGACCTGCGCGCGCTGCTGTTCTCCGACACGTACTACACCGACTCCTGGCGCCGGCTGTGGCACACCCGCAGCACCGCCTCCTTCTACGCCATGCACGGCCTCGCGCCGATCGCCGCGGCCATGGACATCAACCGCGGCGACCGCATGACCACGCTGCGCGCGACCGCGACCGCGCCGAAGGGGCTCGCCGACTACCGGGAGCGGTTCGTGCCCCGGAACCACCCGTCCTGGAACGAGACGTACGTCAACGGCGACCTGGTCACCTGTCTGATCGACACGGCCAAGGGGCGGGTCATCCGCGCGGAGCACGACGTCAGCTCCCCCCGTCCGTACAGCAGGATCAACACGCTCGCCGGCAGCCGGGGCATCTTCGAGGACTACGCCGGGGTGCTGTCGGCCGGGGGCGGGCGCGTCTACGTCGAGCCCGACCACAGCGGGCACGCGTGGCGGGACTTCGGCTCCTACCGCAAGGAGTTCGACCACTGGCTGTGGAAGAAGATCGGCGACGACGCGGCGAACAACGGCGGCCACGGCGGCATGGACTACGTCCTGCAGTGGCGGACGATCCAGCTGATGAGGGCGGGTCTCGTGCCCGACATCGACGTCTACGACTCGGCGTCCTGGTGCGCCCCGGTACCCCTGAGTGTCATGTCCCTGGCAGCGAAGGGCCGGCCCGTGCAGGTTCCGGACTTCACCCGGGGCGCCTGGGTCAACCTCCGCATGGGGCTCGACTCGCGCACCACCGAGATGCCGCCCGTCGCCTGACGTCCCCCGCACCCCTCCCCAGAAGGAGCAGCACGTGAGATCAGCAGGACTGCTCGGATCACTCAGAGCGGTGGCCGTGGCCGGTGCGCTCGCCCTCCTCCCGGCGACGGCCGGGACGGCGGTCGCGACGGCACAGGAGCCGGCGCCGGACGCCGAGCGGACGGCGGTGACGATCTCCCCCGTCGACCTGGCCGGCCCGGCCATCTCCACGGTGAAGGTGACCGTCAAGAACGCGGGACCGGAGCGGCTGCGCTCGCTGACGGTGTCCTTCGGCGGGCCGGCCGGCTGGGCCGTACAGCCCTCGGCCGTCCGCGTGGACGGCTCCCTCACCGCGGGAGCCTCCGCCGACGCCACCTTCCGCATCCAGGTGCCGGAGCAGCGCGCCGGCTTCACCGTCCGTACCTTCACCGCGACCGCGACCTACCAGGGCGGCGACGGCTTCGGCTCGGCCACGGGCACCAGGACGCAGCGCAGCGGCACCCCCCTGGCCGGTCTCGCCGCCGCGTACAACAACGTGGCCGTGACCGACGAGAGCAACACAGGCCCCGGCGACTACGACGGCGAGGGCAACAGCTTCTCCGCGCAGAAGCTCGCCGACGTCGGACTGCGCCCCGGCGCGGCCGTCAGCGCCCTGGGCGCGGAACTGCGCTGGCCTGACGTGCCGAGCGGCACCAGGAACAACGTCTCCGCCGCGGGCCAGGCCGTCACCCTGAGCGGCACCGGCGGCAGGCTCGTCTTCCTCGGGTCCGGCGTCACGAGCGGGGCGTCGGGAACGGCCACCGTGTACTACACCGACGGGACGAGCAGCAGCGGCTCGTTCGGCTTCCCGAACTGGTCGTTCGACCCGGCGAACGCCCACGGGGCGACCCTGGTGGCGTCGAGCGACGGACGCAACCGGCCGAGCGGGTACGGGAACGCGGGCATCAAGTACCGGGTCTTCGCCCACTCCATACCGCTCGACCGCGGCAAGCAGATCGACTTCGTGGTCCTGCCGAGCAACGGCAACATCCACCTCTTCGACATGGCCGTCGCCCCCTGATCCCTGCCTGCCGTTCCCTGACGCCCGGCGGCAGCCCCGGACCTCTTCCGAGGTCCGGGGCTGCCCCGTTCCCCCGGCACGTCATACGGCGGGGGGGTGAGGCCGCGATCAGCCGGATCGACGGCGGGCCGGGCCGCGATCACCCCGGATCGGAGGCAGGTCACGCGCCGCGATCCCCCGGATCGGCGGCAGGTCGGGCCGCGATCACTCCGGATCGGAGGCGGGTCAGACCGCGATCACCTTGATGCCGAGGTCCTGGAGGCGGGCGACCATGTCGGCCGGCACCGCGGAGTCGGTGACGATGACGTCGACGGCGTCGAGCCCGCAGATCCGGGCGAAGGCGCGCTTCCCCATCTTCGAGGAGTCGGTGACCACGACGACGCGCTGGGCGCGCTCGGCGAACAGCCTGCTGATGCTCGCCTCGTCCTCCTGATGGGTCATCACACCGAGCTGGGGATCGAGTCCGTCGACGCCGAGCACGGCGACGTCGAGGACGACCTCCTTCAGGACGCCGGCCGTCAGGGGCCCCACCAGCTCGTACGTCTGGGGCCGGGCCACACCTCCGGTCACCACGATCTTGATCTGGGGCCGTACGGCCAGCTCGGAGGCGATGTTGAGGGCGTTGGTCACGACGGTGAAGGCGGGCGCCGTGGCCTCGTTCGTGTGACGCCGCCCTCCCCCCACCCGCAGCGCGAGCGCGCGGGCCACCTCCGTCGTGGTCGTCCCCCCGTTGAGCCCCACGACGTCTCCCTCGCCGACGAGTTCGACGACCGCGGCGGCGATGCGCTGCTTCTCGGAGGCGTGCCGGGAGGACTTGTAGCGCAGCGGCAGTTCGTAGGAGACACCGTGGGCGATGGCTCCGCCGCGCGTCCGTACGAGCATCTGCTGCTCGGCGAGCTCGTCGAGGTCGCGCCGGATCGTCGCGGACGAGACCTGGAGGGACGCGGCGGTCTCGTCGACCTCCAGCCTGCCCTCGGCGGCCAGCAGCTCGAGGAGCGCGTTCCACCGCTCGTGTTTGGACATGCTTCGGAGCTCCTTAGACCTCGATGGACCTCGATCCACGCACGCGAGTGTCGCGAGGTGCCGGCCGGTGGCCTGCGGCCGGGCCGTGTCGCCGACGGAGGGGGAGCGTAACGCGTGCCCGGAAGAGCCCGCAGCTGCGGGGTGCCGGGCGCCTCGGCGGCGCTCGGCCTGCCCTCTGGACCATGAGCTGCCGTTCCGCCATACTTCTCGCACCAAATATGCTTGATACTGCTCGAAGCAAGCTGTTCTCATGCGCTTTCACGCACCGAGCCCCGGGGTGTGCGGGCCTGTCCCTTCAAGGAGCCGTCCTCTATGACCACCACAGCGTCGTCCCGTACCGCGGCCGAGATCGCCTCGCAGCCGGACACCTGGCTGAGGGCCAAGGAGTCACTGGCCCTCCACGCCGACGTCCTGCCCCGCCGCGGCGAGCGCGTCGCCGTCGTCGGCTGCGGAACCTCCTGGTTCATGGCCCTGGCCTACGCCGAACTCCGCGAGCGCGGCGGTCACGGTGAGACGGACGCCTTCGCGGCCTCGGAGTTCCCGCACGGACGCCGCTACGACCGCGTGCTGGCGATCAGCCGCTCCGGCACCACGACCGAGGTCCTCGACCTGCTGGCCCGGCTGAAGGGCAGCACGCCGACCGGGGCGATCACCGCCGACCCCGAGACCCCCGTCATGGGACTGGCCGACGGCGTCGCCGTGCTCGGCTTCGCCGACGAGGAGTCGGTGGTGCAGACCCGGTTCGCCACGACCGTCCTCGCGCTGCTGCGCGCGCACCTGGAGGCGGAGGACGCACTGCCGGCCGGCGTGCGGCCGCTCGACCGCGCGATCGACGACGCGCGGCGGGCGATCGCGCGGGACCTGGACGCCGAGGTGTGCGCCGCCGAGCAGTTCACCTTCCTCGGCACCCATTGGACCTACGGTCTCGCCCTGGAGGCCGGCCTGAAGATGCGCGAGGCCGCCGGGGCGTGGACCGAGGCCTACCCGGCCATGGAGTACCGGCACGGGCCGATCAGCATCACCGGCCCCGGTCGCGTGGCCTGGGTCTTCGGTGCCACCCCGGCGGGCCTCGCCGACGACGTCGCCCGCGTCGGCGGCACGATGGTCGCGGGCTCCGGCGAAGCCTCCGACGCGCTCGACCCGCTGGCCGACCTCATCCTGGCCCAGCGCCTCGCCGTCCGCCTCGCCGAGGCCCAGGGCTTCGACCCCGACCGCCCGCGCAACCTCACCCGCTCGGTGATCCTCGGGAGCCCCCATGCCTGAGGGGACCGGCGCGGACCCCGGCCTCGCCGCACCGGACGACGGCGGGCCCGATCGCGACACGGCGGCGGACGGCGGACAGGACTGCGTCATCGCGCTGGACGTGAGCGGAACCGGCGTGAAGGCGGCCCTCCTCGGCCGCGACCTGACGTCCCGGCACACCCTGCGCAGGGCGACGCCCCGGCACTGGGGCCCCGACCCGGTGATCGCCGAGATCACCGCCGCTCTGATCGAGCTGGACAGGAAGGCCGCCGCCCGCGGGCTCACCGTCCGCGGTGCCGGGGTGGTGGTCCCCGGCATCGTCGACGAGACGACCGGGACGGCCGTCTATTCGGCCGACATCGGCTGGCGTGACCTGCCGCTCGCGGCCTTCCTCGCGGAGGCCTCGGGGCTGCCCGTCACCCTCGGGCACGACGTGCGGGCCGGCGGGGCCGCCGAGTGCCGGCTCGGCGCGGCCCGGGGCGCCCGGGACGCGTGGTTCGTGCCCATCGGGACCGGCATCGCCGCGGCCGTCCTGTGCGACGGCCGGCCCGTCCGTGCCGGAGGCTACGCGGGTGAGCTCGGCCATGTCGTCGCCGAGCCGGGCGGGGAACCGTGCGTCTGCGGTGCCCGGGGCTGCCTGGAGACGGTGGCCTCGGCCGCGGCGGTCGCCGCCGCCTACGACGCGCGCACCGGACGCCGGGTCGACAGCGCCGCCCAGGTGGCGGCGCTGCTCACCCAGGGCGATCCCGACGCCCGGGCCGTCTGGGACCGGGCCGTCGACGCCCTCACCACGGCGCTCGCCACCGTCACGACGCTGTTCGCACCGGAGATCGTGGTGCTCGGGGGCGGTCTCGCGCAGGCCGGGGGTCTGCTGCTCGATCCGCTGCGCGCGGGCCTCGCCCGGCGGCTGACGTTCCAGCGGCGGCCCGAGCTGGCCCTCGCCGCGCTCGGTGACCTGGCCGGCTGTCTCGGCGCCGGCCTCGCCGCATGGGACGCGGCGGGCGTCGCGGCCGGCACCACGCCCGTACCGGCGGTCCCCGCTCCCCACCCGGCCGGCAGCGCGCGGCCGTCCCGGCGGCTCGTGGGGGTCTCGTCGGCGGCGGCGTCATGATCCTCACCGTCACGCTCAACGCCGCTCTGGACGTCACGTACACCGTCGACGCCCTGGTGCCGAACGGTTCGCACCGCGTCACCGAGTCCTTCGAGCGGGCGGGCGGCAAAGGCGTCAACGTGGCACGCGTGCTGTCCGCGCTGGGCCTCCCCTCCGTGGTGACCGGTCTCGCGGGCGGCCCGACCGGCCGTGCCATCCGCGACGACCTGCGCGCGGCCCGGCTGACCGACGAGCTCGTGTCCATGCCGGGCGACTCGCGCCGTACGGTCACCGTGGTCTCCCGGGAGGACGGCGACGCCACCGTCTTCAACCCGTCCGGTCCACGGGTCGACGGGGAGACCTGGACGGAGTTCACGACGCGGTTCACCCGGCTGGTACGCGACGCCCGGGTCGTCGTCCTGTCGGGCAGTCTGCCTCCCGGGCTGCCCACCGGCACCTACGGGCGGCTGATCCGCCTGGCCACGGAGGCGGGGGCCCTGACGGTCCTCGACACCGGTGGCCCCGCCCTGCTCGCGGCTCTCGCCGCGCGACCGACCGTGATCAAACCGAATGCCACCGAGATCGCCGAGGTCACCGGCCACGACGACGTGGTGGCCGCCGCCGCGGGCCTGCGGACGCTCGGCGCACGGTCCGTCGTCGCGTCACGCGGGCCGGACGGCCTGTACGCCGTCACTCCCGAGGGCAGCTGGCGCGCCACTCCCCCGCAGCGGCTGACGGGCAACCCCACGGGAGCCGGGGACGCGTGCGTCGCGGCCATCGCCGCGGGGCTCCTCTCGGGTGCGGCCTGGCCCGCCGTCCTGCGTGAGGCCGTCGCCCTCTCGGCCGCCGCCGTTCCCTGCCCCCTGGCCGGCGACTTCGACGCCGGCCTCCACGCCCAGTTCCGTACGTCCGTTCCTGTGGAGAGTACCCATGCCCCTGTCAACGACTGACGAGATCGTCGACCCCGCGTACACGGGAACGTCGGGCGTCGGAGCGTTCAACGTCATCCAGATCGAGCACGCCGAGGCGATCGTCGCCGGAGCGGAGAGCGCCGGCCTGCCGGTGATCCTGCAGATCAGCGAGAACACCGCCCGCTACCACGGCTCGCTCGCGCCGATCGGCCTCGCGTCCCTCGCGGTCGCCCGCGCGGCGGGAGTCCCGGTGGCCGTCCACCTCGACCACGCCGAATCCACGGACCTGGTCCGCGAGGCCGTCGACCTCGGCTTCACCTCCGTCATGTTCGACGCCTCCAGGCTGCCCTACGCCCAGAACGTGGCGGCGACCCGGGACATCACGGACTACTGCCACCGCGCGAACGTGTGGGTCGAGGCGGAACTGGGCGAGGTCGGCGGCAAGGACGGCGCCCACGCCCCCGGCGTCCGCACCGATCCCGACGAGGCGGTCGCGTTCGTCACGGCGACCGCCGTCGACGCCCTGGCCGTCGCCGTGGGCAGCTCCCACGCCATGCTCACCCGCGACGCCGTCCTCGACTTCGGTCTCATCGCCCGGCTGCGGGCCGCCGTGGGCGTGCCGCTCGTCCTGCACGGTTCGTCCGGGGTCGGCGACGACGATCTCGCCAAGGCGGTCACGGCCGGCATGACCAAGGTGAACGTCTCCACCCACCTCAACAAGACCTTCACCCGGACCGTACGGGAGCACCTCCTCGCCCACCCCGAGACGGCCGACCCGCGCACCTACTTCGGTCCGGCCCGCGCCGCCGTCGCCGCGGAGGTGACACGGCTCCTGCAGGTGCTCGCGGTCGACTGACCCGCTGTCGGGGCCCGGGCCCGTCCGTGCGCGGCCCGGCACCGGCCCCCGCCCGGGCGCGCGCCATTCGGGCCACGACGGCGTGCCGAGGAGCGGACACAGGGGCAGAGTGGCCATGAGCCGTGGTCCTCGCCGGTGACCAGGCGTGGAACGGAGTGTGCATCCGGATGGCCCGCACGAACGACGACCCGCTCGACGCCGGGCACGCGGCCGGGCTCGTCGTGGACGCCGACGGGACCATCCTGAGCTGCACACCCGCGGCGGAGGCGCTCCTGAACCGCACGGCCGCGGAGCTCCGCGGGCACCGGGTCCGCGACCTGCTCGCGGACCCCGAGAGCTGGCGGACGGTCATGGCGCAGCAGGACGGGCCGGTCTGGGAGGGGCGGGCGGAGCTGGCCGCGGGCCGCGGCGGCGACGTCCTCTTCCGCGTCCTGCCGCTCGACGACGGGCGAGAGGCCGGAGGGACTCGCACCGGCGACGGACAGGGCGCTGGAGGGGCGTACACCGGCGACGGACAGGGCGCCGGAGGGGCGCGCCAGTTCCTGGTCCTGGCCGCCCCGCGCACGCTGGTCGCGCAGTGGCGCCAGGCCCACGCCTTCATGCGGGAGCTGTTCCTCCAGGAGCGCGTCGGTCTCGCCGTGATGGACAAGGAACTGCGGCTCGTACGCACGAACACGCATCTGCTGCCGTACACGGGCCTTCCCCCCGATCTGCACGGGGCCCGGTTCGCGGACTTCCTCTGGGAGGAGGACGCCCGTGAGATCGACGTGCGACTGCGTGAGGTGCTCACGACCGGGGTGCCGCTGGTCGGGGTCGATCTGGAGGTCCACACCCGTGTCGACCCGGGTACGGGACGGATCATGGCGGTGTCCGCGTTCCGGCTCCAGGGGACGAACGGGGAGGTCGCGGGGGTCACGGCCCTGTTCCTCGACGTCACGGAGCAACGGCTCTCGCAGCGCCGTCTCGACCTGCTGCACCGCGCGACGGCGGTGCTGAGCACCAATCTGTCCGCCGAGGAGACGGCGCGGGACCTGGCCGACGTGCTCGTGCCCGCACTGGCCGACGTGGCGGTCGTCGACATCGCGGAGTCCGTCTTCACATCGGACGAACCGGCCCCCGAGCACCACCACAACCACACACTGCGACGGGCGGCCGTCGCGGGGACCTCGCCGGGCGCGGACGTGACCGGTGCCGGGATCGAGGTCGACTCGGGCGGTGAGCTCGCGGCCCACATGTGGTCACGGGCGGCGGACGTACCCCACCACGACGGTGTGGTCGGCTCTCCGCACGGGATGAGCGCGTGGCTCAGGGCCAGGGGGCTGCTCCTGGGCCGCGTGCAGGTCGGGCGGGGCGACGGCCGTCATCGGTTCGTCCCGGGCGACCTCGCCCTGCTCGAGGAGATCGCCTCACGCGCCGCCCTGGTCGTGGACAACGCCCGCCGGTACCACCGTGAGCGAAGCGCCGCGATCAGCCTGCAGCGGAGCCTGCTGCCCTCGCCCACCACCGACACCGTCGCGGTCCACACCGCGACGGTCTACCTCCCGACCGACACGGCCACGGGCGTCAGCGGCGACTGGTTCGACGTCATCCCGCTGTCGTCCGCGCGGGTCGCGCTCGTCGTCGGTGACGTCGTCGGGCACGGTCTCCAGGCCACCGCGACGATGGCGCGGCTGCGCACCGCCGTACGGACGCTGGCGGACCTCGACCTCGAACCCGACGAGCTGCTGACGCACCTGGACGACCTCGTGTCCCAGTTCGTGACCGAGGCCGGCGAGGCGACGCGTGCGCCCGGGGCGGAGACCGCGTACGGCTCGTTCGGCGCCACCTGCCTGTACATGACGTACGACCCGGTGACCCGGCGGTGTCTCGCGGCCAGCGCCGGTCATCCCCCGCCCGCGCTGGTGGCTCCCGACGGCACCGCCCGCTACCTGGACGTGAACCCCGGCCCCCCGCTCGGGGTCGGCGGGCTGCCCTTCGATCCCGCCGAGACGGAGGTGGCCGACGGAAGCGTCCTCGCGCTCTACACCGACGGTCTGATCGACCGCGGTCACACCGATCTCGATCTGGGGATGGTGGCGCTCGGGGACGCGCTGTCGGCGGCGGTCGCCCTGGGCCGCCCGCTGGAGGAGGCCGGTCCCGCCGTGGTGGGCGAGCTCGTTCCCGGTCCGCTGTCGGACGATGTGACGCTGCTGCTCGCGAGGACCCGTGTGGTCCCCGACGGGTCCACCGTCGCCTGGACGTTCCCGGCGGATCCTTCGGTGGTGGCCGAGGCGCGGGAGCGCGTCCTCGGGCAGCTGTCGCTGTGGGGCCTGGACGACCTGGCGTTCACCACCGAGCTGGTGGCGAGCGAGCTGGTCACCAACGCCATCCGCTACGCGGGCGGCCCGCTCGAACTCCGGCTGATCCGCGCGGCGTCACTGATCTGCGAGGTCTCCGACCGCAGCAGCACCCAGCCCAGGATGCGCCGCGCCCAGGCCTCGGAGGAGGGAGGCAGGGGCCTCTTCCTGATCGCGCAGCTCACCGACCGGTGGGGAAGCCGCTACACCCGGCACGGCAAGACGATCTGGACGGAGCAGTCCCTGCCCCCGCGGCGCTGAGGACCACCCCGTCCGTGGCCGGTCAGACGGACAGGCTCCATCTCTGCTCGGGACCGGCCGTGCAGCTCCGGATCACCAGCCGGGTGCCGTCGTCCTCCGCGTGCAGGCACCGCCCCGACTTCGTGTTCCGCAGGGTCCGGTCCTCCGGTGCGGTCCAGGACTGGGCGGGGGTGCCGTTGCACGGGTGGAGCTGTACGACCGTGCCGTCGGTGACGGCCCCGTTCCTGACGTCCATGCACCAGCCGAGGGCGCGCATGGTGCCGTCGCCGTGGACGGTCCAGGTCTGGGCGGGTGTTCCGTCGCAGGTGCCGAGCCGCAGGGCGGTTTCGTCGGCGGAGCCGCTGCCCGCGACCTCCACGCACCGGCCGCCGGAGGCGGTGACGGGACCCGAGGGCGGCGGGGCCGGCAGGGCCTCGTGTACCGCGGTGGCCAGGGCCACCGGGTCGCCGGAGGCGTGCACGGGGTACGGGTCGCGCTCCTGGTTCCAGGCGTTCTCGACGGCGAACCAGTCGATGGCGACCGGTGCCCGGCCGGTCGTCAGCGCGGTGTCGAGGGAGTCGAGGTACGTCGTCCACCGCATGGCGTAGAAGTCGGAGACAAGGCCTGACCACTCCCTGTTGGCGTAGTCGCGCAGGCCTCCCGAGTCGCTTCCGGAGCGGTGCCCCCAGGTGGTGAGGACGGAGCGGGCGTCGAACTCGGCCGCGGCCCGCTCCTCTTCGGTGGTGCCCCAGGACCTGGCGTCCTCCAGCCAGGGCCCGAGGAGGAACCGGGTGTCCGTGGCGAGCAGCCGGTCGAGGAGGGAGAGGCTGTCCTTCCATTCGCCGGCCCGCTGCCGGAACCGGGAGAGGTCCCCGGCGTCGTAGGCGGCCTTGATCTGCGGGAGCAGGACCCGGCTGTGATTGGCGAGGGCCTGCCGCGCCACGTCGACCAGGTCGAAGCGGTACGCGTCGGTGGTCCGCAGTTCGGGCGCGACCTGGAGCAGTTCCGTGAGCGCCTTCCGTACCGTGCTCGCTTCGTAGCGCATGGAACCGGGGCCCCAGCTCCCCGCCGAGGTCGCCGTGAGCCGTGGGCGGGCGGCGAAGAGGCTGTCCTGGGACTCGCTCCACTTGCCGGACGGGGTGCTGTACGGGCCGCCGCGCAGCAGTTCCCAGGCCTTGGCCGCATGCGGGTCGGCTCCGCCGTAACGCCGTTCGGCGTACCGCGCGAACCAGGCCTTGTGGTCCAGTGGGCCGGTCCGCCAGGCGAGTTCGGTGAAGAGTTCGTAGGCGACGGGGTTGCCGCCGGTGCCCTCCGGGAGGTAGGCGATGCCCTGGAGGGCGCTGCCGGGCTTGGCGCGCCACTGGTCGAAGCGGTCGGCCCAGACGGCGGTGTTGGCTCCGAGGGTGGTGTGGCCGCCGAAGTTGGGGATCGTGCCGAAGGCGTAGGGCGCGCCGTGCCAGGTGGTCTCCCGGTCGAGGCCGTTGTAGCGGTCCGACAGGCCGTCGACGATGAGCAGCCGGCTCTTGTCGACGGCGTCGATGATCTGTGCGGAGGGGTTGTTCTGCCAGCCGAGCAGGGTCCAGACGGCACCGGGGCGCGCGGTCTGCAGCGCGTTCATCACGGCCTTGGCGGCATCCCCCAGGGGGACGTCACCCGGCCGGCCGCCCTCGTGGAGCAGGTCCATCTTGTACATCGTGGAGTCGCCGAGGAGTTCGCGCTGGTGGCGGTAGAACGAGGCGGCGACCTCGCGGTACGCCGGGCTGCGCGGGTCGAGCCAGTCGGGCCGGTCGAAACCGACCCAGCGGCCCTGCGGGACGACCGGTCCTGTGGGGTTCTTCGCCGTGAAGCCCGGGGGCACGGTGCCGTAGTAGCCGGGCAGGACGGGGGTCATGCCGAGCTGGCGCAGCCGGTCCGCGATCCTGCGGCCGAGCGCCGCGCGGTCGTCGAGCAGCCGTTCGGAGACGGGGCCGCCGAAGCCCGCCATGTTCTGCATCAGCCACCACGGCTGGTGGGCGGGGCCGGGGATCCAGGAGCGGAGTTCGTCCCGGGAGTAGCCGAACTCCTGGAACGTCTCGTGGTAGACGGCGTCCGCACCCATCTGGACGAAGACCTCGTTCGCGCCGTGCAGGGCGAGCAGGTCGATCTGCTTCTCGTACGCGGCCCAGTCGCGGTAGGCGCCGGAGTAGCCGTCGTCGGTGTCGTTGAGGGCGAAGCGGTGGGGTACGGAGGCGTCCTTGCGGACGGTGCCGGAGGGGGCGGGAAGGATCCGGGGCAGTCTCGCGGTGCTGTCTCCGGGCCATCCGATGTCGACCTTCGCGGTGTACTTGAGGTACCAGTTGACGCCGCTGAGGATGGTGGCGGGGCTGGTGCCCTGGATCCGCAGATCGCCGGCGTCGCCGGAGACGGTGAAGTAGTCACCGCCGGAGGCGGGACGGCTCACCGGGACGAGGGTGAACTGGGAGACGTGGCGCGGCAGCAGCCGGGCGAGGGTCGCCTGGGCGGGTCCTGGGGCGAAGGCGGGCCGTCCGGCGGAGGCCGCGGCATCGACGTCGGTGCCGGCCCCGGCCGCTGTCGGTGACGCTGTCACGGTCGCGGCGGCGGATGTGCCCGGGGTCGCGGCCGGTACGGCGAGGGCAACGGCCACGAACGCGGCGGCCCAGGATCTCGGTCTTCTCACTGGCTGCTACCCATCTACCCGGCGGAGGAGGGTTATTAATGGAGCGTTCGATAATATGGAGGCGTTCACCGAGGCCGTCAAGACACCGCACCGCACCGTCCGGAAACCGGCTGGGTAGAGTGCCCGCCAGGCTCTGTCCGGCCCTGATCCGCGGGACAGGCCCCAGGTGGCGGGGGGACGGGGAACGGCGCACATGGCAGCCAGGGGAACAGCGGCGAACGGACCGCATGTGCTGCGGCAGATGAACGTCGCCGCCGTCCTGACGGCACTGCGGGAGGCCGAATCGGCCACCACGAGCGTCAGTGGTCTCGCCACGGCCACGGGGCTGTCCCGGCCCGCGGTGACGAGAGCGCTCGGGGGCCTCCGTGACCGCGGCCTGGTGGAGTTCACCTCACCGAACAGTTCGCCGCAGCCCGGCCGGCCGGCCCAGTACGCCAGGTTCCGCGCCGAGGCGGGGCACGTCGCCGGGATCGACATCGGACCCCACAAGGTGCTGGTGGCGATAGCGGACCTCGGGGGGCGGGTCCTGACGGTCCACCGTGCGACGGTGGACGCGGGCGCGGACGGCCTGCGGCTGTTCGGCACCGTCCGCGCCGCGCTGACCACCGCGGTCGCGGAGGCGGGTGTCCCGTTGTCCGCGCTGTGGGCGGTGACCGTCGGCACGCCGGGCATCGTCGACCGGGAGCGCGGCGAGGTACTGCTGGCTCCGAGCATCCCCGGCTGGGCCGGGCTCCCCGCGGTGACGCGGCTCCGCGACTGGCTGCACTGTCCGGTGTCCATCGACAACGACGTCAACCTCGCCGTGCTCGCCGAGCGCCGGCCGGAGGCCGGGGCCGAGAACCTGGTGTTCGTGCAGTGGGGGCGGCGCATCGGCTGCGGCATCATCATCGGCGGCAGGCCGTACCGCGGTCACTCGGCCGCCGCCGGGGAACTGGGCTTCATCGACCTGGCGTCCGGTCCCGACGCGCCGCCGGGACCGCGCGCCCCGGACGGCACCGGACCGTTCGAGCGGCTGGCCGGGGCGGCGGCCATCCATCGGCTCGCCCTTGAGGCGGGTGCCCCGGCGGGTGACGAGGACGACATCGCGCCGCTATTCGAGGCGGCGGCGGCAGGCGACCGGGCGGCCACCGAGGTCGTGGAGCGGGTGGCCGCCCGATTCGCCCGCGGTCTGGCCGCGCTGCTCCTTGTGCTCGACCCGGACCGCGTGGTCATCGGCGGCGGAGTGTCCCGGGCGGGTGACGTCCTGCTCGAACCGGTCCGCCGCCACCTCCGCCGCCACGCCCTGGTGCCGGTCGCGGTGCACCCCTCGGCCCTGGGGGAACGGGCCGTGGCGCTGGGCGCCGTACGCCACTCCCTGGACGTGGTGGAGGACCGGATCCAGGGAACGCCGCACGACGGTACGTGACACCCGCCGGGCCGAGGCCCTGGCCGTGTCGCCACCCTCCCGCCCGGCCCGCGACGACACCCCCTAGCCGACCGTCGCCTTCTCGGCGGCCGCGGCGGCGACATCGGCGGCGGAGCGGGCCGCCGGAGTCGTGCGGGGGGCCGGCCGGGCGCGGAGGCCCAGACCCGCGAGGGCGGCGACGAGGGCGAAGGCCGTGGCGCCGATCCAGAAGGTGAGGGTGAAGCCAGACTCGGCGGGCAGCGGCGGGGCCCCGGCGGGGAGGTGGTCGAGGGTCCGGGAGGCGAGGATCGTCGTGACGACGGCGCTGCCGATCGCGCTGCCGGTGGAGCGGGAGATGGAGTTGATGCCGTTGGCGATGCCGCTCTGGTGGGGCGGGACGCTCGCCATGATGACCGCCGGCATGGCCGCGTAACCGAAGCTGACGGCCGCGCCGACCACGACGCCGGCGCCGATCACCGAGGCGGTGTGGCCGTGGTCGAGGGCGAGCCAGGCGAAGCCGAGGGCTCCGAGGCCGGCGGCCAGGGTCAGGGCCGTGCGCGGGCCGCGGTGGCGGACGAGTTGGCCGCCGATCGGGGAGGCGAGCAGGGAGACGATCGCGCCGGGCAGCAGGAACTGCACGGAGGCGCGGAGGATGGACGCGTCGAAGCCGTAGCCGGTGAGGGCCTCGGGCATCTGGACGAGGTAGGAGACGCCGAGGAAGTTCGCGAACATGCCGAAGCCGACGAGGATGCCGGCGAGGTTGGCCATGAGCACCGGCCGGTGGACGAACATGCGCATGTCGACGAGCGGGTCGCGGACCCTGAGTTCGGTGAGGACCCAGACGACGGCCATGACGGCGGCGCCCGCGGCGCTGCCGAGGGTGCGGCCGGAGGTCCAGCCCCACTCGTGGCCCTGGGAGATCGGCAGCAGGAGCAGCAGCAGGGTGAGGCCGAGGGTCAGGGCGCCGAGGAAGTCGGTGCGGCCGCCGGTCTTGTGGCGGGTCGCGGGGACGAGGAGGACGACGGCGAGCAGGGCGAGTGCGGCGAAGCCGGTGGCCATCCAGAAGGCGTTGCGGTAGTCGGCTTCGGGGCCGGAGGTGAGCAGTCCTGTCGCGACGAGCGCGAGACCGCTGCCGAAGGCGAGGGTGCCGCTGACCAGTGACATGGCGCCGGGGAGCTTCTGCGGGCGGACCTCCTCGCGGAGGACGGAGAGGGCGAGCGGGAAGATCGCGGTGGCGGCGCCCTGGAGGACCCGGCCGAGGATCAGCAGGGGCAGCGAGGTCGCGAGGGCGGCGACGACGGAGCCGGCGACCATGACGCCGAGGACGGCGACGAGGGTGGGCTTCTTGCCGTGCTGGTCGCCGAAGCGGCCGAGGAGCGGGGTGAAGACGGCGGCGGAGAGCAGCGTGGCGGTGGTCACCCAGCTCACGTCGGCCGTGGAGGTGCCGAGGTCGGAGCGGATGAGGCCGAGGATCGGGACGGGCAGGGTCTGCATCATCGACACGACCATGGCGGCGAGGCTGAGGGCGAAGACGATGACGGTCTCGCGCCGGGGGTCGGCGGCGGGCGGCGCGGGGGTGTGACTCATGACAGAGGGGGCCTTCTCGGTGCCTGGAGCATCAGAGCTTCAGATCGTCGATGTTTGATGTCGTCAAGTACTTGAGCGACGGTAGACCCCGATACTTGAGGTGGTCAAGTAAACAATTGATAATGTCAAGTGTTCTGAGTACGCTCGAACCATGAGCGCCACAACCCCCGAGACCCCCACGAAGCTCCAGCTCCTGGAGCTCCTCGCCGCCATCGGCACGGCCCAGTGGCGCGACTTCGCGGCCGCCGCGGCCCACCACGGCCTGACCTCCACCCAGGCGAAGGTCCTCGCCCAGCTCGACGGCCCGCTGCCGATGCGCGCCCTCGCCACCCTCCTCGTCTGCGACGCGTCCAACGTCACCGGGATCATCGACCGCCTGGAGGCCCGCTCCCTGGTCCGCCGCGAGCCCGACCCCTCGGACCGCCGCGTCAAGAACGTCGTGGCGACCGACGAGGGCCGCGAGGTCATCCGCCGGGTCCGCGAGGAGATGCAGGCCACCAGCGGAGCGCTCGACACGCTCGACGCCGACGAGAGCACGACCCTCTACGCCCTGCTCGCGCGGCTGCGCCCGGGCATGGAGAAGAGCGCCTGACCCGGGAAGGGGCAGGCGCTCGGCCGGTTCCGGGGATCAGGGGCTGGTCGTGGAGACCGCGTACACCCGGGGGAAGGCGGGGTCGGTCAGGTCGACCGTGATGTCGGTGGTCGGGCGCGGTGCCTCGCGCTTCACCGTGGTGCCCGCCCAGTTCATGCCCTCGGCGAAGGTCCAGCCAACGATGTCGGCGTCACGCTCGCCGACCGTGATCCGGCCCGGGGTGAGCGCGGTGCGACCGGTGCCGGACTCGGCGAGGAAGGCGTCGAGGCCGTAGGCCGTCGTCGTGAACTGCACGTACAGCCGGCTCGTCTTCCAGTTGCTCGTCTCGTAGTAGGCGACGCCCCAGGCGCCGCCGGGGACGGGGACCTCGAAGACCCGGCGCTTCATCAGCGAGGGCCAGTTGTCCTGGAGGCCGGCCGCCGAGGACTCGCGTTCCTTGTCACGGCCGCTGTCCCTGCTCTGGCCCGCGGAGATCACCAGATAGCCGGCCGGGATTCCCACGAGCAGCACGATGATGACGGCCGTCAGCCAGCGGCGGCGGATCATGTGCCGGCGGTCCTCGGGCAGCTTGTCCCGCGGGGGGCGCGGTGGGCTGGACTGGTGGGGCACGGTCATGAGGGCGGTTCCTCGGGGGTACGGGCGGCCCGGCCCGAGGTCCCGTTGCGCAGCGCCTGGGCGTAGCGCTCGTACCGTTCGTACCGCTCCAGCCGGCGCCGGTTGGCGCGGCGGAAGCGGCGGGCCACGAGCCTGGCGAGGTCGGCGGCACCGACCATGCCGGCCTCGGGGCCGAGCTGGGCGCGGGTGATACGGGCCTCGGGACGGTATCCGCGGCCGGTGAGGTGGCGGCGGAAGGCGTCCCGCGCGGGGCCGATGAGCAGGTCGTCGGCGGCCGAGACGCCGCCGCCGATGACGAAGCAGGAGGGGTCGAGGGCGGCGGCGAGGTTGGCGATGCCGACACCGAGCCACTGGCCGATGTCCTGGAGCAGTTCGACGCACATGGCGTCGCCCTCGCGGGCGAGCTCGGTGATGAGCGGTCCAGTGATCTCGGGGACGTTGCCCTTGACCCGTTCGATGATGTTGTACGCGACCGGGGAGTCGGCCGCGGCCATCTCGCGGGCCTCACGGACCAGCGCGTTGCCGGAGCTGTACTGCTCCCAGCAGCCGCGGTTGCCGCAGGGGCAGCGGTGTCCGCCGGGGACGACCTGCATGTGGCCGAACTCGCCCGCGACCCCGTACCTGCCCCGCTTGACCTGGCCGCCCTCCAGGATGGCGCCACCGATGCCGGTGCCGAGGGTGATCATGACGAGGTGGTCCTCGCCGCGTCCGGCGCCGAAGCGCCACTCGGCCCAGGCGGCGGTGTTCGCGTCGTTGTCGACCATGACGGGGACGGCGAGGCGGCCCTGCAGGGCGTCACGGAGGGGTTCGTTCCGCCAGGCCAGGTGCGGGGCGAAGAGCACCGTGGACCGCTCGGCGTCGACCCAGCCGGCCGCACCGATGCCGACGGCGTGCACGTCGTGCCGGTCGGAGAGGTCGAGGACGAGCTCGACGATGGTGTCCTCGACGACCTTGGCGCTCTTGGACTTGTCCGGGGTCTCCGTGCGGAGCTTCTCCAGGATGTTGCCGTCGGCGTCGACGACACCGGCCATCACCTTCGTACCGCCGATGTCGATGCCGACAGTCGGCACGCGGGGCGCCGTCAGATGGGAGCGCCGCTCCCGGGTGCCGACGGTCCGCAGCACGGTGCCCCGGGCGGAGCCCCGGTGGGCGAGGTCACGGTAGGTACTCATCGGCTCCGATTCTGCCAGGTGGGGTGTGCGGGGGCCGTCACATCGGGACGTGCTCCGTCACGTCGTGGAGGGCCTCTCCAGTTCGTGGCGGAGGTCCTCCAGCTCGGTGCCGCCGGCCATCTGCCGGGTCAACTCGTCGAGGGTGACCGAGCCCTTGGTGTGGCTGCCGGCCATCACACCGCGCTTCAGGAGCACGAACCGGTCGCCGACGAGGTAGGCGTGGTGCGGGTTGTGCGTGATGAGGACCACGCCGAGGCCCTGGTCACGGGCGGCGGAGACGTACTTGAGGACCACCCCGGACTGCTTGACGCCGAGCGCGGCGGTCGGCTCGTCGAGGACGAGGACCTTGGCGCCGAAGTGGACGGCGCGGGCGATGGCCACGCACTGGCGCTCGCCGCCGGACAGGGTGCCGATCGGCTGGTCCACGTCCCGCAGGTCGATGCCCATGCGGAGCAGCGCCTCACGGGTGGTGGACCGCATCAGACCGGCGTCGAGCCGCTTGAACGGGCCGGAGCCCCTGGTGGGCTCGGAACCGAGGAAGAAGTTCCGCCAGACCGGCATGAGGGGGACGACGGCGAGGTCCTGGTAGACGGTGGCGATGCCCCGGTCGAGGGCGTCGCGCGGGTTGGCGAGGGTCACCTCCTCACCCTCGACGCGGAAGACGCCGGCGTCGTGCCGGTGGAGTCCCGCGACGATCTTGATGAGGGTGGACTTGCCGGCCCCGTTGTCGCCGAGGACGCAGGTGATCTCGCCGGAGCGGACCTCCAGGGAGACGCCTTCGAGGGCGCGGATGTTGCCGTAGTACTTGCTGACGTCGTCGAGCTCGACGAGCGGGACGGTCCCTGTGGTCACTTGGTGGCCTCCACGCGCTTGCGGATCCAGGCGTTCAGCAGCGTCGCCAGGAGGAGCATCGCTCCCAGGAAGAACTTGAACCAGTCCGGGTTCCACTCGGCGTAGACGATGCCCTTGCTGGTCATGCCGAAGATGAGGGCGCCGACCGCCGAGCCGATGGCGGAGCCGTATCCGCCGGTGATCAGACAGCCGCCGATGACGGCCGCGATGATGTAGATGAGCTCGTTGCCGACGCCTTCGCCCGACTGGACGACGTCGAAGGAGAAGAGCAGGTGCTGTCCCGAGACCCAGGCGCAGAAGGCCACCCCCATGTAGAGGCCGATCTTCGTCCGGTGGACGGGGACCCCGACCGCGCGGGCGGCGTCGGCGCCGCCGCCGACGGCGAAGATCCAGTTGCCGAAGCGGGTGCGGAGCAGGATCCAGGTGGCGAGTGCGACGAGGCCGAGCCACCACAGGACGGTGACCTTGAACTCGACGCCGCCGACGGTCAGCTGCGAGGCGAAGAGCTTCCGGGCGGAGGAGAAGCCCTCCATGTCGGCGATGGTCTTGGTGGAGACGGTGCCGCTGATCAGCTTGGTGAGGCCCAGGTTCAGACCGGTCAGCATGAGGAAGGTGCCCAGGGTGATGATGAAGCTGGGCAGCTTGGTACGGGTCAGCATGAAGCCGTTGAAGAGGCCGATCGCCAGGGTGACGAGCAGCGAGACGCCGACGCCCACCCAGACGTTCGCCGTCATCTGGTAGCTGAACATCGACGAGATCAGGGCCGAGCTGGTGACCATGACACCGGCGGACAGGTCGAACTCGCCGCCGATCATGAGCAGCGCGACGGGGACCGCCATGATGCCGAGGGTGGAGGCCGCGTAGAGGACGGTTCCGAGGCTGGGGGCGCTCAGGAAGCTGTCCGCGACCACCGAGAAGAAGACGAAGACGGCGATCGCGCCGACGAGCGAGCCGAGTTCCGGGCGGGCGAGGAGCTTCCTCAGCGGGGAGGTGCGGAGCAGCCGTTCGTCGACGTGGTCGATTCCGTTCGACGGCGGGGCCGTGGAGCTCATCGGGTGCCCCGCTCCGCGTAGTCGACGAGCTTGGCGGCGTCGTCCTTCGTGATGATCTGGGGGCCGGTGAGGACCGGCTTCCCGCCCCCGAGGACGTCGGCGTTGTAGCGGTACAGCCAGAGCAGGTCGACGGCCTGGTAGCCCTGGAGATAGGGCTGCTGGTCGACGGCGAAGCCGAGGGTGCCGGCCCGGAGGGCGGTCGCGACCTTGGCGTTGAGGTCGAAGGTGTCGACCTCGGCCTTGCTGCCCGCGCTCCTGGCCGCCTGGACGGCGGCGTCGGCGAAGGGGGCGCCGAGGGTGACGACGGCGTCCAGGTCCTTGTCGGACTGGAGCTTGGCCTCGATGGACGCCAGGACGTCGGGCATGTTGGTGCCGTCGACGTACAGGTTCACGAGTTCGCCGCCGAAGGTCTTCTTCGTTCCGGCGCAGCGCTGCTCGTGGCCGACGTTGCCCTGCTCGTGCAGGACGCAGAGCGCCTTCTTCCTGCCCCGCTTGTCGAGCTCCTCGCCAACGGCCTCGCCCGCGACGGTCTCGTCCTGGCCGATGTGGGTGAGCGCGCCGTACGCCTTGGACTGCTCGGCGCCCGAGTTGACGGTGATCACCGGGATGCCGGCCTTGACGGCCTTCTCGACGGCGGCCTTCATGGCGTCGGGCTTGGCGAGGGTCACGATGAGACCGTCGACGCCCTTGGAGACGTACGAGTCGATCAGCTGCGCCTGTTCCTTGCCCTCGTCGCTGTGGGCGTACAGGAAGTTGATGTTGTCCTTGGCGGCGGCCTGCCTGGCACCGTTCTGGACGATGTCCCAGAAGGTGTCGCCGTCACCGGAGTGGGTCACCATGGCGAAGGTCCAGCGGGGGGTGTCGACGGCCGCCCGGCCCTGGGCCGCGGCGGCCTTGCGGGCGTCCTCCGCCCGCTTTCCGCCGGTGCTGCTGCACCCCGCGAGCGCCCCTGTGAGTGTGAGCGCGAGCACGGCGCCGATGACGGCGCGTACCCCTCCGGTCCGAAGCCTGGTCACGAGGCGGTGCCCTCCTTTGTGTCCTTCTGCGTGCATTGCAGTATCGGTCATGCGGGTCGTGGCGCCGGTCAGGGGGGCCTTCCAAGGCTACGGACGGACCATCAGCTGGAACTCGAAGGAGTAGCGGGCGGCCCGGTAGAGGTGGGATCCGCGCTCGACGGCCCGGCCGGTGTCGTCGAAGGTGACGCGTTCCATCGTGAGCAGCGGGGCGCCCTCCGGTTCGTCGAGCAGCGCCGCCTCGGCGGCGGTCGCGGCGCGGGCGCCGACGGCCTGGCGGGCGCTGTGCAGGGTGAGCGCGGCGGAGCGGAGCATCCGGTAGAGGCCGGTGGTCTCCAGGCGCTCGGTGTCCGGCTCCACGAGCCCGGCCGGCAGGTGGTTGCGCAGATACGCCAGGGGCTCGCCGTGCGCGGTGCGGAGCCGTTCGAGGTAGCGCACCTCGCTGCCCTCCGGTACGCCGAGGGCGGCCGCGACCTGGACGGTGGCGGGGACGACGCGGTTGACAAGCACCCGGGTGGCGGGGAGCTGTCCCGCGGCGTCCAGGTCGTCGTAGAGGCTGCTCAGCTCCAGCGGGCGGCGGACCGTACTGTGCACGACCTGGGTGCCGATCCCCCGGCGGCGGACGAGGAGGCCCTTGTCGACGAGGGTCTGGATGGCCTGACGGACGGTGGGCCGGGAGAGGCCGAGGCGGGTGGCGAGGTCGATCTCGTTGCCGAGGAGGGTGCCCGGTGTCAGCGTCCCGTCCGCCACGGCGTCCTCCAACTGGCGGGCCAGCTGGAAGTAGAGCGGGACCGGGCTGCCACGGTCCACGGAGAGCGGGGGCAGGGACGAGCCGGACTGCTTGGGCACGGGGGGAGCGTAGCCCGGGGCGCTGAGGACGGGAAGCCGTGTACGTCCTGTTGTCCTGACACATCCTTGACACCGGGAAGGCACGCCTCCACGGTGGGGCCATGCGCATCGGACTCATCGGTACGGGACGGATCGGGAGTTTCCACGCGGGAGTGCTGGCCCGCCACCCGGAGGTCACGTCGCTGGTCGTGGCGGACGCGGACGCCGCCCGGGCCGCCGGGGTCGCGGGGGCGCTGGGCGCGGAGGCGGCGCCGGACGTGACGGAGCTGTTCGGGCACGCCCTGGACGCGGTGGTGATCGCGTCGGCGACGGCCGCGCACGCGGAGCTGATCGCCCGGGCGGCGCGTGCCGGGCTCCCCGCCTTCTGCGAGAAGCCGATCGCCCTGGACGTACCGGGGACGCGGAGCGCGCTCGCGGCGGTGGCGGAGGCGGGGACCGAGCTCCAGCTCGGGTTCATGCGGCGCTTCGACGCGGGGTACCGGGCGGCCAGGGAGGCCGTGCGTGCGGGGCGGCTCGGCCGGCTGCACACCGTACGGGCGGCGACGTCCGACCCGGAACCGCCGCCCGCCGCCTATCTGCCGCTGTCCGGCGGTCTCTTCCGGGACTGTCTGGTGCACGACTTCGACATCGTCCGCTGGGTGACCGGCCGGGAGGTCGTGGAGGTGTACGCGACGGGCTCGGACGCGGGGCCCGCGATGTTCCGGGAGGCGGGGGACGTGTCCGCGGCGGCGGCGCTCCTCACCCTGGACGACGGCACGCTGGTGACGGCGACGGCGACCCGCTGCAACGGCGCGGGGTACGACGTCCGCATGGAGCTGGCGGGCGACCGGGACCAGATCGCGGTGGGTCTGGACGACCGCACCCCGCTCACCTCGGTGGAGCGGCGGGGGCCGGCCGCGCCGGGGAAGCCCTGGCCGGGGTTCCTGGAGCGGTTCGCGCCCGCGTACGAGGCGGAGCTCGACGCCTTCCTCCGGCTGGTGCGCGGCGAGGCGGACAACCCGTGCGACGGCCGGGAGGCCCTTGAGGCGCTGCGGATCGCCGAGGCGTGCGAGCGCTCGCGCCGGGAGCGGCGTCCGGTACGGGTGGAAAGGACCCCCGGGTAGGACTCACGGGCCGGCGGTCACCACCGGGCACGGCGGCTCGCGATCGCCACCGCCCGCCGGCCCGGAGTCACCACCGGCCACGGCAGGTCACGTCCGCCACCGCCCGCCTGCCTGCCTGCCTGGAGTCCCACCCGCCACGGCAGGTCACGTCCGCCACCGCCCGCCGACCCGGAGAGTCACCACCGGACCGGAAGGTGGCGGACGCCGCGCATGAGGAGGCCGGGGAGCCACTCCCAGGGCGGGCCCTCGGGGTCGAGTTCCAGGCGGGGGAAGCGGTCGAGGAGCGTCCGGAGGGCGATCCGGCCCTCCAGGCGGGCGAGCGGGGCACCCAGGCAGTAGTGGATGCCGTGGCCGAAGGCGAGGTGGCCGCGGGTGTCCCGGCGGATGTCGAAGCGGTCGGGTTCGGGGAAGCGGGCCGGGTCGCGGTCGAGCGCCCCGATGGCCACGAGCACGCTCTCCCCCGCCGGGATGTCGGTGCCGCCGAGGGTGACGGCCTCCCTGGTGAAGCGGAAGGTGCTGGTCTCCACCGGCCCGTCGTACCGCAGGGACTCCTCGATCGTCGCGTCGAGGAGGCCGGGGTCGGCGCGCAGGGCGGCGAGCTGCCCCGGGTGGGTGAGCAGGTTGCGGACGGTGTTGGAGATCAGGTTGACGGTGGTCTCGTGGCCCGCGATGAGCAGCAGGTACGCCATGGCGCGGAGTTCGGGCCCGGAGAGCCGGTCGCCGTCCTCCGCGCGGGCGGCGATCAGGCCGGAGAGCAGGTCGTCGGCGGGTCCCGCGGCCCGCTTGTCCTCGATGAGTCCGTCGAGGTAGCCGCCGAAGCCCTTGAGGGCCTCGTCGATGCCGGTGACGTCGCTCGGGGTGACGAGCTCGGCCGACCAGCGGCGGAAGGTGTCGCGGTCCGCCGCGGGGACGCCGAGGAGTTCGCAGATGACGGTGATCGGCAGGGGGTACGCGTAGGCGTCGACGAGGTCGGCGCGGCCGGCCGGTTCCATCGCGTCGGCGAGCTCGGCGGTGAGCCGCTCGATGCGGGGGCGCAGGCTCTCCACCCGGCGGCCGGTGAACTCGCCCGCGACCAGGCGGCGCAGCCGGGTGTGGTCGGGGGCGTCCGCGCCGAGGAGGTGGACGCCGATGATGTCCTCTTCCGACGGCCGTACGCCGATCACGGAGGGCGACTTGGCGAGCCGGGGGTCGGCGAGCGCCGCGCGCCCTTCCTCGTGACCGACGACCAGCCAGAGCCGGTAGCCGTCGGGGAGCCGCACCGGGTGGACGGGGCCGGCCTCACGGAGCCGCGCGTAGAAGGGGTACGGGTCGGAGGCGAAGTCCCCGCCGTACTCCCCCAGTTCGATGTCGGACATCGACGCAGCCTAGCCGACCCGCCGCGGGGTGTTCGGGTGGATCAGGCCGGGTCGTCCTCGTCGAGGAGGCCCGCGTCATGGACGAGCAGGGCGATCTGGACGCGGTTGTTGAGGCCGAGTTTGGCGAGTACGCGGCTGACGTGGGCCTTGACCGTGGGGACGCTCATGTACAGCCGGGCGCCGATCTCGGCATTGGAGCGGCCGTGGCCGACGGCGACGGCCACCTCCCGTTCCCGGGCGGAGAGTTCGGTGAGCCGGTCGGCGGCGGCGCGCCGGTGTTGTCCGGCCTGTCCGTGCTGTCCGTGCTGTCCGGCGACATGGGTCATGAGCTGGCGGGTGACGGCCGGGGAGAGCACCGGGTCCCCGCCGGCGACGCGGCGGACGGCGGCGAGGATCTCGGCGGGCGGGGTGTCCTTGAGGACGAAGCCGGCGGCCCCGGCCCGCAGGGCGCGCAGCACCTGCTCGTCGGCGTGGAAGGTGGTGAGGACGACGACCTCGGGGGCGTTCGGTGGCGGTGAGCCCGTCCACCAGGGGCATGCGGATGTCCATGAGGACGACGTCGGGGGCGAGGCGGGCGACGAGTTCGGGGACCTCGCGGCCGTCGGCGCCCTCGCCGACGATCTCCAGGTCCTCGGCGCCGCCGAGCATGAGGGTGAGGCCCGCGCGGACCAGGGGGTCGTCGTCGACGATGAGCAGCCGGATGGTCATGCCGGCCACGGTAGCCATACGTGGAGGCTGAATCCGCCGTCGGGGTCGGGACCGTGCTCGAGACGGCCGCCGGTGAGGGCGGCGCGTTCGGTGAGTCCGATGAGGCCCTGGCCGGAGCCGGGGACGTGCGGGACCGGTCCGGCGGGTGCGGGGTTGTGGACGCCGACGGTGAGGCCCTCGCCGGGGCGGCCCCGCACGGTGACGGTGACCTTCGTGCCGGGGGCGTGCTTACGGGCGTTGGTGAGGCCCTCCTGGGCGATGCGGTAGACGGTGCGGCCGGTGGCGGCGGGCACGGTCGCCGGGTCGTCCACGGTGGTGTCGAGGACGACGTCCGTCCCGGCCTCGCGGGATTCGTCGATCAGTGCGCCGAGGGTGGCGAGGGTGGGCTGCGGCCGGTCGCCGTCGCCGTTCTCGCCGGGCGCCCGGAGCACCCCGATGATCTCGCGGAGGTCCTGGAGGGCTTCGTGGGCGCTGTCGCGGATGACTCCGGCGGCGCGGGCGATCTGCTCGGGAGGGGCGTCGGGCCGGAACTCCAGGGCTCCGGCGTGGACGCTGAGCAGGGTGAGCCGGTGGGCGAGGACGTCGTGCATCTCGCGGGCGATGGACTCGCGGGCGAGCCGCTGGGCCTGGGCGGCGCGCAGCTCGGCCTCGGCCTCGGCGCGGCGGGCGCGTTCCCTGAGGGCCTCGACGAGCTGGCGGCGGGAGCGGACGAGCATGCCCCATGCTGTGACGAGCAGGACGAGGACGAGACCGATGCCGATGGACAGACCGGCGTTGATGGTCGGGTCGGGCCGGACGAACACCTGGACGGTGGAGGCGGCGGCGGCGAGCGCCCCGAGCCAGGCGACCTCACGGAAGGGACGGCGTACGGCGACGCTGAACAGGCTCGCGAGGACGGCGCCGCCCGCGACCGGGGCCACCACGCTCACCAGGGAGAGGGCGATCGCGAGTCCGGCGGGCCGGCGGCGGCGCAGCCAGAGGGCGCAGCAGGCAGCGGCGCCGGCGAGCTGGTCGAAGAGGATGACCGGCTCGCTGCTGTAGTCCGCGGCGGCGTCGGCGGCGACGAGGCCGACGAGGGCCGCGAGGAGGAAGAGCGCGGTGTCGACGAACCAGTCGCGGGCGGTACGACGGAGCCGGGCCGCCCCGTTCCCGCCCGGTTCGACCAGGTGGGAGGGGAGCAGCCGGTGCTGCCGGTCCGTACGAGTCATGTCCGCAATGTACGCAGCCGGGGGCGCCGGGCGGGCATGAGCGGGCCGGGACGGTACCGAAGTCGCGGAGGTCTGTACTTCGGTAGTGGTGACCGTGGACGGGAGGCGGACGCGGTCGGGCCTGCGCCCCGGTGATGATCACCGCATGAAGAAGTTCATGGAGGTCACCGGTTTCCTGCTCGCCCTCTTCGGTGTGGCGGGGGTGGTGCGCGAGCTGACGGACGGCTGGTTCCGGCTCCTCGGCGTGACCCGGTTCCTCACGGAGAACGTGGGGTTCCTGGAGGGCAGGGAGGTGTTCGCCAACATCGTGATCGCGGTCCTCGGCGTCGTGATCCTGATCGTGTCGGACCGGGTGCCGAGGAAGTCCTGAGCGGCCCGCCCGTGTCGGGGGTCAGTCCCTCGCCGCGTTGAGGCGGGTCACCTCGGCGAGGTGCTCGGCCATCCGGTGGGAGACGGATCCGCTGGTGAAGAGGACGCCGCCGATGACGGCGACGGGCACGGACGCACCAAGGACGGCGAGGAGTTCGGGCCAGTCGCGCTCGTTGACGCAGCGGCTGTCGCTGTTGTGGAGGTTCTCGCTGGTGAACCGGGAGGTGCACTCGCGGCTGTACTCGCCGCTCTGGTAGGGCGTGAGGAGGAGCACCGCCAGCCAGATCCACAGGAGTGCGGCCACGGCGAGGAGTCCGAGCCCCCATGCCTGGGTACGGCGGGCCCGGGCACGGAAGTCGATGTCGTACGGCAGTGAACGCATGGGGCAGAAACCTATCGGGCGTCCCGGTCCGCGGCGCGGCGGCCCCAGCTCGTTCCCGCGAGGACCAGCACGGCGCCCGCGACACCGACGGCGCCGGGCCGGTCGCCCGCGACGGCGATGCCGGCGGCGGCGGCCCAGAGCGGTTCCGTGCCGAGGAGGAGGCTGACCCGGGACGGGGAGCTGCGGCGGACCGCCCACATCTGCACGAAGAAGGCGAAGAGCGTGCAGAAGACGGAGAGGAAGAGCAGCGCCGCCCACTCGCGGGGGCCGAAGTCGAGGGCCACGGCCCAGGGTGAGGCGCCGGTGCCGGGGAAGGCCGCGATGACGGCGAAGACGGCGACGGCGGAGCCGAGCTGCACGGTGGTGAGGGAGAGCGAGTCGGCCGACGCGACCGCCTTGGTCCGGGACATGACCAGGACGTGGACGGTACGGGCGACGGCGGCGAGCAGCATGAGGAGGTCGCCGAGGGAGGGGGTGGTGAAGCCGCCGCCCTGGGTGAGGAGGACGACGCCGGTGACGGAGAGCGCGGCGGCGGCGACGAAGGCGCGGGACGGCGGGACCCTGGTGACGGCGGCCTCGGCGAGCGGGGTGAGGATCATGGTGAGGCTGATGATCAGGCCCGCGTTGGTGGCGGAGGTGTGGACGACGCCGTAGGTCTCCAGGAGGAAGATCCCGCTGAGGATCAGCCCGAGGGTCGCCGCGCCGCGCCACTGCGCCGCGCTGAGCGCCCGCAGCTTGGACCAGCCGGCGACGACGAGGACGGGCAGCACCACCGCGAACCGCAGCACGAGGACCGCGATGACGGTGTGGGTGGTGGTGATGCCCTTGGCCGCGAGGTAGCTGGCGCCCCAGACGACGGCGACGAGCAGGACGGGCAGGTCGGTGAGCCAGGCGCGGCGCGGGGCGGCGAGGGACACGGGGGCGGCGATCGAAGCCGACATGGGGGCCGTTCTCCAACTCTTGCGGCGGGGTGGAGACTTCGACGGCTCGCACTCGGAGCGATCACCGTACCCGGCGGGGCCCGTGGTGGCTACACCTTTCCGCTGCCTCCGTGTCAGTAGCTGCCGTACTCGGGGCGTCCCGCCCGCTCGTACGTGAGGAGGGCGACGCCCGATCCCGTGGTGCTCGACGCGGTGTTGCGGAAGGCCGCGGGGCGGACGCCGTCGGAGAAGAGACGGCGGCCGGTGCCGAGGACCACCGGGAAGACGAGCAGGTGCAGGGTGTCGATCAGGTCGTGGTCGAGCAGGGTCCGGGCGAGGCCGCCGCTGCCGTGCATCTGGATCTCGCCGTCGACGCTCTCCTTGAGGTCGGCGACCTCCTTCACCACGTCGCCGCGCAGGAGCGTGGTCCCGGTCCAGTCGGCGGAGTCGAGGGTGGTGGTGGCGACGTACTTGGGGAGGGCGTTGAGCTTGGAGGCGATCGGGTCGTCGGGGTCGTCGTGCTGGGGCCAGTAGCTCGCGAAGATCTCGTACGTGCGGCGGCCGAGGAGGAAGGCGGTCGGGCGGGTGAAGACCTCGTTCATGTACTGCCCGAAGTCCTCGTCGCCGAACGGCACGGACCAGCCGCCGTGCTCGAAGCCGCCGGTGGGGTCCTCCTGCGGGCCGCCGGGGGCCTGGTGGACGCCGTCGAGGGTGAGGAACTGGGTGAGGCTGAGGGTGGCCATGGTGGGTGCCCTTTCTGTTCTCCGGACCATCGTGTCCTGGAAGCTCCGACCGCGCCGCCGGACGGAACTCATCGGTCTCCGGGTCGGCGTCCGATACCCGCCAGCGCCGGGCCGCCCCACCGACTTTCATTGAACCCGCAACCACTTGATGACTTCTCACGGAGGTTCCGGGATGTCCACGACGAACAGCACGATGAACGGCACGGCGGTTCTGGTGACGGGCGGCAGCAGGGGGATCGGCGCGGCCACGGCCGTGCGTCTGGCCCGTGAGGGCGCCGACGTGGCCTTCACCTACGTCCAGGACGAGACGCGGGCCAAGGAGGTCGCCTCGCTGATCGAGGCGGCCGGACGCAGGGCGCTCCCCCTGCGGGCCGACGCGGCCGACGCCGGGGACGCGGCGGGAGCCGTGAACTGGGCGGCGGACGCGCTGGGACGGCTCGACGTCCTCGTGAACAACGTGGGTGCGGGGGTCCTCGGCCCGCTGGAGTCCCTGACCCTCGCGGACGTCGACCGGGTCCTCGCGGTCAACGTCCGGGGCGCCTTCCTCGCCTCGCAGGCCGCCGCCCCGCGTCTGCCGGAGGGCGGGCGGATCATCACGATCGGCACGTGCATGACCCAGCGGGTACCGGGTCCTGGCGGCACGCTGTACACCACGAGCAAGTCGGCGCTCGTCGGCCTCACGAAGGCACTCGCCCGGGAGCTGGGCGGACGCGGCATCACGGCCAACATCGTCCACCCCGGTCCGATCGACACCGACATGAACCCGGCGGACGGGCCGTACGCGGAGGGCCAGGCGGCGATGACGGCGCTCGGCCGTTTCGGCACCCCGGACGAGGTGGCCGCGATGGTCGCCTTCCTGGCGGGCCCGGAGGGCCGGTACGTGACGGGCGCGGAGTTCGCGGTGGACGGCGGACACGCGGCGTGAGCCGGGTGGCACGTCCGGGGCGGGGACGTGTGCGGGCGTTGACGCCCGACGCCGGCCAGGAGCGCGCCCGCCAGGTAGGACCCGGCGAGTGAGCCGAAGGGGCGCGCCGGGGGAACAGGGTCGAGCGCGCGGAGGCCCGTGAGGAACGAGCGGGTCGAGCACGGTCGGCCCTGTTCCCCCGGCTCCAGCGCCCCGGAGGCGAACCGAGCCCCAAAAAAAGGGGGCGCCGCGAGGGCGCACCGGTGCTGTCGGGTCGGTGCGCCCTCGCGGGCCGGGGCGGGGTGTCGTGCCCGCCCGGTTCTCGGGGAGTCGGGTCAGCCGCCCAGCTCCTGGTGGCGGGCGGTCAGCCGCGCCGTACCGGCCTCCGTGAGGGAGCCGAAGAGACGGAGGCGGGAGATGCCGCCGTCCGGGTAGATGTCGATCCGGACGCGGGAGCCGACCGCCGGGTTGTCCAGGACGAAGCGGTGGTTGGTGTCGGGCTGGAGGCGGGTCCGGGGCAGGATCTCGGTCCATTCCTCGGAGCCCTCGGCGGCGACGGAGAGCGCGGCCCAGCCGGCGCTGTTGCCCTTGAGGTACGCGGTGTCGATCTCGACGGCACGGATCTCGGACTCGGCGGCCAGCTGGTAGCGGATCCAGTCGTTGCCCTTGTCACGGCGGCGGCGGGTCTCCCAGCCGTCGTCCATCTTGCGGGAGCGGCCCGGCTGGATGGTGTTGGTGGCCGGGGAGTAGAAGCGGTCGGAGGCGTCCTCGACCTGGCCGCCGTTCTCCAGGGCCGCGAGGTCGAAGGTGCCGAGGACGGCGAGCCACGCGGGGTCGGGGGCGACCTCGCCGTACACGCGGAGGCGGGCGATGCCGCCGTCGGGGTGCTGGTTGACGCGCAGGTGGGTGAAGCGCTGCTCGATGTCGACGGCGAAGCCGTTGGCGGCGTGGCCGCCGACGGCGGTGCGCGGGACGAGCGTCGTCCACTTCACGTCGTCGGCGAGGAGCTCCTCGGGCGAGGGCGAGCCGGCGACGGCGGCGGCCTCGACGGAGACGGCCTGCGGGTAGTTGCCGCGGAAGTGGGCCGTGTCGACGACGATGCCGCGGACGACTCCGGGCGCACCGAGGCGTACGAGGGCCCAGTCGTGGTCGTCCTCGGTGGGGTGCGGCTGCCGGGCGGAGATTCCGCGGCGGCGGCGGGTCTCCCAGCCGTCCATGATCTTGCCCTTGTGGCCGAAGTGCTCGGGGTCGAACTCGGCGGCCTCGGGCTTGAGCAGGTTCTCGCGCTCCGCGAAGAACTCGTCGTTGGCGGCGATGACGCCGGCGCCGAGGCGGCGGTCGGCCAGGTCCGCGTACCGGGTGAAGGGGAAGTCGGCCGTGCGGTAGTCGGCGTACGGGTCGCCGCCGCCGTAGGGGCTGGCGTCGCCGGTGAAGGAGGGTATGCCGGTGCTCACGGGTCAGTTGTTCCTTTCGAGGAGGCGGCCGGTCGGCTCGGCGAGGGTGCCGTGGTCGACGATGCGCTCTCCACGCAGCCAGGTGGAGGTGACGACGCCGTTGAGGGTCTTGCCCGCGTAGGCGGTGATCCGGTTGCGGTGCTGGAGCTCGGCCGGGTCGACGGTGAAGGTGGCGTCGGGGGCGAGGACGGCGAAGTCGGCGTCGCGGCCGGCTTCGATGGCGCCCTTGCGGGTGAGTCCGGCGAGCCTGGCCGGGCCCTCGGACATCCAGCGGACGACGTCCTCCAGGGTGTGGCCGCGGCGGCGGGCCTCGGTCCAGATGGCGGGCAGGCCGAGCTGGAGGGAGGAGATGCCGCCCCAGGCGGAGGCGAAGTCGGGCGTCTTGAGGTCGGCGGTGGACGGGGAGTGGTCGGAGACGATGCAGTCGATCGTGCCGTCCGCGAGCCCCTGCCACAGCGCGTCCTGGTTGGCGGCCTCCCGGATGGGCGGGCAGCACTTGAACTCGGTGGCGCCGTCCGGGATCTCCTCGGCGGTGAGCGTGAGGAAGTGCGGGCAGGACTCGACGGTGATCTTGACGCCCTCGGCCTTGGCGGCGGCGATGAGCGGCAGCGCGTCGGAGGAGGAGAGGTGGAGGACGTGGACGCGGGCGTTCAGCCGGCGGGCCTGGTTGACCAGGTTCTCGATCGCCGTGTTCTCGGCGTCGCGGGGCCGCGAGGCGAGGAAGTCTGCGTACGCGCCGCCCGGGCGCTGGGGTGCGGCGGCGAGATGGTGGGGGTCCTCGGCGTGCACGATCATGAGCCCGTCGAAGCCGGAGATCTCGGCGAGCGAGGTCGCCAGCTGCTCCTGGTCGAGCTCGGGGAACTCCTCGACGCCGGACGGCGAGAGGAAGCACTTGAAGCCGAAGACGCCGGCGTCGTGGAGGGGCCGCAGGTCCTTGACGTTGTCGGGCAGGGCGCCGCCCCAGAAGCCGACGTCGATGTGCGCCTTGGCGCGGGCGACCTCCTGCTTGGTCCGCAGGTTCTCCACCGTGGTGGTGGGGGGAAGCGAGTTGAGGGGCATGTCGAGGAGCGTGGTGATGCCGCCGGCGGCGGCCGCGCGGGTGGCGGTCCAGAAGCCCTCCCACTCGGTGCGGCCGGGGTCGTTCACGTGCACGTGGGTGTCGACGAGTCCGGGCAGGACGACGTCGTCGCCGACGTCCTCGAGCCGGGCGCCGGCGGGTACCTCGGCGTCGTACGGCAGCACGGCCGCGATCGTCCCTCCGGAGACGGCGATCGACGCCGGGCGCGTCCCCTCGGGGGTGATGACACGCGTCGAGCGCAGGACCAGGTTGACGTCCACCCGTACCCCTTCTTCAAGCACTGCGGCAATATTTCAACGAACTGTTGAAAGGGAGTGTTCACTTCCGGCCGACATGTCGTCAAGGGCACACTTCCAGCATCGGGCGCCGACGAAGCAGGCTTGGATGTTTCCACAAAGTGGAATCGGAATTCCGTACAGTAGAACGTAGCTCCGCACATGCGGGGCGGGCCCCGGGCCCCGCCGGGCCCGCGCCGACACCGGACAAACACCCCCTGACCGGCCCGTACGCCGGCACCGGGGCCATGTGCCCCGGCCGGGGGCCCGGTAGGCTGCAGCCTTGCCCGCCTGCCTCGAAAGGACCGTTGACGTGCCGACGTCCAGCGCCAGCACCACCGACGCCGCCAAACCCGCCGCGAGCGGGGGCGTCCAGTCCCTTGAGCGTGCCTTCGACCTCCTGGAGCGGATGGCCGACGCCGGGGGCGAGGTCGGGCTGAGCGAGCTCTCCGCCAGCAGCGGACTCCCGCTCCCCACCATCCACCGTCTGATGCGCACCCTGGTCGCCTGCGGCTACGTGCGCCAGCAGCCCAACCGGCGGTACGCGCTCGGCCCCCGGCTCATCCGGCTCGGCGAGTCCGCCTCCCGCCTCCTCGGCACCTGGGCCCGCCCGTACCTGGCGCGGCTCGTCGAGGAGACCGGCGAGACGGCGAACATGGCGCTGCTCGACGGCGACGAGATCGTGTACGTGGCACAGGTGCCGTCCAAGCACTCGATGCGCATGTTCACCGAGGTCGGCCGTCGCGTGCTGCCGCACTCCACCGGTGTCGGCAAGGCGCTCCTCGCGCACACCCCGGCGGAGGAGGTCCGCGCGCTGCTCGCCCGTACCGGCATGCCGGCCGCGACCGAGAAGACGATCACCACGCCGGAGGGCTTCCTCGACGCGCTCGTCTCCGTCCGCGAGACGGGGTACGCGGTCGACGACAACGAGCAGGAGATAGGGGTCCGCTGCCTCGCGGTGTCGGTGCCCGACTCCCCCACCGCGGCCGCGATCTCCATCTCGGGTCCGGCGGGCCGGGTCACGGAGGCCGCCACGGAGAAGATCGTCCCGATCCTCCAGGAGGTCGCCCGCGAGCTGTCGGCGGCCCTGGCGAACACGGCGGGGAACGGCGGGAGCTGAGCCCCTCCCGCCGTTGTCGACAGTCGTCACCGGACGACGGCGGGAGCTGATCCCCTCCCGCCGTCGTGGCCAGTCGTCACCGGACGAGCCGGCCGTCCCGCACCGTCACCACGTGGTCCGCTCGGGCGACGTGGGTCCGGTCGTGGGTGACCAGCACCGTCGCCGTGCCCCGCTCCACCGTCAGCGAGGCCAGCAGGTCCATGACCGCCGCCCCCCGCTCGTGGTCGAGCGCGCTGGTCGGCTCGTCGACGAGGAGCACGGACGGCTCGTTCATCAGGGCCCGCGCGATGTTCACCCGCTGCCGCTGACCGCCCGACAGCTGGTGCGGCCTGCGCCGGGCCTGGTCCACGAGGCCCACCGCGTCGAGGAGTTCCAGGGCCCGGCCCCGTACCGCCTTCGGCGTACGCCCGGACAGATGGGCCATCACCTGGAGCTGCTCCACCGCACTCAGCGAGGGCAGCAGGTTGGGCTGCTGGAAGACGATCCCGATGTGCTCGCGGCGCAGCTCCGCGCGGGCGGCGGGGGTGAGCGGCCCCGTGTCCGTACCGGCGACGACGACCCGGCCCCGGTCCGGGGTCACCAGGGTGGCGGCGACCGCGAGCAGGCTGGACTTGCCCGAGCCCGAAGGGCCGACGACCGCCGTGAGCGTACCGGCGGGGACGGTGAGGGAGACGTCGTCGAGGGCGGTGAGGCGGCCGTCCCCGTCGGGGTAGGTGAGGGTGACGGCGTCGAGGACGAGACTCATGGGGTGCTCCGGAGCGGGGTGACGGCACAGAGGGCGGGATTCATCGGGCGCTCCCGAGGGCGGTGAGCGGGTCGACGGAGGTGATCCGCCGGATGGAGAGCGCCGCGCCGAGCACACCGAGGACGATGATCACGGCGGCCGGGCCGAGGACGGTGAGCGGTTCCAGGAGGAACGGCACGTTCCCGCCGCTGACCAGGGCCCCGATGCCGACGGCGAGCGCGGTGCCGAGCAGCGTGCCCGCGCCGAGCATGAGGACGGCCTGCCCGAGGGCGTCCCTGAGGAGGTACGGGGTGGAGGCGCCGAGCGCCTTGAGGACGGCGACGTCACCGCTGCGCTGGATGGTCCAGACGGTGAAGAAGGCCCCTATGACCAGCGCGGAGATGACGAAGAGGAAACCGCGCATGAGCTGGAGCGAACCGTTCTCGGCCTGGTAGGACCCTATGGCGGTGAGGGCCCCGTCGACGGTCCGCGCCTCGGTGCCGACGGCCTTGTCACCGGCGGCCCAGTCGGTCCCCCCGGCCCCGCGCAGCGCGATGACGGTGGCCTGTTCCTGGGTGGTCGTGCCGCTGTGGCCGAGTCGCTGCCAGTCGTCGAGGGAGGTCCACACCACGGGGGTGTGGCTGTACGAGGCGTCGCCCGCGACCGCCGCGACGACGAGCTCCAGAGGCCCGAGACGGACGGGGTCGCCAGGGGTCACGGCCAGCTCCTCGGCCGCCGACTCGGAGAGGACGGCCTTCCCGGCTCCGGGGTCCGCGGGTGCGAGCCCGGCCCCCGGCTCGGTGCCGAAGGCGGACACGGCGGCGGTACGGTCTCCGGCGGCGGCGTTGAGGGTACGGATGCCGAGCGGTGCCGCGGCTGTCACTCCGGGCCGCTCCGACCAGCGGCGCCACTGCTCTTCCGTCACCGTCGAGCTGGTGAAGGAGACCGACTGTCCGGACGGCGGCGCCGCGAAGGCCAGCCGGTCGGCGGGCAGCCCGGTGATCGCGGAGATGTTCTCCCGCGCGAGCCCGGCGGTCAGCCCTGACAGCAGCCCCACGAGCAGGGTGATCAGGACGATCACGGTGCCCATGAGGGCGAATCGCCCCTTGGCGAATCTGAGGTCTCTCCATGCCACGAACATGCTGACCAGAGTGGTCCGATCGGTGCCCGGCGGGCATCGCGCCACGGATGGCTCCGTAATCAATCTTTCGGTTGAGTCCGGATTGTCGCCCGGTGTCTACGCTGGAGGGATCATGGATCCCCGAGCCCTCACCCCCGCCCTGCGCGCGCTGCGCCTCTGTCTGCACCTGCTGATGGCGGGCCTGCTCACGCTCGCGGCGGTACGGGCGGACTCGGCCGCGGGGACGGCGCTCGCGGTGGTGACGGGAGCGGTGTACGCGGCCGGTTCCCATCTGCCGTCGGTACGGAGGTCACAGCGGGCGGCCGCCGTGTGGCTGGGGGTCCTGGGCGCGTCCTGGCTCGCGCTGCTCTGGCAGACCCCGGAGGCGCTCTGGGTGGCCTTCCCGCTCTACTTCGTACAGCTGCATCTGCTGCCCGCACGCTGGTCGCTGCCGGTGGTGGCGCTGACGGCTGGCGCGGCGATCCTCTCGTACGTGGGGCACGGCGCCGCCCTCAATCCGGGCGTGTTCATCGGGCCGCTGCTCGGCGCGGCGGTCGCGGTGGCGACGGTCCTCGGCTACCAGGCGCTCTACCGGGAGAGCGAGCGGCGGCGCCGGCTCATCGAGGAGCTGATCACGACGCGGGCGGAGCTGGCGACGGCGGAGCGGCACGCGGGGACGCTCGCGGAGCGGGAGCGTCTCGCGCGGGAGATCCACGACACGCTGGCGCAGGGTCTGTCCTCGATCCAGCTGCTGCTGCGGGCAGCCGAGCGGGCACTGCCGCCGGGCTCCCCGGCCGCCGGCCACATCGACCGGGCGCGCCGGGCGGCGCAGGACAACCTGGCGGAAGCGCGACGCTTCGTCCGCGCGCTGTCACCGCCGGACCTGGAACACGGGTCCCTGGCGGGGGCACTTGAGCGGCTGTGCGAGCCGGGGGCCGGATCAGGTACGCACGGGCCGGGTGACGCCGGGCCCCGGGTCCGCTTCTCGGTGAGCGGGACGCCGGTCGAGCTGCCGACGCCGTACGAGGTGGCGCTGCTGCGGATCGCGCAGTCGGCGCTCGCGAACACGGTCAGGCACGCGGCGGCCTCGCGGGCGGAGATCACCCTGTCGTTCATGGACGCCTCGGTCACCCTGGACGTGGTCGACGACGGCAAGGGTTTTGATCCCGCCTCCGTACGCCGTCCCTCGTCCGACGGCGGTTTCGGGCTTCCGGCGATGCGCTCGCGGGCGGAGTCGCTGGGCGGCACGTTCACCGTGGAGTCCGCACCCGGCCAGGGCACGGCGGTCGCCGTGTCCCTCCCTCTCCCCGCTGGAGTCTGAGCCATGACCATCCGTCTTCTCCTGGCCGACGACCATCCGGTCGTACGGGCGGGCCTGCGCGCGGTCCTCGACACGGAACCGGACTTCGCCGTCGTCGCGGAGGCCGCCACCGCCGAGCGCGCGGTGGAGCTGGCCGGCGCCGGGGGTGTGGACGTGGTCCTGATGGACCTGCAGTTCGGCTCCGGGATGCACGGTTCCGAGGCGACGGCGGCGATCACGGCGGCGCCGGGCGGGCCGAAGGTGCTGGTCCTGACGACGTACGACACGGACGCGGACATCCTGGCGGCGGTGGAGGCGGGCGCCTCCGGCTACCTCCTCAAGGACGCGCCGCCGGAGGAGCTGGCGGCGGCGGTGCGGACGGCGGCGGCCGGGCAGTCGGCCCTGGCTCCGGCGGTGGCGCACCGGCTCATGGACCGGATGCGGACCCCGGCGGAGGCGCTGACCAAGCGCGAGCTGGAGGTGCTCCAGCTGGTGGGCGAGGGCCTGTCGAACCAGCAGATCAGCAAGGTCCTGTTCCTGAGCCAGGCGACGGTGAAGTCCCATCTGGTGCACATCTTCGCGAAGCTGGGCGTGGACTCGCGCACGGCGGCGGTGGCGACGGCCACGGCACGCCGGCTGATCAGACGGTAGGTCCCGGCCGATCGAGGCGGCGGGCTCCGGCCGTTCGGGGCGGCAGGTCCCGGCCGATCGAGGCGGCCGGCTCCGGCCGTTCGGGGCGGCAGGTCCCGGCCGATCGAGGCGGCCGGCTCCGGCCGGTCAGGCAGCGGTCCCCGGCCGGTCTCGCGCGGGTCTTCCGGACAGGCAGCCCGTGGTCCGAGACCGGTCAGGCGGCGGGTCCGGTGTCCGGGGCGGGCGGCGGCCCGAAGAGTTCGACGGCGTGGCGGACCGCGGCGAGCCCCTCGGCGAGGGCGCTGACGGAACCGACGGAACCGGCCACGAGCAGCAGCGAGCGGCGCAGCCGCCGTACCTCGGGGGCGCCGCTGAGTGCCATCGCGTCCAGGGCGGCGAGCTCGTCCTCGGCGATGCCGCGATCGGCGAACTCCACCCGGTGGGCGGCCAGTTCGCGCCGCAGCCGGGACACGGCCAACCGCAGTTCGGCCACCCTGGGGTCCACGCCCTCGCCGGTCACTCGCCTCTGCCCCACGCTTCGCAACACGGTTCTCCCCCTCGCACCACACTGTGCGCAGAACGCCGTACTCCGAACACACCGACCACATCACCCACACCGCGCACCACAGACCGCGCGGACCGAGACGACCCGGCGGACGGTGGCCGGGCGCCGCGAGTCGCGGGCCAGTTAACTCCTTCGCCACCCCGGCGCGCCACCCTTGGTGGACGGAATTCAGGCGACCGTGTCATTCCGCCTGATGCGGTATGCACTCCCCATGACAACTGCGAAGGATCGAACCCCCGTCGTCGCCGGTCTGCTGCTCGCCGCCGGGGGCGGGCGGCGGCTCGGAGGGCGGCCCAAGGCGCTGCTGTCCCATCGGGGGCGGCCCCTGGTGGAGCACGCGGTGGGGGTGCTACGCGCGGCCGGTTGCGAGGTGGTGCATGTGGTGCTCGGCGCGTCGGCCGGTGCCGTGCGGGAGCGGGCCGAGCTGCCCGGCTGTGTGCTGGTGGACAACCCGGACTGGGCGGAGGGAATGGGGTCCTCGCTGCGGGCGGGGCTGGTGTCGCTCGCCACCGATCCGCGCGGGGTGGACGCGGCCCTGGTGCTGCTCGTCGACCAGCCGGGCATCGGGAGGGAGGCGGTGGCCCGGGTGCGGGCGGCGTACGGCTCGCGGGAGACGCTGGCGGCGGCCTCGTACGGCGGGGAGCGCGGCCATCCGGTGCTGTTCGGGGCCGGGCACTGGGCGGGCATCGCCGAGTCGGCGGTCGGCGACCGGGGTGCGCGGGACTATCTGGCGGCGCACCGGGATGCGATCACGCCGGTGGACTGTTCGGATGTGGCCGAGCCGTACGACATCGACACGGAGGCGGATCTGGCCCGTCTGGAGTGAGGGGCGTGAGCGGGGCGCGAAGGGGGCATGAGCGCGGCGTACACGGCCTGGCACCGAGCGCCACGTTCCCTCGATCCAGAGAATCTCGACATCAACAAACCATTGAACTTCCACCATGAGGAAACTAGTATCCACTGTTCAGAAGCGCCTGCTCGTACAGAAGGCGCTTGCGGCCGTATCTCGGCGCCTGCGGCACTCCGTGCCGTCCCGCGACGCCCGGCGGCCGCCTGGCACCGCCCGTGAAGTCCGCTGAAGGAAGTGACAGTTCATGTCCGCACCAGCGCCGTCCCCCCTGGCCGTCGTCGATGCCGAGCCCCTGCCGCGTCAGGAAGAGGTGCTCACCGAGGCCGCCCTGGCCTTCGTCGCCGAACTGCACCGGCGGTTCACCCCGCGCCGGGACGAGCTCCTCGCCCGCCGGGCGGAGCGCCGCGCCGAGATCGCCCGTACCTCCACCCTGGACTTCCTGCCGGAGACCGCGGCGATCCGCGCCGACGACTCCTGGAAGGTCGCTCCGGCCCCGGCGGCCCTGAACGACCGCCGTGTCGAGATCACCGGTCCGACCGACCGCAAGATGACGATCAACGCGCTGAACTCCGGCGCCAGGGTCTGGCTCGCCGACTTCGAGGACGCCTCGGCGCCCACCTGGGAGAACGTCGTCCTGGGCCAGCTCAACCTGATCGACGCGTACACCCGGAACATCGACTTCACCGACCCCCGCTCGGGCAAGTCGTACGCCCTCAAGCCCGCCGGCGAGCTCGCCACCGTCGTCATGCGGCCGCGCGGCTGGCACCTGGAGGAGCGTCACCTCACCTTCGACGGACGGCCGGTGCCGGGTGCGCTGGTCGACTTCGGCCTGTACTTCTTCCACAACGCGCAGCGCCTCATCGACCTCGGCAAGGGCCCGTACTTCTACCTGCCGAAGACGGAGTCGCACCTGGAGGCCCGCCTCTGGAACGAGATCTTCGTCTTCGCCCAGGACTACGTCGGCATCCCGCGGGGCACCGTCCGCGCCACGGTCCTCATCGAGACCATCACGGCCGCGTACGAGATGGAGGAGATCCTCTACGAACTCCGCGAGCACGCCGCCGGGTTGAACGCGGGCCGCTGGGACTACCTCTTCTCCATCGTCAAGAACTTCCGTGACGGCGGAGCCAAGTTCGTCCTGCCGGACCGCAACGCGGTCACGATGACGGCCCCGTTCATGCGCGCGTACACCGAACTCCTCGTGCGCACCTGCCACAAGCGCGGCGCGCACGCGATCGGCGGCATGGCGGCGTTCATCCCGTCCCGCAGGGACGCCGAGGTCAACAAGGTGGCCTTCGAGAAGGTCAAGGCCGACAAGGACCGCGAGGCCGGCGACGGCTTCGACGGCTCCTGGGTCGCCCACCCGGACCTGGTGCCGATCGCGATGGCCTCCTTCGACGCCGTCCTCGGCGAGAAGCCGAACCAGAAGGACCGCCTCCGCGAGGACGTCTCGGTCGCGGCCGGCGACCTGATCGCCATCGACTCGCTGGACGCCAGGCCCACGTACGCCGGTCTGGTGAGCGCGGTGCAGGTCGGCATCCGCTACATCGAGGCGTGGCTGCGCGGCCTGGGCGCCGTCGCCATCTTCAACCTGATGGAGGACGCGGCCACCGCCGAGATCTCGCGTTCGCAGATCTGGCAGTGGATCAACGCGGGTGTCGTGTTCGAGAACGGCGAGACGGCCACCCCCGAGCTGGCCCGGAAGGTCGCCGCCGAGGAGCTGGCCGCGATCCGCGCCGAGATCGGCGAGGAGGCCTTCGCGGCCGGCAAGTGGCAGCAGGCGCACGACCTGCTGCTCCATGTCTCCCTCGACGCGGACTACGCGGACTTCCTGACGCTCCCCGCGTACGAACAGCTGGTCGGCTGACCGCACAGCGGCCGAACAGCTCACTGAAACAGGGCTCTGCCCCCGGTGCTCGCACAGGCACCGGGGGCAGAGCCCTGTGGCGTGCCTGGTGCGCCACAGGGGACGTGACGCAACCGAGATATGCAGCTACCTAGCGGTAACAAGCCAGTGCGTGCGAGATTCCGCCATGCCACCGGCCGGCGGCTGTCCCCCACGTCACTGCGCACCGCATACCGCAGGAGCACAGCCATGCCTTCGACCCCCCACCGCGCACTGCGCGCGTTCCTGGCTCTGTGTACCGCCGCCGGGCTCGCCTCCGTCGCCGTCCCCGCCGCCCAGGCCTCCCCCGGCAGCGGGCCCACCGCCGTCGTCACCATGGGCGACAGCTACATCTCCGGCGAGGCCGGCCGCTGGCTGGGCAACAGCCTCACCAACTCCGGCAGCCGCAACGGCACCGACCGCGCCTGGACCGGCAGCGGCTACGACCCTTCCCGGGTGTACGGAAGCACCGCGGGCGGCTGTCACCGCTCGGACACCTCCGAGGTGAAGAGCGCGGGCCCGATCGCGAGCTCCCTCATCAACCTCGCCTGCTCCGGCGCGACGACGGAGAACGTCTTCCGCGCCTCGCGGGGCGGCGTGGCCTTCAAGGGCGAGGCCCCTCAGGCCGACCAGCTGGCGGCCGTCGCCGCCTCGCACGACGTCGAGCTGATCGCGCTCTCCGTCGGCGGCAACGACCTCGGGTTCGCCGACATCATCACCACCTGTGCGACCGACTACATCGTCTGGTACTCGTACTGCCACGACGACCAGCAGGCCGAGGTCGACGCGAAGATCGACGGGGTGATGGCGGACGTCGGCAAGTCCGTCGACGAGATCCGGGCGGTCATGTCCGCCGCCGGATACGGCTCCTCCGACTACCGGATCGTCCTTCAGTCGTACCCCTCCCCCATTCCCCGGGCCGCCGACAACCGCTACTCCGAGAGCGGCTGGTCCCGCACGAACACCGGCGGCTGCCCCTTCTGGAACGCCGACTCCGACTGGGCCCGCGACTCCCTCGTCCCGCAGATCGCCAACCGCCTCAAGGGCGTCGCGGCGGCCAAGGGCGTGCAGTTCATGGACCTGCGCGACACGCTCCAGGGGCGTGAGGTGTGCGCGAAGGCGAGCCGCCAGGTGACCTCGACCGCGCCCGCTTCGGGGACGACGAGCGAGTGGGCGCGCTGGATCGACAGCCAGAGCACCCAGGGGCTCGTCCAGGAGTCCGTGCACCCCAACGCCTACGGCCAGCAGGCCCTCGGCCGCTGCCTGGCCCTGATCCACGCCCGCCCCACCGGCAACCACAGCTGCCGCAACACGGCGGGGTCGGGACCGTCGGGGATGTACCTCACGGCGGGGTGAACACAGGGGTCATGACGGGCTGAGGCTCATGATGACGGGCTGAGGCTCGTCATGACAGACCGAGGCTCGTCACGACGGGGCTGAGGCTCGTGGCGACCGGGCTGAGGATCACGACGGGACGAGGCCGAGCGGGCCGAGGACCCGCTCCGTCTCGTGGCGGTCCGCCGCGGTCATCGCCCGTACCAGGGCGGCGGACCCGCCGGGCCACGTGGCGGCCGCCGTGTCGAAGGCGGTACGGCGGGCTTCCAGGGGGCCCTTCTTGGCGGGCAGCGCGTCGAGGATGTACAGGGCGCGCGCCGAGGTGCCCACCTGGATCAGGTCGGACGGTTCGCCCCGCAGACGCAGGGCCTGGTGGGCGTACGCGCCGATCACCGGGTCCCGCAGGGCCCCGCGCAGGGCGTCGGCCGGGGCGGCGGCGGTGTCGAGGGCGGTGAAGAGGCCCCGGACGGCCGCCGCGTCGGAGGTCCCGGCGTGCACGGTGCCGAGCGCGGTGAGCAGCTGGGACCAGGCGCCGGCGGTGTCCACGCGCGCGTGGAGCCAGTCGGCGAGGACGCGGGAGGCGGCACAGCCGGGCCAGCCCGCCGCGGCGGCGACCAGCTCGGGGGCCGCCCACTCCCGGACCTCGGCGGCTCGGGGCGCGGCGATCCCGCGGACCCGGAGCAGATACCGCACGGCGCCCGCGCCGCGGGGGGTGAGCCCGAAGGCGTCGCCCGCGCGGAAGACCAGGCCGGTGGCGGCGAGCCGGTCGACGACGGCGGCCAGGTCGCGGGCCGGGCCTTCGAGCCCGGCCCGGTCGGCCTCGGTCGGCCCGGTCGTTCCGAGGAGCCGGACGAGCTCGGGCAGCGGCGGCAGCGCGTATCCGTCGGACGCCTCGGCCGGCACCGGTACGGGCAGGTCCTCCAGGTCCGGGTCGACGGACCAGTCCTCGTACTCGGCGGCCTTGCGGGCGATGGACTCGGCCGAGCAGCCACGCCGGTAGACCACGTACAGGAGATGCGGAGCCTCCCCGCCGTACGGCTCGAACTCCTCCTCCGCCAGTTCCTCGACGGCGGTGATGAGGGTGTCGGCGTCCTCCTCGACGGGCCCGGAGTCAATCGCGGGCGGCGGGGGTACGGGGCAGGCGATGTCGCCGTAGTGGTCGAGGTGCTCGTCGAGCAGGGCGTCGGCGAGCACGAGGTGGGGGAAGGCGTCGGGCCCCGGCGCGAACCGCGCGTACGGTCCGGCGAGCTCTTCGGCGAGACCTGCGGCGGTCCACCGGTCCTGGAGCGCCGCGGCCACCTGGCCGATGCCCGTCGCGACGGCGTGATCGGTGAGCAGCGGCCCCGCGGGTGGCGGCTCCTCGGCGTCCCGTACGTACGCGCGTGTGAGGGCCTCGGCGAGGACGACGTCCGCGAGCGCCGTACGCCCCATGAGATCGGCCCGGTGCACCCCGTCGGGCAGCGGGGCGCCGTCGAGGGCGGGGAGCCGGCGCCGGACGTCCTCGGGGTCGCTCAGGTCGGCGCCGCAGGCCCGCAGCAGGGAGGCGTACCAGCGGTGCCAGGTGAGGTTCCCCGGGTCGCACATGGCCCGCTCGAAGTCGGGCCCGGCCTCGTCCACGACGGCGGCGACCCGCTCGCGCAGCTCCCCGTCGAACCGTCCGGCCAGTTCGCCGAGGACGGCCGGATAGGCGTTCAGCTCCCCTGGTGCCGCGTACACGAACGCGGGCAGGTCCTCGACCAGCAGCTGCCGCACGAGCGCGGGCGTCGGCTCGGGCAGTCCGCTCACCCGGTCGGCTCCCCGGAGGGCGAGCAGTCCCAGGACCGCCTCGGCGGCACGGACGAAAACGGGATCGCGGCGCTCGGGCGCTCCGTCGAGGAAGCTGTCGAGCCCGGTGTTGGTGAGAACGGTCTCGGCCACGCTTCCCAGGGTAGTTCGGCGGGGACGAATCGGGCGTACGACGCAGGCGGGGCGGGGCGCGGAATCACAGGCGTCTCCGCAGGGCGCGGACGACCTGGGGCGATTCCCGCCACCGTGCGGCGTCGTCAGCGCACCGCCACCGTGCGGCGTCGTCAGCGCATCGCCACCGTGCGGCGTCGTCAGCGCACCGCCACGGTGCGGGGTGCCGAGAAGTCGCCCCAGGTGCCGTCCGGGAGGCGGGCGCGGAGGGTGATGGTGTGGCGGGTGCCCGGGGGGTCCTGGACGGGGAAGGTGTAGGTGGCGCGGCCGGGTGGTGGGGTGGTGCCCCAGATGATGGTGGTGGCGAAGCGGCCGTCGAGGTGGAGTTCGTGGTGGGTGACCGGGGCGCCGGTGTCCGGTGGGGTCCAGGTGACGGTGATCTCGCCCTCGGCGGCGGTCGCGGTGAGACGGGTGGGGGCGGTGTTCGGGGGTGCCCCTGGGGCGGGGGCCGTGGTGAGGTCGGCGGGGGCGCTGTCCGGGGAGGAGTTCTCGGCGGCGTCGCGGGCGCGGACGGTGAACGCGTAGGCGGTACCGGGGCGGAGGCCGGTGACGCGGGCGCTGGTGGCGGTGCCCGGCACGGTGTGGATGCGGATGTCGGCCTGGTGGACGTCGTACGCGGTGACCCGGGTGTCGTCCCTGGCCGGGGACCAGCGGAGGATGGCGGCGCGGCTGCCATCGGGCGTGACGCGGAGGGCCGTCGGCGTGGTGGGCGGTGTGCGGTCCTCGGCGGCGGCGCGGAGGGTGAGGGCGGTGACGGTGGCGCTCGCGGGTGAGGTGTTTCCGGCGGCGTCGCGGGCGCGGACCGTGAAGCGGTGCCGGGTGGCCGGGGCGAGTCCGGTGACGTCGGTCATGAGGGTGGTGGCGGGGAGGTCCTTGATCCTGCGGCCCTCGCTGTAGACGGTGTAGCCGGTGACGGCCCGGTCGTCGGTGGCCGCGTTCCACATGACGTGGACGGTGCTCGCGCTGCCGGCGGTCGCGGTGACTCCGGTGGGGGCGGTGGGGGCGCGTCCGTCCTTCGGCGTGGGTTCGGCGGCGCCCGAGCATCCGGTGAGGCTGAGCACGACGGCGAGTGCGAGTGAGGTCAACAGGCTTACGGCGAGCGGGCGTTGCACAGGCCGGCCTCCGTCCGAAACAGTCCGCCCAAAAGGTCCAGACCTATATCCCACAGCCGGGTCGACCACGGCAAGGGGGCGTTGTCAGTGGTGTGCGCTTCACTGAGAACATCACTCTCCGTAGTCGAACCAGGGGGAAATCATGACGGACCGTACGACCTATGTGAGCTTCGCCGGAGTACGCAGCAGGGGCTGGACCGACACGATGGTGCGGGAGCTGCTCGGCACGCCCGACGTGCAGGGCCGTGACCCGCGCCGCTGGTCCCTCGCGCCACTGCGGCTCTACCTCCTGGCCCGGGTCGAGACGGTGGAGCGGACACCGGAGTTCGCCGAGACATCGGCGCTCGCCCCCGCCCGGTCCTCCGCCGCCGCGGCCTATGCCGAGCGGCGCAGGGCCGCCGTGCTGGCCGCGATCCGCGCGGAACCGATCGAGGTGCCCCGGCTGCCGGGACCCGAGCTGGAGCGGCGGGCCGTCCGCCACCGGCAGTTCCTCGCGGCTCGGAGCCCCGGCGCCTCGCCAGGGGCGTCGGCCGAGCCGCCCGCCGGGGCCCTCGTGCGGTGGCAGGTGACGTATCTGCGGCACGCCGTCTCACGGTACGAGGTGCTGCTCGACGGGCTGTACGGGGAGACCGGCCGCGGAGAGGCCGGGCGACTGCTGCGGCGGCGGCTGTACGAGGCGATCGGTGCCGCGTACCCGGCGCTGGCCGCCGAGTGCCGGCGCCGGATCGCGGTGGAACGGCGAGGCGAGCGGTGAGGGGAGCGGTGAGGGGAGCGGTGAGGGGAGCAGCTACCGGGGCGGTGAGGGGAGCGGTGAACCGTGTCGCGGTCCGGCTCCGTGATCGTTCCAGGGACGGCAGGGATCGCTACCGGATCGGCATGCGTGCGATCGCCCGGCAGGCCGCTGGGATCGGGGCGATGATCCTGGCCGCGCACCGGGTCCTGAGCGCCTCCGCCGCCTCGCCCAGTGGGCCGCCGCCGATGACGACCGCCCGTGCCCCGTCGTGTTCCACGCAGGCGCGGACGGCGCGTTCCAGCTGGTCGAGGAGGGACGCCGGGTCGGCGGAGAGCTGTTCGGGTTCCCCTGTGGTGAGGCGGATACCGGTATACCGGCCGAGGAGGCCGAGGGCCGTCACGTGCGCGGTGACGGCGTCGGCCAGGAGCGGCGTCGTGGTGGCGACGCCGAAGGGGGTCCCGTCGGCGGCCGCCTCCCTGAGGGCCGCTTCACCGATGCCGACCACGGGGACGCCGGCCGCCGCGCGCAGCTCCGCCACGCCCGGGTCGCCGAACGCTCCGACGAGGAGCGCCGCGCAGTCGCCGGCGGCCGTGGCGCGGAGGCCCTCGGCGAGGACCTCGGGGGCGGCGGCGAGCAGCGCGGCCGGGTCGGTGAGCATGCGGGGGCCCCGGGGCACGGTGACGCCGCGGACCTCGCGGGTGCGGCCGAGGCTCCGCCGGGCGATGGCGGTCATCATCGCGGTCGTGGCGGTGGAGGTGTTGGGGTTGATCAGCACCACGGCCCCGGGCCCCGCGGCGTGCGCGGGAACCGGGGCGGGCGGTGGGGCGAGGGGCGGGATCAGTGGACGTGCGCCGCCTTCGCCGTGTGGGTGCCGGAGATCTCCTCGCCCGGCTCCATCGGCGCGGTGACCTCGTCGTCGTCCCGGCCCCGGCCCAGGTGGTTGAAGACCACGTTGAGCAGGACCGCGGCGACGCAACCGGTCGAGATGCCCGAGTCCAGGATGATCTTCGCCGTCTCGGGGAAGGCGTGGTAGAACTCCGGCGCCGTGATGGGGATGATGCCGACGGCCAGGGAGACCGCCACGATCAGCACGTTGTTGTCCTTCTCGAGACCGGCCTTGACCAGGGTCTGGATGCCGCTGGCGGCGACCGAGCCGAAGAGGACGACGCCCGCGCCGCCGAGGACCGGCCGGGGGACGACCGAGATCAGCGAGGCGGCGACAGGCGAGAGACCCATGAGGACCAGGAAGCCACCGCCGCAGGCGACGACGAACCGGCTGCGGATCCGGGTCATGGCGACCAGGCCGATGTTCTGCGCGAAGGCGCTGCACATGAAGCCGTTGAAGAGCGGGCTGATCGCGGAGCCGAGGGTGTCGGCGCGCAGTCCGGCCGCGATGGTCTTCTCGTCGGCCGGCCGGTCGACGATCTCGCCGAGCGCCAGCATGTCGGCGGTCGACTCGGTCATGGAGACCAGCATGACCACGCACATGGAGATGATCGCGGCGAGGGCGAACTGCGGGCCGCCGAAGTGGAACGGGGTCGGGAAGCCGACGATGTCCGCCTCGGTCACCGGGGAGAAGTCGGTGACGCCGAACGGTATGGCGATGAGGGTGCCGATGACGAGGCCGACGAGGACGGCGATCTGCTTGAGGAAGCCGCGGGTGAAGCGGCGGAGCAGCAGGACGACGACGAGCGTGATGCCGGCCAGGGTGAGGAACGTGGTCGAACCGTAGTCCTCCGCCTTGGGGTTGGGCCCCTGGGCCCAGCCGAACGCGACCGGGAGGAGGGAGACACCGATGAGGGTGATCACGGTGCCGGTGACGACCGGCGGGAAGAACCGCACGAGCCGGGAGAACCAGGGGGCGGCGAGGAAGCCGAGGAGTCCGGCGACGATGATCGCGCCGAAGATCACGGGGAGCGCGTCGGCCTTGTTCTCCGTGGTGTCGACGATCGCGAGCATCGGCGCGACGCCGGCGAAGGTGACGCCGTTGACGAACGGCAGCCGGGCGCCGATCTTCCAGACGCCGAGCGTCTGCAGGAAGGTGGCGAGTCCGGCGGTGAAGAGGCTGGCGCCGGTCAGGAAGGTGAGTTCGGTGCCGGAGAGGCCGACGGCCGCTCCGACGATCAGGGGCGGAGCGACGACGCCCGCGTACATGGCGGCGACGTGCTGGAGGCCGCTCGTGAGCATCTTTACTGGGGGCAGCGTCTCGTCGACCGGATGTATTTCCCGGTCTTCGGGGGCGGAGCCTGCGTCTGGTGCATTGCGAACCTGGGGCTTGGCGGCCACGGCGGTTCCTCCGGTCGGTTACACGTCGGCGGGGACGCGGGGTTCAGGGAGGTGGTGCGATGCGGTGCGAGGTGCAGGAGGTGCGGCTCGTTGCGGGGGCGATGCGGTGTGGTGCGATGCGGTGCGCGCGTGGGGAGTCCGCGACGCGGTGACGGGGTGCCCGGTGGGGGTACGGGCGGGTGTCACCGTCCCGGGAGGTGCCGTACGTCTTCTGCGTACGGCACCTCCCGGTCGGGCTGCCGCGGACCCCGCTCGGGTCCGCGGCGACCGACCGAGGGCCGTCCCCCTCGGTCGGACTCCATGGGGAGGGTCAGCCCTGGGCCGTGATGCGGGCCAGGCGCTGCGCCTCCGCGCGCGCGTCGCGCGCGATCTGCTCCTCGTCGGCGAACAGCAGTCGGTTGTTCTCGACGATCTGCCTGCCGTTGACGAAGGAGGCGGTGACCGGGGCCGCCGCGCCGAAGACGACGGCGGTGACCGGGTCGGCGATCGAGGAGTGGCCGAGGCCGTCGATCTTCCAGAGGACGAAGTCGGCGAGCTTGCCGGCTTCGAGGGAGCCGATGCTGTCGGCGCGGCCGAGGACCTGCGCGCCGCCGTAGGTGCCGAGGCGCAGGGCCTGGCGGGCGTTGAGCGCGGCCTCGCGGTGGGCGCCGAGGCGGTTGATGAGGAGGGCGTTGCGCAGCTCGGTGTGGAGCTCGCCGGACTCGTTGGACGCGGTGCCGTCGACACCGAGGCCGACGGGTACGCCCGCCTTCAGCATGTCGGGGACGCGGGCGATGCCGGCGGCGAGGCGCGCGTTGGAGGACGGGCAGTGCGCCACGCCCGTTCCGGTGCGGGCGAAGGCCGCGATGTCGGAGTCGTTCATGTGGACGCAGTGCGCCATCCACACGTCCTCGCCGAGGAAGCCGGTGGACTCGAAGTAGTCCGTCGGCCCCATGCCGAAGAGCTCGTGGCAGAACTTCTCCTCCTCCACCGTCTCCGAGCCGTGGGTGTGCATGCGCACCCCGAGGCGGCGGGCCAGCTCGGCACCCTGCTTGAGCAGCTGGGTGGAGATGGAGAACGGGGAGCAGGGGGCGACGGCGACCTGGGTCATCGCGTCGAAGGAGGCGTCGTGGAACTTCTTGACCGTCTCCTCGGTCGCGGCGAGCGCGCCCTCGGTGGTCTCGACGGCGAAGTCCGGCGGCAGGAAGCCGTCCTTCTCGCTCATGTCCATCGAGCCGCGGGCGAGGGTGAAGCGGACGCCCATGTCGGAGGCGGCACCGATGATGGCGCCGGAGAGGTCTCCGGAGTTCTTCGGGTAGACGTAGTGGTGGTCCATGGCGGTGGTGACACCGCCGCGGGCCATCATGGCCAGCGAGCCCTGGGCGGCGGCGCGCACCATCTGCTCGTCGATCCGCGCCCAGGTCGGGTAGAGCGCGACGAGCCAGTTGAAGAGGTTGTGGTCGGTCGCCATACCCCGGGTGATCCACTGGTAGAAGTGGTGGTGGGTGTTGACGAGACCGGGCGTGATGAGATGGCCGGTGGCGTCGATCCTCCGGACCACGTTCTCCAGGCCTTCGGGAGCCTTGCCGGCACCGATGGACTCGATCTTGTTGTCGGCGACGACGAGGTGGCCGGAGGCGTACTCGGTGTCGTGCGCGTCGACGGTCGCGATCGCCGCGTTCTCGATGACGACGCGCTGGGCTGCCGAAGGTGCTGCCATGGCGGTGGTTCCTTCATTCCTCTGGGGTGGAGTGGGCACGGCAGGACCCTAGGAGGATTTGAGTGCCGGGGCCGTGTGACGGCTCCGGGTGCCGAGATGGTGGAAGAACAGATTGAGCAGGACGGCGACGAGCGCGCCCGCGCTGATGCCGGAGCCGAGCACCGTCTGCGCCCAGGCGGGGAAGCCGGCGTAGAAGGTGGGCGCGGCGAGCGGGATGATGCCCGCGCCGAGCGCGACGGCGACCAGGATGATGTTGGAGCTGTCGTCGAGTCCGGCTTCCGACAGGGTGCGGATGCCGCTGACCGCGATCGAGCCGAAGAGGACGATGCCGGCGCCGCCGAGGACGGGCATCGGGACCATCGAGACGACCGCGCCGAGGACGGGGAAGGCGCCGAGGACGAGCAGGGCGCCGCCGGCGACGGCGACCACGTACCGGGAGCGCACCCTGGTCAGCGAGACGACACCGACGTTCTGGGCGAAGGCCGAGGTCGGGAAGCCGCCGAAGACGGGGCCGAGCAGGGTGGCGATGCCGTCGGTGCGCAGGCCGCGGGTGATGGTCCGGCCGTCGCTGCGCCGCTCGCAGATCTCGCCGAGGGCGAGCATGCCGGCGCTGGACTCCGTCATCAGGACCAGCATGACGATGCACAGGGAGAGGATCGCGGCGGGCTGGAACTCGGGGGCGCCGAAGGCGAAGGGGGCGGGCAGGGCCGCGACGGGTGCCTCGCGCAGGGCGGTGAAGTCGGCCATCCCGAAGGGGATCGCGGCGAGGGTGCCGATGAAGAGGCCGAGGAGCAGGGCGATCTGCTTGACGAAGCCCTTGCCGAAGCGCTGGAACAGCAGGATGACGACGAGGGTGAATCCGGCGAGCGCCAGGTACTTCATGGCGCCGAAGTCGGCGGCGGTCTTGTCGCCGCCCTGCGCCCAGCCGACGGGCACGGGCATCAGGGTGACCCCGATGAGGGTGATGACGACGCCGGTGACGAGCGGCGGGAAGAAGCGCAGGAGCCTGCCGAAGAAGGGCCCGACGGCGAGGCAGAAGACTCCGGCGACCATCACCGCGCCGTAGATGGCGGGGAGCTGGTGCCCGGGGGCGCTGGTCTCGGCGATGGCGAGCATCGGGGCGATACCGGCGGAGGAGGCGGCGTTGACGAACGGGAGCCGGTTGCCGGCGAAGCGTCCGACGCCGAGGGTCTGCAGGACGGTCGCGCAGCCGGCGATGAGCAGGCTGGCCGCGATGAGCCGGGTCATCGCGGCGGCGTCCAGGCCGACGGCCTGACCGATGATGAGCGGAGGGGTGACGACGCCGGCGTACATGGCGGCGATGTGCTGGAGTGCCGCGGGAACGAGCCGCGAGGCGGGGAGCTTCTCGTCCACCGGGTGACACTCGGCCGAGGCCGTGGCAGGGGTGGACGGCGAGGTGGAACACGGGCCTTCGGCGTGCGCCGGCCCCTTTGCGGGCTGTGCCATGGGGGTTCCCTCCGGTCCGGTGGTCCGGCCCCGCCCGACTGCGGGCGGGCGGGGCCGGTCACGCGGATGCCGCTTAGAGGTTGGTCATGTCGACCGGGATCTGCGCCGTGGCTCCGTCGCGGAGGACGGTGGCCTCGATGAGGCCGTACATGCGGTCGGCGGCGTAGTAGACCTCGTTGTCGTTCTTCAGGCCGAAGGGCTCGAGGTCGACCAGGAAGTGGTGCTTGTTCGGGAGCGAGAAGCGGACTTCGTCGATCTCCGAGCGGTGGTTGATGATGCGCGTGGCCATCTGGTACAGCGTCTGCTGGAGGGAGTACGAGTACGTCTCCGAGAAGGCCTCGAGCATGTGCTTCCTGGTCTGCTCGTAGGACCGCTCCCAGTTGGGCATCCGCTGGTCGTCGTCGGTCCAGTTGAACCGCCAGCGGGCGGACACCTGCGTGGCCAGGATGCGGTCGTACGCTTCCTGGAGCGTCGTGTACTGGTCCTTGATGTAGCCCCAGAACTCCGAGTTGGTGGAGTTCATGACGACGAGGTCCTTGAGGCCGGAGATGACCTCCCACTTCTCGCCGTCGTAGGTGACCTGGGTGACGCGGGTCTCCTGGCCCTTGCGGGCGAAGGAGTGGTTGACCTCGTCGGCCCCGATGAACTTGGAGTTGGCGTCGGAGGGGGCTATGCGCTCCCAGGCGTACTCCTCGATCCGGATGCGTGCCCGCTTGATCGGCTCCTGGCTCGTCACGAAGTGGCGGGCGAGGTGGATGCCGAACTGCTCGGCGGACTCGATGCCGTACTCCTTGGCGAACGCGAAGACGGTGTTCTTCGTCGTGTCGGTGGGGAGGCAGTGGGCGTTGGAGCCGGTGAGGTGGACGTCGTCGAGGTCACCGGAGAGGGCGACGGAGACGTTGAGGTCCTTGATGTGGTGGGTGTCGCCGTCCCGCGTGATCTTGACGACGCGGTTCTCTGCTTTGCCGTACTGGTTCTGGCCGAGAATCGTGGGCATGTCTGCTAGCTCCCTCGGTATACGGAGTAGCCGAACGGGTTGAGCAGCAGCGGTACGTGGTAATGCTCGCCCGGGGTGACGGCGAACGTGATCGCCACCTCGGGGAAGAACGCACCGCTGTCCCTTACGCGGGGGGCGTCCTGCTGCGCCTCGGCTTGCTTCTTGTTCGCGAAGTACTGCTCGACCTCGAAGTCGAGACGTACGTGGGTGGTGCCCTCCGGCAGCGCCGGGAGGTCCTTGCACCGTCCGTCGGCGTCGGTGGCCGAACCGCCGAGCGCGACCCACTCGGCGCCGGAGCCGCTGCGGGCCGCGAGCGTGATGGCGACGCCCTCGGCGGGGCGGCCGATGCTGGTGTCCAGGATGTGGGTGGACACCGAGGCCGTGGTGTCGGTGCTCATGCGGAGCTCTCTTCCTCGGAGGTCTCTACGAGACGGGTCAGCCGGATGCGGTTGATCTTGCCCAGTTCGGTGCGGACGATCTCCCGCTCCGTCTCGGGCGAGTTGCCGATCCGCTGCCGGAGCGCGTCGCGCATCTGCTCTCCGGTGAGGCCGGTGGCGCAGATGAGGAAGACGTGTCCGAACGTGTCCTGGTAGGCCAGGTTGAGTTCGAGCATCTCGGTCTTGAGCTCCGCGGAGGCGCCGGCCATCCCGCTCTGTTCGCGGGAGGAGGTCGGGTCCCCTGCCTTCGGACGACCGATCGGCGGGTGCCCCGCCATCGCCTCGGCCAGGTCCTCGGCGGTCAGCTCGGCCATGGCGGCGTCGCTGGCGAGGAAGAGAGCTTCGGCGGTGGTGTACGGGCGCTGGGCGAGGATCTTGCTCCCCCACGCCGAACTGGAACACACCTCGTGGAGCGTGGCGACGGCCTCGCTGTCCGTTGAGGTGTTGAACCGGGTGAGGCCCGGTGTCGTACCTGAAGTCACGGGAAGCCTCCGTGGCTGTTTTTCGCTGTGCGTCGGACGGGCTGCGGATAGCTAACGCCCTCCGCAACACAACGTCAACACTTTGTTGAAAACTCGGCCACGCAAAAGCCGTCGTCCCGACATCCGGACGACGGCTCCTGGTCACCACATGATCAACTAGTCGGCCTTGGGGGTCTTTTCCCTGCTCAGGGCGGTCTCCCTGTTGAGGTAGTTGTACACGGTGAAGCGGCTGACACCCAGTGCACCCGCCACCGTCTCCACCCCATGACGTACCGAGAAGGCGCCCCGCGCCTCAAGCAGCCGGACCGCCTCCTGCTTGGACTTCCGATCGAGTTCGGCCAGTGGCATCCCGTGCCGTCGCTCCATCGCCGCCAGGATGTGATCGAGGGAGTCGGACAGCTGCGGCAGCCGCACGGCGAGCACGTCCTCCCCCTCCCAGGAGAGGACGACGTCGTCGGCTTCCGCCTGCGCGGGGACCAGCACCTCGGCACCCATGGCGTCGACCAGGGGCTTCACCGCGGCGACCAAGGGGTGCTCGCTCACTTCTCGCCCTCCCCGATCACGTTCACCTGGAGCGAGACGCGGGTGGCGCCGGCCGCGAGCGACGAGCGCAGCAGCTCGTCGACGGCGGTGAGCACCGCGTCGGCGCCACCCTCCGCCGTGTTGCCGAAGGGGCCGACGTCGACCGCGTCCAGCTCGGCGGACTGGATGACCTCACGGGCCACGACCGCGTGCGCCGGCGCCTCGTCGAGGTCGAACGGCTCGGTCGTGAACTCCACTCTCAAACGCACCATGGCCCCACGCTACGGCCCCGCCCGGCCCGAGGGGAGCCCCGGACCTGCGGGGACCTCTTGACAAGCGCGGCGCCCACCTTGCAACATTCCGTCAGACAGAAACTTACTTCCGCTATACGGAAGGAGCGCCGCCCCTCATGGGATACACGGACCAGCGCTTCGATGTGAACCTGTCGATCCTCTTCACGGAACTCCCGCTCCTGGAGCGCCCCGCGGCCGCCGCCGCGGCGGGCTTCACGGCGGTCGAGCTGTGGTGGCCCTGGATCGACACCGCCACCCCCGAGCAGAGCGAGCTCGACGCCCTCAAGAAGGCTCTTGAGGACGCCGGCACCCAGCTGGTGGGCCTGAACTTCTACGCCGGGCAGCTCCCCGGCCCGGACCGCGGAGCCCTCTCCGTGCCCGGTGACGAGTCGGACCGCTTCCGCGCCAACATCGAGGTGGCGGCCGACTTCGCCGCCTCGGTCGGCTGCAAGGCGCTCAACGCGCTCTACGGCAACCGCGTCGAGGGCGTCGACCCGCAGATCCAGGACACCCTCGCCCTGGAGAACCTGGTCCTGGCCGCCCGTGCGGCGGACCGGATCGGCGCGATCCTGCTCATCGAGACCCTCAACAAGCCGGAGTCGCCGCTCTACCCCCTGGTGAGCGCCCCCTCCGCCATCGAGGTCGTCGACAAGGTCAACGCGGCCACCGGACTCGGCAACGCCAAGTTCCTCCTCGACATCTACCACCTGTCGATGAACGGCGAGGACGTCAGCCAGGTCATCGCGGAGTACGCCGCCAAGACCGGCCACGTCCAGATCGCGGACAACCCGGGCCGTGGCGCGCCGGGCACCGGCGAGCTGCCGCTCGAGCAGCTGCTCGACGAGCTCAGGAAGGCCGGTTACGACGGCTGGATCGGCCTGGAGTACAAGGCCGCCGACGCCGCCGCTTCCTTCGCGTGGCTCCCCGCCGAGGCCCGCCCGGCCCGCTGACCGGCCGACCCCCTCCCCGTACGACCAGTTTTTTCGAGAGGCACCCTCACCATGAGCAACCTTGCTGATTCCCCCCAGCCCACCCGCCCGGCGATTGCGTGGATCGGTCTCGGCATCATGGGCTCCCCCATGTCCGAGAACCTCCTGAAGGCCGGCTACTCGGTCACCGGCTTCACCCTGGAGCAGGACAAGCTGGACCGGCTGGCCAAGGCCGGCGGCACCGCCGCCGGGTCGATCGCCGAGGCCGTCAAGGACGCCGACGTCATCATCACGATGGTTCCGGCCTCCCCGCAGGTCGAGGCGATCGCCTATGGCGAGAACGGCATCCTGGAGAACGCGAAGCAGGGCGCGCTGATCGTCGACATGTCGTCGATCACCCCGCAGACCTCGGTCGACCTGGCCAAGAACGCCAAGGAGAAGGGCATCCGCGTCATCGACGCGCCCGTCTCCGGCGGCGAGGCCGGCGCCATCGAGGCCGTCCTCTCGATCATGGTCGGTGGCGAGCAGGCCGACTTCGACGAGGCCCTCCCGATCCTGGAGGCCCTCGGCAAGACCATCGTGCTCTGCGGGCCGCACGGCTCCGGCCAGACGGTGAAGGCCGCCAACCAGCTGATCGTCGCGGTCAACATCCAGGCGTGCGCCGAGGCCGTGGTCTTCCTGGAGAAGTCCGGCGTGAACCTCCAGGCCGCCCTGGACGTCCTCAACGGCGGTCTGGCCGGCTCCACGGTCCTGACCCGCAAGAAGGACAACTTCCTGAACCGCGACTTCAAGCCCGGCTTCCGGATCGACCTGCACCACAAGGACATGGGCATCGTCACCGACGCCGCCCGCAACGTCGGCGCGGCCCTCCCCGTCGGCGCGGTCGTCGCCCAGCTCGTGGCCTCGCTGCGCGCCCAGGGTGACGGCGGTCTGGACCACTCGGCCCTGCTGCGCGCCGTCGAGCGCCTCTCCGGCCAGCAGGTCTGATCCCCCGCCCCGGTACGACGGGGCCCCTGATTTCCGGTCGGTGGCGGCGCTGACACCTGTCCTGTCGCGCCCAGGCGCCGCCGCCGACCGGAACACCACACTTCCTTTTCAACAAACTGTTGACGTTACGTTCGAGCCGAATCTACGCTCCTCGCACCGTTCAGCAGAGCTCCCGTACGGAAGGTCACGATGTCGAAGCGCGTGCTTACGACCGAGTCCGGCGCCCCCGTCGCCGACAACCAGAACTCCGCCACCGCCGGCGTCGGTGGCCCTCTCCTCCTCCAGGACCAGCACCTGCTGGAGAAGCTCGCGCGCTTCAACCGTGAGCGGATCCCGGAGCGCGTGGTGCACGCCCGCGGCTCGGGCGCGTACGGCTACTTCGAGGTGACCGATGACGTCACCGGCTTCACGAAGGCCGCGTTCCTCTCCGAGGTCGGCAAGAAGACCGAGACGTTCATCCGCTTCTCCACCGTGGCCGACTCGCTCGGCGGCGCGGACGCGGTCCGCGACCCGCGCGGCTTCGCCCTGAAGTTCTACACCGAAGAGGGCAACTACGACCTCGTCGGCAACAACACCCCGGTGTTCTTCATCAAGGACCCGATCAAGTTCCCCGACTTCATCCACTCGCAGAAGCGCGACCCCTTCACGGGCAAGCAGGAGCCGGACAACGTCTGGGACTTCTGGGCGCACGCCCCCGAGGCCACCCACCAGATCACCTGGCTCATGGGCGACCGCGGCATCCCGGCCTCGTACCGTCACATGAACGGCTACGGCTCGCACACCTACCAGTGGACCAACGAGGCGGGCGAGGCCTTCTTCGTCAAGTACCACTTCAAGACGAACCAGGGCATCCGCAGCCTCTCCGCCGACCAGGCCGCCGAGCTCGTCGGCAAGGACGCCAACTCGCACCAGACCGACCTGCTGCAGGCGATCGAGCGCGGTGTGAACCCCTCCTGGACCCTGTACGTCCAGGTGATGCCGGCCGCCGAGGCCGCGGACTACCGCTTCAACCCGTTCGACCTCACCAAGGTGTGGCCGCACGCGGACTACCCGCTGCAGCGCGTGGGCCGTCTGGTCCTCGACCGCAACCCGGACAACGTCTTCGCCGAGGTCGAGCAGGCCGCCTTCTCCCCCAACAACTTCGTCCCGGGCATCGGTCCCTCGCCGGACAAGATGCTCCAGGGCCGTCTCTTCGCCTACGCGGACGCCCACCGCTACCGCCTCGGCGTCAACCACACCCAGCTGCCGGTGAACGCCCCGAAGGCCACCGTGGCCGAGAACTACGGCCGCGACGGCGCCATGGCCACCCGCCAGGGCTCGCGCCACGACAAGAACTACGAGCCCAACTCGTACCGGGGCCCGGCCCAGACCGACGCGGCGCTCTCCGCCCCGCTCGCGATCCACGGCTGGACCGGCACCCACGAGGCGCCCCAGCACACCAAGGACGACGACTTCTTCCAGGCCGGTGAGCTCTACCGCCTGATGTCCGAGGACGAGAAGAGCCGTCTGATCGCCAACATCGCCGGCGGTCTCTCCCAGGTGTCCCGCGAGGACGTCATCGAGAAGAACCTCGCGCACTTCGCCGCCGCCGACGCGGAGTACGGCAAGCGCGTGGCGGAGGCGGTCAACGCCCTGCGCGAGGACTGACCGCACCACGACACCCAGACTGCGTACGGCACCTGACGGGAGGTCAGTGCCGTGCGTGGTCCGGATCGCCGACCCGGATGAGGGGTGGCCGGCGAACCGGACAAGCGTGAGGACCGCGGCGGCGCCGAGCCAGTGCGGTGGTAAGGGCGCCGGGCCCCCTTCTTGACCTGAAAGAAGGGACGGCCGGTGCGCCCGTCGACACCGCCGCGGTCCCAACGCCCCCACGGGCGTACCCAGAAGAGGGAGCCCCCCAAAGCCACCGCCCGGCGGCGCGAACGTCCTGTCGCGCCAGCCTCGTGCCGTCGGGCGGTCTCAGGACGAAGAGCGCGGAACCAGGTTTACGGTCCCTGGTTCCGCGCTCTTCTCCGTGTCCGTGTACGGGCTTTTTCTTGTCCGTGTACGGGCTTCTTCCGTGTCCGCGTACGGGCCCGCAGCGCATCGTTTCTGCGGTGAAGATCCGCACCCGGTCGGAGGAGCGCACCGCGATTCGGGTCCTACGCGCCCCACGGCCCGCGCTATCCACTGGTACATGATCAAGAACCTGATGCGCGGGCTCGCCCCGCTCGCCCTGATCCTCTCCCCGCTCGCCGTCCCCTCCCCCGCCCTCTCCGCCGGCATCGTCCTCTTCCCCGACGCGCTCGCCGAACTCACCGAGGCCGCCGAGGACACGGCCGGCTACAAGGAGACGGCGTTCCCGCACTGGAACCAGGGCCTCGACCCGGCGGACGGCTGCGACACCCGCGGCGAGGTACTCGTCGCCGAGGCCGTCGACGCCCCGAAGACCGGCAAGGACTGCGCCCTCACCGAGGGCATGTGGACCTCGTACTACGACGGTCAGAACGTCACCGACCCGGCCCTCCTCCGCGTCGACCACCTCGTCGCGCTCGAAGAGGCCTGGCAGTCGGGGGCGTCCGGCTGGACGGCCGACCGGCGCGAGAAGTACGCCAACGACCAGGGCGCGGCCGCCACCCTCGTCGCCGTCACCGCCCGCAGCCAGAAGGACAAGGCCGGCCGCGACCCCGCCGAATGGGTGCCCGCGGACAAGGACCGGTACTGCCGTTACGTCGGCGAGTGGGTGGGCACCAAGCTCCGCTGGGGCCTGTCGGTCGACAAGGACGAGATGGAGGCGCTCAAGCTGTTCGCCGACGGGCCGTGCGAGGACACGGTCGTGCACCGCTCGACGGCGCCTCGCTAGGCGGCGCCTCGCTGGGCGGCGCCCCGCCGGCCCTCCGGTCGGCCCGCGCGAGCGCCAGGGTGACGGTGAGCGAGGCGAGGGCGAGCAGCACCATCCCGGTGCGCGGTGACGTGTACTGGGCGAGGGTGCCGGCCAGCGCCGCGCTCACCCCCTGGAGGGCGAGCATCCCCGAGGTGTGCAGTCCGAGGGCGTGCCCGCTCGACTCCTCCGGCACCAGGGCCATCAGCCGCTCCTGGTGCAGGAGGCTCGCCCCGTACCCGACCGCTGAAACCGTCACCGCGACCAGCGCGAGCGGCAGCGCCGGGTCGAGGGCGAACACCAGGAACGGGGCCGCGAGCAGCGCCTGGAGCGGGAAGCGGATCCGGCCGCGCAGCCGTGCCGGTACGAACCGGCCGACAGCGACGTCCCCGACCAGCATGCCGAGCGCGGCGCAGGCGAAGAGAAGCCCGGCCCGCCCGGGGTCGTACGGCACGAAGAGCGACTCGCAGCCCACGATCAGCCCGTTGGGCACCCAGAGCGCGAGGTAGCAGCGGCGGCGCTCGGGCGAGGACCACAGCCGCCGGTTGGTGCGCCAGGTCTCGGCGACCGACGCGCGCCCCGCGGCACGCGGCGGGCGCGCCCCGAGGCCGGTGCGGGCGACGAGCGCGGCGGCGAGGTAGAGGCCCGCGCCGACGAGGACGGCGCCGCGCGGCGAGAGCAGGGTGACCAGCGCGCCGCCGGTCACGAAGCCGCCGATCTGGCAGGCGCCGACGGCCATGTTCATCACCGAGCGGCCGAGGAGGAAGTCCTCGCGGGCGAGGATCTCGTCGAGGAGCCCGTAGCGCACGCCGCCGCCCAGCGAGGCCACGAGCCCCTCGGCGAGCAGGATCACGAAGAGCGCCCAGGTCGGCAGGGCCGGTATCGCCAGTACCGCGGTGCCCAGGGCGAAGAAGAGCGCCATTCCGGCGAGCGCGCCGCGCGGCGGCAGCCGGTCGGCAGCCGAGAGCAGGGTCGTCGCGCCGAGCAGCTGGGCGAGGGAGGGGCCGAAGAGTGCGAGGGCGGAGAGGAGCGGGGAGCCGGTCGCCCGGAACACGAGGGTGGCGAGACCGAGCCCGGCCACCGTCTGGGCGGCGGTGTGGGCGGAGCCGGTGAGGAAGAGCGGGGTGAACTCGGGCGTGCGGAACAGGTCACGGTAGCGGGGCATGCCGGGAGTCTCCGGGGGCGCGGTCGTCGCCGATATTGTTTCGCCGGGAGGCGAAAGGACGGGGCGCCTCACGGACACGGAGGACGGGAGCGCGGGCCGGGTCGTCTCGCGGACGCGGGAGGACGGGAGCGCGGACCGGAGCGCCCCACGAGGCCGAACGACCGAGGCGCGGACCGAAGCGCCCCACGAAGGCCGAACGATCGAGGCGCGGGCCGGAGCGCCCCACGAAGGCCGAACGATCGAGGCGCGGGCCGGAGCGCCTCACTATGGCGGAAGGACCGAGGCGCGGCGTGGGCTGGTGGCAGATCGGTACGGACTCGCTGGCCGGGAGTAGATTCGTCGTCTCGCCGCTGGCCGAGACGGTCGCGGCGCTCAAGACCCTGCACACGGCGGCCGGTACGCATCCCGGCGAGCGGGCGTGGCTGGCCGCGCACCTGCCCGCGTACCGGGAGCGTCTCGCCGCCGAACCGCTCGACGCGCTGCTCGTACGGGCGGCCCTCGGGCCCACGTGGAACGCCGACTTCCTGACGCCGACGCCGCCGGGCGACCGAGAGCGCTCCTTCGAGGAGGAGGTCGTGGCGGTCCGCGCGTGCGAACCGGCCGACGCGGTACCGCAGTTGGAGGTGGCGGTCGGCGGTCCCGTACCCGGGCCGCTGCGGACGGCGGGGGACCTGCCGCACCGCATGGCGGGGGTCCTCGAGTGGGTGTGGCGGGAGACGGTGCTGCCCGACTGGCCGCGCCGCCGCCGGGTCCTGGAGGCCGATGTGGTGGCGCGGACCGCGCGTCTCGCACGGGACGGCTGGGCGGCGGCGCTCGACGAACTGTGCCCGGGGAGGACGCGCTGGCTGGGCGACGGGCGTCTCCAGGTCAACCCCCGGGCGTACCCGCCGAGACGGGTCGACGGCGGCCGGCTGCTCTTCGTCCCTGTGACGCCGAAGCAGGGCTGGGTCTCCTGGGAGGGCTCCGAGCGGTTCGCGCTCGTGTACGCGTGCTCCGGCGCCCTCGCGGACACAACCGGGCCGGTGGTGCCCGAGGCGCTCGGGGCGCTGCTCGGCGGGGCACGCGCGGGAGTGCTCGTACGGCTGCAATCGCCCAAGTCCACCAGCCAGTTGGTGGCGCTGACCGGGCAGGGGCTCGGCTCGGTGGGACGCCACTTGAAGGTCCTGCTCGACGCGGGGCTCGTGCGGCGGGACCGGGCGGGGCGGTCGGTCCTGTACGAGTGGACGGAGGCGGGCGCGGTGCTCGTACGGGCACAGCGGGCCGGGACCGGCGTCTGAGCGTGACACGGCCCCCGTCCCGGTGCTCCTCGGGACGGGGGCCGTGTCACAGCGCCCTGATCAGGCCGTGAGGCCGGTCAGGCTCGTCAGGCCTGGAGGGCCTTGATCGCGGTCGGCGCGTGGCCGGGCTCGGTGGCCAGCTCCTCGAACTCGGTGACGTCGCTCATGTCGACCGTCTTGCTCATGGCGATGTTGGTGATGCGCTCCAGGATCGCCTCGACGACGACCGGGACCTGGTGCTCGACGGCCAGCTTCTTGGCCTCCTCAAGCGCCTCGCCCAGCTTGTCCGGGTCGGTGACGCGGATCGCCTTGACGCCGAGGCCCTCGGCGACCTTGACGTGGTCGACGCCGTAGACGCCGATCTCCGGGGTGTTGATGTTCTCGAACTCGAGGTTGACCTCGAAGTTGATGCCGAGGCCGCCCTGCGCCTGACGGATCAGGCCCAGGTAGGCGTTGTTCACGAGGACGTGGACGTAGGGGACCTTGTGCTGGGCGGCGACCGCCAGCTCCTCGATCATGAACTGGAAGTCGTAGTCGCCGGAGAGCGCGACGACCGGGGTCTCCGGGTCGGCGGTGGCGGCGCCGATCGCGGCCGGGATCGTCCAGCCGAGCGGGCCGGCCTGGCCGCAGTTGATCCAGTGGCGCGGCTTGTAGACGTGCAGGAACTGCGCGGCCGCGATCTGGGAGAGGCCGATGGTGGTGACGTAACGGGTGTCGGGGCCGAAGGCCTTGTTCATCTCCTCGTAGACGCGCTGCGGCTTCATCGGGATGTTGTCGAAGTGCGTGCGGCGCTGGAGGGTGGCCTTGCGCTCCTGCGCGGAGGCGGCCCACGCGGAGAAGTCGGGCAGCGTGCCGGCGGCCTTCAGCTCCTTGGCGATCTCGATGAAGAGCTCGAGCGCGGCCTTGGCGTCGGAGGCGATGCCGTAGTCCGGGGCGAAGATCTTGCCGAGCTGCGTGGGCTCGACGTCGACGTGGACGAACTTACGGCCCTTGGTGTAGGCGTCCAGGTTGTAACCGGTGTGGCGGTTGGCCCAGCGGTTGCCGATGCCGAGGACGAAGTCCGACTCCAGGAACGTCGCGTTGCCGTAGCGGTGCGCGGTCTGGACGCCGACCATGCCGGCGGCCAGCTCGTGGTCGTCCGGGATGGTGCCCCAGCCCATCAGGGTGGAGATGACCGGGATGCCGGTCAGCTCGGCGAACTCGACGAGGAGGTCGGTGGCGTCGGCGTTGATGATGCCGCCGCCGGCGACGATCAGCGGGCGCTCGGACTCCAGGAGGAAGCTCAGCGCCTTCGCGGCCTGCGCCCGGGTCGCCCGCGGCTTGTAGACCGGCAGCGGCTCGTAGGTCTCCGGGTCGAACTCGATCTCGGTCAGCTGGACGTCGATCGGCAGGTCGATGAGGACCGGGCCGGGCCGGCCGGAACGCATGAGGTGGAAGGCCTGCTGGAAGACGCCGGGGACCTGCGCGGCCTCCAGGACGGTGGTGGCGGCCTTGGTGACCGGCTTGGCGATCGTGGCGATGTCGACGGCCTGGAAGTCCTCCTTGTGGAGCTTCGAGACCGGGGCCTGGCCGGTGATGCAGAGGATCGGGATCGAGTCCGCGATGGCCGAGTACAGGCCGGTGATCATGTCGGTGCCGGCGGGGCCTGAGGTACCGATGCAGACACCGATGTTGCCGGCCTTGGCCCGGGTGTAGCCCTCGGCCATGTGGGACGCGCCCTCGACGTGGCGGGCCAGCGTGTGGCCGACGCCGCCCACGTTCTTGAGCTCGCGGTAGAAGGGGTTGATCGCCGCGCCGGGGACGCCGAACGCCTGGGTGACGCCTTCGCGCTTGAGGATCTCAACGGCCGCTGCGGCGGCGGTCATACGAGGCATGGGAGTGCTCCTGCTTCGGCCGGGCGGATCCAAGCCCACCGGTCGGCTCGGGGCCCCGGACGGCTTGTTTCCGTAATGCGGAAATACTGTTCTGCTATACGGAAGCAATGTAGGTCGGCCTCCGGAGAGCCGTCAAGAGAAGTCCGCGCTGCGGGATCACGGAAGTGGCCGAACACCCTCCCCCCGGGTGGCCGATGGGGGGACGATGGGGCGGAACGACAGGGGGTTGGTTGTGGCCGAGTCGGTACCCGTGCGCTGCCCGGAATGCCAGCGCACGCAGGCGTACGCGGCACCCGTCTTCCCCTGCGCGTGCGGGAGCCCCGTGACGCCACCCGTGAAGGCGGGCGCGACGGCGGAACCGATCACGCGCCGGAACTGGGCGGACGAATGGGTCACCGTCCGCTGCGGCGCCTGCGGCCGCACGGGCGACTGGCCCCACCCGGAGCTGGGCTGCGCCTGCGGGACCGTCCTGCGGGTCCCGGTCCTTCCGGTGGGCGCCGGGGCCTCCGGCGGACCGGAAGCGGGCGCGGGCGGCGGGCCGGAGGCGGCCGGTACGGGACCGGGCGGCGACGGTCCCGGGCCTTCCGGTACGGCTCCGGCGACCGGGCGGCGCGGCCGGGAACCGGCGCCGGGCGGCCCCGGCCGAGCCGACACGCGGGGAGTCTCCGGTACGGCGCCGTCCCGGGCGTTCGAGCCGGGCGCGGAGTGGTTCGGTACGGGTCCCACACGCGGGCGCGGCGCGGGAGCCGGTACGGGCGGGCGGGGTGCGGGGGGCGCTGAGCCGTACACGGGTACGGGTACGGGTACCGGCCGGGCCGCCGCGGCGGGTCCGGGCACCCCCATACCCGGCGCCGACGCCCCCACAGCCCCCGGCAGTCCCTCGTCCTCCGGCGCCGCCACACCGTCCCCCGGCCCGTCAGGCCCCTCAGGCCCCTCCCCTCGCTCCGGTCACCCCGGCCCCTCCGATCACCCGCAGCCAGAGAATCCGGGGCGTCGTCCCGAGGTGCCGCGCACCTTCGCCGAGCGCTATCCGCCGCACATACCGCTGCCGCCCACCGCCCCGCGCCCCGCTCCGGCGCGAGGGGCCTTCCGGCCCGTGACGATCCGGACCGCGCGGGACGCGGTCGCCGCGGCCGCCGGGTATCTCCGCTGGCTGGGGTTCCGGGACGTCGTCCAGCCGGAGGAGCGCCCCGCCTCCGGCGTGGACCTGCGGGCGCCGGGGCTCGTCGCGCAGGTCGATCCGAGCACCCGTCCCACGGGACTGAAGGCCGTCGAGTGCCTGTGGCTCAACGGGCTGAGCGCCTCCGCGGTGAGCGTGTGCTTCTCGCTCGCGGGCTACACGCCCGAGGCCCGTTCACGTGCCGCGGAGGTTCATCTCCCGCTCTTCGTCCTCGATCTGACCGGCACACCGCAGCCGGTGAACGACGCCGCCGACGACCTGGCCGCGAGCGGCACCTAGGGCCTGCCTTTTGGATCATGCCGGGCTCGGCCACCGCGCCTCGACAGAGGAATCCGGCCATTCACGCGTGACGATCACGCTCTCCCGGGCACAACACCCTCGGGGGTGGGTGCCATGCCGACGGGGATGTGGTGGTTCATCGGAGCGGCCTGCGGACAGCTGCTGTTCGCCGCCGTGTTGTTGCGAACCCGCAGCCGGGGAAGCGGAGCGCCGGTTACGGGCGTCGTGCCGCCGCCGCAGGCCCTGGCGCTGCTGCGGGGCGGGCGGCGGGCGGCCGTCACCGTGGCACTGGTGGCGCTGCACCAGCGCGGGGCGGTCGCGGCGGGACGCAAACATACGATTCGGGCCAACGGCGGGCCGGGGCGCACCACGGACGCCGTACAGCTCGGGGTGCACCGAGCGCTCCGCCGGGCCTTCGCGTTGCGGGACCTCGTGCTGCGCCCAGAGGCGCGGCGGGCGGTGGACACGCTGCGCGGCGAGCTGCGCGCGGCGGGGCTGCTCGAGTCGCCCACGCGGCTGGGGACGGCCGGGGCGCTGCTCGGCTGCGTACCGTTCACGCTGGGCGTCGGTGCGTATGTGACGGCACCGTCCGGTGCGGCTCTGACCGTGGTGTTCTCCGCGGGCGCGCTGCCCCTGCTCGCGGCGGTGGCGCTGCTGCGGCTGCCGCCGACCACCCGGGCGGCGCGGCAGCTGCTCGCCGGCCTCCGCGAGCGGTACCCGCTGCCCGCGCATCGGCGGGAGGTGACGGACGGGTGGCTGGTCCAGCTGTACGTGGCGCTGTACGGCGATCCGGCTCTCGCCATGTTCCTGCCGCGGTTCTCACGGGAGGGCGGGCTGCTGGACCGGCCCGGGGAGGCGGAGCGGAACCGGCCGCCGACGGATCCGGGTCCCGCCCGCGGGTGACCGTCCGGGGTGAGGCCGCGCCATACTGTCGTATGCGCATCAGAGCGGCCGCCTCGGCCGAACTCCCGCTGCTCCAGGACATCGAACGGGCGGCGGGCGAGCCGTTCCGCTCGCTCGGCATGGCGGCGATCGCCGACGACGACCCGCTGCCTCTGGACGTCCTGGAGTCGTACCGGCACGCCGGCCGGGCGTGGGTGGCGGTGGACACCGCCGACCGCCCGGTCGCGTACCTCCTCGCCGACACGGTCGACGGTGCGGCCCACATCGAGCAGGTGTCGGTGCATCCGGACGCCGGGCGCCGGGGCGTGGGCCGGGCGCTGATCGAGCACCTGGCCGAGGCCGCCCTGGAACAGGGCCTGGCGGCGCTGACCCTGACGACGTTCACCGAGGTGCCGTGGAACGCGCCGTACTACACGCGCCTCGGCTTCCGCCCGCTCACGGAATCCGACCCGGCACTGACGGAGGGCCTCCGCGCGATCAGCCGGGCGGAGGCGGCCCACGGCCTCTCCGCCTGGCCCCGCGTCTGCATGCGCCGCGAGGTACGGAACGCCTAGGAGGCCCGCCGTCCGCCCGGCGATCCGGACGGACGGCGCTCCGGACGGACGGTCGCTCCGGGCTGACGGCGGGCTCGCTCAAGCGGTGCCCTGCCGCTCCTCCCCGTACAGCCGGCGCAGTTCCACCTTCCGTACCTTGCCGCTCACCGTCATCGGGAACGCGGTGAGGATCTCCACCCTGCGCGGGACCTTGTAGTGGGCGAGCCGGTCCCGGCAGAAGGCCGTGACGTCGGCCAGAGTGGGGGCGTCGGCCGGGTCGCGGGGGATGACGCAGGCCAGGATCTCCTCGCCGTACCGCTCGTCGGGGACGCCGACGACCTGGACGTCGGCGATCTTCGGGTGTCCGTAGAGGAACTCCTCGATCTCGCGCGGGTACACGTTCTCGCCGCCCCGGATGATCATGTCCTTGATGCGGCCGACGATCTGCACGTAGCCGTCGTCGCGCATCACCGCCAGGTCCCCGGTGTGCATCCAGCGGCCGCTGTCGATCGCCCCGTCGGTCTTCTCCGGTTCGTCCCAGTAGCCGAGCATCACGCTGTAGCCGCGGGTGCACAGCTCGCCCGCCGTGCCCCGCTCCACCGTGAGTCCGCTCACCGGGTCGACGACCTTCACCTCGACGTGCGGCATGACCCGGCCGACCGTGCCCGTGCGGCGCTCCAGGTCGTCGTCGCGGCGGGTCTGGGTGGAGACGGGCGAGGTCTCCGTCATGCCGTAACAGATCGACACCTCCGCCATGTTCATCTCGGCGACGACCCGCTTCATCACCTCCACCGGGCACGGCGAGCCGGCCATGATGCCGGTGCGCAGACTGGAGAGGTCGTACGAGGCGAAATCGGGGAGGTTCAGCTCCGCGATGAACATCGTCGGGACGCCGTAGAGGGAGGTGCAGCGTTCCTCCTGCACCGCGCGGAGGGTGGCCGCGGGGTCGAAGGAGGGCGCGGGGATCACGATGCAGGCGCCGTGCGAGGTGGCCGCCAGGTTTCCCATGACCATGCCGAAGCAGTGGTAGAAGGGCACCGGGACGCAGATCCGGTCATGCTCGGTGTAGGCGATCATCTCGCCGACGAAGTAACCGTTGTTGAGGATGTTGTGGTGGGAGAGGGTGGCGCCCTTGGGGAAGCCCGTCGTCCCTGAGGTGTACTGGATGTTGACGGGCTCGTCGCAGGAGAGGGCTTCCGGGAGCAGCTCGCCGGCGGTGCGGGTGAGGAGCGCGTCCCAGGTCGGGTCGCCGAAGTAGACCGCTTCCCGCAACGCGGAGCATTCACCGCGCACTTGCTCGACCATGGCCCGGTAGTCGCTGGTCTTGTGGGCGAGCGAGGCGAAGAGCAGCGAGATCCCGGCCTGGTTGAGGACGTAGGCCAACTCATGGGCCCGGTAGGCCGGGTTGATGGTGACCATGACCGCGCCGATGCGGGCGGTGGCGTACTGGACGAGGACCCACTCGGCGCAGTTCACCGCCCAGATGCCGACCCGGTCGCCCTTCCGGACGCCGCTGCCGAGCAGGGAGCCGGCCAGCCGGTCGACGTCCGCGCCGAACTGCGCGTACGTCCAGCGGCGCCCGGTGGGGACGTCGACGAGCGCCTCGCGCTCGGGCCAGGCGGCGACGGCCCGGTCGAGGTTGGCTCCGACGGTGTCGCCCAGGAGGGCTGTGCCGGACGTCCCGTGGTCGTAGGAGAGGTTCACGCGAGGTCCCCCTCCGCGTACTCCTTGCCGCCGCCTTCCGCGGTCAGCCGGCGCAGCTCCACCCGCCGGATCTTGCCCGATACGGTCTTGGGCAGCTCGGCGAACTCGACGCGCCGGATCCGCTTGTACGGGGCGAGGACCGCGCGCGAGTGCGCGAAGAGCGCCTTCGCGGTCTCGTCGCCCGGCTCCCAGCCCGCCGCGAGGACGACGTACGCCTTGGGGACGGCGAGCCGCAGCGGGTCGGGGGCGGGGACGACGGCCGCCTCGGCGACGGCCTCGTGCTCCAGGAGGGCGCTCTCCAGCTCGAAGGGGCTGATCTTGTAGTCGGAGGCCTTGAAAACGTCGTCCGAACGCCCGATATAAGTAATGTATCCCTCTTCGTCCCGGGAGCCGATGTCACCGGTGCGGTAGTAGCCGTCGGCCATCGCCTCCGCCGTACGCTCCGGATCGCCGTGGTAGCCGGTCATCAGGCCCACCGGGTGGGCGGAGAGATCGAGACAGATCTCGCCCTCCTCCGCGTCCGGCCGGCCGCTGACCGGGTCGACGAGAGTGACCCGGAAGCCGGGGCTCGGGCGGCCCATGGAGCCTTCCTTGAGCCGCTGACCGGGGCTGTTGGAGACCTGGACGGCTGTCTCGGTCTGGCCGAAACCGTCCCGGACGGTGACGCCCCAGGCGCGCCGCACCGACTCGATGACCTCGGGGTTGAGCGGTTCGCCGGCGGCGACGACCTCGCGCGGCGGTGTCTTCAGCCGGCTCAGGTCGGCCTGGATCAGCATCCGCCAGACGGTCGGCGGGGCGCAGAAGCTGGTGACGCCGTGGCGCTCCATCTCGCGCAGCAGCCGGGCCGGGTCGAAGCGCGTGTAGTTGTGGATGAAGACGGTCGCCTCCGCGTTCCACGGGGCGAAGAGGTTGGACCAGGCGTGCTTGGCCCAGCCCGGCGAGGAGATGTTGAGGTGCACGTCCCCGGGCCTGAGGCCGATCCAGTACATCGTCGAGAGGTGCCCGACCGGGTACGAGGTGTGGGTGTGCTCGACCAGCTTGGGCCGGGCGGTGGTGCCGGAGGTGAAGTACAGCATCAGGGTGTCGTCGGCGAGGGTGACCCCGTCGGGCTCGAAGACGTCGGACGCGCGGTCGGCGTGCTCGTACTCCAGCCAGTCCGTCCCGTCGCCGCCGACCGCGATCCGGGTGTACTCCCCGGGGACGTCGTCGAACTTGGCGATGTCCTCGGCGCGCACGATCACATGGCGGGCGTGGCCCCGGTCGACGCGGTCACGCAGGTCGGCGGGGCCGAGGAGCGGGGTGGCGGGGATGACGACGGCGCGCAGCTTCATGGCGGCGAGCACGGTCTCCCACAGCTCGACCTGGTTGCCGAGCATCACGATGATCCGGTCCCCGGCGCGGACGCCCTGGGCCCGCAGCCAGTTCGCGACCCGGTTCGAGCGGGCGGACATCGCGGCGAAGGACACCTTCGTCTCGGAGCCGTCCTCCTCGACGAGGTGGAGCGCGGTCCGGTCGTTCCCCTCCGCGATGACGTCGAACCATTCGAGCGCCCAGTTGAACCGCTCGAACCGGGGCCAGACGAAGCCCTCGTAGGCCGTCTCGTAGTCCTCACGGTGCTGGAGCAGGAAGTCCCGGGCGGCCCGGAACCTCTCCGTCGCGCCGGTCGCGCTCGTGGGCGTCATATGTCCTCCTCATTGCGGGACCTGTCCCGGACATCGTGTAATCGGTGACCCAGGTCTCACTACCCCCGTTCGGGGGTGAAGGAGTGGTTCCGTGCCCGAGCGGATGGAAGCGGTGGAGTTGCGGACGGCGCTGCTGCGGCTGCGTCGCGGCAGCGGGCTGCCCGTGGTCTTCGGCGGACTGCTCCAGGAGGGCCGCACGATGCGGATCGCCGAGCTCAGCGGGGCGGTGACGCCGGCCCTTCGCGGCCTCGCGATCTCGGCCGGTTCCGGGCTCGGCGGGAAGTGCCTGGCGCTGTCCCGGCCGTGCGCGGTCACCGACTACCCCTCCGCCCGGCACATCACCCACGAGTACGACGGCCCCGTCTCGGCGGAGGGTCTGCGCTCGGTCGTCGCGGTCCCCGTCGTCGTACGGCGCAAGGTGCGCGGCGTGCTGTACGGGGCGCTGCGCGACGCCGTGCCGATCGGGGAGCGGGTCTTCGACGCGGCGATGGCGGCGGCCCGGGACGTGGAGCAGGCGCTCGCGGTACGGGACGAGGTGCGGCAGCTCCTCGCGCCGCCGCCCCCCGGACCATCCTGGGAGGAGGTCCGCCAGGCGTACGGGGAGCTGCGCGAGCTGGCCCCGAAGGTGGTCGACCCCTGGCTCCGGGAGCGCCTCCTCGCCGTCTGCGGCCGCCTCGAATCGGCCTCCGGCACCGTCCCCGCCGCCCCCGGCGTCTCCCTCACCCCGCGCGAGACGGACGTCCTGGCGGCGGTCGCCTCCGGCGCGACGAACGCCACGGCGGCCGAACGCCTGGGCCTCCGCCCGGAGACGGTGAAGGGCTACCTCCGGTCGGCGATGCGCAAACTGGGCGCCCACACCCGCCTGGAGGCCGTGGTGGCGGCCAGACGGGCGGGGGCGCTGCCCTAGCCGGCCGGGCGGCGGTGGCCCGGTCGCGGGGCGGTCAGGTCGCGGCGGACCAGGCGTCGAAGGCGGAGACGCAGGCGTCCACGAGGGTTGCCGGGCGGCCGATCGAGGCGCCCTGGCCCGCGGACAGGAACAGGGCGAAGCCGTCGGTGCCGCCGAGCGTGACGCGGCAGTCGACGCCCGCCGCGGGGGTCGGTGTGCCGGGCGGGGCGGGTACGGAGAGCACCAGTTCGCAGGCGGAGGCCGGCTGCGACAGGGCGGACAGTTCCGTCTCCATCGCCTCGGCCAGGGGCTGCGCGCTGTCCTCCAGGGAGCCGGGGCGCAGCGGGAACGCCTGGTCCAGGACGGTCACGCCGATCCCCCGCAGCGTGGTGGCCCGGAGGTGGACGGTCCTGGCGTCGAACACCCCGTGGGTGTGCAGGACATAGACGGCGACGAGCGCCGCCCGCACGCCGGCGGCGAGGTCGGCCGGTGCCGGCCGCAGCGGCCACTGCCACTCCCGCCCCCGCAGGCGTACGGGCCGCAGCCCCTCCGCCAGCGCGAGGAGCCCGTCCCGCACGGTCTCCCCGAGGAGCCAGGCACCTCCGGCACCGAGGGAGAACAGCCGGCCCTCCTCGTCCACGGCCATCGGCGTGTCCGCGTCGGTGCGGCCGAGCGGGAAGAGCCGGGTGCCGAGGGTGTCGGCGAGCCGGTGCAGGGGCGGGCCCGCGAACCGGGCTTCCTGGGGGTCGACGCGGCAGCCGGTCGCCGCGACCTCGCGGCCGCCGTGGGCGGCGGCTTCGAGCCGGAGGCCGTGGAACTCCCGGACCGCGCGCTCGGCCGCGGGGAAGAGCGGCCAGGGCCCGAGGCCCGCCGTCCTGAGGACCGCGATCATGGCGGCGTCGCCGGCGTCCCGCCCGGGATGCCAGCCGGCCTGCGTGAGGACCGCGTCGCGCTCGGGCCCGCGGACCTCATCGGCGTCGCCTCGTACGTCATCGGCCCCGCGGACGTCATCGGCGTCGCCGCGTACGTCGTCGGCGCCGCGTACGTCATCGGCCCCTCGCACGACATCGGCCCCGCGTACGTCGTCGCCCTCGGTGGCCGTCTCGCGTTCGGTCGTCGCCGGCTCGGTCGTCATCGCCACCCCCGCGTCAGGAGTCCTGGAGGACGGTGATGCCCAGCGCCTCGGCCAGGGCCGCGCAGGAGCGGCAGAGGGGGGCCGGTGTGCCGTGCTCGGGGTCGCCGTGGGGGCGCACCTTGCGGGAGACGAGGGCCGCCCCCGAGAAGTGCGCCGGCGCCTCGGCGAGGCTCGTGGTCGTACCGTCCGCGCGCTCGGCGTCGACGGCGTACAGCCGGTCGGAGACGAGCGCGGACTCGGCGCAGTAACCGAGGAACGGCTCGCGCAGGCCGGGCGGGAGCCCGTCGAAGAACTCCCGCACTGCGGGGTGGAGCCGGGGTTCGCCGTCACCGGTCAGGTTCGTCTGACTGGTGATCGTCCCCTGGACGAGGAGCGAGGCGGCCGTTCCCGGAACGGTGTCAGACAAAGTAGTCCCGCGCTTCCTGCTGGGGGCCGCGCAGCAGACAGCTGATGGCCTCGTACGTGTTCGCTCCCAGGAAATAGGGACCGGTGTGGTGCATGAGGAAGAAACGCCCGGTCTCGTCGATGAGGACCATGGCCCCGTCGAACGACTCGTAGCCGACGGGAAAGAGCTTCTTGCCCAGATTCGCGGCGAGTTCGGCCACGTCCTCGCCGCTCTCCTCGTAAATCCAGTGCGGCGTGAATCCGACGGAGTCCGGCGGGGTTCCCGGAATCTCCAGGCGCAGTTCGCCGAATTCCCTGACGAAGTCCTGGGCGGCCGGGAAGGGCTCGACCGGGTGGCCCTCCTCGGCGAAACGGTCGGTCACGAAGCTGAGCAGTCCGGGCAGCCGCGCACCGATGTCCCGCCCCCGGGACCAGCCCACCTCGGCGAGGGCCGCCTCGACTTCCTCCGCTGTCATTCTCGGCATTGCGTGCTCTCTCTCGGTGATGCTCAGTGGTGCGCGATGACGCCGGCGAGGGGCAGCATTCTCTCACAGGACCTGCACGGCGGTTTGTACTCGCCGTGCAGCAACTGATCGTCTCCGGGGCGCATGTTGCCGATCTGGACGGAATGGACGAGTGACCCGTCCATGGCCTTCCGTACGTCCTCCGGCGTGACGATCGACGTCCCGTTCGGATCGAGTTGGTGCAACCGGTCGGAGATCAGCGAGACCTCCGCGCATTTGCCGTGGCCGTTGCCCGCGTTCTGGTCGGCGGCCTTCATGTCGTTCTCCACCCGGTCCAGGATCTGCTTGAGGGCGGGGTGGGTTGACATCGAGGAATCGCCGGTGGTGGAGCTGCTCGTGTGCGCGGTCAGGGTGCCGTCGTGGAGGAGGGTTCCGGCGCAGGCCGTCTTCAGCCGGTGCTTGCCCTCCGGGTACGGATTGCTGGGCGGCTGGTTCTTGGCGTCGTTGGCGAGGTGCCCGGCCTCGTCGACGAGCAGCTTCCGCTGCTCCTCCTCGCTGAGGTGGCTGACGTCCAGCGCGTCCCTGCGGTGGTTCTTCATGCCCTTGCCGGTCTGGCCGTGCCAGCCGGGCTGGGGGCTGATCGGGTTGCCCTTCGGGCTGTTCCCGCTGCCACCGCCGGAGTGGCTGCCGCCGCCTCCGCCGGGCGGCTTGCCGCCGCCTCCCCCACCGGTCGGGCCCTTGCCGCCCGTACCGCCTCCGGAGCCGTTCCTGGCGTCGTCGTCGCCCTTGCGCTGGCGTGCGATGCGGGCGGCCGTGTCGTCGTCGTTGTTCTTGTGGTCCTTGGAGATCTGCTTGACGGCCCTGGGCAGCGTCTCGCCGATGTGGTCCCCCATGGTTTTGGCGGACTTCACGAGGGCGCCCATGGCCTTCTCGATGACCGGGTCCAGGGCGTCGGCGATGTCGTCCCGGCCCTTGTTGCGGCCCTGGTGTCCCTTCGCCTTGGCGAGCTTCCCCGCGGTCTTCCCGTGGATGGCGAGGCTGACGCCGTTCAGCTTGGTACTGGCCTGGTCGTGCTCGTCGTGCTCGATGTGGAAGCCCTTGCCCTTGGCACCACCACCGCCTCCTCCGCCGCCACCGCCGGCGGAGGCGAGGTTCAGCCCCTCCTTGGCACCCTGCACGCCCTCGTCGAAGCCGTCCTTGCCGGCCTGCTTCGTCTGGTCGAGGTTCACGCCGTCCTGGACGCCCAGCGCGTCCATGCTCACCTGGACGACCAGGTCCGCGGCCATGTTCTCGAGCGCGGCCACGACCGGCTCGGTCATCACCCCGACGATGTGCCCGACCGCCTCCTCCATCGCGGACGTGATCAGCTTCAGGAGCTGCTTCTTCGTGAAGGCGATGGCACCCGCGCCGAGCAGGGCGGACAACCCCCCGGTGACCGGGATGAGGGCGAGCGCGAGACCGGTCTGCCCGGCCAGGATGCCGAGCTCCGCGACGGCCTTCCACTTCATGGCCTCGATGGCGCCCGCCGCGAGGTCCAGTGCGTCCGCGATCGTGCGGGCCGCGGACACCATGTCCTTGAGATGCTTGTCCTTGACCTTGCCCCAGTGCCCGTTGAGCGCGTCGAGCGCCTCGCCGTGGCCCGAGGACAGCAGGCGCTGCACATGGTTGTTGGCGAGCTGGCCGTCGTCGGCGAGGTCGTCCGCGAACTCACGGAGCGCGTCCGCCATGTCGCGGTAGGCGTCCTCGTCGACGTTGGGCCAGTTCACCCCCACCAGGTCAAGGAGTGTGTCCGCCCAGTCCGGCACCGTGACAGCCATGATCCGTAATCCCCCCGTGCATACGGACGTTCGCAGAACGCAAGTGTAAACACCCGGCACTGGCAAGGGAATCGCCCCCCCCGCCGCCCGAGGCTCCCGGACCCGGCCCCAGCTGCCTCCGTCGTTCACTCCTCCACGTGGACGATGTCGTACGGGATGCCCGCCGGCGACATGAGCCGGAGGGTCCGCTCCGCCTCGGCGGTGAGCGCGGTCCGCTGACCCCGTGTCACACGCCCGAAGGGCTCGACGGTGAGCGTGGTGCGGTCCTTCGCCTCGTCGAGGCGCCAGATCCCGGCGAGGAAGCCGTCGAGGAGGAAGACGCGGTGTGCCTGATTGCCGCTCCAGGTGCGGGAGCGGTACGCGGCGGGGACGACACGGGTGCGGTCGGCGTGCGAGAGGAGCAGGTTGTCGAACTCGGGGAGGAAGCGGGGCGGGGCTGGGGTGTCCTCGTCGGGCCGGGGCGCGCCGGGGAGGTCGAAGAGCTCGGTGCCGCGCTCGTCCTGGAAGACGAGGAGCCCGGGCCGCAGCCGCTTGAACGCCTCGGCGAGCCGCGTGAGACCGCACCAGGTCTGCATGTCCTTGACGGAGGCGGGCCCGAAGGCGCCGAGGTAGCGCAGCACGGTCTCGTCGAGGTCGGCGGCCCGGTCCACGCCGTCTGCGGTGGGGTCGGCGTCTGCGGCGTCCTCGAACCAGGCGTCGGTGGTGGTCAGCGCGACCTGGCCGCCTCGGCCCCAGAGTCCGCGCGGGGTGACCTGGACGAGGGGCAGGAGGCAGCGGGCTGCGACGGAAAGGGACTGCGGGTCGGCTTCGGGCCACTCCTTGAGCAGCTCCTCGCGCAGCTCCTTGGGGGTACGGGGCCGCTCCTCGACGAGTGCGCGGGAAAGGGAGGCGAGCCGGTCGAGGTCGACGCCGTCGAGCCCGCCGCGCGAGACGAAGAGGGCGAGTTCGCGGTCGATGGCCCCGGCCTGTACGAGCCCGCGCAGGGCGACCGCGTCCCCCGCGGTGTGGGTGTGGACGGTGGAGCGCATGGTCACGATGCGGGCGACGGCCCGGGACTCCATCAGCGCGGACAGCTGCTCGGGCCGGAACCCGTCGAGGCGGGCGGCGAGCGCGTAGTACGGGGGCTTGGGGTTCTGCGCCTGGAGGCCGAGGAGGTGGCCGATGGCCTCCGTGACTCCTGTCGGGGCGAGGCTCAGGAGGAGTTGCCGGGCGACCGTGGCGCGGTTCAGGGCACGAGGACCGAGCACGGGGTGGGGCGTCTTGAGGGCCATGGCGGGCACGCTACTCGGGCCTGAGGACAGGTACGGTCCGCAAGAGCCGGGCGAAGTGGTAGGGAATGCCGGTCTCAGGCTGTTCGTCCCCTATATCCTGCCTGGAGGAACCCAGGAGGTGTACGACGATGTCCGACCGCCGCCCCCGCTCGGCATGGCGCCGTCCTCAGACGGAGCGGCCCGCGGCCGCCTCCCCGGAACCGGCCCGCCCGAGCATGGTGCAGGCCGGCCTGTACCGCGACGGCCACCGGGTCTCCTCCCCTCTGACGCTCGCGGAGACCTTCCGGCAGCTGCGGGAGCACCCGGACGGCATGGCGTGGATCGGACTCAAGGGGCCCACCGAGGAGGAACTCCATTCCCTGGCGGCCGAGTTCGATCTGCACGAACTGGCCGTCGAGGACGCGATGGAGGCCCATCAGCGCCCCAAACTGGAGCGGTACGGCGACACCCTCTTCGTCGTCCTTCGCGCCGCCCGCTATCTTGACGCCCAGGAGGAGGTCGACTTCGGCGAACTCCACGTCTTCGTGGGCCCGGACTTCCTGATCACGGTCCGCCACGGCGCCGCCCCTGACCTCTCCGCGGTCCGTCGCCGCATGGAGAAGGACCCCGGGCTCCTCGCCCTGGGACCGGAGGCGGTCCTGTACGCGATCCTCGACGCGGTGGTCGACGGCTACGCGCCGGTGGTGGCGGGCGTCCAGAACGACATCGACGAGATCGAGACGGAGGTCTTCGGCGGCGACCCGGCGGTCTCCCGCCGCATCTACGAACTCTCCCGGGAGATGGTCGAGTTCCAGCGCGCGACCCGCCCCCTGGTGGGCATGCTGCACGGCCTGATGGCCGGCTTCGCCAAGTACGGCACGGACGAGGAACTCCAGCGCTACCTCCGCGACGTCGCCGACCACGTCACCCACACCAGCGAACGCGTCGACGGCTTCCGCCAGGCCCTCACGGACATCCTCACGGTCAACGCGACCCTGGTCACCCAACAGCAGAACGCGGAGATGCGGGCACTGGCGGAGGCGGGCTTCGAACAGAACGAGGAGATCAAGAAGATCTCGTCCTGGGCGGCCATCCTCTTTGCACCCACGTTGGTGGGAACGATCTACGGGATGAACTTCGACCACATGCCGGAGCTGCACTGGGCGGGCGGGTATCCGTTCGCGGTGGTGCTGATGGCGGTGGTGTGCACGAGTCTGTACGTGGTCTTCAAGAAGAAAGACTGGTTGTAGCAGAGCCCCCAGATCACCTGATCGACTTCACGAACGCGAGTGCCCGAGAGGGCTGTCCCCTGGCCTTGGGGAGAATGCGCGGCGCTCGGGAACAGCGGGCACCTGTTGCCCCTGCCCGCAGCTCTGTGGCCACCATGGGAACGACCCCACGAGCAAGGTTGATGGTCGGCGGTCACCGAGGGTGTCGGGCGAAGCCCTGCGGACCGCTCCCTGGATGCTGTTGACTTCCACGCGGGGCATCGCACACAGGGAGGGCCGGTTGGAACCGAGGAGTGCAGCGGCTGTGGGAAGGGACTTCCCGTACACCGCACGTACGACGTGTTACATCGAGGTCCACGAAGACGGCGAGGTGACCCACGGGGCTGACCGTGCCGCCTACGAACGAGCCCTGGCCGGCGGCTCACGGCTCTTCGCGGTCTGGCCCGGCGAGTGGTCCAGCCACCTGTTCGTGATCGACGACCTGGACGAGTACGCCAAGGCCCATGGCATCAAGTACGACGAGGAGCGGACCGGCCTCAAGGAGCACGTCCACGAGGTGCGGTGGGAGGAGACCTCGTACGGGAACGACAATCCCCGCAGCCCTTACCTGAGCATCGACGTGTCGCTGGACTGCGGCTGCGCGATCCACAACCTCCGTACCTTCGCGGCCCAGATGAAGGCTCAGAGAGGATGGGACGTCGCCACCACCGTCGGCTGGGGCAGCAGTGGTGGGCCTGAGGGGACGAAGTACGGAGTGCGGGTCCGCCGCAAGAGCCTCACCGGCTGAACACGGCAGGCATCCCAACGACAACGGGGGCACAGCGTGTGCTGTGCCCCCGCTCGCTCACGCCAAGGTCTGGTTCTCCGGGACGCACCCGGGGACCACGCCGAGCAGCGCGTCGACGGCTGCCCTGCCCTTGCCGCCGGCCTCGGGCATGAAGTGGACGTAGTGGTCGAGGATGATGGCCGAGCCATCGGGCGAGAGTGACCACGGACTCTCCCGCTTCGAGGACGATCGAGGCGTACCTGTGCCGGAGGATGTGGAAGCCGTCCTTGCGGGACGCCTTCCAGCTCCCGCCCTTCTCCCGCATGGGGATGACGCCGGCTTTCGCGAGCGCGGGCTTCCACACCTCGACGTTGAAGATGTTCGCCCGCCTCTCCCGCTCAGACTTTCACGAGCATTGAGGGCAAGGGCCGCAGCTCCATACAGAACAGCGCGGCCGATGGTGGAACACCGCCACCGGCCGCGCGCTCTCCGCCGCCCGGACCGAGATCCAGGTCACGCGCCCCTGCGCACTTGCGTGCGCCGCTCCTCCCTTCCGTACGGTCCGACCGATGGTGAACCACCCGCGCACGCCGTGAGGAGAGCTGTTGAAGCCGACCGAGGAAGTGCTCCAGGAACTGACCCAGCCGTCGAACATCTCCATCCACTCCGACGACGCACTCGTCGGCAAGGTGAAGGCCGCCGTCGCGGCGGACGACAAGAAGCGGAAGGAGAACGAGGACGAGCCGCTCCGCAGGAAGCCCGACCTCGCCTCGATCCCGCAGACGGAGCTACCCCGGCAGTTCGAAGCGACCCTCTGGGACGTCCTCCACACCCTCGCCCGAGCCACCGCTCTGTCGTGGCGTGGTGCAGGTCGAGGGCTGGCGGAACACTGGGGCGCGCTCAAGTACACCCAGGCCCTGGCGGGCGGTCGCAACTCCTTCCTCGGCCTCACCGACGAGGGCCACCGCATCGCGGACCACTACAAGTCGCTGCAGTCCGGCGAACTCGGCATCGGCTTCGCGCTCACGCTCACCGAGCACATGCTGGGCAGCCGCTTCCCCGACCACTCGGTGACGATCGTCCCCGCCGACACGGCGTTACGCGCGGGCTGGGCCCTCACCACCAGGGACAGGGGCGAAAAGGTGAAATACCGCTACCGCCCTCAGTACTTTGCCGAGGTTTGGCGGCCGGAAGAGCCGTCCCTCGTCATCCCCCTCGCGTGCAAGGGCAACCACAGCGACGCCGCCACCTCCGCCGAGCAGCTGGCCTCCGCCTCGGCCCACGCTGAGGCAGTCCACATCGGAGCGTGGAACGAGACCCCCGGCCTGCTGTTCAGCACGCAGCTCCCGACGGACGGCGGCACGATGACCGTCCACGCCCTCCAGGCACTCGGCAGCGGAGGTCGGCTGTCCCCGGCGGAAGGCCGTGAGCCGAACCTGAACGCCCCGCCGTCCCAGGCGAACGTGATGCCTGACATCCACCCGCCGGCCGAGGGTCTGGTGGCACCGGAACCCGTTCGGGGCTGCCACGTGCAGGCGAAGGACTACGCCTGGTTCCAGGAGTCACTGGCCCACACCACGGCGGCCGGGCTCATGGCCTTCACGGGATCCGGCCACGCGACCGCCCGGCACCTGACCGATCGGCAGGGCCGCAAACGGTTCACCGGCCTCGAGCACGCGGCCAGCATGAGCATCCAGGACGCCGCCCACACCCTCTTCGGCAACGAGTACGTCGGCACTGACCACGTCTTCCGCCTGAACGGGCCTCGCGTCGAGGCGTTCTCCGGCGTGGACGAAGAGGTCTTCCGACTCCTCGCCAGGGGCGACATCGAGGAATACCGCGCCCTCGTCCACGCGAGCCGCCACGTCCGCCCCCGCCTCACCTTCGACAAGGACTGGGGCGGCCCCGTCTCCGTCCACGCCGACGGATCGGTCCTCGCCCTGCGGCTGCTGCCGGGGCAGGACGAGGAGCCGCGTCCGGGCTCCCCGCGCTGACCTCGGAAGGCCGCAGGGACCGGCTCATCTCAGAGCCGGTCCCTGCGGCAGGACGACGTACACGCCGGCTCAGAGCGACGCCTCGACTCCGATGCTTCCGTCGCCGACGGCCCCCCTCAGCACGTGGGCGATCTCCTCGGGCTTGAGGTCGATGCCGTCGAGCCCCTCCAGGGTCAGCGGGACCTCCTCCAGCGCGTACTCGCCGCGGCCTTCGGCACTGAACTCGGGGCCGGTACGGTCGTCGAAGGACCAGGTCGCGATCCGGGCGAGGTAGAAGAGCTGGCGCTCGTCGCCGGACTCCATCGTGTGGAGGAGGCGGACGATGTCGGCCTTCCCCGCGATCTCCTCGTGGATCTCCCGGTGGAGGGCGGCCTCCCGGGACTCGTCGCTGGGCTCGACGCCGCCCCCGGGCAGGACCCAGTACTCGGGGATGCCGGGCCTGGTGCGGCGGATGACCAGCATCGTGTCGTCGACGGTGACGAGGACGGCGCGGACTCGTTCGATCATTTCGGTTCGTCTCCTTACTTGTTGACGGTCTCAGTGGAGCAGCCAGCCGCCGTCGACGTGGACGGACTGCCCCGTTGGCGCAGACCCTGTAGGGGCCCCGTTCCCGGGCAAGGGAGCGCGTCAGGCCCAGCAGCCCGGCCTTCGCGGTGCTGTAGGCGACGAGGTTCGTCCGGCCGGCACGGGCGTTGACGCTGCCGATGTTCACGATCCGGCCCCAGCTGCGCTCGACCATGCCGGGTGTGAACGCGTGGCAGGTGCGGTAGTGCGCAGTCAGGTTCACTCCGAGGGAGTAGTTCCAGGCGTCCTCGTCCGTGTCCTGCCAGGCGACGCGGGGGTAGGAGCCGGCGTTGTTGACCAGGATGTCGACGGGCCCGATCTCGGTGCGGACGAGGTCGGCCGTGGTCCGGACGGAACCCGGGTTGGTCAGGTCGGCGTTGACCGCGATCCCCGGGCTGCCCGCGCGTTCAAAGGCGGCGAGGAGGACGCGAGCGTCGGGGTCCTGGCCCAGGTGGTTGATCGCGACGGTCGCTCCACAGGGCGAGGCGGAGGGTGCGGGCGTACACGTCGGGCTGGTAGCGGGGGACGAGCCAGCCGCCCAGTGCCATCAGGTACCAGAGCAGGTTGGCGGCCTCGCCCGCCACGGTGTTGCGGCCGGCGAACTCGAAGTCGAGCCAGCACAGCGGGCCGGCGATGTTCGGTTCCGTGGGATCGCCCTGCGTCAGACCGGCGAGCCGACTGCTGTCGGGGGCCAAGGTGTGGCGGAGGCTGTCGATGATGTCGGCGACGTTCAGCGTCAGCTGCCTGCCGTTGGCGGTAAGGGTGAAGTCGACCAGTTCCCGGAGGGTGAGGGTTGTCTCGGTGTGGGGCAGGGCCAGCGGCAGGTCGCGCCGCATGTACCAGTGGTCGAGCCGGCCACCGGGACGGATGCGGTCGAGGTAGAGGTCCGGGACGGACTCGGCCAGCGGCACGCGCTCCCCGGTCTCCTCAGCCACCACCCGCAGGTCGGTGCAGGCACCGTCCACGAGGCGCTCCAGGCGGGGCAGGACGGCCGGATCACGGTCGGCGAGGGCGATCACGTCGCCCATCAGCAGCTCGCACCGACTGGTGGCGAAGACGTCTTCGTAGACGAGGAACTTCCTGTCCGGTAACGCGACCTGCCCGTGGAGGGCCGGGACCGCGATACGGGAGGCGAGTCGAGCCCATCCCTCGGCCTCGGCTTCGGCCTGCTCGCGGGTCGCCACCGGCTTGTGGAAGGCGCCCGCTGTCGTCGGAGGCCGTCGGGCGTTCCCCGGAATACCCCAGGGGGGTATATGGTTGTGATCATCGTCCAGAGCGGACGACGCCGCAGCGCATCACCCCGGGGAGACACGCCATGAAGAACCACACCGGCCATGACAGCCACGGTGCCCACGGCAGCCACGGCGGAGGCCAGCCCGGTGGACTGTCGGTCTCGGCGGACGGATACACCCTCGACGTCGACTCCACGATCCTCACCGCGGGCACGCGGCAGCACGTCGGGTTCAGGGTGATCGGCCCCGAAGGGCAGCCGGTGACCGAGTTCGTCGCCGAACACGAGAAGGACCTGCACTTCATCGCCGTCCGGCGGGACACGGCCGGGTTCCAGCACGTGCACCCGGTGCGGGACGAGAAGGGCGGCTGGAGCACCGAGCTGAACCTGGAACCCGGGGACTGGCGGTTCTTCACCGACATCCACCCGGTCGGCCATGACGGAACCCTGACGCTGGGGATCGACGTCGCGGTCGCCGGGCCGTACGACCCGCGACCGCTTCCCGAGGCCACCCGTACCGCGCGGATCGGCGAGTACAGCGTCGCCCTCGACGGCGCGCTCGTGCCCGGTGAGGCGAGCGAGCTGACCCTCACCGTCAGCCGGAACGACCGGCCTGTCACCGACCTGGAGCCCTATCTGGCCGCCTACGGACACCTCGTGGCCCTGCGCGTCGGCGACCTGGGCTACCTCCACGTCCACCCGGAGGGCCACCCCGGCGACGGCGTCACCGCACCCGGGCCCGGGATCAGCTTCATGGCGGTCGCACCCTCGGCCGGCACCTACCGCCTGTACCTGGACTTCCAGCACGACGGCGTCGTCCGGACCGCCGAGTTCACGGTGCACACCACCAAGGCCGCGCCCGCGCACGGCGACCACCACCACGGGCACCACGGGCACCACTGACCTGCCGGGCGGGCACCACCGGGAACGTCCTCGGCGCCCTCCACCCCGGCCGAGTGGCGCCGCGTCACTCGGGACGCTCGGTCAGCTCGTCGCCCGTACGGCTTCTCTGATCAGGTCGGCGACCCTGGTGGGTTCCGACAGGACGACCGCGTGGGAGGCGTCCGGGAGTTCGACGACGACGGCTCCGGCCCGTGCGGCGCCGAAGCGCTGGACCTCGGGGCTGATGGTGCGGTCCGCCCCGGCCACCAGGGCCCAGGACGGTTTCGTCCGCCACGCCGCCGCCGACGCGCTCTCGGTGAACGCGGCCGTGGCGAGCGGGCGTTGGGTCGCCGCCAGGACGGCAGCGACGCCCTCGGGAACGTCCGCCGCGAAGACGGAGGGAAAGGCCGTCTCCTCTATCGTGACCTCGACCGCGGAGTCGCCGTCGAGGAGCGGGTACGTCCACTCCTTCAAGCTTCCCGACAGCGGGGGTTCGGGGAAGCTTCCCTGGAGCTGGCCGAGGCTCTCGCCCTCGTGGGGCACGTAGGCGGCCACGTAGACGAGCCCCACGACGTTCTCCGCGGCGCCGGACACGGTGATCAGCGCACCGCCGTACGAGTGGCCGACGAGCACGGCCGGGCCCTCGATCTGCGCCAGGACGGAGGCGAGGTAGGCGGCGTCCGAAGTCAGGCCCCGGAGCGGGTTCGACGGAGCGATCACCCGGATCCCGCTCCTCCGCAGTTCCGAGATCACGCCTATCCAGCCTGTCGCGTCCGCGAAGGCACCGTGCACCAGGACGACGGTGGGGTCGGTCATGCGAGTTCTCTTCTCGGAGTCGGGCCACATGGGGGCGTCGACACGACGACAGTCAGGGTGCGGTCCGGAATCCGACAGAGGTCCGTGCGACTGTTACTCACGGTAGAGAGGGGGAAACGGAGCCTCTTGTCTCTGTGCGCAACCACGTTGTCATGACGGCGCACACGCGTCTCAGCGCCTTCGTCCTTCCTCGGCTCCGGCATGCGTCGGGGCGCAGGCCGAGGTCGCCAGCGCCTGCCATTCGCTGGGGCTCATGCCGTAGGCGCCGCGGAACGTGCGGCTGAAGTGCGAGGGGCTGCTGAAGCCCCAGCGGTGCGCCACCGCGGCCATGGTGATTCTGCGGTGGGAGCGGCCCAGCTCGAACCGGCAGAACTCGAGCCTGCGCCGCCGCACCCACTGGCTCACGGTGCTGCCGTCGTTCTGGAAGAGCTTCTGCAGGTACCGGACGGAGATGTGGTGGGCACGTGCGATCGAATCCGGTGACAGGTCGGGGTCCATCAGGTGTTGCTCGATGTAGGCGCGGATGCGGGACAGCATCGCGTTGCCGGTCCCGGACGCGTCGTCGGTCTCGTCCGTCGTGGCCGCTGCGAGGAGCTCCATGACCAGCACGGAGAGGAGGTGTACGGCCGTCCGGGCACGCCGGTCCCCGATCGTGGACCGGCGGAACTCCGCCTTGGCGGCGAGCGCGGTCAGGAAGTCGGACACCAGGGCCCCGATCCCCTCCCCGCCGCGTACGGGGACGCCGAGCACCTGGTCCAGTTCCGACTCCGTGACGCCCAGATAGCAGCGGGGCACCCTGAAGAAGATCATCTGGCAGTCCTCGCCGAACCGCAGCAGGTGCCGTCGGGCCGGGTCGCAGAAGACCAGGTCGTTCGGCTCCAACGGGGTCTTGGCACGCTCATGGAGGACGGTGACGGGCCCGCGGACATGGACAGCGAGGTAGACGTCGTTCCGGTCGTTCGTGCCCGGCATCTCGGAGAGCATCTGGACCAGCCACCCCGAGCGGGAGGGGAGCGAGGTCGGATCGGACGGCTGCCGGGGCACCCGTTCGGACGCACGTGACGGCAGTGTGCGAGTCATGGGGATTCCTAGCCGTAGGTTCGTGCGGGCGGAGGGGGCGGATTCACGCCCCCATCGCCCGCTCCTCGGCCAGGAACTTCTCCACCACGGCGTTGAAGGCCGGCGGATTCTCCAGGAAGGGGAAGTGCGAGCTCGCCACGTCGGAGGCGAAGACGTGCAGGCGGGCGCCGGGAATCTGCTCGGCGATGAAGCGCTGCGAATCCGGGTGCACATGGCTTCCCTCACAGCCGATCACCAGGGTCGGCACATCGATCCGGGGAAGCACGTCGCGCCAGTCCTGCGCGCAGTGGTCGAACAGCAGCGGTACGCCCGCGTAGGCGGGTGTCGACCTGATCTCCTCGGCGACGAAGGCCAGTACCTCGGGGTCGGGCTCGCCGGTGAACATGCCGCGCACGAAGTCGGTGAGGACCGTGTCGCCCTCCTGCCCCGCGAGTGCCGCGGCCAGGTACAGCAGCCCCGACACCTCGAAGATGGCGCCGGATTCCCGCTGTTCCCGCTCGGTCATCCAGGGCACGGCGGCGACGGCCGCGGGCTGGTCGACGGCGACGAAGCGCCGGATCCGTCCGGTCCCGTACTGGTCGACGAAGCTCCACCACACGGAGACGCCCATGGACCAGCCGAGTGCGTCGAAACGGGCCAGTCCGAGATGGTCGACGAGTTCGAGCACGTCGCGGGAGAGCCGGGCGATGCGGTAGCCGTGACGCGGTTTGCCGGACTTCCCGTGGCCGCGGAGATCGACGGTGACGACGCGACGACCGGGCGCGAGACCCTCGATCTGGTGGCGGAACATCGCCTGCGTCTGCCCCCAGCCGTGCAGCATCACCAGCGGAACGCCCTCGCCGCCGGTGTCCTGGTACGCGAGCCGTGCGCCGTCCGTCGTGATCAGTTCCTTCATGACCTCTCCCCTGGTCAAAGGCGGTACGCCGTCCCCGCCCGTCCCGGACATCATCGAATGGGGCCCGTCGCCCGCACCACCGCGAGCTGTAGGAATCGGGCCGTGGATCCTCCTCGCTCTGTCGAATCGAGTCCGCGGTCAGACGGCGCCGTCGTCGCCCGGGGCGAGGAGTTCCTCGATCCTGAGGCCGAGGTGCAGACTGAGCCGGTGGGCGCCGTCGTCGAGGTCGAGTCCGGTGATCTCCTGGATCTGGCGCAGGCGGTAGTAGAGCGAGGTGCGGTGGATGCCCAGGGCGGCCGCGGTCCTGGGAATCGATCCCGCGCGTTCGAGGAAGCAGCGCAGGGTGCCCCGCAGGCGGTCGCCGCCATGAGCCTCGCTCAGGGTACGGAGCGGCTTCGGGACCAGGGACGTGTTCAGGGCGTGCTCGGGGAGCTGGAGCAGCACGGCGAGTTCCCCGAGCGACTCCCAGTCGCCGATGTTCTTCAGGGTGGGCAGCCGGCGTGCCGCGCGGGCCGCCACGAGCGCCTGTTCGTACGACGTCCATGCCTCGTCCAGGCCGGCGTGCCGGCCACCGACGCCGATCACTGGGTCCGCCGACGGGTCCAGGAAGGTGCGGAGTTCGTCGAGGATGCGAGCGGACTGGGCGGCGACCTCATCCGGGCCCGGCGGCCGGTCGCGGAGCTGGAGCAGCATCGCCCGCTCCTTGCCGATCGCGATGAGGCCCTGGGCGGAGCGCGTCTGCCGGAACCCCTCCAGCGCCGCCCACAGGGCGGCCTCGGACTGCCGTACGAGCTCCGTCCCGCAGCTCAGCTGGACGACGGTGACCAGGACGTGCTCCGCCGCCCCGAGCAGCCCGAGTTCCTTGCCGCGCCGGCGCGCGGTGGTGCGTGCGGCGACGTCGGCACCGACGAGTTCGAGGGCCAGGTCCCGTTCGTCGGTCCTCCGGGTGTCGGCGGCGATGTGCTCCCCGTACATCTGGGCGGCCATGGCGTCCGCGGCACGGGCGACGGCCGCGGTCTCCTGATCCCCCAGCGTCTTCTCGGGCACGACCACCACGAGCAGCCCCAGGAGATGCCCGCGCCGGCGCAGCGGCGCGATGTAACGGGGCAGCAGTCCGAGGTCGTCCCGGCCGTCGATGAATCCGGGCCTGGACCACTGGGTGACGCCCTGGGCGAGGACGTAGCGGATGGTCGCGTTGTCGGCGCGGCCCTGGAGCAGGGTGCCGATGCGTACCGGGTCCTCGTCGCCGAAGTGGCGGCTCGTGCAGACCATGCGGACCAGCGGGTCGTCGACGGCGACGGAACGGCCGAGCCGCTCCGCGAGCTCGTCGACGAGTGCCTGGAGCTCGGGGCTGCCGGAGCGGGCTCGCTGGAGCCTTACGGTCATGCGCTGTTCCTCTCTCGATCCACTCTTCCCCGCGGACCTCTGCATTCCGCGGTTCTTGATCAGTCTGAGGAAACGACGACGCCGGCACATCGCGTGAATCGTCCATTGCCACGACACCCGCGTGGGATACGAACCGACTACTCTCCGCTGTCACGGTGCTTGGCCAGCCGGGTCAGCTCGGCGCGCGAGGTGACGTCCAGCTTGGTGAAGGCCCGGCGCAGGTGTGAACTCACCGTGTGCGGTGAGAGGGAGAGGTGTTCGGCCACCTGCTGGTTGGTCAGCCCTCGGGCCACGAGCCGTACCACCCGAAGCTCTGCGGCCGTCAACTCGGGCCATGTGTCCGAGAGTCCGGCGGCCGAGGGCCGACGGCGGACGCCGGCGGCCCGCAGGCGCCGGCGGACGCGTGCGGCGTCCCTCTCGGCACCGGATCGCGCGTAGAGCGCGAGGGCCGTCTCGAAGTACGGCACCGCCTCGGACCTGCGGGTGGCCGCGAGCTTGCGTCCGGCGTCCTCCAGCGCCGACGCCCGGGCCAGCACCCGAGGGCAGTCCTCGTACAGCCGGACGGCGCGTACGAGAGGGGTGAGGTCGTTGTCGAGGAGCCCCCGGGCGTGCGCGGCGGTGGCGGCGAGGAACGTGAGGCCGGGATTGAGCTCGGCTCGCTTCTCGGCCAGGGCGACCGCCTGCGCGGCCCGTTCGTGCCTGCCCGCGCGCAGCGCCATACGGACGAGCACCGGGGCGTCGGCGGGGTCGATCAGTCCGGCGTAGGCGGGCCGGTCCCCGGCGGGCGACGTCATCACCTCGTCGAGTTCGGCCATGGCACGGTCGGGCCGGCCTTCGAAGTCGGCCATAAGGGCCAGCATCCAGGTGCCGAAGTGCCGGACGACGGGTGCGCCGTCGCTCCGCATGCGCCTCGCCTCCGCCGCGTACGTTTCGGCGGTCCGCCGGTCGTCGGTGTGGAGGGCGACGCGCAGCATCACGTACCGGAGGGTGACGTCGGCGAGGTTGCCCGGGCCGGGATCGCCGGTCGCCGGGGACGCGGCTTCGGCGTCGGCCCGGGCGTCCGACAGCCGTCCGGTTTCCAGCAGGACGCGGGTGCGGGTCATGAGCCACATGCGGGTGGCGGCCGTGCGGCCCTGCTCCCTGGTGATCCGGATGCCCTCCTCCGCGACGGCGAGTGCCTCCGCGGTGCGCCCTGTGGTGTTCGACAGGAGAGCGTGCCACAAGGCCTCCGGCACCCACAGCGAGGTGCTGACGCCCAGGGCGTCGGCCAGCGCGGCGGACCGCTCGGCCTGCCGGAACGCCTCGGTCAGGTCCATGCGGTGGAAACTGACGGCCGAGCGGACCGTCGTCAGCGTGGCCTCGGCGGTGCGGTCCCCCGCTGCCGCCGCAGTCTCCCAGGCGTCCGCTGCGACCTGCTCGGCCGCGGCGTGCTCGCCCGACATCGACAGGCCGACGGCGAGCATGGCGAGCAGTCGCCCCCTCGCGGTCACGGATATTCCGGGCAGTTCCGCCCCGGCGCGGGCCTGGCGGACCGCCTCGGAGAAGTCGAACTGCACGGCGAGGCGTGCCAGGGCAAGGCGTATGAGGGCCTCGTCCTCGGGTCCGAGACCGCCGGCCGCCAGGGCGGAGGCCCCCAGCTCACGCGCTTGTGCGGCCCGGCCGGTCTGCCAGAGCAGCGGGATCGTCTCGGCGACGACCCGAGGCCGCTCCGGAGCATCCGTCGAGGTGAGCTCCAGGGCCTTGAGGCTGCGCTCCGCGGCAAGTCCGGGGGCGGTGGACGCGAGTTCCGCCGCGGCGGTGCGCAGCCGGTCGGCCTCCGCGGCGTCTCGGCCCGATGTTCCCGCCGAGGGCCCGGGACGCTCGACGGAGGAGGCCGCGCTCCCCGGCAGCGCCTCGGCAGCTCGAAGCGGCAGGGGAAGGCCGGCTCCCACCGCCTCGCGGATCAGGTCGTGGCGGAAGGCGAGGCGGTCGCCGCTCTCGGCGAGCAGATCGGCGTCGAGGGATTCCTGTACTGCCGTGATGAGCGCCGCCGGGGGCCTGCCGAGCAGTTCGGCGAGTTGTCCGACGGTGACCGGGCCGCCCACGCCGGCTGCCGTCCGCACCAGCTCCCGGGCCTCGTCGGACAGCTGGTCGAGGCGGCGCACGACGGAGGGAAGCACCCGTGGGGCCGGGGGTCCGGCGGACAGCCTGGCCATGCCTTTCTCGATCGTCACCGTCCCGTCCTGGCGCAGTGGGCCGAGCAGTTCGACCAGCAGCTGTGGCACCCCTTCGGCGCGGCGGGCGACGCCCAGGACGTCCGGGGCGGGAGCGGCGCCCAGGACGTCCTCGGTGATCTGTGCGGTCGCCCGGTCCCCCAGCGCTCCCAGTGCCAGCTCGTGTGCGCCTGCCTGCCGGATCCTGTCCAGGGTCGTGCGCACTCCCGACGGCACACTGCCGCCGCGCACGGCGGCCAGCCACAGGATGGCGTGCGACGAGAGTCCGGCCGCGAGGGTGTGAAAGGTGAGGAGGGTCAGGTCGTCGCACCACTGGAGGTCGTCGAGGACGACGAGCAGAGGGCCGTTCCGCGCGGTCTCCCGCAGGCGGTCGCCCAGTTCCTGGAGCAGCCAGAACCGCTGCCCGGGTGTCGTGGCGAGGTCCCGGAGACGGACGAATCCCGACAGCGGCCCCTTGCCGGCGAGCACTCCGTCGAGGAACGGGCCGATCGGCACGACGTGCTCGTCGGGGTCCGCCGCCCCCTCGAAGACCCTCGTCCCGCGCCGCCTCGCAGCCGCCGCGGCCTCCGCGAGGATCCTGGACCTGCCGATGCCGGCGGGGCCCTCGACGCGGACGATCCCGCCTTCGCCCCGGTCGAGCGCGTCGAGCCGCGCCTCGATGAAGGCCAGTTCGGCGTCCCTGCCGCGGAGGGGTGTCCGTGCGCCGTCGAGCTCCTCGGGCACGGTCCTGGTCGTCACTCGGTTCACGCTCATACGGCGGAACAGTATGAACCACGCGCACCGCCCCGCCGTCGCCCGGTCCACGGGCCCGTCTCAGTCGAAGCGCAGGTCGGCGAGTTGCCGTTCGAGGGCGGTGACGTCGTCCTCGGGCTCCTCCCCGACCGGGCGCGCCGCCATGAGCGCGGCGAGTTCGGCGCCCGCCCGGCGGACTCGGCCGGGCAGGCCGTCGGTGTACTCGTCCCCACCCGAGCCCCAGTCCTCGGAGGCCGCGAACACGGCGGTGGGGACGACGACGGTGCGGAGGTAGGCGAAGAGCGGGCGTACGGCGTGCTCCAGGGCCAGGGAGTGGCGGGCGGTGCCGCCGGTCGCCGCGATCAGGACCGGCTTTCCGGTGAGGGCGTCCGGGTCGATCACGTCGAAGAAGGACTTGAAGAGACCGCTGTAGGACGCCGCGAACACGGGAGTCACGACGATCAGGCCGTCGGCCGCCGTCACGGCGTCGATCGCGGCGCTCAGTCGCGGCGGGGGAAATCCGGTCACGAGGTGGTTGGCGATGTCGCCGGCGAGTTCGCGCAGTTCCACGACGTCGGTGGACGCCTCGTGGCCCCGGCCGGCGAGTCCGTCGCGGGCCGATTCGGTCAGCCGGTCCGCGAGCAGGCGGGTGGAGGAGGGGGTGCTCAGCCCTGCGGAGACGATGGTCAGCTTCACGCGGCGGGCACCTCCCGGGCGGCTCGGAGGGACGCGTGGGTGGGTGCCTCCGGCACGTCGGCCGGACGCCCCTCGGCGAATTCCCTCCGCAGTACGGGCACGACCTCTTCGCCGAGGATGTCGAGCTGTTCGAGGACGGTCTTCAGGGGCAGGCCCGCGTGGTCCATCAGGAACAGCTGGCGCTGGTAGTCGCCGACGGTCTCCCGGAATGACAGGGTCCGCTCGATGACCTGCTGGGGAGAGCCCACCGTCAGCGGGGTCTGCTCGGTGAAGTCCTCGAGGGACGGGCCATGGCCGTACACCGGCGCGTTGTCGAAGTAGGGCCGGAACTCCCGTACGGCGTCCTGGGAGTTCTTCCGCATGAAGACCTGTCCGCCCAGGCCGACGATCGCGTCCTCCGGGCGGCCGTGGCCGTGGTGCGCGAACCGGCGCCGGTACAGCCGCACCATGCGCCTGGTGTGGTCGGCCGGCCAGAAGATGTTGTTGTGGAAGAAGCCGTCGCCGTAGAAGGCGGCCTGCTCCGCGATCTCGGGGGACCTGATGGATCCGTGCCAGACGAAGGGCGCGATGCCGTCCAGGGGCCGCGGTGTCGAGGTGAAGGCCTGGAGCGGCGTGCGGAACGTGCCCTCCCAGTCCACGACGTCCTCGCGCCACAGCCAGCGCAGCAGGGCGTAGTTCTCCTTGGCGAGGTTGATGCCCTGGCGGATGTCCTGCCCGAACCACGGGTAGACGGGACCGGTGTTGCCGCGGCCCATCATCAGGTCGACCCGGCCGTCGGCCAGGTGCTGGAGCATCGCGTAGTCCTCGGCGATCTTCACCGGGTCGTTGGTGGTGATCAGCGTCGTGGACGTGGACAGGATCAGTTTCTCGGTGCGGGCCGCGATGTAGCCGAGCATGGTGGTCGGCGACGACGGGACGAACGGCGGGTTGTGGTGCTCGCCGGTCGCGAAGACGTCCAGGCCGACCTCCTCGGCCTTGAGCGCGATGGCGACCATCGCCTTGATGCGCTCGCGTTCGGTCGGGGTGCGGCCGGTGGTGGGGTCGGGGGTCACGTCCCCGACGGTGAAGATGCCGAACTGCATGGGGTGTCTGCTCTCCTGAGCTCGTCCGGTTCCCGCGCCGGGAACCGGGGGGCCGGGGTGACGCCGTGGGCTCCTCCGGCGTCACCCGGCGGGTCGACAGTGCGGTGTCACTTCGCCAGGAAGGCGAGGAGGGCGGTGTTGACCTCCTCGGCGTGGGTCCACAGCAGGCCGTGCGGAGCGCCCTCGATCTCGACGTAGTCGGCCGACGGAAGGGCCTTGTGGAAGGGGCGCGCGGTGCCCTCGGCAGGGAGGATGCGGTCGGCGGTGCCGTGCAGGATCAGGGCCGGCACATCGACGGCGGGGATGTCGGCGCGGAAGTCGGTGTACCAGGTCGCCGGCGCGGCGGACGCGGCGAAGGAGCCACCGCGGGCGGCGGTGTCCCAGCTGTTGCGGACGGCCTCCTCGCTGATGCGGGTGCCCAGGTTCTCGTCGAGGTTGTAGAAGTCGTTGAAGAAGGCCGTGTAGTAGGCGTACCGGTCGGCCTTGACGGCGGCGACGACGCCGTCGAAGAACTCCTGCGGGGCGACGCCGTCCGGGTTGTCGCCGGTCTTGAGCAGGCAGGGCTCGAGCGAGGCCAGGAAGGCGACCTTGGAGACGCGGCCGGAGCCGTACGCGGAGACGTAGCGGGCGACCTCGCCGGTGCCCATGGAGAAACCGACGAGGACGGCGTCGTTCAGGTCGAGGGTCTCCATCACGGTGTTCAGGTCGGCGGCGAAGGTGCCGTAGTCGTAGCCGGTGGTCGGCTGCGAGGACTGGCCGAAGCCGCGGCGGTCGTACGTGATCACGCGGTAGCCGGCGTCGAGCAGCGCGGCGCTCTGGCGCTCCCAGGAGTGGCCGTCGAGCGGGAAGCCGTGGATGAGGACGACGGGCTGCCCCGCGCCCTGGTCCTCGAAGTACAGCTCGACGGGGGTGGTGTTCTCCTGGCCCACGGTGATGTACGGCATGGGGGTTCCCTCGTTTCGGGTGGACTGGTCCGCGCGGAGAAGCGGCGCGGCATGCCCGTCACGCTAGGACCGGTCCCGCGCCTCCTGTTGCCGTCCCGCGCACCGCACCTGGCACGGGGGCGCAGAGGTCGCTCAGTCGCGGGTGGCCGTTCCGGCGTCGTCCTCCGCCAGGACGATCCGGGCCAGCTGGACCCGCGAGCGCACCGCGAGCTTGCGGAAGATCGACGCCAGATGGGTGTTGACCGTGTGCGGGGAGACGACGAGCGCCTCCGCGGCCGACCGGTTGGTGTGACCCGCGGCGATCAGCCGGGCCACCTTGCGTTCCGAGGCGGTCAGCGCTTCCCAGCCCTGGTCGGCGCGTGGCCGCAGGCGTCCGGTACGTCGGCCGGCGCGGCTTGTGGCCCGTTCCAGATCGGCCCGGACCCGGTCGGCCGCCGCGTCGGCACCGGCCTGGGCGTAGATGTCGTGCGCCCTGGTCAGGGCGGGTGTCGCGGCGGCGGTGTCGCCCGAGGTCAGCAGCGCGCGTCCGAGGTCGGCGGACGCGGCGGCGAGGGGCAGCGGCCGGGGGCCGGTGAGGAGGGTGCGGACCGCCCGCTCCAGGAGTCCGTGGTCGCCGTTCAGCAGGGCGGACGCGTGGGCGGCCGTCCCCTGTGCGGTCGGCACGGCGGGGTTCCGGGCGGCGTGTGCGGCGGCCTGGGCCGCGAGATCCTCGGCCAGGTTCCGGTCCCCGCCGCGCAGGGCGATCCGCACGGCGTGGACGACATGGGGGCGCAGCAGCCGCCACCGGAGGAAGGGGTGGTCGCGCTGCACGGACCGGACGAGTTCGGCCGCTGCCGCGTGGTCGCCGTCGGCGTCGGCGACCACGGCCTCGAAGTACTGGTGTGAGGCGTGGTTGCCCGTGTTCGGCCGGTCGGCCACACTGGCCCGCACGGCGTCCAGGTGTTCCCCGGCGGCCTCGCGTGCGCCGCGCAGCAACGCCAGGAGGCCGCGGTTGACGCGGATGTTGACCAGGTTGCCGGGCACGTGGAGGTCCCCTTCGAGCCGCTCGGCCGTGACGAAGTCGGCGTCCGCGTCGTCGAGCCGGCCGAGCCCCATGTTGAGGGTTCCCTGGGCCCAGATCAGCATCGCGGGGCGCAGGGGAGCGTCGCTCGCCGTCTGGAGCAGTCGCCGTACGGTGTCGAGGTCGTCCATGTGGATCAGGGCGATGGCCTCCTCGGGAAGGAAGGCCGCGTCGAACACGCCCAGGGCCGTGTGGTGTGCGAGGGCGGCGGCGCAGTCGCCCGCGTTGAGGGCGATCTCGCCGAGGCCCCACAGCGCGAGGACGCGGGCCTCCCGGTCACCGGCCCGCTCCGCCTCGGCGAGCGCCCGTTCACCGGTCTCGCGTGCGGCCGCGAGGTCGCTGCCGCGGGAGCGGGCCAGGGCCTGCCGGGCGGTCAGGCGGGCGCGGACCGCCGGGTCGGTGACGATCGCCAGCGCCGCCGTAGAGCGGCGGGTCAGCTCGTGGACGTCGTCGAGGTGCCACAGCGTGTCGCCGAGTACGCACTGCAGACGGGCGAAGACGTCGAGGGGCGGCTGCCGGGAGAGCAGCGCGTCGCCGGTGTCCCGTGCCTGGGTGTACCGGCCCGCGCGGGTCAGCGCGACGATGGCCCGTTCCCCCACGTCGTACGCCATGGGCGCACGGGGAGGTACAAGTTCCAGGGCGCGTACGGCCAGATCGGCGGCGAGGTCGGGCATCACGGCGCTCACGTCCGCGGCGGCCTCGCCGAGCAGTCCGATCGCCTCCATGTCGCCGGGCTCGGCGCTCTTCAGCAGATGCGGGACCGCGTCGACGGAGCTCCGGCCCGCCGCGACGAGCAGGCTCGCGGCCTCCCGGTGCAGCGCCCGGCGTACGGAGGGGGCGAGGTCGGCGTACACCGCCTGGCGGAGCAGGTCGTGGCGGAACAGGAGGCGTTCGCCGTCGTCGTGGAGGAGGGCGGCGGCGATCGCCTCGTCCACTTCGGCGCTGAGTGCGGAGGCGGGCCGGCCGCACAGGGCGGCGGCGTCGGCGAGCGAGAACGCGCGGCCGAGGACCGAGCCGATCCGCAGGAAGTGCAGGGTGTCCGGCCGGAGGTCGGCCAGTCGGCCGCGTACACCGAGGACCAGCCGCTCGGGCGGTTCCGGTCCGTCCACGCCCGAGGCCGCGATCCCCGCGAGCATCTCGGCCGCGAGGAAGGGGTTGCCGCCCGCCCCGTCGAGGAGCCCCTCGACCCGTGCCGGCACGTCCCCGCCGAGAACGTCGCGGGCCAGCTCGGCCAGGGCCGTCCCGGACAGCGGCCGCAGCGGGAGGGTCGTCGTCCGCGGCCCCTGCCCGTACGGTTCCGGATTCTCCCTGCTCGTGAGCAGCCAGAGGACCGGGGAGCTGAGCAGCCGGGCCGGCATGACGCTGAGGGCGAAGCGGCTCAACGGGTCGGCCCATTGGACGTCGTCGACAGCGATCAGTACGGGCGCGCCCGCCGAGCGTTCCTCGATCAGCTGGGCCAGCCGTTCGACGAGCCAGATGCGCTGGTCGTGGTGGCCGGCGAGGTCCGCGAAGTCCGTGGCGGCCAGCAGCGGCGGGTCTCCGTGCAGGAGGCCCGAGGCCAGTGAGGCGAGGGGGGCCAGCTCGTGCAGCTCCTCGGCGCGTCCGTGGCTGACGAGGAATCCGTGGGCCCGTGCCAGCGAGACGGCCTCCTGGAGCAGCGCGGTCTTCCCGATCCCGGGCTCGCCCAGGAGCAGCGCGATCGCTCCTCCCTCGCCGTCGCGCACCGCCTCGACCAGGGCGCGCAGCCGCTCCAGCTCGGCTTCGCGGCCCCGCAGTCCGGGCCGGCTCAGCCCCGTCGCCACAGCTCGTTCCGCGGGCCGGCCGGGGATCATCCCTTGACCGATCCGGCGAGCAGTCCCCGTGCGATGTGCCGCCGGAAGGCGAAGAAGACGAGCAGCGGGACGAGCGCCGCCACGAAGGCTCCCGAGGTGAGCCGCTGCCACTCGTTGCCGTAGGTCCCGGCCATGCTCGCGAGTCTGACCGTCATCGGCGCGGTCTCGGCCGTTCCGCCTGACAGAGTCAGTGCCACGAGGAGGTCGTTCCACACCCAGATGAACTGGATGACGGCGAAGCTGACCAGGGCCGGGCGGGCCAGTGGCAGCACGATCCGGAGCAGCAGCGTCCCGTGCGACGCGCCGTCGACGCGGGCGGCCTCGATCAGGTCCCGGGGCAGCCCCGCCAGGAAGTTGTGCAGGAGGAACACCGCGAACGGCAGCGCGAAGGCCGTGTGGGCGAACCAGACCTGGCCGAACCGCGCGGGTCCGGTGAGCTGCCACGCGGGCAGGAACAACCAGCCCTGGGAGAAGAGCTTCAGGAGAGGGACCAGGGCCATCTGGAGCGGCACGACCTGGAGCGCGAAGATGCCGACGACGAGCGCGTCGCGCCCCCTGAAGTCGATCCAGGCCAGGGCGTACGCTGCGAAGAAGGCCAGGACGAGCGGGAACAGCACCGAGGGAACGGTGATGACGACGGAGTTGACGAGGTACTCCGCGAGCCGCCCCGACCCGTTCCCGCCGCCGGACAGCACCTCGCCGTAGTTGTCGAGCGTGAGGTGCGGAGTACCGAACACGGTCCACCAGCCCGTCGTCTTGATCTCCTCCTCGGGGCGGAACGAGGAGAGCAGGAGACCGAGGGTCGGTGTCGTCCAGAGGACCGCGATCGCCACGGCGACCGACGTGGAGGCGCGGGAGGCCAGACGCTCCCGGACGCCGTTCACCTCGTCCTCCGCTGCGCCCTGACCTGGTGGGCGACGAAGGGGGTGACGAGGAGGAAGAGGAGCACGGCGAGCGCGGCGCCGCGGCCCGTCTCGCCGTAGCGGAAGGCCTGGTCGTACATCTCGTGGGCGATGACGCCCGTGTCGAACTGTCCGCCGGTCATGGTCCTGACGATGTCGAAGGCCTTGAAGGTGCCGATCGCCTGGGCGAGGAGCACGACGAGCAGCGTGGGCCTGATCGACGGCAGGGTGATCCGCCGGAAGATCTGCCGGGGGGACGCGCCGTCGAGCCGGGCGGCCTCGGTGAGCTCCGTGGGTACGGCTCTGATCGCGCCGGCCAGCAGGACGGCCGCGAAGCCCGCCTGGGTCCACACCATCACCCCGATGAGGAACAGGACGTTCCAGGGGGAGTCCACGAGCCATTGCCGCGGTTCGCCGCCGAACGCGACGACGAGCTGGTTCAGCAGCCCGATCTGCCCGGCTTCCGCGGGACGGTAGGCGTAGACGAACTTCCAGACGACACCCGCGCCGACGAAGGAGATCGCCATCGGCATCAGGACGAGGGACAGCGCCGACGCTCTGAACCGCGACCGTGCGACGGCCGCCGCGTAGAGCAGACCGACCGCGGTCGACGTCAGCGGCACGAGCACCACCCACGCCACCGTGTTGCGCAGCGCCACCAGCGCCCGGTGGTCGGTGAACATCCACACGTAGTTGTCGAAGCCGGCCCACGCGTCTCCCCCGCCGTCGGTGAACGACAGCACCAGGGTGCGCAGACCGGGCAGGAGGAGGCCGACCGTGAGCAGCAGCAGCGCGGGGGCCAGCAGGATCAGGGCCGCGGCCCTCCTCCGTACCGGCCCCCGGTGCAGCGCGAGCAGGACCAGGGCGACCACCGCCGCGAAGGCGGCGACGCCCTGGAGCAGGTACATCAGCTTGGGCAGCTGGGCGACGGCGTCGAACGACATCAGTGGCTCGGCCAGGACCGTTCGACGGAGTCGGCGACCTGCCGGGTGCTCGCGCCGCCGATCCAGTCGACGGCTCCCTTCCAGAACGTCCCGGCGCCGACCGACGCCGGCATCAGGTCCGAACCGTCGAACCTGAACTGTGTCCGGGGCTCCTGGAGCAGCTGGATCGAGAGCCTGTCGACCGGCGTCGCGGCGTTCGCCGAATCCACGCCCCTGTTCGCCGAGACGAACGGGCCCTTCTTCATCCGCGCGTTCGCGAAGTCCGCGGAGGCCAGGTACTCCTGGAACGCCCGCACTTCGGGGCGGTCGGCGAACGCCGCGGTGAACACCCCACCGCCCAGTACGGGATGGCTCGCCGGGTCGGCCCCCGGCAGGAGGAAGGCGTGGACGTCCTTGTCCGGTCCGATCTGCGTGCCCTTGGGCCACATGTCGGCGTAGAACGAGGCCTGGCGGTGCATCGCGCACTCGCCGGAGAGAACCGGCGTGCCGGCCTCCTGGAAGGAGATCGACGCCATGGACCGGGCCGGGCCGAAGCCGCCGTTGGCGTACCGGTCGTTCTTGAGGAGGGACCCCACGGTGTCCATGGCCTTGATCACCCGCGGGTCGTTGAACGGGATCTCGTGGGCGACCCACTGGTCGTAGACGTGCGTGCCCTGCTGGCGCAGCAGGACGTCCTCGATCCAGTCCGTCACGGGCCAGCCGGTCGCCTCGGCGGACTCGATGCCCGCGCACCACGGCTTGACTCCCGACGCCGCGACCTTCTCGGTCACGGCCATCAGCTCGGACCACGTGCGGGGAACGTTCAGTCCCCTGTCGCGGAAGAACGTGGGGGAGTACCACACGAACGACTTCACGTTCGCGACGAGCGGCGTGCCGTAGAGGGTGCCGTCCACGGTCGCGTAACTGTTCCAGTCGGCCGACCAGCCCTGCTTCGCGAGAGCGGCGACGCCGGCGCTCACGGGCTTGAGCCTCCCGTCCCGCGCGAAGCGTTCCAGGAGACCGGGCTGGGGGAAGAACGCCACGTCGGGCGCGTTCCCGCCCTCCACCCGGACCTGGATCTGGGTCTCGAACTCTCCGTCCCCCTCGTACTGGACGTCGATTCCCGTGCAGTCCGCGAAGTCCGCCCAGGTCTCTTCGAACAGATCGGCCTCCCGGTCCCGGTTCTCCGCGTAGACGGTGACCTCGGTGCCGGGGTGCTTGCCGTACCGGGCGTACGGTCCGCAGTCCGCGCTGGTGTGCGACCGCGAATCGCTCTTCTGCGGGGTGCCGCAGGCGGTGGCGGTGACAGCGAGGGTGATGACGGCGAGTGCGAGCCTCACGCCGAACCTCATGGGTGTACTTCCTCCGATCGCCCGCCGGGGTGTACTCGGCGGGCGTGTCGGAAGCTACAGCGTTCGAACGACAGAGACCAATCGTTCGATGTCCAAGCGTCGGATCAGTGCCCCGTGGACCGGGCCGCGTCCAGGATCAGCTCCGCCACGGCCTTGGGCCGGGCGAGCATGACCAGGTGCGAGGAGTCGACCTCGACGGTGGTCATGCCGGCCCGCTCGTAGCCGAATCGCTCCACATCGGGGTTGATCGTGCGGTCGGCGGAGGCCACCAGGCCCCACGAGGGCTTGGTCTTCCACGCCGCGACCGGCGCCGCCTCGGAGAAGGCCCGCGCGGCCAGGGGGCGCTGGGAGACGGCGAGCACCGCGGCGAGCTCGGGCTCGACGTCGGCCGCGAACAGTTCGGGGAAACGGTCGACCGCCACCGAGACGTCGGTGCCGGTCTCCGTGGAGCCGGCCACCGGGAACGGGGTGTAGACCAGCGCGTCGGTGAGACCGGAGTCGGGGAAGCCGCCCTGCAGCTCGCCCAGGCTTTCCCCCTCCTCCAGGGCGTATCCCGCGAGATACACCAGGGCGCGGACGTTGTCCTCCGTACCGGCGAGAGTGATGACGGCGCCGCCGTAGGAGTGCCCCACCAGGATCACGGGGCCTTCGACCGCACGGATCACGGAGGCGATGTACGCGGCGTCGTCGACGAGGCTCCGGTTGGGTACCGCAGGGGCTGTCACCTCCAGGCCGGCGGCGGTCAGCTCGGGGATGACACGGGCGAAGCTGGAGGCGTCGGCGAAGGCGCCGTGGACCAGGACGACGGTGGGACGGGCGTGTCGGGACATGGGAGAACTCCTCGGTGTGCGGCTGGGGGCAGGAGGTGGATGTCGGGGTGTTTCAGAGACCGAAGCGGGCACGGCGCGCCTCGGGCACCAGGTCGGCGTACTCGGGGTGCTTGCCGATCCAGCCCCGGATGAAGGGGCAGTACGGCAGGACGCCCAGCCCGCGGGTCCGGGTGTCGTCGAGGGCGCCGCGTGCGAGCAGCCCGCCCAGGCCCCGGCCGCCGAAGCGGGGATCGATCTCGGTGTGGATGAAGGCGATCTCGCCCTCCGAGAGGTGGTACTCGGCGAAGCCCGCGGTCTCGGTGCCGTCGTCGCCGGCGAGGATCTCGTACCGGGACTTCTCGGGCCGGTCCGTCACCTGCGGTTCCATGCGTGCTCCTGTGCGGTCGTGGTGTGACGGGATGGTGGGGCGGTCAGAGCGTGCGGCGCACGCCCGCCTGGCGTTCCAGGTTGCGGAGCTGGACGGCCAGGTCGCCTTCGACGGCGAGGTGGGCGGGGCCACTGCGGCCGATGGGGAGGACCTGCTCGCTGCGCATGTCCTCGAGCATCAGGGCGAACGCCGTGTACATCGCGACGAGCGCCACCACGAGGCCGAGCACACCGGACGTGCGCGTCAGCCATTCGGCGCCGGTGACGCCGCCGAGGCCGGTGGCCGCCCAGCGGGGCAGGGAGACCGCGAGGACGAGCCACAGCGCCCGCTTGGGCCGGGTCACGGCGGTCATCAGGGCCCCGAAGCAGAGGAGCGCCAGGTTGAACACGCCGAGGACCTGAAGGCCGTCGGGCGCGCCACTGAGCATGATGAGCGCGTAGGGCAGCCAGCTGCCGGCGAAGACCGCCATCAGCGTCGCCGCGATCACGTCACGGGCCCCGAAGGCCAGGAAGCTCACCAGGAGTTGCAGGACGAAGGCCGGCAGCACGGTGAAGGCGACGGCGCTGCGGGCCGTCTCGTCGAAGAGCCCGAGCTGGAGGCAGCCCGTCATCACGGACGCGATGGCGATGGTGAAGAAGCCGAGCGGCATGGGTGAGGCGATGGGGCGCAGGTTGATCCGTGTCATCGACCGGAGGTCCGGCTCGAAACGGCGTCCGGGCGGGGCGGCCGGGTCCGGTTCGCCGCCGTCGGCGGCCGGGGAGGCGGCAGTCATCCGATGCCTCTCTTTCAGTGGTCGAAGCAGGGGTCGACGAAGGACGGCGTCGGCTCGGGGACGGAGTCGCGCGCGGTGCGCCACCGGCGGTGCCGCTCGGACTCGGCGACGGCCTCGGCGACGAGCGACGCCTGACGGGCACCGCTCTGGTAGCCGCCGAAGCGGGCCACAGGGCTCCACTCGGGGCTCACCGGCGGAAGGGCCTCGTCGAGCCCGTCGTACTCCGCGGTCGCGTAGACGATGCGGCCGCCGACGACGGTGAGGACGGACTCGATGTCGGGGATGACGTCCTCGGGCACGGTCAGGTAGTCGTCGGAGAGGATCGCCAGGTCGCCGTACGAGCCCTCTCGCAGGGTTCCCTTGACGTCCTGCTCGCCGGTGAGCCGCGCCCCGCCCCGGGTGTAGAGGCCGAGGGCGGTCTCCCGGTCGATCAGGTTCCCCGCCGGGCAGAGGGACGTGCCGCCGACGGTGCGCCCGGTCACCAGCCAGTGGAGCGCGACCCAGGGGTTGTACGAGGAGACGCGGGTGGCGTCGGTTCCGGCGGCGACCGTCAGGCCGCGGTCGAGCATGGCCCGGACCGGCGGGGTGTGGGTGGCTGCCTCGGCGCCGTAGCGGTCGAGGAACGCGGCGCCCTGGAAGGACATGCGGTTCTGGACGGAGACGGCTCCGCCGAGGGCGGCGATCCGGTCGAGGCTGCCGGCCGAGACGGTCTCCGCGTGGTCGAAGAGCCACCGGTTGCCGCCGGGGAAGAGTCCCTCCGAGGCGAGCTTCTCGAAGACGGCCAGGTCGCGGCGGATCGTCTCGTCGTACGTCGCGTGGAGGCGGAAGCCCCAGCCGTTCTCGAGCAGGAGCCGTACGGCGCTCTCGAACTCGGTCTCGTAGCCCGCGGCGAGCTCGGGCCGGGGTTCCGAGAAGTTCTCGAAGTCGGCGGCGGCCCAGGTCAGGTTCTCGCCGGCGCCGTTCAGCCGGAGCCACTCGTCCCCGTCCCCCGGCTTGACCACCTCGGTCCAGCGCTTCAGGTCGGCGAGTTCCTGCCCCGCCGTCTGCGGGAAGAGGTGGTAGGCGATGCGGAGGGTCAGCTCCCCCGACCTCGCGAGGTCGACGACGGTCGCGTAGTTGTCGGGGAAGTTCTGGAAGCCGCCGGCGGCGTCGACCGCGGAGGTCAGGCCGAAGCGGTTCAGCTCGCGCAGAAAGTGTCGTGTCGACGTCCGCCTGTCGGCCTCGTCGAGAGCCGGCGCCTTGGCCAGGGTCGAGTAGAGGATGAGCGCGCTCGGGGCGGCGAGGAGGACTCCGTTGGGTTCGCCGTCCCGGCCCCGGACGATCTGGCCGCCGCGAGGATCGGGGGTGTCGCGGGTGAACCCGGCCGCTCGCACCGCGGCCCGGTTCATCAGGGCCGACTGGTACAGGTGCAGGACGAAGACCGGGGTGTCGGGGGCGGCGGCGTTCAGCTCGGCGACGGTCGGCATCCGGCGCTCGGCGAACTGCTCGGCGGTCCAGCCGCCCACCACCCGGATCCACTGCCCCTTCGGGGTGCGGCCGGCCTGCTCGCGCAGCATGGCCAGGGCCTGGCGGAGGCTGCGTACCCCGTCCCAGCGCAGCTCCAGGACGTAGTTCAGGCCGCCCCGGATGACGTGCAGGTGCGAGTCGTTCAGACCGGGGATCACCCGGCGGCCCAGCGCGTCGACGACCCTGGTTCCCGGCCCGACGAGGCGGGCGAGGTCGTGATCGTCGCCGAGGGCCGCGACCCGGCCGTCGCGGATGGCGACGGCGCGGGCCTCGGGGCGGGCGGGGTCACCCGTGAACACCTTGGCGTTGCGGACGAGGAGGTCGGCGTGCTCGTGTTCCCGGCGCGCGGCGGGGACGAGGCCCGCCACGGGCATGCTGGTAGAGGGCCCCGTCACGCGAGGGCCTTGCGGAGGATGTCGGTGGCGACGCCGATGGCGAGCTCCGCGCCCCGGGTCTCGCGCAGTGCGTTCAGCATCACGAAGTCGTGGATGACGCCCTGGACGCGCAGAGCGGTGACGGGGACGCCGGCGGCACGGAGCTTCGCCGCGTACGTCTCGCCCTCGTCGCGCAGGACGTCCGCCTCGGCCGTGATGACCAGGGCCGGCGGCAGGCCGGCGAGCTGCTCGGTGGAGGCGCGCAGCGGGGAAGCGGTGATCTGGGCGCGCTCGGCCTCGTCGGTCGTGTACTGGTCCCAGAACCACTTCATGGCGTCGCGGCGCAGGAAGTAGCCCTCACCGAACCGGTGGTACGAGCCGGTGTCGAAGCTCGCGTCCGTGACCGGGTAGAAGAGGACCTGCTGGACGAGCGTCACATCGCCGCGCTGCTTGGCCATGAGGGTGAGGGCGGCACTCATGTTGCCGCCGACGGAGTCGCCCGCGACGGCGATCCGGGTGCCGTCGAGGTCCTTGTGGTGTCCCTCCCGGGCGACCCACTGGGCGACGCTGTAGTTCTGCTCGATGGCGACGGGGTAGCGGGCCTCGGGCGAGAGGTCGTACTCGGGAAAGACCACGGCCGCCCGGGTGCCGACGGCGAGTTCGCGGACGAGCCGGTCGTGGGTGTGGGCGTTGCCGAAGACCCAGCCCGCGCCGTGGATGTAGAGGATGACGGGGAGCGGGCCGGTCGCGCCACGGGGGCGGACGATCCGGGCGCGGACGTCGCCGGTGGGGCCGCCGTGGACGGTGATCCACTCCTCGTCGACGTCCGGCAGGGGGACGCCCTCACCGATCTGTACGTCGTCCACGGCCTTACGGCCTTCGGCGACGGGGATCTGGTAGAGGTACGGCGGCTGGGCGGTGGCGTCGGCGAAAGCCTGAGCGGCGGGTTCGAGGACCGGACGGTTCTTCATGAGGGGTTCTCCTTCGGGGATGTGCGGGGCGGGTGGGGCGTCAGCGGGTCGAGCGCGCGGCGGCGAGGATCACGTGGGTGACCACGGCCGGGCGGGAGACGGCCACTGCGTGGGACGCGTCCACTTCGGTGATCTGCGAACCGGCGCGCCGGGCCATCCACCGTTCGGCGGCCGGCGGGATGTTCTTGTCGGCGGTGGCGATCAGCGCCCAGGACGGGATCGTCCTCCAGGCCGCTTCCCCGGCCTTCTCCTCCAGCGCGGCGGTGGCGACCGGGCGCTGGGTGGCGGCCATGACGGCCGCGTCCGCGCGGGGGACGTCGGCGGCGAACTGCTGGTGGAACCTGGCCTGTTCGATGACGAGCTCGGTGCCGGTGCCACCGCCGGGCAGCGGGTACGACCGCGGGTTCACGGTGTCGCCGAGGGTGGAGCCGGGGAACTTGGCGGCGAGCTCGGCCGCGCTCTCGCCCTTGTCCGGGGTGAACGCGGCGATGTAGACGAGGGCCTTCACCCGGCTGTTGCCCACGGCGGCGCCACTGATGACGGCGCCGCCGTAGGAGTGGCCGACCAGAATGACGGGTCCTTCGACGGCGGCCAGCACGCTGCGCAGGTAGGCGGTGTCCGCGGCGAGACCGCGCAGCGGGTTGGCGGGGGCCAGGACGGGGTGGCCGGCGTGCTGCAGTCGCCTGATCGTGCCGCTCCAGCTGGAGGCGTCCGCGAACGCTCCGTGGACGAGGACGATCGTGGGCTTGGGATCGTGCCGGTCGGTGTTCTCGGCGGCGGGGCGGCTCGCGGGTGCGGCGCCGATCAGGGCGGCGAGCGTCGCGGGCATGGCGAGGGCGAGGGTACGCCTCGTGAGTGGCATGGGTGGGTGTGTCCTTGTCGGGTGGTGAGGCGTGGGGATGTGCTCCGTCGAGCGGGAGGGTGCGCCGGCCGGGCGGGCTCGGGAGAGGGGGACGGGGCCTCAGAGGCCGTACGCCTCCAGAAGCCGGAGCCAGACCTCGCTCACCGTCGGGAAGGCGGGCACGGCGTGCCACAGGCGCTCCAGAGGGACCTCGCCCACGATGGCGACGGTGGCCGTGTGGATGAGCTCGGTCGCCATCGGGCCGGTGAGCGTGCAGCCGACGACGACCCCTCGGGTCTCATCGACGACGAGCTTGGCGAGGCCGCGGTAGTCGTCCGCGTGGAGCGCGGCCCCCGCGACGTCGTCGATGCGGTACTCCACCGTGCGCACCGCGAACCCCGCTTCGCGCGCCGCGCGTTCCGTGAGACCGACGCTCGCGACCTCGGGAAGGGTGAAGACGGCCTGCGGGACGGCGGCGTGGCCGGCCTCCGCGCTCCATGGCTGCCGGCCGCCGGTGACGGCGGGGCGCCCCGCGGCTCGCTCGGCGATCGCCGCCGCGCAGGCGCGGGCCTGGTACTTGGCCATGTGTGTCAGCGGCGCACGGTGATTCACGTCGCCGACGGCATAGAGCCATTCGCCGTCCACCGCGGTGACCCGGCAGGTGTCGTCGACCGGGAGCCAGCCGCCGGCCGGCAGCCCGACGGAGTCCAGGCCGAGGTCCGCGGTGCGCGGGCGCCTGCCTACGGCGGCGAGGACCTCGTCGCAGACGAGGGCGGTGCCGTCGTCGGTGTTCACGGTCACGGTGCGGGTGTCGGCGTCACGGGCGACCCGGACGGCCGACACCCCGAAGCGGATCGTGACGCCCAGATCGCTCAGCCCACGGGTGACCTCTTCGCCGGCACATGGTTCCCAGCCGGTCAGCAGGGCCTGGTCGCGGACCAGCAGAGTGACGGAGGAGCCGAGCGAGTGCCACGCGGTGGCCATCTCGCAGGCCACCACTCCGCCGCCGATGACGACGAGCCGCTCGGGCACCGCGTCGGCCGTGGTGGCCTGCCGGCTGGTCCACACACCGATCCGGTCGATCCCCTCGACCGGCGGGACCGCGGGGTCCGTGCCGGGACTGAGCACGACCGCGAGCCGGGCCCGCAGGGTACGGACCGTACCGTCGGCCCCGGTCACCTCCACGCGGCGCTCTCCGGCGAGCCGGCCGTGCCCCCGTACGAGGGGGATGCCGGCGCTGTTCAGCCAGTCGGCCTGGCCGGTGTCGTCGCCGCGGCCGGTGAACCGGTCGCGGCGGGCCAGAACTCGCGCCGGGTCGAGCGCCCCGGTCACCGCCTGCCGTGCCCCGTCGACCGACCGTGCGGCCTCCCGGGCGGCGCCGGGACGCAGCAGTACCTTGCTCGGCACGCACGCCCGGTAGGAACACTCGCCGCCGACCGCCTCGGCCTCGACGACGACGGCGGTCAGCCCCGACCGCACGACCCGGTCGGCGGTGACTTCGCCGCCAGGACCGCCACCGACCACGACGACGTCGTACGTCTCCTCCATCAGCCGCGCACCAGGGGGGTGTCCACCAGGTGCTCGGCCAGGAACCACACCTGCGCCTCGCCGGTGCGGATGACATCGGAGACGAGCAGGTCGGTGCTGCCTTCGTCGCCCTCCGCCGAGATCCGGGCGGCGGCGTCCCGGGCGTCGATCAGGATCCGCTCGTGCGCGTCGAGGAGCCGCGACAGCATGACGGGGACCGGCTCCACGCCGTCCGGCGGCCGGGGAATGGCGGTCAGTTCCGCGACGTGGCGCGGGTCTCCGACCGTGACGCCGCCGAGGCTCTGGATCCGCTCGGCCAGCGCGTCCACGATGGCCAGTTGGGCCTCCGCGTGCTTGTCCAGCATGAGGTGGAGCGAGTAGAAGGTCGCCCCTCGCATGAGCCAGTGGTGCTTCTTGTAGAGGGAGTGCAGGATCTGCGTGTCGGCGAGTACGCGGTTCAGCCGCCGGCACGCGTACATGCGGGTGTCGTGGCCGAGGCCGATCGGCAGCCGCTTGAGCGTGCCGAACGTCTGGGTCTCGGCGCCCTTCTGGTGCAGCAGCGGCTGGCCGCCGCCGTGCGGGGTCGTGAGGGTGTCCATCGGGTGCTCCTGTTCGGGGAGACGGGTGGAAAGGGCCCGGCCGCCGGTTCGGGGGTACGCGGGCGGCCGGACCCGGTCTGCGTGGCCGCGCTCAGCGCTCGGCGCTCGCCGGGGCAGGGGGCCGGTGCAGGAGGAGCCGGGTGAGCAGCCCGCTGCCGAGACCGGCCGCGAGCGCGAGGGCCGCCCACCACAGCGGGTACGGCGTGAGGCCGAGGACCGCGTCGAGGGACCAGGCACCGGGGCCGGTGGCGGCGAGGGCGACGGCGGTGCCGATGAGGACGAGCGGGTACTCGTATCCGTCGTTCTGCACCCAGAGGCCGTGACGCCACTTCACGGTGAGAGCGACGGTCATGACCCCGATGGCGCCGGTGGCGGCGAGCGGGGTCAGGAGGCCGGCGGCGAGCAGCAGGCCAGAACCGATCTGTCCTCCGCCCGCGGCCAGGGCGGTGAGGGCGCCGCCGCGGAAGCCGTCACGACGAAACTCCTCGGTACCGCCTTCGAGTCCCTTGCCGCCCAGGTGCGAACTGACCTTCTGCACACCGTGGCCGGCGACGAGCAGTCCCACCAGCAGACGCAGGATCAGAATGCCGGTGTCCACAGGGGTCAGCCGGCCGCGTGCGCGCCGATGACCGACTGCGCGTACACGACGCCCAGGCCGTAGGCGCCCGCGTGGGCCTTGACGATCTCCATGACCGCGGGGTACGTCTCCTGGCGCGCCCAGTCGCGCTGGAGCTCCAGGAGCACCTGCACCCAGGTCACCGGCACGGCACCGGCGGCGATCATCCGCTGGATCGCGTGCTCGTGGGCGGTCGGGCTGACGCCGCCGGAGGCGTCGGTGACGACGTACACCTCGTATCCCTGCTCCAGCGCGGAGAGGGCGGGCAGCACCAGGCAGACCTCGGTCCACAGACCCGACAGGATGATCTTCTTGCGTCCGGTCGCCTTGACCGCCGCGACGAGTGCCTCGTCCTCCCAGGCGTTCATGCTGGTGCGATCGATGATCTCGTTCTTGGGGAACACCTCGGCGAGCTGCGGCAGCAGGGGGCCCGAGAAGGACTCGGCGGCGACGGTGGTCAGGACGGCCGGCACGTCGAACGCCTGGGCGGCCTTGGCGAGACCCACGGTGCTGTTGATGATCGCGGCACGGTCGCCGCTGCCGGTGCCGAAGAACATCTGCGGCTGGTGGTCGACGAAGAGCATGACCGAGTTGTCGGGCGTGAGCAGGTCCTTGCTCGGAGCGGCCTGCACCTTGTTGATGTCGAACATGAGGGGCCCTTTCGAAGCAGTCGGTAGCGCGCCGGCCGCGTCCCGCGGCTCGGCACTTCTTGACGCTACGAGCGACCCGAGCGACCGCATTGACCTCCTGCGCCCAGGGGTTGGCACGACAGCGCACAACCGGTCAGGGCGAGAGCCATGCGACGGAGGGCCGATCGCGGTGGGTGACTCCGGCCACGCGCGGAGGCCCCGCCGGTCGCGGCCGGTGTCAGGTCACCACTGGGTGATGAGGGGCGTGTCCGGTCCGTGCTGCCGCCAGGCTTCGGTGAGGCGGAGGAGGCGGGTGGGAGCGGCGATGCCGCGGATGGTCGCGATCTTGCCGTCTGCGATGTCGAACGTCACGGCTCCGATGATCTGGTCGCCGAGCACGAAGAGGATGGCCGGGGCGCCGTTGACGAGCGCGTAGTGGACCGCGGGCGAGCCGCCGGCCAGTCGCCGCTTCGCGGGAGTGGGCTTGAAGCCGGCCCGTACCACGGCGGCGATGCGCCGCGGGGTGTCGTACCGCAGAAGCTTCTCGGCCAGGCCGGCGACACCGTCGGAGATCGCGGTCGCGTCGTCGGTGAGCAGCGCGACGAGGCGTTCGGTGCGGCCCGAGGAGGCGGCGGCGAGGAACTCCTCGACGATCCTGCGGGCCGATGCCGGGTCGACTTCGCCGCCGCCTCGGCGCCCGGCGGTGATGCGGCGCCGGGCCCGGTGCAGGTGCTGTTGGCTCGCGGACTCGGTGATGTCGAGGATCTCGGCGATCTCGGCATGGCTGTAGGAGAAGGCTTCACGCAGGACGTAGACGGCCCGCTCCAGGGGTGACAGCCGCTCCATGAGCATCAGCACCGCCAGGGAGACCGATTCGCGCTGCTCGAAGGTGTCGGCCGGGCCGAGCATCGCGTCGCCGTCGAGGAGCGGCTCGGGCAGCCAGGCGCCTGCGGTGCGTTCGCGGCGGGCCTGTGCCGAGCGGAGCCGGTCCAGGCACAGGTTGGTGACGACCTTGGTCAGCCAGGCCTCCGGCACCTTGATCCGCTGCCGGTCCGCGGCCTGCCAGTGCAGGAACGCGTCCTGCACCGCGTCCTCGGCATCGGTGGCGGAGCCGAGCAGCCGGTAGGCCAGCGAGGCCAGCCGGCTCCGGCCGGCCTCGAACCGGCTGGTGTCGAAGCGATCAGTGGCGGTGCTGTCCATGCGTGCCACCCTAGACGGTGCTCCGGAAGACTCCGTTCGGGGCCATTTTGCCTGTACGGGCGGGGAGTTGCGACCTTGGCCCAGGTGGGCGGGGTCTCGGACTCGACGCCGGTCAGCCCTTCCGGATCGCGGACATGGCGGTGGCCGCTGACGCGGGATTCTCGGCACGGACCACCTGCTCCGCGGGCACGTTCCGCGTGGCCGTCAGGCGGTGCCTGCGCTTGGGCAGGCCGAAGGTCGGGTGCTCGGTGGCCCACAGTGACATCCTGAGGATGCCCGCCTTGATCCGCGCGGCCTTCCGGCCGCCGAGGTACTTCGGCTTCGCCTGTCCTTCGTCGTCGACCATCTGCAGGATCCCGTCCCGTCGGCCGAGGCTGATGTGGTTGCCCACGTACTCCAGCTTGGTGTTCGCGATCTCACGGCCGGTCAGGTGTCCCACGATCGTGTCCACGGCCTGCCGGCCGGTGTAGCCGGCCGAGGCGCAGGACATCGGCAGCGGCCGGCCGTTGTCGCCGAGGGCGTAGGCGCTGTCGCCCGCGGCGTAGACGTTCGGGTGCGAGACCGACCGCATGGTGCGGTCGACGACGATCCGACCGTTCTCGGTGACCTCGAGCCCGCTCGCGGCGGCGATGCCGCTGACCGCGAACCCGGCCGTCCACACGGTCGCGTCGGACGCCAGGGCGGTGCCGTCGGCGCACAGCACCCGCGTGGCTTCCACGGCTTCGACGCTGGTGTGCTCCAGGACGGTGATGGCGAGGCGGTCGCAGGCCTGGCGCAGGTGGCTGCGGGCTCCGGCCGTGAGCTGGGCGCCCAGCTCGCCGCGGGCGATCAGCGTCACCGACAGTCCGGGCCGGGATTCGGCGATCTCGGTGGCGGTCTCGATGCCGGTCAGCCCGTCGCCGACGATCAGCACACTCCCGCCGTCGTCCCGCGTGCTCAGGCTGTCCAGGCGCGTGCGCAGGCGCAGCGCGGAGGGGCGGGCGGCGACGTCGAAGGCGTGCTCGGCCACGCCGGGGACGCCACCGTCGGCGCCGTGGCTGCCGAGCGCGTAGAGGAGCGTGTCGTAGCCGAGCTCGTCGCCGCCGCCGTCGTCGGCCACGGTGACGACCCGGCGCTCGGGGTCCACGGTGGTGACACGGGCCAGGCGCAGCCGTATCCCCGTTCCCGCGAAGACGTCGGCGAGCTGCGGAGCGTCGATCTCCTGGCCGGCCGCGAGCTGGTGCAGCCGCAGCCGTTGGACGAAGTCCGGCACGGCGTTGACCACGGTGATCTCGGTGTCCGCCGAGGACAGCCGGCGCGCCAGGGTGCCGGCCATGTAGGCCCCTGCATACCCGGCGCCGAGGACGACGATGCGGTGCTTCATGAGTTGCTCCCGTCGGTTCGCTTGCTTCCGGTGACTTGAGCGGAACAGCGCCCCGATTCCTGACAGGAACGGCATGTGACGTGGGTCACAGGGCGAGAGGGGCGGCGCCCGGCATCGCGCCGCAGGGGCGGCGCGGTCGCGGGCGAACCCCTCGGTCTCGACGTGGTCCACGCCGTGCCGAGCAGGACGCGGGACGTGACCAGCACGGCAAGGCCGCCGCCCGGCGCCGCGGGGCCCGCCCCCACGGGCTCCGGCCCCGCGCGGCCGGAACCGCCGGCGTCCAGGTCTGGCGAGAAGCACTGAATCCTGGTTCACTTCTTCGACGCGAGGGCATGGCCGCCGGGCCGCCGGAGGGCCGGCCACCACGACCACCGATCCCGGAGGACCCGTCCATGACCGCCACCGCCGACGTCCCGCCGCCGCGGAGCAACCCGACCGCGCACACCCACGACGTGATCAACCAGGTCCCGCCCCTCGTCGGGCACGACATCGCCGACGACCCCGTCCTCCTGGAGGGCGTGCGCCGCGAGGGCGCCGGCTGGTACCTCGACGACCTGCACCGCGTCGGCCGCCTCGCCGGCAGCGAGGAGACCCAGCGCTGGGCCGAGGAGGCCAACCGGTACGAGCCCGTGCTCCGCACCCACGACCGCTACGGCAACCGTGTCGACGAGGTCGACTTCCACCCCGCCTACCACTCCCTGATGGACGTCGCGATCCGGGAAGGCCTCGGCGGCGCCCCCTGGGCCGACGACCGGCCCGGCGCCCATGTGGCGCGCGCCGCCGGGTTCATGGTGTGGAGCACCACGGAGGCCGGTCACGGTTGCCCGGTCTCCATGACGTACGCCGTCGTCCCCGCCCTGCGCTCCACCCCCGAGCTGGCCAAGGAGTACGAGCCCCTGCTCACCAGCCGGGTGTACGACCCGGGGCTGCGTGCCCCCGCCGGCAAGCGGGGCCTGCTGGCCGGGATGGGCATGACGGAGAAGCAGGGCGGCACCGACGTCCGCGCCAACACCACCACGGCGGTGGAGATGGCGGACGGCACCTGGCGGCTGCGCGGCCACAAGTGGTTCACCAGTGCCCCGATGAACGACCTCTTCCTCGTCCTGGCCCAGGCGCCCGGAGGGCTGTCCTGCTTCCTGGTCCCGCGCGTGCTCCCCGACGGCGGCCGCAACACCTTCCGTATCCAGCGGCTGAAGGACAAGCTCGGCAACCGCAGCAACGCCAGCAGCGAGCCGGAGTTCGACGACACCGTCGCCTGGCTGGTCGGCACCGAGGGCCAGGGTGTGCGGACCATCATCGAGATGGTCACCATGACCCGCCTCGACTGCGTCCTCGGCTCCGCGTCCGGCACCCGCGCCGCGCTCGCGCAGGCCGCCCACCACATCCGCCACCGCTCGGTCCTCGGTGCCAGGCTCATCGACCAGCCACTCATGCGGAACGTCATCGCCGACCTCGGCGTGGAGTCGGAGGCCGCGACCACCCTGGCCCTGCGCATCGCCGGTGCGGCCGACCGCGCCCAGCGGGGGGACAGCGGTGAGCGGGCGTTCCTGCGGCTGGCCACCGCGGTCGGCAAGTACTGGGTCTGCAAGCGCCAGCCCGCCGCCGTCGCCGAAGCGCTCGAATGCCTGGGTGGCAACGGCTACGACGAGGCCTCCGGCATGCCCCGCCTGTACCGTGAGGCGCCCCTGAACGGCATCTGGGAGGGTTCGGGCAATGTGAACGCCCTCGACGTCCTGCGCGCCCTGACCCGCGAGCCGGAGTCCCTGGAGGCCTTCCGTGCGGAGGTCGAGAGCGCGTCCGGAGCCGATGCCCGTCTCGACGCCGCCTGGCGGGAGCTGCGCGGCGAACTGGTCCTCACCGAGGACGCCCAGCTGCGTGCACGCCGCCTGGTGGAGCGCATGGCGCTCGTCCTGCAGGGTTCGCTCCTCGTACGGCACGCGCCGCACGCCGTCGCCGACGCCTTCTGCTCCTCCCGGCTGGCCGGCGACCGCGGTCTGGCCTTCGGCACGCTGCCCGCCCGCACCGACCTGGGCGGGATCATCGACCGCCTCCCGGCCGCCTGAACGACTCGGCGGATCCGCGCGGCGATGAGTTTCGAGGAGCCCGGCGGTCTCCCCCGTATGGACACCACGTCACACATGAAGCCGATCGACCTGGGGGCGGCCGCGGAGCGCGTCGCCCGGCTCGCGGAGGGTATCGACGACGAGCGGCTCGGCGCCCCGACGCCCTGCCCGGAGTACGCGGTACGGGAGCTGCTCGCTCATGTCGCCGGGCTCAGCGTCGCCTTCCGCGACGCGGCCCGCAAGGAGTTCGGGCCGACGACCGGAACGCCGCCCGGCTCGTCCCGTCCCGTACTGGCGGACGACTGGCGGACGGCCCTGCCGAAGGCGCTGCGCGAACTGGCCGCCGCCTGGCGGGAGCCGGGCGCCTGGGAGGGGGACACACAGGCGGGCGGGGTCGACGCCCCCGCCGCCGTCATGGGCCGGATCGCCCTCGACGAGCTGCTGATCCACGGCTGGGACCTGGCGCGGGCGACCGGCCAGGAGTACGAGGTGAGCGAGGAGGAGCTGCTGGTCTCCGAGGCCCTGCTGACTCCGGCCGACGACGCCTCCGGAGAGGCGTTCTTCGGCCCCGTGGTCCCGGTACCGGCCGGCGCACCCCTCCTGGACCGCGTGATCGGCCTCAGCGGCCGCCGGCCCGACTGGCACCCGGCCTGAGCCCTCATGTCCGCCGGACGCGGCCGCTGTTCGCGGCCGCGCACAGGCCGGGCGGCCGGCGGCGCCGTAGCCGCCGGCCGCCCGGTGAGGGCCAGGACGGCGGACCGGCTCCGCGCCCCGGACGTGGTCGTCAGGCTCGGCAGTGGAGCATCTCCAGGGGCGGGTTGGCGTGGAAGTCCGCCCAGTGGTCCGCGCCGAACTCCCGTACGCCGGCTTCCGACACCGTCAGCGGCACCCAGGTCAGCTCGCTGAATCCGGCTGCCCGAAGCGACGTCTCGTAGACCTCGCGGCGCGGGCGGTCGGCGACGAACGTGACCGGCGGGTCGAGGAGCGCCGTGATCCGGACCTGGGGGCCGGTCTCGGACTCCCCGCCGGTGAGTTCGCTGCGGAAGCCGTACTTGTCCGGGGGCGGTCCGTCGAAGCGGAAGTCGGGCGACTGGTTGAGCACGTAGAGGTCGCCGCCGGGCTTCAGGCTCCGGTGGATCGCGCGGCACATCCGCTCGGCGGTGGCGAGCTCCCCCGCGTAGCCGAAGAGCTGCACCGCGAGGGCGATGTCGAACGGCTCGTCGAAGGAACGCAGTTCGGCCACGTCCCCCACCTCATAGCGCACCCCCAGGGGGTCCTTCGCCTCCAACTGCTGTGCCACGGAGATCATTTCACCGGAGATGTCGACGCCGACGACGTCCGTGGCACCGCGCCGTTTGAACTCCCTGCTGTAGAAGCCGGTTCCGGAGGCCAGGTCGAGGATCGACCTGCCCCGCACGTCCCCCACCATGGCCAGGAAGCTGGGCACCACCGCGTACTGCTCCAGCGGCAGGGACTTGAACCCCTCGTACGCCTCACCGATCTCGTCGTACTGCTGTACGCCCACCGTGTCGTCCTCCCCTGTACCGCGTCGGGCCGGGGCCCCGGGCCGCTCCCGGGGCACGCCGCGCCCTCTTGCGGGCAGTCTTGCCGTGTCCCGGCGGGCCTTCGTACTGACGGAAGCCACGAAGATGCGAATTTCCTTCTGGGCGCCCGTACGGGCGGGCGTAGGGTTCCAGCCATGATCACCGGTGCGCGCCGCGCGCCGGGCCACGTCCCCGAGAAGACCGGAGAACCGACCATGCGTGTCAAAGCCTTCGACCACCTGGTGCTCAACGTCACCGATGTCGACAAGGCGCTCGAGTTCTACACCGGCCCCCTGGGCCTCGCGCCCGAGCGGGTCGACGAGTGGCGGGCCGGCACGGTGCCGTTCCCGTCCGTGCGCATCGACGACAGCACCGTGATCGACCTCTTCTCCCGCCCGCGCGGGGAGTCCAACGTCGACCACATCTGTCTGGTCGTCGACCCCCTCGACTGGCAGGAGGTCATCGGCTCCGGGACGTTCGACGTCATCGAGGGACCCGTCCCCCGCTGGGGTGCGCGCGGCTCGGCGCAGTCCGTCTACGTCAGGGACCCGGACGGCAACACGGTGGAACTGCGCTGGTACCCGCAGGACGCCGACAGCTGAGCTGCCGGCCGTCCGGCGGCCCCCGGTGATCGCCCCTCGTGCTATGAAGGGCCGATGACGTGGAAAGAGGGCCGGCGGGTGACGCTGGCGGCGGACCTCAGGGTGGGCGGTGCCGTCACTCCGGCCGAGGGCTCCCCGGCCGAGGCGGACGTCTCCGCCGGGACGCTGTTCCTGGCGGCGGGGACCGGAGGCACCGTCGAGCGGGTCGACCGCCCGGAGAGGATCCCCACCCCGGAGGTACGGGAGTACGAACGGCTCACGTCGCTCCTCGCCGACTTCGGTCACCAGATGCCACCGGCGAGCAGGCAGCGACTCGTGGAGCAGGTGGCGTCGCTCGAACCCGCGTGGACCGCGTACGGGCGGGAGCAGCCGCGGGCGACGGTCCGCGTCCGCCTCGACAACGGGTTCGTCCTGGCCGACGCGCGTGAGGACGTCTTCCTCCCGGAGTGAGCCGCGCGCCGGGGCCGGACGGCCGGGTCTCGTCGCTGGCCGTCCGGCCTCCGGCCCGTTCCCGGCCCTTCCGCGGTGGTGCGTCAGCGGGACGCGTACGGCAGGAGGGCCATCTCCCGGGCGTTCTTGATCGCGGCGGCGAGCGCCCGCTGCTGCTGGACGGTCACGCGGGTGACGCGCCGGCTGCGGATCTTGCCCCGGTCGGAGATGAACTTCCGGAGCAGGTCGGTGTCCTTGTAGTCGACGTAGGTGATGCCGGCCGCGTCGAGCGGGTTGGGGCGGGGCTTGGCGGGCTTGTGGGGGTCGGTGCGTCGGGCCATGGTCGTGTCTCCTTGTACGGGCTCTTCGGTCGGCGTGGTTCGTGCGGTACGCGTCGGGCGGTGCGGGTCAGGCGGCGTCGAGGAGGGAGTCGAAGACGGCGGGCAGGTGCTTCCACGCCTCGCGGCCCGATCCGTACTCCGCGTCCGTCAACAGGCAGGAGTCCAGGAGCTGTTCCAGACCGTCCCGGTCCAGGCCGGGCGAGGTGAAGACGAGGTGCTGGCAGCAGTCGCCGTGGTCGGGATGCCAGTCGAGCGCGGCCGCCGCCCGGCGTACGGGAGGGACCATCTCCCAGGCCGCGTCCGGCAACGACACCAGCCACGGGCCGACACTCTCCACGCACAGCGCTCCGCCCGCCGCGTCCCACGCGAGCAGGGTGTCGGGGCGGTCGGCGAGCCAGAAACGGCCGCGGCTGCGGGCTGCGGCGCAGCACAGGTCCTCGAGCGCCTGGTAGAGCCGCTCGGGGTGGAACGGCCGGCGGCGGTGCCAGACGAACGTGGAGACGCCGGCCTCGTCGGCCTCCTGCGGCAGGAGCGCGCACGCGGGGTGCTGCGCCGCCGCGGCGGCCTCGACGTCGACGCCGGCGAACGCGGCCAGGGCGAGTTCCTCGGAATCGACCGGTACGCGGCGCGCGGTGGGGTGGAGCTGCGCGAGGAGCGCGCGGTCCTCGTCGTCGGCCTCCTCGTTGTCGACGACGGCGAGGACGGGCGCGTACTCCAGCTGGCGTGCCCAGGTGTCACCGACGGTCCGGCGGTCGGTGGGCGCCGCCGCGAGTCCGGCCTCGGCCAGGTCGTCGCCGTTGGCGAGGTAGGGCAGGACGAGCGCGGGGTCCACGGCGGTGATCACGCCCGTCAGGGCGAGGCGGTCGCCGCCGTGCCCGGCCACCACCTCCGCCATGGCCTTCGGTTCCACCGAGTCCCACAGCTCGACCACGGCGAGCCGGGTCAGGCCGCTGTCCGCGAGGCGCCACAGTTCCGGGACGAGGTCCTCGCGGAGGGCGCAGCACGCGCAGTCGTTGACCAGGGGCGTCTCGCCGCGGGAGAGGGTGCCGGAGGCGTCGTGGATCAGCCGGACCACGGTGCCTTCGGGGGCTCCGGCGAGGTCGTGGTGGAGGGCCACGCTCCCCGGCACCGTCTGCAGCAGGCGCTCGACGACCTGTCTCCTGGCGTCGGCGTGGAGGCCGGCGACGATCACGACGGGGAGTTCGCGGTCGCGGTCCATCAGCGGGCTCCGTAGCGGCGCTCGAAGCGTTCGACGCGGCCCGCGGTGTCGAGCACGCGGGCGGTGCCCGTGTAGAAGGGGTGGCTCGCGGAGGAGATCTCCACGTCGACGAGCGGGTAGGTGTTGCCGTCCTCCCACTCGACGGTCTTGTCGCTGGTCATCGTGGAGCGGGTGAGGAACGCGGTGCCGGAGGCGGAGTCGCGGAAGACGACGGGCCCGTAGGCGGGGTGGATTCCGGGCTTCATGGCAGGGCCTTTCGGTGGTCGGGCGTGGTCGGGCGCGGGGCGGGGACGAGGGAAAGGGCGCGAGGGCGGGCTCGGGCAGCACTCCGGTCGTCACGGGAGCCCGGAGCCGGACCCGGGAGCCCCACTATATGGCAATGGTTTTCATTAACGATTGCCAGGGGGCTGGATTGATAATGGGATCCATTTTCATATAGCCTCTGGCGCGCCCACCCACCCCACCGAGGAGACCCCTGATGGCCGTTCCCAAGCGGAAGATGTCCCGCAGCAACACCCGTCACCGCCGCGCGCAGTGGAAGGCGAGCACCCCGCAGCTCGTCCCCCTCACCGTGGACGGCTCGGCGTACCTGGTGCCGCAGCGCCTGGTGAAGGCGTACGAGCGCGGCCTGCTCCGCCCGGAGGGCTGAGCCCTCATGACGCCCACCGACCGGCTGCCCGTGACCGTCCTGTCCGGGTTCCTGGGCGCCGGGAAGACCACCCTCCTCAACCACGTCCTCGGCAATCGCCGGGGACTGCGGGTCGCGGTCATCGTCAACGACATGAGCGAGGTCAACATCGACGCCGCGCTCGTGCGCGGCGGCGAGGCGGCCCTGTCCCGCACCGAGGAACGGCTGGTCGAGATGACCAACGGGTGCATCTGCTGCACCCTCCGCGACGACCTCCTGGAGGAGGTCGACCGGCTCGCGCGCGAAGGCCGGTTCGACCACCTGCTCATCGAGTCCAGCGGCATCTCCGAACCCCTGCCGGTAGCCGCGACGTTCTCCTTCCCCCGGGACGACGGGGCCACCCTCGGCGACCTCGCCCGCCTGGACACGATGGTGACCGTCGTCGACGCCGCGAACTTCCTGCCGGAACTCGACGGCGGCGACGAACTCGCCGAGCGCGGCCTCGCCCCGTACGAGGACGACGAGCGTACGGTCAGCGACCTCCTCGTCGACCAGGTGGAGTTCGCGGACGTCATCGTCCTCAACAAGCTCGACCTGGTCGGGCCCGAGGAGGCCCGCCGGCTGCGGGCCACCCTCTCCCGGCTCAACCCGGAGGCGCGCGTCGTCCCGGCCGTCCGCGGGCAGGTGCCGCTCGAACTCGTCCTGGGAACCGGCCTGTTCGACGTCGAGCGGGCCCAGCAGGCCCCCGGGTGGGTCAAGGAGCTCAACGGCGACCACGTACCGGAGACCGAGGAGTACGGCATCTCCTCCCTGGTGTTCCGCTCCGACCTGCCGTTCCACCCCGGGCGGCTCTGGAACTTCGTCACCAAGGGGATGGACAGCGGGACCTTCGGACGGGTGCTGCGCTCCAAGGGCTTCTTCCGGCTGGCCAGCCGGCCCCGGGTGACCGGGCTGTGGTCGCAGGCCGGCGCCGTCGCCCGGTTCGAGCCGTCCGGCGCCCACGGCCCGGACACCGCGCAGGGCCAGGAACTGGTCTTCATCGGCACCGGGCTCCGCGCCGACGCCCTGCGCGCGGCCCTCGACGCCTGCCTGCTCGTGCCGGGCGAAGCCGTACCCGCCGACGACGACTTCCCCGCGTGGGAGACGTACGGCATCGAGGAGGCCTGCGCGCACGAACCGGCGGCCTGACAGCGGGCCCGACGCACTCCGGGCCGGACGGTGGTCGCAGCCACGGCACCGTCCGGCCCGGTTCCGCTCTTCCCTTTCCCGACCCTTGAGACGGCGCCGCTTTCCTGACCCGTGAGACGCCGCGGTCCGGGGCCGCCCCGGTGACCCGGTGGCGCCGAACGAGTGGACTCGCCGGACGGAGTGCCGTGCCGGGGACCTCCGCCGCGGTGCGCCGGTGGTGATGTGGCCGTCCGATCCCTGACCTGGAAGAGGCGTCACCCCCATGCGACGTACCCCCTGCCGAAGACTGCTCGCCGCGACGCTGCTCGTGGCGTCCGTGCTCGCGCCGACCGCGTTCGTCCCCGGCGCTCCCGTACACGCCGCCAGTGCCGGCCCGCACGGCGAGGGCGACTGCCGACCGGACGGTCTCGGTCCCGGGCTCACGGCGAAGCTGGACAAGACGATCGAGGACGTCCGCGAGCAGGCGGCCATCCCGGGTGTCGTGGTCGGCCTGTGGATGCCCGGCAAGGGGTGCTACGTCCGCGCGACCGGTGTCGCCGACACCGTCACCCGGAAGCCGATGCCCGTCGACACCTTCGTCAGGATCGGCAGCGAGACCAAGACCTTCACGGTCACCGCGCTGCTCGAACTCGTCGACGAGGGAAAGATCCGGCTCGACGACCCGATCTCCGACTACATCCGCGGGGTCCCCGACGGCGACCGGATCACCCTGCGCCATCTCGCGGAGATGCGCAGCGGCCTCTTCCCGTACACGTCCGACCCCGAGTTCATCCGCGACCTGCAGACCCAGCCGGAGCGCGCCTTCAACCCGTGGGAGGTGCTCTCGTACGGCTACCGGCACCCGAACACCTTCGCGCCGGGCACGCAGTTCCAGTACTCCAACTCCAACCTCATCCTGCTCGGCCTGGTCATCGAGAAGGTCAGCGGCAAGCGGCTCGCCGGGTTCATCCACGAGCGGGTGCTCCGCCCCGCCCGCCTGCACGACACGCTCTTCCCGAAGGGCGCCGAGTTCCCCGAGCCGCACGCGCGCGGATACACCGACCAGACGCTCAGCGGCGCGGTCGAGGACGTCACGGACTGGAACCCCAGCTGGGCCTGGGCGGCCGGGGCGATGATCTCGAACCTGCACGATCTGCGTCGCTGGGCCGAGATCCTCGCGACCGGAGAGCTCCTCAGCCCGGAGACCCAGGCGCAGCGGCTCAAGACGCTGCCGACCGGCTTCCCCGGTACGCGTTACGGCCTGGGGATCTTCGAGACCAACGGATGGATCGGGCACAACGGCTCGATCCCGGGATACGAGACCGTGACCGTCCATCTGCCCGAGCGGAAGGCCACCCTCGTCATCATGATCAACACGGATGTCGACAGCGGCGGTCAGGAACCGTCCACGCTCCTCGCCCGGGCGGTCACCGCGGTCGCCACCCCGGACCACGTCTACGCCGGCGCGGTCATGCCGCGCTGACCCCGGATCGACGCGCGGAGAAGGCACCGCGAGATCCGGTGAGGCCCCGTACGAAAAAGTGGCAAGGGGAACACTCACCTCTTGCCACTCTCAACTTATAGCGCACAGGGGGGCTTGCGGCAAGGCCCCGGTCGTCCCGCAGAATCACTGGTCTCAGCCAGCCCCTGCAGAAATGGGAGTCCTTCTCCGTGCGTGTGCTTTCGTCGGTGGACCAGTCGTACGACACCAGCGCGTTCGACCTTCCCGACCGCCTCTCCCCCAAGGCCGACCCGGCGCTCATCGCCGGTGACGAGCGGCACTTCGCGGCGATCGCGGAGAGCCTCCGGGAGGCGATCGCCGACCTCTCGGAACGTCTCGACGCCGCACGGAAGGCGCCCGGCGGCGCCGGCCGGGAGGCGATGGACCGGGACGCGGAGATCCACCGGCTGACCGGCCGGCTCCGCACCCTGCGCCGCTTCGGCCTGGATCTGTGCCTCGGACGCGTCGTCGGCGAGGACGGCTCGGAACCCGTCTACGTCGGGCGCCTCGGCCTCACCGACAGCACGGGACGCCGGCTGCTCATCGACTGGCGCTCCCCGGCCGCCGAACCGTTCTTCGCGGCCACCCACGCCAACCCGATGGGCCTGGCGAGCCGCCGCAGGTACCGCTGGAGCGGCGGCCGGATCAGTGACTACTGGGACGAGGTGTTCACCGCCGAGGGGCTTGAGGAGCACGCGGCCCTCGACGACCAGTCCGCGTTCATCGCCAGCCTCGGCGGCAGCCGGTCGGCCCGGATGCGCGATGTGCTCTCCACCATCCAGGCCGACCAGGACGCCATCATCCGGGCGGGCTCGCGCGGCACCCTCGTCGTGGACGGCGGCCCGGGTACGGGAAAGACCGTCGTCGCACTGCACCGCTCCGCGCACCTCCTCTACGCGGACCCGCGCCTCGGTCACCGCCGGGGCGGCGTGCTGTTCGTCGGTCCGCACCAGCCCTATCTGGCGTACGTCGCCGACGTCCTGCCCAGCCTCGGCGAGGAGGGGGTGCGGACCTGCACCGTGCGGGACCTCGTCGCGGAGGGCGCGAAGGCGGCCGCCGAGCGCGACCCGGAGGTGGCCCTCCTGAAGTCGTCCGCCGACATGGTGCGGGCGATCGAGGCGGCCGTCAGGTTCTACGAGGAGCCGCCCGCCAAGGGAATGACCGTCTCGACCGACTGGGCCGACGTCCGGCTGACCGCCGACGACTGGGCCGAGGCCTTCGAGGCGCCGGAGGCCGGCACTCCGCACAACGAGGCGCGGGAGCAGATCTGGGAGGAGCTGGCCACCCTCCTGCTGGCCAAGCTCGACGGCGAGGTCCCCGAGGACCAGTTCCGCAGGGCCCTGCGGCAGGACGAGGAACTGTCCGACGCCCTGCACGGCGCCTGGCCGCTGCTCGACGCGGCCGATCTCGTCGGCGACCTGTGGTCGGTCCCCGCCTACCTGCGGAAGTGCGCTCCCTGGCTGAGCCGCGAGGACGTGCGGAAGCTCCAGCGCGAGGACGCCCAGGCCTGGACGGTGTCCGACCTGCCGCTCCTGGACGCGGCGCGGCAGCGGCTCGGCGACCCCGAGGCGGCGCGGCGCAAGCGGCGGCAGCAGGCGACCGTCGCCGCCGAACGGGCGCGCATGGCCGACGTCATCGACAACGTGCTGGCGGCCGACGACGACGGTGAGGGCGCGGTGACGATGCTGCGCGGGCAGGACCTCAAGGACAGTCTGGTCGACGAGGCCGCGCTGCCGGGTACCGAGCCCGACCTGCTCGCCGGACCGTTCGCGCACATCGTCGTGGACGAGGCGCAGGAACTGACGGACGCCGAGTGGCAGATGCTGCTGCTGCGCTGCCCGTCCCGGAGCTTCACCATCGTCGGGGACCGTGCCCAGGCCCGGCAGGGGTTCACGGAGTCCTGGCAGGAGCGGCTCGAACGGGTCGGTCTCGACCGGATCACGGTGGCGTCCCTGAGTATCAACTACCGCACGCCGGAAGAGGTCATGGCGGAGGCCGAGCCGGCCATCCGGGCCGCGCTCCCGGACGCCAACGTGCCGACGTCCGTCCGCAGCAGCGGCGTCCCGGTCGTCCACGGATCCGTCGACGAACTCGACCCGCTCCTCGACGACTGGCTCGCCACCCACGCCGAGGGCACGGCCTGTGTGATCGGCGCCCCGTGGTTCCGGCCGGGTGACCGCGTCCGGTCGCTGACGCCTTCGCTGTCGAAGGGCCTCGAGTTCGACCTGGTCGTCCTCGTCGATCCGGAGTCGTTCGGCGAGGGGATCGAAGGAGCGGTCGACCGCTATGTCGCCATGACCCGCGCGACCCGCCGGCTCGTCGTGCTCAGGAGCTCCTGAGGGCCCGGGGTCTGACTCCGTGGGGCGAACCGGCGCCGCGCGTGGGCGCGCCACGGCCGATCCTGCGATCAGATGACGTATCGATGGGTTCATGACTCACATGTGCGAGCCCATCACGGCACCTGTTCCCGGCGACCCCGTCGTCCCCGGTGGGGAGTGCCCCGAGGTCGCGTCGCTCGTCGCGCCGTACCTGCGCATCATCCGTTCGGCACTGCCGCCCAGGGAGGCGGAACGATTCTTCGTACGAGCCCTCGACGCGCACGAGGAGGAACGACGCCGGGCGGAGGCGCTCCAGCTCGGCTTCAGCGCGTATCTCTGGGACGGTCTCGGTGAGAGCTGGGGCACGTCCCTGGCGCATGCCTCCGCCTGGGAGGCCATGCAGGCGATCCGTCACCTCGTCCGCAAGGCCCCGCGCGCGGACCTCGCCGCGTACCTGCGGCTCGGGCTCCGGCACGTCCGCGAGCCCGGCGCCGGGATCCCGGGCCGGGCCCCGGTGCCGGTGGGCGCCTGACGCCGCTCCCGGACGCGGGGGACCGCGGGGCGTGCGGTCCGCGGCCAGCTCGGGCCCGGACTCACGCCGCGGCGTGGGACCGGGCCCGGCCCCCGCCGGGCCGGCCGACGGTCACTCCGCGTACTGGGCGATCTGGATGAGGTTGCCGCAGGTGTCGTCCAGGATCGCGACGGTGACCGGGCCCATCTCCACCGGCTCCTGGGTGAAGCGGACCCCGAGTCCCCGCAGCCGCTCGTACTCCGCGCGCACGTCGTCCACGGCGAAGGACGTGAGCGGGATGCCGGCCTCGACCAGCGCCTTCTTGTACGTCCTGGCGGCGGGGAGGGCGGTGTCGGGCTCCAGGACCAGCTCGACGCCGTCGGGGTGCTCCGGCGAGACCACCGTCAGCCAGCGGTACTCGCCGAGGGGCACCTCCGTCTTCTTCAGGAAGCCCAGTACGTCGGTGTAGAAGCGCAGCGCCCTTTCCTGGTCGTCGACGAGGAGGCTGGCCAGGTTGATCCTCATGTGTGCTCTCCGGTGAGGTGAGTGGGACGGGTTCCGTGGAAGCATCAGGATCCCTCCCGCGCCCTTGACGGCGGGACGCGCCGCGCCCGGGCGCACCGGGGTCCCGGTCGCCGCGCCGGAGGCACGCGCGCGTAGCGTGAAGGCGTCGGCTCCGTCGTCTCTCACACTGGAGATCCGCCTGTGTCCAGCGCTGCCCCGACCCGTACCGCTGTCGTGGAATCCCTCATGGAACGCTTCCCCGGGATCCCTCCGGAGGCCGTGTTCAAGGAGGACCTGCTGCGCGGCGGGCTCGCCTTCGACCCCTCGGCGCTGAGCGAGAACGAGGGGGGCGAGGTGAAGCCGAAGTCGTACTTCATCTTCTCGTTCGACCACCGCACCCTGCCGGAGCTCGGTGAGGCGGCGCTGAACCGCCCGCCGGAGGAGATCGTGCTCACCGGCGGGCCGTACGGACTGCGTCGCACGGTGGTGTCGGTACGGGTCAACCCCTTGTCCCCGTACCGGGTGGCGCCCGACGCCGACGGGACGCTCGCGCTGTTCCTCGACGGCGTCCGGATCGCCGACGTCGGACTGCCGCCGATGCCGGAGTACTACCGGCACCCGCTGGCGAACGGCAAGTCCGTGATGGAGGTCGCGCCGACGATCCAGTGGGGTTATCTGATCTACCTCACGGTGTTCCGGGTCTGCCAGTACTTCGGCGCCAAGGAGGAGTGCCAGTACTGCGACATCAACCACAACTGGCGCCAGCACAAGGCGGCGGGCCGCCCGTACACCGGGGTGAAGCCGGTCGACGAGGTCCTGGAGGCCCTGGAGATCATCGACCGCCACGACACGGCCCGCACCTCGACCGCGTACACCCTCACGGGCGGGGCGGTCACGTCCCAGGTCGGCGGGAAGGACGAAGCCGACTTCTACGGGCAGTACGCGCGGGCGATCGAGGAGCGCTTCCCCGGCCGCTGGATCGGCAAGGTCGTCGCGCAGGCCCTGCCGAAGGAGGACGTCCAGCGCTTCCACGACTACGGCATCCGGATCTACCACCCGAACTACGAGGTGTGGGACCGCCGGCTCTTCGAGCTGTACTGCCCCGGCAAGGAGCGGTACATCGGCCGGGACGAGTGGCACCGCCGCATCCTCGACTCGGCGGAGGTCTTCGGGCCGCGCAACGTCATCCCCAACTTCGTCGCCGGCGTCGAGATGGCCCGCCCCTCCGGCTTCCTGACCGTGGACGAGGCGATCGCCTCCACCCGGGAGGGCCTGCGGTTCTTCATGTCGCGCGGGATCACCCCCCGTTTCACCACGTGGTGCCCTGAGCCGACGACCCCGCTCGGCCGTGAGAACCCGGACGGGGCGCCGCTGGAGTACCACCTGCGGCTCCTTGAGGCGTACACGGCGACGCTGGAGGAGTACGGGCTCGCGGCGCCGCCCGGGTACGGGCCCGCGGGGCCGGGGCGCGCGGTGTTCTCGGTCAGCTCGTTCATGGACGCGCTCGCCCCGGCGCCGGGTGAGTGACAAAGGTCCGTCACGGCCGTGACGCGCTCCTGGACGGCCCGGCGCTCCGGCGCACGCCGGAGCGCGGCGACCGCTCGGGGAGGGGTGCGGGGTCCGTTCCCCGGTCCCGGTCCGTCTTCGGCTCCTGGTCCGTCTTCTTCGGCTCCCGGTCCCTCCCCGGTTCGTGGTCCCTCTCCGGTTCGTGGTCCTTCGCGGGCCACAGGCGTGCCGCGGTCGCGGCTCCGACGAGGGCCACGACGGTGAGTACGGCCGCCGATGCGGCCGGGCCCGCCGTCGCGGCGAGCCAGCCGGCGAGCGGATAGGCGAGCAGCCAGCAGGCGTGCGAGAGGGAGAAGCGGGCCGCGAAGGCGGCGGGCAGGTCCCCGCTCCGGACCGAGCCGCGCACCACCCGGCCGCCCGGGGTGAGGACCGCCGAGCCGGCGGCGCCGGTGACCAGCCAGACCGCGAGCAGGGCGGGCCAGGACCAGGGGCCCGGCGGGACGGCGAGTCCGAGGGCGAGCAGGCCCAGGGCCACGGGGAGCACCCGGACGGCCCACAGCATGACCGCCCGGTCGCCGCCCCGCTCCAGGAGGCGCGGGAGCAGCAGGGCCACCGCCATCGAGCCGGCCCCGTACGCGCCGAGGGCGAGCGGTACGTCTCCGGCGGGGCGGCCGAGGGTGCCGCGGACCAGGAGCACGGTCTCGACCAGGACCACGGCCCCGGCCGCCGCGACGGCCAGGTCCAGGGCGAGGAGCGCCCGCAGGCGCGGGGCTGCGAGCACGAGCCGGATCCCGGCGGCCGCCTTGGCGTACGTACGCGCCCCGGGACCGCGCCCGGCCCTCCCCACGTCGTCGTCCGGGTCCGCGTCCGGCAGGGTGGTCGAGCGGACGAGGAGGCCGGAGCCGAGGAAGCCGGCGGCGGTGGCGGCGAAGAGCCAGCTGTACGGGACGACGGTCAGCAGCGCGGCGGCGAGCAGCGGGCTCGCCAGACTCTCCAGGTCGTAGGCGAGGCGGGCGAGGGAGAGGGCCTCCGTGTAGTCGCGTTCCTCGGGCAGGACCTGGGGGACGGTCGCCTGGAAGGCCGGGGTGAAGGCGGCCGACGCGGCCTGGAGCAGCAGGATCAGCACGTAGACCTGCCAGATCCGGCTGACGAAGGGCAGGGCGAGGACGACCGTCGCCCGCGCCAGGTCCATGGAGACGAGCAGGGCCCGCCGGGGTATCCGGCCGGCGAGGGCGCCGACGAGCGGGGCGATCAGGACGTACGCGGCCATCTTGATCGCGAGGGCGGTGCCGAGCACGGCGGCGGCGTCCGCCCCCGCCAGGTCGTACGCGAGGAGGCTCAGCGCCACGGTCGCCAGGCCTGTGCCGGTGAGGGCGACGACCTGCGCGCCGAACAGGCGGCGGTAGGTGGGGTTGCGCAGTACGGACAGCATGAGGACGCCCCCGGTCGGCCCGGTGGACTGCGGACGTCCTCACCCTAGCGGACATGTGCATGGGTGCGCACATGACGATTTGCGGGCGTGCCGGGTGCCGGGTTCAGTCGTGCCAGGGCTCCCCGCTGACCTGGTGGTCGGCCCGGCTGATCGCCTCGACCACCAGCCGCTTCAGGTGCCCGTCCGGCATCGCGTACACGACCCGGCGGCCGTCCTTGCGGGACTGGACGAGCCCGGCGAGGCGCAGCTTGGCCAGATGCTGGCTGACCGCCGGGCGCGCCGCGCCGCACGCCTCCGTCAGGGCGCTCACATCGGCCTCGCCCCGGGTCAGCAGCCACACCAGCTGGAGCCGGGTCGGGTCGGAGAGCAGCCCGAACACCTCCGCCGCCGCCGAGAGTTCGAGCGCTCCGGGGGTCCGCCCGTGCGGACGGGACGCGGCCGGGGGATCTACGCGCTCAGACATGGACCCATCGTAGGCAGACCCGCCGGGGGCGACCGCCGGCCCGCCAGCCCGCCGGCCCGCCGGCCCGCCGGCCCGCCGGCCCGGCGGCCCGCGCAGACCGTCCGGCGTCGGGCCCCGCGCGCGGCGCAGGCC
>NZ_JBHVZO010000001.1:603110-671375 GCF_042879855.1 Streptomyces sp. NPDC058326 | reverse complement strand
CGGATGTGGAAGCCCAGTAATGGGTGGAGCTGACCGGTACTAATAGGCCGAGGGCTTGTCCTCAGTTGCTCGCGTCCACTGTGTTAGTTCTGAAGTAACGAACTGTGCCGATATCCGGTTGGTTAACTTCATAGAGTTTCGGTGGTCATAGCGTTAGGGAAACGCCCGGTTACATTCCGAACCCGGAAGCTAAGCCTTTCAGCGCCGATGGTACTGCAGGGGGGACCCTGTGGGAGAGTAGGACGCCGCCGAACAATCATTGTGGGAAAGCCCCGCACCTCATGGTGCGGGGCTTTTCTGCGTTCACCGGCCGGAACCCCTTCCGAGGGCCGTGCAGGGGGCGGTTGTCAGAGACGGCCGGCTGCCTTGAGGGCCAGATAGGCGTCTGCCAGAGCGGGAGCCAGAGAGTCGGGCGCGGCATCGACGACCGTGACGCCACGGCGGTGGAGCTGGTCCGCCGTGCGGGAGCGCTGGGACTTTGTCTGGGTCGCGGCCGCAGCTTCGTACACGCCCTCGATCGTGCCGCGCGTCGAGGCCATCCGGACGATCTGAGGGTCGGCCACGGACGCCACGAGGACCGTGTGACGCTGCGTGAGCTGCGGCAGGACCGGGAGAAGGCCCTCCTCGATCGGGGCCGCGTCGAGGGTCGTCAGCAGGACGATCAGGGAGCGGCGAGGCGCGCGGGCGAGAGCGGCCGCGGCCAAGCCTCGGGCATCGGTCTCCACCAGCTCGGGTTCGAGCGGAGCGAGGGCGTTCACCACGGCGGGCAGGACGTCGCCGGCTGAGCGGCCCTGGACCTGGGCGCGGAGGCGCCGGTCGTATGCCAGGAGGTCCACGCGGTCACCGGCGCGGGAAGCGAGCGCGGTGAGGAGGAGGGCCGCGTCCATGGAGGCGTCCAGGCGCGGGATGTCCCCGACGCGGCCTGCCGAGGTGCGGCCTGTGTCGAGGACGATGAGGATGTGGCGGTCGCGCTCGGGGCGCCACGTGCGGACGGCGACCGTGCTCTGGCGGGCGGTGGCACGCCAGTCGATCGACCGGGTGTCGTCGCCGGGGACGTACTCGCGGAGGCTGTCGAACTCCGTACCCTCGCCACGGGTCAGCACGCTGGTGCGCCCGTCGAGCTCCCGGAGCCTGGCCAGGCGGGACGGCAGGTGCTTGCGGCTGGTGAAGGGGGGCAGGACGCGGACGGTCCAGGGCACCACATGGTTGCCCTGGCGGGCCGCGAGGCCGAGGGGGCCGTAGGAGCGGACCGTGATGCGTTCGGCGTGGCGGTCGCCTCGGCGGGTCGGGCGGAGGTTCGTGGTGAGGCGGCGGCGTTCGCCGGCGGGGACGGTGAGTCGCCGGCGCGAGGAGGTCTGCTCGGTGCCGGGGAGCCAACTGCTGGGCGGCCAGGCGTCGCGGAGCTGGGCCCGAAGGGTGCGGCGGGACGGATTGGTGACGGTGAGCTGGACGTCCGCGGCGTCACCGAGTCGAACGGATGTGTCACCACTTCGGGTGAATTGGAGCGTTCGTACTGGCGCCGCCAGGGCGTAGTCGCACAGAATTGCGAGGGAGAGGGGCGCGTTCACCGCGAGCATCCCCGTCCAGCTGGGGGCGAGGATGCCGACGGGGAGCGATCCGAGGGCGGCGAGCAGCGCGGTTCGTCCGGTGAGGGCCATGGGGCGCCGTTCTCAGCGGGGGACGGGGACGTGGGCGAGGATCGAAGTGATGACGGAGTCGGGGGTGACCCCCTCCATCTCGGCCTCGGGCCGCAGGTGGATGCGATGACGCAGGGTGGGGAGAGCGAGGGCCTTCACATCGTCCGGGGTGACGTAGTCCCGGCCGGTGAGCCAGGCCCAGGCGCGGGCGGTGGAGAGCAGGGCGGTGGCGCCTCGGGGGGAGACCCCGAGCGTGAGTGAGGGGGAATCACGCGTGGCACGACAGATATCGACGACATAGCCGGCGATCTCGGGAGAGACCGAGACCTTGGCGACGGCGGTCCGGGCGGCTTCGAGCTGGGCGGGGCCGGCGACGGGGCGGACGCCGGCGGCCTTCAGGTCGCGGGGGTCGAAGCCCTCGGCGTGCCGGGTGAGGACCTGGATCTCGTCCGCGCGTGAGGGGAGAGAGACCGTCAGCTTGAGGAGGAACCGGTCCAGTTGGGCCTCGGGGAGGGGGTAGGTGCCCTCGTATTCGACGGGGTTCTGGGTCGCGGCGACCAGGAAGGGATCCGGGAGGGCGCGGGGAGTGCCGTCGACGGTGACCTGGCGTTCCTCCATCGCTTCCAGGAGGGAGGACTGGGTCTTCGGGGGTGTGCGGTTGATCTCGTCGGCGAGCAGGAGGTTGGTGAAGACCGGACCGGGCTGGAAGGAGAACTCGGATGTCCGGGTGTCGTAGACCAGGGAGCCGGTGACGTCACTTGGCATCAGGTCGGGGGTGAACTGGACGCGCTTGGTGTCGAGTTCGAGTGCGGCGGCGAGCGAACGGACCAGCAGGGTCTTGGCGACACCGGGGACGCCTTCGAGGAGGACGTGCCCCCGGCAGAGCAGGGCGACGACGAGACCGGTGACGGCGGGGTCCTGGCCGACCACGGCCTTCGCGATCTCGGTGCGCAGGGCCTCCAGGGAGGCGCGGGCGCTGTCCGAGTCCATGGCGGTCTCGGGGGTCGGGGCGCTCATGAGGTGCGTACCTCTCTTTCGAGGGCGTCGAGTTGGTCCGCCAGGCGGATGAGAGTGGTGTCGTCGGCGGGAGTTGGGCCGAAGAGGAGGTTTCTGGGGTCCGCGGTGGTCTCGGGGAGACGGGCGGAGAGTGCGGGGAGGAGGCGCTCGGGGGAGTGGGCGTCCCGGAGGGGGACGCCGAGCGCGGGGGCGATCCGGGTCCGGGTCGCGGTGCGCAGGACAGAGGCGGCGCGGTCGCGGGCGTTCGCCTTGCGGTAGAGACGGGCGCGTCCCTCGGTGGCCTCCGAGGCGCGGACGGCGACGGGGAGCCGTTCGGTCACCAGGGGGCCGAGGCGGCGGCCTCGCCAGATGGCGGCGAGCAGGGCCGCGATCGCGAGCTGGAGTGTGCCCCACAGCCAGCCGGAGGGGATGAGGGCGAGGAAGTTGCCCGTGGTGTCGTCGTCGGGTGCGTCGGCGGTGCCGGAGGCGTCGGAGAGGGAGGGGAGGTACCAGACGAGATGGGGCCGGGAGCCGAGGAGTTGCAGGGCGAGCGAGGCGTTGCCCTGCTGGTCGAGACGGTTGTTGTGGAGGATGTCGGGCGAGCCGAGGAGGACGGTGTCGGTGGCGTCGGGGCCGGGGAGGCGGACCAGGGAGGGCAGACCGTCGGCGGGGTAGCAGGCTTCGGCGGCCGTGGCGGGGGCGGTGAGGTAGCGCTCGCCGCCGAGGTCGACGCTGCCGGCGCGGGTGGCCGCCTCCAGGGTGCAGGACGGGGAGCGGTTCTCCACGGGGGTGCTGGTGGCGGCGGTGACGCCCGGGGCCAGTGTGGGGAGGGAGGGGCTGCCGGCGCCGAGGAGGACGGTGCGGGCCGCGGATCCCGTGATGGACCGGCGGAGGGTGGACTGCTGGGTCTCCGTCAGCAGGTCGGGAGCGGTGACCAGAAGGGTGCTCGCGGTGTCGGTCGCTGCCGTGGCCTCGTCGAGGGTGGTGGCGAGGGTGATCGTGACGCCACGGGCCTTGAGGAGTTCGGCGACGGCACGGCTGCCGTGGGGGTCGGCGGAGCGGGGGTCGAGCGCGCCGTGGGAGCCGGTGGACCGCATGGTCGCGAGGACGATGCCGCCGATGAGGACCAGGGCGAGGACGAGGGCCGCGCCGCGGGCACGGTTCCAGAGCCGGCGGGGGGAGAGGGCGGTCGACGTGGTGCTGGTGGCCGGGCGGCTCATGCGGGCGTCCCCGTGGAGGCGTTGTCGAGGGTGGGGCGGGTCCGCTGCAGGGCGGTGTCCAGTTCCTCGACGCGGCGGTACGCGGGCTCGTCGGCGGTGCGGCCGCCGTATGTGACGTCGTCGAAGGTGCGGGCCGCGAGGCGCAGTTCGTCTGCGTGGGAGGGCAGGGTGCGGCCGGCCTCGGCTGCGGCCTCGTCCGCGGTGCGGCCGGGGCGGGGGTCGAGGAGGGCGCGCTCTTCGAGGGAGCGTACGACGGCCCGCATCCTTTCCTGGACCGCCTGGTTCCAGCGGCCTGCGGAGGCGTGTCGGGCGGCGGCGGTCCGGTGGTCGTGGGCGGTGCGGGGGCCGTCCGTGAAGAGGGAGTCGGCGGTGGTGCCGGGGGCGCGGTGGGGGGTGCCGAGGCGCCACCAGAGGGCGGCGACGGCGGCGGCCACGAACAGGGCGACCACGATGAGGCCGAGGACGCCGCCGGGGGTGGCGCCGGACGCGGCGCTGAACAGGTCGCCGAGCCACTCCCAGAAGCGGTCGAGGCCGCGCTGGAGGAGGTTCGGGTCGTTCTCGTGGTACATCGGCTTGGACAGCTCCCGTTCCGCCGCCTCGCGGGCGGGGACGCGGGAGATGTCCACCGGTACGTCGCTGTCGGCGCGCAGTCGCGCCCATGCCGTGGCCGTGCCCCCCGTGACCGTCACGGCATCAGCCTCCGACGGTCTGGTCGCCCGGTGCGGGGCCGTAGCCGGGGAGGCCCGCGGCCCGTGCCAGTTCGAGGTCCAGGGCTTCGCGGCGGATGCGCTGGTCCACGTAGAGGAGCACCGTCACTCCGGCCGAGATCGGGTAGGTGATCGCTCCGGTGATCACACCGCCGATGCCGGTGATGATCAGGAACGGCCAGCCGAAGGTGGCGGGGGAGCCGGAGAGCAGGCCGGAGAAGCCGTCGCCGTCGACCGCGATGCCGATGAACGTGAACGGGATCGCGATGATCATGGTGAACACGAAGATCAGCAACTGGGTGAGGAGGGTGATGCCGAAGATCCGCCACCACGAGCCTTGCACCAGCTTGGCCGAGCGCTTCAGCGAGGCAATCACGCCCTGGCGCTCCAGCATCAGGGCAGGGGAGGCGAGGTTGAAGCGGATCATGAGCCAGACGGCCGCCACGATGGCGCCGATGCCTCCGACGACGGTCAGGGCCACGCCCGCGGCGCCGCCGATCAGGATCCCGGGGAGCACGCCACCGAGGATGACGGCCACGCTCAGGGCCGCGAGGAGCAGGGTGAGGCCGAGGAGCTGGAGAAGGCGGGGGCGGGCCTCCTGCCAGGCGGAGCCCAGCGTCACCGGACGGCCGAGGACGGCGCGGCTGATGACGACGGTCAGCAGGGCGGCGCAGACCAGGGACGCCATCAGCGTCACCAGCAGGGCGGGGCCCAGACCGATCAAGGACGCCTGGGCCGACTCCAGGGACTGTTCGAGAGCCTCGGCCGGGGTGGCGTCAGGGTTCACCGCCGGGGTGGCGGGCGTGAAGTACCGCTGGGCGAGGATGTTGGCCACCTGGGAGATCACCGCGACGGTGACCGAGATCGCCAGCACGGAGCGCCAGTAGGTGCGGAGCGTCTTCACCGCGCCGTCGAGGATCTCGCCCACGCCCAGGGGGCGCAGCGGGATCACGCCGGGCTTCGCGGCCGGGGGCCTGCCCCACTGACCGTGGGGCTGCGGGCCGTTCCATCCCGGGCCGCGCACAGGGGCTCGGAGTGGGGGAGGGGTGCCGTCGGTCGGCGGGGACCACCGGCCGGCGGGCGGCTGGTCCTTCGACCACTGAGGGGCGGGGCCGTTCGCGTCGGACGGAGCGGGCCGGGGGACCCCGGAACCGTTCTGGTCGTCGGAGGGGGCGGATCCGGGCGAGGTCCAGCCCGGAGTGTCGTTCACGGTCGTCCACCTCGGAGGAATGGTCGCGGTGCCGGATCGGCGAACCGGCTCGGTCACGGCGGCCGACACCTGACACGGCGGCGGGCCGGGTGCCATCGTGCCACGTGGGACCCGCCTGTGGGCGGGGCCGGACCTGTCGTTCGTACCTTTGTCCGGACCTTCATTGTGCGGGCGGCAGGCTGCACACTGTGCGGATACCCGATCATCATGCGCGAACCGTGCGATGGCGGGCCGAGCGGGGTGCGATCGACGGGGTCGCGCTCCGGGCTGGGGAGGCGCTGTGGGACAGGTCACGGCAGGTAACGATTGGCTAATGGGATGATGTCGATATGAAGGGACGCGTTCTTGTCGTCGACGACGACACCGCACTGGCCGAGATGCTCGGCATCGTGTTGCGGGGTGAAGGGTTCGAGCCGTCGTTCGTCGCGGACGGTGACAAGGCGCTTGCCGCATTCCGGGAGGCCAAGCCTGACCTGGTGCTGCTCGACCTGATGCTGCCCGGCAGGGACGGCATCGAGGTGTGCCGCCTGATCAGGGCCGAGTCGGGTGTGCCGATCGTCATGCTCACGGCCAAGAGCGACACGGTGGACATCGTCGTGGGCCTGGAGTCCGGGGCCGACGACTACATCGTCAAGCCGTTCAAGCCGAAGGAGCTGGTCGCACGTATCCGGGCACGGCTGCGGCGGTCCGAGGAGCCGGCTCCGGAGCAGCTGACCATCGGTGACCTCGTCATCGACGTGGCCGGGCACTCCGTGAAGCGGGAGGGGCAGTCCATCGCCCTCACCCCGCTCGAGTTCGATCTGCTCGTCGCGCTGGCGCGCAAGCCGTGGCAGGTGTTCACCCGTGAGGTCCTGCTCGAGCAGGTCTGGGGCTACCGGCACGCGGCCGACACCCGGCTGGTGAACGTGCACGTCCAGCGGCTGCGTTCGAAGGTCGAGAAGGACCCCGAGCGCCCGGAGATCGTGGTGACCGTCCGTGGTGTCGGTTACAAGGCGGGGCCGAGCTGACATGAGTACAGGCAGTGCTGCTCCGAAGCCCGGGGACCCGGGAATCCGTACGGGGCGGGCTGCCGGACCGGGGCGGGGGGGCTCGCGATCCGGCCGTCTGCTCCTGGGCGGACGGCTGTTCCAGGACGGGGCGCCGGGTGGACCGGTCCTCCGGCTCTTCGCGCGCTGGGTGCGCCGGCCGCTGCTGCCCGCTGTGCGGCTGTGGCGGCGGAACATCCAGCTGCGGATCGTCGCGGGCACCCTGCTGATGTCCCTCGGGGTGGTGCTGCTGCTCGGCCTGGTCGTCATCGGCCAGGTCCGCAACGGTCTGCTCGACGCCAAGGAGAGGGCCGCCCAGAGCCAGGCCGCCGGAGGGTTCTCCGCCGCCCAGGACAGGGCGGCGACCACCTCCTCGGCTCCCGGTCAGCAGGACGGCGGGCGTGCCGGTGTCTCCGTGAACTGGCGCTCCACGCTGGTCGAGCAGCTCGCCAGTGGGGGGCAGAGCGCCTTCAACGTGGTGGCGCTCTCCCTCGACACCGGTGACACCGCGAGCCGGGGCGTGCGAGCCTCCGGCGAGGTCGATCCGGCCGCCAGCATCCCCGCCGATCTGCGGCACGAGGTGGCCCAGGGCGCGGGCACCTTCCAGAAGACCACGAGCATCCACTACACGAACGGCAAGGCGTCCGAGCCGGGTCTGGTGATCGGCAAGCGGATGAACGACGCCGACGGAGACCCGTACGAGCTGTACTACGTCTTCCCGCTGACGCAGGAGGAGGACACCCTCACCCTGGTCAAGGGCACCCTGGCGACCGCCGGGCTGTTCGTCGTCGTGCTGCTCGGGGCCATCGCCTGGCTCATGGTGCGGCAGGTCGTCACGCCCGTGCGGATGGCCGCCGGGATCGCCGAGCGGCTCTCGGCCGGCCGGCTCCAGGAACGCATGAAGGTCACCGGCGAGGACGACATCGCCCGGCTCGGCGAGGCCTTCAACAAGATGGCGCAGAACCTCCAGCTCAAGATCCAGCAGCTGGAGGAGCTGTCGAGGATGCAGCGCCGGTTCGTCTCGGACGTCTCGCACGAGCTGCGGACGCCGCTGACCACGGTGCGGATGGCCGCCGACGTCATCCATGAGGCGCGTGTCGACTTCGACCCGGTCACCGCCCGCTCCGCCGAACTCCTCGGCGACCAGCTCGACCGCTTCGAGTCGCTCCTCTCCGACCTGCTGGAGATCAGCCGCTTCGACGCGGGCGCGGCGGCCCTGGAGGCCGAGCCGATCGATCTGCGGCAGGTCGTGCGCCGGGTCATCGGTGGCGCCGAACCCCTCGCGGAACGCAAGGGCACCCGGATCGTCGTCGTCGGTGACAAGCAGCCCGTGGTGGCCGAGGCGGACGCCCGCCGGGTCGAGCGGGTGCTGCGCAATCTCGTCGTCAACGCGGTCGAGCACGGTGAGGGCCGGGACGTCGTGGTGAAGCTGGCCGCCGCGGGCGGGGCCGTCGCCGTCGCCGTACGGGACTACGGCGTCGGACTGAAGCCCGGCGAGGCCACACGGGTGTTCAACCGCTTCTGGCGGGCCGATCCGGCCCGCGCGCGCACCACCGGCGGCACGGGTCTCGGCCTGTCCATCGCGGTCGAGGACGCCCGGCTGCACGGCGGCTGGCTCCAGGCCTGGGGCGAGGCCGGCGGCGGGTCGCAGTTCCGGCTCACCCTGCCGCGCACGGCGGACGAGCCGCTGCGGGGCTCCCCGATACCCCTGGAGCCCGAGGACTCGCGGCGCAACCGTGAGCAGGCGGCCACCGGGCGCGCTCAGGAGGGCGCACGGCTCACGGCGGCGGTGCCGGCGCAGGCCGTCGGTGACCGGTCGCAGCTCCCCGTGCCGCCTAGGCTTCCCGTGCCGCCGCGGGCGACCGTCGACCCGACGGCTCTGCCCGGCAGCGGCGCACGGGTCGTGGCAAGGACGGCGGCGGACGGCGACACCGTCGGGGCGGGTCCGGCGACGGGTGAGAACGGGAACGTGGAGCGGGAGGACGGGACACGTGGGCGTTGACTCCCGAGAGGGGCACGCGGGGCGGGGTGTTCGAGAGGAGCCGGCGGTAAGGGCGCGCCATGCGCGTGCGTTGGTGATCGCCGCGTGCGGCGGGCTGCTGGTGACCGGTTGCGCGACGATGCCGGACAGCGGCGACGTGCAGGAGGTCAAGGGGGCCAACCAGGGCGACTCGCAGGTGCGGGTCTACGCCGTCGCGCCCCGGGAGAGCGCGGACCCGGACGAGATCGTCGACGGTTTCCTCGAAGCCATGACCAGTGACGACCCGGGCTTCGCCACGGCCCGCAAGTACCTGACGAAGCGGGCCGCGCAGAGCTGGAAGCCGGAGCAGAGCATCACCGTGCTCACCACGGCGCCGGACCGCGATCCCTCCGACCGCAACGCCGACCCCGAGAACCACGTCCGCACCTACCCGCTCTCCGGTCGCAAGATCGCGACCGTGGACGCCCGGCACGCGTACCAGCCGGTCAGCCCCGCCCCGTATCTGCAGTCGATCCATGTCGTGCAGCAGCCGACCGCCAACGGCAAGGGCAAGGAGTGGCGGATCGACGGGCTGCCGCCGGGTCTGGTCCTCGGCGAGGCCGATTTCCTGCGCAACTACCGGTCGGTCAACAAGTACTACTTCGCGTCCGGGGAGGACTGGGTCGTCGCCGACCCCGTCTACATCCGTCAGCGGCAGGACCCCGTCACCCGGATGGACCCGGTGACGCAGACGGTCAAGGCGCTCCTGGAAGGCCCCACGAACTGGCTCAAGCCGGCCGTCGACTCCCGCTTCCCCTCCGGTACGGAGCTGAGGAAGGGCGTCACCACGCTGACGACGGACGACCAGTCGACGCTCAAGGTGCCGCTCAACGCCAAGGCGGATCTGGTGGGCGGCGAGGCGTGCCGGCGGATGGCGGCGCAGCTGCTGTTCACGCTGGGCGACCTGACGTCCGTCCGCGTCGAGCAGGTGGAGCTTCAGGGGTCGCGTTCGCAGGCGCTGTGCCGCCTCGGCAAGGGGCAGGCGGCCGAGTTCGCCCCGGTCCGGAACACGGACCGGGACGAGAACCCGTACTTCGTCGACGAGCAGCACAAGCTGATGATGCTGGTCGTCGGAGGCAGGGAGGCGAACGCGCCCGCCGAGGTGCCCGGCCCGTTCGGCACGGGCACGACACCGCTCCGTTCGGTCGCCGTCGACCGGGGTGAGACCCGTGCCGCGGCGGTCGGGCAGAGCGGCCGGGATCTCTACGTCTCCTCCATCACCACCGAGGAGGATCTGTCGCCGGCGGTCCTGAGCAGCAAGGCCGTCAAGCCCGACGACCGGCTGTCCGCGCCGAGCTGGGACGGCCGGGGCGACCTGTGGGTCGCCGACCGTGATCCCGCCGCGCCCCAGCTGTGGATGGTGCCCGACGGCACCGGTGACCCCGTCAAGGTGCGGACGCCGTGGCTCGGGGACGACGCCAGGATCGAGTCGCTGAGGGTCTCCGCCGACGGGGTCCGGATCGCCCTCGTGGTCACCCGGGGCGAGCGCACCACCCTGCAGATCGGCCGTGTCCAGCGGCAGACGACGGGCGGGAAGCCGGTCGTCTCCCTGCTCGACTTCCGGCCCGCCGCGCCCCGGATGGAGTCCGTCACGGCCGTCTCCTGGGCCGGGCCGAGCCGGCTTGTCGTCGTGGGCAGGGAGACGGGCGGCGTCCAGCAGGTCCGGTACCTCCAGACGGACGGCTCGACCTCGGCGACCTCGGTGCTCCCCGGCCTCAACGGGGTGACGTCGGTGGCCGCCCCGCACGCCGACTCCGTGCCGGTGGTCGCGGACTCCGGTGACGACGGCATCGTCCGGCTGGCCCCCGGCACGAACTGGCAGCCGTTGGTCAAGAGCGGCACCGCGCCCGTCTACCCGGGGTAGCGGTAGTGGCGCCCCGGCCCGCCGCCGGCCGCCGGACCTGACGTACTCGGGGGTTTTCCACAGGGGTGGCCCCTCGGCTCGGAGAGGCGCACAGTGGAGCCATGCGGGGGTGGTGGCGCGAGATCGCCGGGCTGGTGCTGCCGGTCGCCTGCGGAGGCTGCGGCAGACCGCGCGTCGAGCTGTGCCCGGCGTGCGCGACCGCGCTGACCGGGGCGGGGGCGGGACCGCGCAGGGTGCGGCCTTCGCCCGAGCCCGCCGGGCTGCCCGTGGTCCACGCGGTCGCGGCATACGCGGACGCCGTACGGGAGCTGCTCCTCGCCCACAAGGAGCGGGGCGCGCTCACCCTGGCCCGGCCCCTGGGCGGGGCCCTTGCCCTTGCCGTGGAGGCCGCCGCCGGGGGCGCCGAGGGCCGTTCGGAGGGCCCGCTGCTCCTGGTGCCGGTGCCGTCATCCCGGCGCTCCGTGCGGGCGCGTGGCCATGATCCGACGCGGCGGATCGCGCTGGCCGCGGCGGCCCGGCTGCGGTCGGCGGGACGTCAGGCGCGGGTCGTTCCCGTGCTGCGGCAGCGGCGGTACGTGGCGGACCAGGCGGGGCTCGGGGCGCGCGGGCGGCTCGCGAACCTCTCCGGGGCCCTGGAGGTCGTGCCGGGTGGCGGGCGGCTGCTCGCGGCGGGAAGGGTGGTGCTCGTGGACGACCTGATGACCACGGGGGCCTCACTGGCGGAGGCGGCGCGCGCCCTCGGAGTCGTACACCGTCCGTTCATTCCTGGAATGGCGCACGGTTTACCGGGCGGTTCGGCGCAGCGCGGATTCGAACAGCGGGCGGCGGCTGTGATCGCATCCTCTCCCGTCTCGTTCGAAATAAACCGGAACTCGTCGGAAACTTGGATCGTTGCAGGTGGTGAGAGGTGAAAGCACCCGAACGGAGGTATGTCGCGGCAGCGGGTGCCGACACCCGTCCGAAGGGGCTATGTTCGGTTGTGAGGAATGGTGAAAACCATCGCCCTCACCGAATACTGGTTGCGCCTACAGGACAGGAGTTCAGGGCGAATTAACCTCTTGTCGATGGGGTGGGGATCTTGTCGGCTGGGGAGGAGGAGGTGAAAGTCGCCAAGTCCGAGCTCCGGTAATCCACCGGAGTCTGGTGCAAAGGGAGATGCCCGGCGGCCAAGGAGCCGACCAGGGCGATCCGGGAACGGAGTTCTGCGTGGACATCGTCGTCAAGGGCCGCAAGACCGAGGTGCCCGAGCGGTTCCGCAAGCACGTGGCCGAGAAGCTGAAGCTGGAGAAGATCCAGAAGCTCGACGGCAAGGTGATCAGCCTCGACGTCGAGGTGTCCAAGGAACACAACCCGCGGCAGGCCGACAGGTCCGACCGCGTCGAGATCACCCTCCACTCCCGAGGCCCGGTGATCCGGGCGGAAGCTGCGGCAGGCGACCCGTACGCAGCGCTCGACCTCGCCAGCGACAAGCTCGAGGCGCGACTGCGCAAGCAGCACGACAAGCGGTACACCCGCCGTGGAAACGGCAGGCTTTCGGCGGCCGAAGTCGGGGACGTGGTGCCCGGCGTCGCCCAGTTCAACGGAGACGGCCAGCTGGTCGCCGACGAGTCCGAGAAGGTGCCCACCACGATGATGGGCTCGATCGAAGTCCAGGGCGAGGGCCCGCTGGTGGTCCGCGAGAAGACCCACCGGGCCGCACCCATGACACTCGACCAGGCGCTCTACGAGATGGAGCTGGTCGGGCACGACTTCTATCTCTTCGTCGACTCCGACACGAAGCAGCCGAGCGTCGTCTACCGGCGGCACGCGTACGACTACGGGGTCATCCACCTGGAGGGCGACCCGCTCGCCGAGGCGGGCGGCGCCGGTGGTGCGCTCGGCGGCTGAAGGCCGGCGCGCACCCCTGACCCACAACCCCCAACCCGTGCCCCTCGCGGTGCCCCTGGAGCGCTTTCCGCGCCGCCGGGGGCACCCCCGCGCGTCCATGGGACACGCCGTCGCCGCCCGGGCATGAAATCATGGCGTGCACGCCAACCGGTGCTCTCCGAGTACCGGTTGGAGGACCGGAAACGAATTCAGGCCACGGCCTTCAGGGGGAGGAACGATGGCGGACAGCTTCGGGCCGGTGCTCAGCGGGCGCGAGCACGGTAGTGCGGTCCCGGAGGGATCGGATTCGGACAGCGGCGCATTTCGCAAGGAGCCCATCCGCGTCCTTGTCGTGGACGACCACGCCCTCTTCCGCCGCGGACTGGAGATCGTCCTCGCGCAGGAGGAGGACATCCAGGTCGTCGGCGAGGCCGGTGACGGGGCGGAGGCCGTCGACAAGGCCGCCGATCTGCTGCCCGACATCGTCCTGATGGACGTGCGGATGCCCCGGCGCGGCGGTATCGAGGCGTGCACCTCCATCAAGGAGGTGGCCCCCAGCGCGAAGATCATCATGCTGACGATCAGCGACGAGGAGGCCGACCTCTACGACGCGATCAAGGCGGGGGCCACCGGCTACCTCCTCAAGGAGATCTCCACCGACGAGGTCGCGACGGCCATCCGCGCCGTCGCGGACGGGCAGTCGCAGATCAGCCCCTCGATGGCGTCGAAGCTCCTCACCGAGTTCAAGTCGATGATCCAGCGCACCGACGAGCGCAGGCTCGTGCCCGCGCCCCGGCTGACCGACCGTGAGCTGGAGGTCCTCAAGCTCGTCGCGACGGGGATGAACAACCGGGACATCGCGAAGGAGCTGTTCATCTCCGAGAACACCGTGAAGAACCACGTGCGGAACATCCTGGAGAAGCTTCAGTTGCACTCCCGGATGGAGGCCGTGGTCTACGCGATGCGGGAGAAGATCCTCGAGATCCGGTAGACGCCGACCTGGTAGACGCCGACCCCGTTGCCCGTTGGCTGTTGGCCGTGGGTCGGTAGGACGTCGGTCTGTCTGCCGGAGGTCGGGCGCGGGGTCAGGCCAGGGCCCGTACCAGCTCCGGTGTGAGCTCGGGGTGGCTCACCCGCTCCGGCACCACCGACACCGCGTCGCAGCCGACCCACTCGGCCGCCTCGCGCAGCGCCGCCGCCACCGCCGGCACGGCCTTCGGGCCGTCGAGCGTCACCTGCCGGGCGACGAGCGTCCTGCCCTCGCGCGCGGGGTCCACCCGGCCGACCAGACGGCCCCCGGCGAGAACCGGCATCGCGAAGTAGCCGTGCACCCGCTTCTGCTTCGGTACGTACGCCTCCAGGCGGTGCGTGAAGCCGAAGATCCGCTCCGTGCGGGGGCGCTCCCAGATCAGCGAGTCGAACGGCGAGAGCAGCGTCGTACGGTGCCGGCCGCGCGGCTCCGTGGCCAGCGCCGCCGGGTCCGCCCAGGCGGGCTTCCCCCAGCCCGCCACCGTGACCGGCACGAGTCCGGCCGCCTCCACCACGGCGTCGAACTGCTCGCCCTTGATCCGGTGATAGTCGGCGATGTCCGCGCGCGTGCCCACGCCGAGCGCCTCCCCGGCCTGTCGTACCAGGCGCCGCACGCACTCCGTGTCGTCCAGGTCGTCGTGGAGCAGGGCCTGCGGGACAGCCCGCTCGGCCAGGTCGTACACCCGCTTCCAGCCGCGCCGCTCGACCACGACCACCTCGCCGTACATCAGCGCCCGCTCGACGGCGATCTTGGCGTCGGACCAGTCCCACCACTCGCCCTTGTTCTTGGCGCCGCCCAGCTCGGTCGCCGTCCGCGGCCCCTCGTCCCGCAGCTGGTCGATGACCTTGTCGTACGCCCCCGCCGACAGCTCGTGGTGCCACTGCGGGCGGCCGCGGTAGGCGCGGCGGCGGAAGGCGAAGTGCGGCCACTCCTCGATGGGCAGGACGCAGGCCGCGTGCGACCAGTACTCGAAGGCGTGCGCCCCCGTCCAGTACGCGTCCTCCACCGCCGGGCGCCCCACGGCGCCCAGGCGCGCGTACGGAATGAGTTCGTGCGAGCGGGCCAGCACGGAGATCGTGTCGAGCTGGACCTGACCGAGCGACCGGAGCACCCCGCGCACTCCGGCCCTCCGGTCCGGCGCGCCCAGGAAGCCCTGGGCGCGCAGCGCGATCCGGCGGGCTTCGTCGGCGGACAGTTCGGCGGCGGGGCGCGGCACAGTCGTCATGATCCGCACCCTAGGCCCCGGCACTGACAGTCAGACCGTCTCGGCCGGGCGCTCGGGGGTGGGGAGGTACGGCAGGGGGCTCGGGAGGCCGAAGTCGGAGGGGAGCAGGGCGCCGACCCAGGAGTCCCGCAGGGTGCCCTTGTTGGTGAGGCCGGCGCGCTGGGCGCCCTCCATCACGAAGCCGACGCGCTCGGCCACCGCGCGCGAGCCGACGTTGCCCACCTCGGCCCGCCAGAGCAGACGGGTGCAGCCGAGGGCGGTGAAGGCCCAGTGGGCGAGGGCACGGACGGTCTCCGTCATGTAGCCGCTGCCCCGGTGTTCCTTGACCAGCCAGTAGCCGACCTCCCAGACGCCCATGCCACGACTGGTCAGGGACACGGCGGCGAGCAGCGGGCCGCCGGCCAGCGGTTCGACGGCGAAGGAGTAGTCGGTGTCCTCGCGCCAGCCGTCGGGCACGAGCCGGTTCAGGAAGAACTCGGCGTCCTGGCGCGTGTAGGGGTCGGGGACGACGGTCCAGCGCCGGATGTCCGGGTCCTGACAGATGGCGTACACCGCGTCGGCGTCCTCGGGGACGAAGTTCCTCAGGCGCAGTCGGTCGGTGGTGAGGGTGATGGGATCCATGCCGGGATTGTGGTGACCGCGCGCACCGGAAGCGAACACTTTTCGGGTGGGGCGGCACCTTCCGCCCACCTCGTGCGTTCTCTTTCCGGGCGGACGTACGGCTCCGGCACTGCGGGCCTCCCTTCGCGCGGGCGGTCTCGCTTACGATGGCCGTTGCGGTGGGGACCACCTGCCGTGCCCGCGCTCGCGTCCATCACAAGACCCAGTGCCAGGCCCGACCGGCAAGGAGACCAGCCTCAGTGTCCGTCTTCAACAAGCTCATGCGTGCAGGCGAAGGCAAGATCCTGCGCAAACTGCACCGCATCGCGGACCAGGTCAACTCCATCGAAGAGGACTTCGTCAACCTCTCCGACGCCGACCTGCGGGCGCTCACCGAGGAGTACAAGCAGCGGTACGCCGACGGCGAGAGCCTCGACGACCTGATGCCCGAGGCCTTCGCGACGGTTCGCGAGGCCGCCAAGCGCGTCCTCGGCCAGCGCCACTACGACGTCCAGATCATGGGCGGCGCCGCGCTGCACCTCGGCTATGTCGCCGAGATGAAGACCGGTGAGGGCAAGACCCTCGTCGGCACCCTCCCCGCGTACCTCAACGCGCTGTCCGGCAAGGGCGTCCACCTGATCACGGTGAACGACTACCTGGCCGAGCGTGACTCCGAGCTCATGGGCCGTGTGCACCGCTTCCTCGGTCTGTCCATCGGCTGCATCCTCGCCAACATGACGCCGGCCCAGCGCCGTGAGCAGTACAACTGCGACATCACGTACGGCACGAACAACGAGTTCGGCTTCGACTACCTGCGCGACAACATGGCGTGGTCCAAGGACGAGCTCGTCCAGCGCGGCCACAACTTCGCCTGTGTCGACGAGGTCGACTCGATCCTCGTCGACGAGGCCCGTACGCCGCTGATCATCTCCGGCCCGGCCGACCAGGCGACGAAGTGGTACGGCGACTTCGCCAAGCTCGTCACCCGCCTCTCCAAGGGCGAGCCCGGCAACCAGCTCAAGGGCATCGAGGAGACCGGCGACTACGAGGTCGACGAGAAGAAGCGGACCGTCGCCATCCACGAGGCCGGTGTCGCCAAGGTCGAGGACTGGCTGGGCATCGACAACCTCTACGAGTCGGTGAACACCCCGCTGGTCGGCTACCTGAACAACGCCATCAAGGCGAAGGAACTGTTCAAGAAGGACAAGGACTACGTCGTCATGGACGGCGAAGTCATGATCGTCGACGAGCACACCGGCCGTATCCTCGCCGGCCGCCGCTACAACGAGGGCATGCACCAGGCGATCGAGGCGAAGGAAGGGGTGGCGATCAAGGACGAGAACCAGACCCTCGCCACGATCACCCTCCAGAACTTCTTCCGCCTCTACGACAAGCTGTCCGGCATGACCGGTACGGCCATGACCGAGGCCGCCGAGTTCCACCAGATCTACAAGCTGGGCGTCGTCCCGATCCCCACGAACCGGCCCATGATCCGCAAGGACCAGTCGGACCTGATCTACCGGACCGAGGTCGCCAAGTTCGCCGCCGTCGTCGACGACATCGCGGAGAAGCACGAGAAGGGTCAGCCGATCCTCGTCGGCACGACCTCCGTCGAGAAGTCCGAGTACCTCTCGCAGCAGCTCTCCAAGCGCGGTGTCCAGCACGAGGTCCTCAACGCCAAGCACCACGAGCGTGAGGCCAGCATCGTCGCCCAGGCCGGCCGCCGCGGCGCCGTCACCGTCGCCACGAACATGGCCGGTCGCGGTACGGACATCAAGCTCGGCGGCAACCCTGACGACCTCGCCGAGGCCGAGCTGCGGCAGGCCGGTCTCGACCCGATCGAGCACGTCGAGGAGTGGGCCGCGGCCCTCCCCGCCGCCCTTGAGCGCGCCGAGAAGGCCGTGAAGGCGGAGTTCGAGGAGGTCAAGGAGCTCGGTGGTCTCTACGTGCTGGGCACCGAGCGCCACGAGTCCCGCCGTATCGACAACCAGCTGCGCGGTCGTTCCGGCCGTCAGGGCGACCCCGGCGAGTCCCGCTTCTACCTCTCGCTCGGCGACGACCTGATGCGCCTGTTCAAGGCGCAGATGGTCGAGCGCGTGATGGCCATGGCCAACGTGCCGGACGACGTGCCGATCGAGAACAAGATGGTCACCCGTGCCATCGCCTCCGCCCAGTCGCAGGTCGAGACCCAGAACTTCGAGACGCGTAAGAACGTCCTGAAGTACGACGAGGTCCTCAACCGGCAGCGTGAGGTCATCTACGGCGAGCGCCGCCGTGTCCTGGAGGGCGAGGACCTGCACGAGCAGATCCAGCACTTCATGGACGACACGATCGATGACTACATCCGCCAGGAGACCGCCGAGGGCTTCGCGGAGGAGTGGGACCTCGACCGTCTGTGGAACGCGTTCAAGCAGCTCTACCCGGTGAAGGTCACCGTGGAGGAGCTGGAGGACGCGGCCGGCGACCGTGCGGGCATCACCGCCGAGTTCATCGCCGAGTCGATCAAGGGCGACATCCACGAGCAGTACGACTCGCGGGAGAAGCAGCTCGGCTCGGACATCATGCGTGAGCTGGAGCGGCGTGTGGTCCTGTCCGTCCTGGACCGCAAGTGGCGCGAGCACCTCTACGAGATGGACTACCTCCAGGAGGGCATCGGCCTCCGCGCCATGGCGCAGAAGGACCCGCTGGTCGAGTACCAGCGCGAGGGCTTCGACATGTTCACCGCCATGATGGAGGGCATCAAGGAGGAGTCCGTCGGCTACCTGTTCAACCTGGAGGTCCAGGTCGAGCAGCAGGTCGAGGAGGTCCCGGTGCAGGCGAGCGCTCCCTCGCTCACCAAGGAGGACGCCGTTCCCGTCGCCACCGGACGTCCGGAGATCCGCGCCAAGGGGCTCGACGCCCCGCAGCGGCCGGACCGGCTGCACTTCTCCGCGCCGACCGTGGACGGCGACGGCGGTGTCATCGAGGGCGACTTCGCCTCCGACGACGCGGACTCCGGTGACGGGATGACGCGTGCGGAGCGTCGCAAGGCGCAGAAGAACGCGGGCGGCGGTCGTCGCCGTAAGAAGTGACGTCGTGCCGCTGAGGCGGTGACGCGTCGTCGTGGGGGTCGGTCGCCCGTCGGGTGGCCGGCCCCTTCGTCTTGGGCCGGCGCCTGGTTCGGGTGGCCGGCCCCCTTTGTCATGCGGGGCGGCCGCGTGGTCGGGTGGTCGGTGCCTGTGTCATGCGGGGCGGCCGCGTGGTTCGGGTGGTCGGTGTCTCTGTCATGCGGGGCGGGTCGTGGCTGTCGCGCCGAGGCCGTCGAGTTCGACCGCCGCGCAGCGCCAGCGCTGGTCGTCGCCGCGCTCCAGACGGAACGCCATCGCCCGTACGCGGGGGCCGGTGGCGATCGTCGCGAAGGCCTCCACGGCCGTCCGGTCGGTGTCCACCTGGACCGAGCAGCGGCGCAGGACCGGGCGGGGGCCGAGTGACCGCAGGGGCGTCTCCGGGGCGATCCGGACGAGCTGCTCGTACGCCTCGCCGACGGTGTGTCCGAGCATCCAGTGGACCGGCCGCTCCCCGCTGAGCACGGCGAGGAGGCGCTCGGCGAAGACGGTGTGCGGCGGGAGCGCGCGGGGCGGGGTGGCGGTTCCGGGGCGGACGCCGGCGGGGCCGCGGGGGCGGGTGCCCGCGGGGCCGCCGGGGGCGGTGCGGGGGCGCGGGGTGCGCGGGGAGCCCGGGCGGGTGGTGGCCGCCGTCGAGGGGCGCGGCTGCGGCGTCTGCGTGGCGGTCGTGAGGGCGGTGGTCATCGCGGTCCCCTGTCGTTGCGTAACCGGCTCGTACCGGTCAGTAACTTCCGTTGGGGATCTTGTACGGGTGTGCCGGGAGCTCCCGCAAGGAGCCGAGGGCCGGGAGGGTGCCCGAAAGTGGAATCACCTATCCGGGTGACGCGCTGGAAAATCGGCTCTCCGGGGTCGGGAGAAGCGCCTCCCGCGGTGGACGCCGGCCGGTGCAGGCCGGGAACCCCGAAGGGGGACTCCGCACGTATCCTGAGGGCCTCTCCGTCTACGAAAGCGGCAGCCATGCGCGTGTACGTCCCCCTGACCCTCCCCGGTCTCGCACAGGCGCACAAGGCGGGCGAGCTGGGCCCCGGCCCGCTGACGGCCTACGCCGTCACCCCCGCCCTGCGCGAGTGGTACGTCTCCGACGACATCGAGGAACTGGAGTACGCGGCGCTCAACCGGGCCGCGTCCGCCTCCCTGCGCCTCCTCGCCGGCGACCCCGGCGCCCCCCGTCGCCGGATCGTCGTCGCCGTCGACGTGGCGGACAAGGACGCGGCCACGGACCCCGACCGGGGACTCGACGCCGGTTCCGTCGGCGAGGTCCGGATCGCCGGGCCCGTGCCGCTCGCCAAGGCGGCCGCGGTGCACGCGGACGCGGACGACGCGGAGCCGGACGTGACGGCCGCCGCGGGCGCGCTGGGGGCGGCGGACCAGGGTGACGACGACGCGCAGTTCGTGGTGGACGGCGCCGAGGACCACGAACTGCTGTGGTTCGGGGTGCAGGAGATTCCCGGACTGCTGGGCTGACCCGCCCCGGACCCACCGCCGGGTCTTCACTGTCGGAGCCGCCGGGTACGGTCTGTCCATGGGGAAGCACGACGGCTTGCGGGGCAAGCACCTGGTCTGGGACTGGAACGGCACACTGCTCGACGACACGAGTGCGGTGATCGCGGCGACCAACGCCGCGTTCGCCGAGCTCGGGCTCGAACCGATCACGCTGGAGCGGTACCGCGAGCTGTACACGGTGCCGGTGCCCAAGTTCTACGAGCGGCTCATGGGGCGCCTGCCCACCGACGCCGAGTGGATCGTCATGGACGGCGCCTTCCAGCGGCACTACGGGGAGCGGGCCGCGACCTGCGGGCTGACCGCCGGTGCCGCCGAGCTGCTCGCGGCCCGGCAGGCGTCCGGGCTCACACAGTCGCTGCTGTCCCTCGCGCCCCACAGGGACCTCATACCGCTGGTCCGGCGGCACGGGATCGCCGAGCGGTTCCTGCGGATGGACGGGCGCGTCGACACCTCGACGGACGGGAAGTCCGGGCACATGGTGCGGCACCTGGCGGCGCTCGCCGTACCCGCCGAGCGCGTGGTCGTCATCGGTGACGCCGCCGATGACGCGGTGGCGGCGGCGCATGTGGGGGCGAAGGCCGTGCTGTACACCGGGGGGTCGCACAGCCGGGCGTCGTTGTCGCGGGTGGGAGTGCCGGTGGTGGACTCGCTGGACGAGGCGGTGGCGGTCGCCGAGGCGCTGGTGTAGGGCCCTCCGGGGGCGGGTGCGGCCCGGTGGGAGCGCGTCAGGCCTTCGCGCGGAGGACCTTCAGGAATTCGCGCATCCAGGTGGGGTGGTCCGGCCAGGCCCGGGAGGAGACCAGGAGGCCGTCGACGACCGCCGCGCTGTCCTGGAAGGTCGCACCGGCCGCCTGCATGTCGAGTTCGAGCGCCGGGTACGCCGTGACCCGGCGGCCCTCCAGACCGCCGACCGCCGCCGTCAGGAGCGGGCCGTGGCAGATCTGGGCCACCGGCTTGTCGGCATCGAAGAACGCCTTGAGCACCTTGCGGAGTTCCGGGTCGTTGCGCAGGTACTCCGGCGCCCGGCCGCCCGGGATCACCACCGCCACGTACGCGCCCGGGTCGACCTCCGAGAAGGCCAGGTCGGCGGGCCAGGTGTAGCCGGGCTTCTCGGTGTACGTGTCGAAGCCGGGCTCGAAGTCATGGACGACGAACCGGAGCTGCTTGCGGGCCGGAGCCGCGATGTCGACCTCGTATCCCTCTTCGAGCAGCCGCTGGTAGGGGTACAACACCTCCAGCGACTCCGCCGCGTCACCGGTCACGATCAGGATCTTCGCCATGGCTCTCCCAGATCACAGAGGTTCGGTCTGCTGTGCTGCGCCCATGCTCCGGTACACGCTGCCCGTGGCGGGGCACTTTGCCAAGAGGACATGTGTCGCTGTCCATAACGTCAAACTTCCACCCCCTCTTTTGTACACATACGGACCATGACGGCCCGGGGGTGGGGAGCGATAGGCTTTTCCCGTGATCAGCGCTATACGGCGAGGGGGCAACGCAGCCCCCGGCTACCGCCCGGCCCGCGACAGCGGCCGGGCCGACCGTGCGTTCGCCGATCCTTCCCGCCCGGGCGTGCCGCACTCCGTGGCCGATATCGACCCGGGCATCTCTCATTCGGGCATAACGTCGTCTTCGACCGGAATCACCGCGTCGAGACGTTGTGTCCTTCCTTCCACCGACGTCACGCAACGGCGCGCGACCAGGAGTCAGAGGACATGCAGACCAAGCTGGACGAAGCCAAGGCCGAGCTGCTCGAAAGGGCTGCTCGGGTAGCTGAGCACAGCCCGGTCGGGGGGCGACTTCCGACGGGCCCGGAGGGTGCCGGGGGGCGCCCGGACCGGGACACCGTGCTCGAGTACCTCCAGCGCTACTACCTGCACACCGCGCCGGAGGACCTCGGCGACCGGGACCCGGTCGACGTGTTCGGCGCCGCGCTCTCTCACTACCGGCTCGCGGAGAACCGTCCTCAGGGCACCGCGAGCGTCCGCGTCCACACTCCGACGGTCGAGGAGAACGGCTGGACAAGCAGCCACTCCGTCGTCGAGGTGGTCACCGACGACATGCCGTTCCTCGTGGACTCGGTCACCAACGAGCTGTCACGTCAGGGCCGCGGCATCCACGTCGTGATCCACCCGCAGGTCCTCGTGCGCCGGGATGTCGCGGGCAGGCTCATCGAGGTCCTCTCGGCGCAGATCCAGGGCGAGCTGCCGCACGACGCGCTCACCGAGTCGTGGATCCACGTCGAGATCGACCGTGAGACCGACCGTGCCGACCTCAAGCAGATCACCGCCGATCTGCTGCGCGTCCTGTCCGACGTCCGCGAGACGGTCGAGGACTGGGAGAAGATGCGCGAGGCCGCTCTGCGGATCGCCGACGGCCTCCCGGGCGAGCCCACCGCCTCCGACCTGCGTCCGACCGAGGTGGAGGAGGCCCGCGAGCTGCTGCGCTGGCTCGCCGACGACCACTTCACCTTCCTCGGCTACCGCGAGTACGAGCTGGTCAACGGGGACGCGCTGTCCGCCGTCCCCGGTACGGGCCTCGGCATCCTGCGCTCCGACCCGCGGCACTCGGGCGACGACGAGGGCCACCACGCCCACCCCGTCTCGCCGTCCTTCAGCCGGCTGCCCGCCGACGCCCGTGCCAAGGCGCGCGAGCACAAGCTGCTGATCCTGACGAAGGCCAACAGCCGCTCGACCGTGCACCGTCCCTCGTACCTCGACTACGTCGGTGTGAAGAAGTTCGACGCCGACGGCAACGTCGTCGGTGAGCGCCGCTTCCTCGGCCTGTTCTCCTCGGCCGCGTACACCGAGTCCGTCCGCCGCGTCCCGGTCGTCAAGCGCAAGGTCCAGGAGGTCCTGGAGGGCGCCGGCTTCTCGCCGAACAGCCACGACGGCCGCGACCTGCTCCAGATCCTGGAGACGTACCCGCGCGACGAGCTGTTCCAGACCCCGGTCGACCAGCTCCAGGCCATCGTCACCAGCGTCCTGTACCTCCAGGAGCGCCGCCGGCTCCGGCTCTACCTGCGCCAGGACGAGTACGGCCGCTACTACTCGGCCCTCGTCTACCTGCCGCGCGACCGCTATACGACCCGCGTCCGGCTGCGGATCATCGAGATCCTGAAGGAGGAGCTCGGCGGCACCAGCGTCGACTTCACCGCCTGGAACACCGAGTCGATCCTGTCCCGGCTGCACTTCGTCGTCCGCGTCAAGCCCGGCACCGAGCTGGCCAAGCTCACCGACTCCGACGTCGACCGCATCGAGGCCCGGCTCGTCGACGCCGCCCGCTCCTGGGCCGACGGCTTCGCCGAGGCGCTGAACGCCGAGTTCGGCGAGGAGCGCGCCGCCGAGCTGCTCCGCCGCTACGGCAATGCCTTCCCCGAGGGCTACAAGGCCGACCACTCGCCGCGCGCGGCCGTCGCCGACCTGGCCCACATGGAGGCCCTCGCCCGCACCAGCGGCAAGGACTTCGCGCTCTCCCTCTACGAGCCGGTCATCGCGGGCCCCGGCGAGCGCCGCTTCAAGATCTACAAGACGGGCGACCCGATCTCCCTCTCCGCCGTCCTGCCGGTCCTCAACCGGCTCGGCGTCGAGGTCACCGACGAGCGCCCGTACGAACTGCGCTGCGCCGACCGTCCGCACGCCTGGATCTACGACTTCGGTCTGCGGCTGCCCGCCTCCACCGGCAACGGCGCCGACTCCTTCGGCGACGACGCACGGGAACGCTTCCAGGAGGCCTTCGCCGCCACCTGGAACGGCGAGGCGGAGAACGACAACTTCAACTCGCTCGTCCTCTCCGCCGGGCTCACCTGGCGAGAGGCGATGGTGCTGCGCGCGTACGCCAAGTACCTGCGCCAGGCCGGTGCGATGTTCAGCCAGGACTACATGGAGGACACCCTCCGCAACAACGTCCACACCACCCGGCTGCTCGTCTCCCTCTTCGAGGCCCGGATGTCCCCGGAGCGCCAGCGCGCGGGCACGGAGCTGACCGACGGCATCCTGGAGGAGCTGGAGGGCGCCCTCGACCAGGTCGCGAGCCTGGACGAGGACCGGATCCTGCGGTCCTTCCTCACCGTCATCAAGGCCACGCTGCGGACCAACTTCTTCCAGAAGACGGCGGACGGGGGGCGCCACTCCTACGTGTCGATGAAGTTCGACCCGCAGGCCATCCCCGACCTCCCCGCGCCCCGCCCCGCCTTCGAGATCTGGGTGTACTCCCCGCGCGTCGAGGGCGTCCACCTGCGCTTCGGCAAGGTCGCCCGAGGCGGCCTGCGCTGGTCCGACCGCCGTGAGGACTTCCGTACGGAGATCCTCGGCCTGGTCAAGGCGCAGATGGTCAAGAACACCGTCATCGTGCCGGTCGGCGCCAAGGGCGGCTTCGTCGCCAAGCAGCTCCCGGACCCGTCCGTCGACCGTGACGCCTGGCTGGCCGAGGGCATCGCCTCGTACAAGACCTTCATCTCGGCGCTGCTCGACATCACCGACAATCTGGTCGCGGGCGAGGTCGTGCCGCCGGTCGACGTGGTCCGCCACGACGAGGACGACACGTACCTCGTGGTCGCCGCCGACAAGGGCACAGCGACCTTCTCCGACATCGCCAACGGCGTCGCCGAGTCGTACGGCTTCTGGCTGGGTGACGCCTTCGCCTCCGGCGGCTCCGCCGGCTACGACCACAAGGGCATGGGCATCACCGCCCGCGGCGCCTGGGAGTCCGTCAAGCGCCACTTCCGCGAGCTGGGTCACGACACCCAGACCGAGGACTTCACCGTCGTCGGCGTCGGCGACATGTCCGGCGACGTCTTCGGCAACGGCATGCTGCTCTCCGAGCACATCCGACTGGTGGCCGCCTTCGACCACCGGCACATCTTCATCGACCCGAACCCGGACGCGGCCGTCTCGTACGCCGAGCGCCGCCGGCTCTTCGAGCTGCCCCGCTCGTCCTGGGCCGACTACGACCCGGCGCTGCTCTCCGCGGGCGGTGGCATCCACCCGCGCAGCGCCAAGTCGATCCCGGTCAACGCACAGGTCAGGGCCGCCCTCGGCATCGAGGACGGGGTCACCAAGATGACTCCGGCCGAGCTGATGAAGGCGGTGCTCCACGCCCCCGTCGACCTGCTGTGGAACGGCGGCATCGGCACCTACGTCAAGTCCTCGGTCGAGTCGAACGCCGACGTCGGCGACAAGGCGAACGACGCCATCCGCGTCGACGGTCAGGACGTGCGCGCCAAGGTCATCGGCGAGGGCGGCAACCTCGGCGCGACCCAGCTGGGCCGTATCGAGTTCGCCCGCGTCGGCGGCCCCGAGGGCCAGGGCGGCAAGGTCAACACCGACGCCATCGACAACAGCGCCGGTGTCGACACCTCCGACCACGAGGTCAACATCAAGATCCTGCTCAACGGGCTCGTCGCCGAGGGCGACATGACCGTCAAGCAGCGCAACAAGATCCTCGCCGAGATGACCGACGAGGTCGGCACGCTCGTCCTGCGCAACAACTACGCGCAGAACACGGCCCTGGCCAACGCCGTCGCCCAGTCGCCCTCGCTCCTCCACGCCCACCAGCGGTACATGCGCCGCCTGGGCCGCGACGGAGCCCTCGACCGGTCGCTGGAGTTCCTGCCCAACGACCGTCAGATCCGCGAGCTGCTGAACAACGGCAAGGGGCTGAGCCAGCCGGAGCTCGCCGTCCTCCTCGCGTACACCAAGATCACGGTGGCCGACGAGCTCATCGGTACGGGGCTGCCGGACGACCCGTACCTGCGCGGGCTGCTCCACGCGTACTTCCCGACGCTGCTGCGCGAGAGGTTCCCCGAGGCCGTCGACAACCACGCGCTGCGCCGCGAGATCGTCACCACGATCCTCGTCAACGACACGGTCAACACCGGCGGTTCGACCTTCCTGCACCGCCTCCGCGAGGAGACCGGCGCGTCGATCGAGGAGATCGTCCGGGCGCAGACCGCCGCCCGCGTCGTCTTCCGCCTCAGCCAGGTCTGGGACGCCGTCGAGGCGCTCGACAACCGGGTGCCGGCCGAGGTCCAGACCCGGATGCGGCTGCACTCCCGCCGGCTCGTCGAGCGCGGCACCCGCTGGCTGCTCAACAACCGGCCGCAGCCGCTCCAGCTCACCGAGACCATCGACTTCTTCGCCGACCGCGTCGACGAGGTCTGGGAGCAGCTTCCGTCGCTGCTGCGCGGCGCGGACCTGGAGTGGTACCAGTCGATCCTGGACGAGCTGACCGCCTTCGGTGTGCCGGAGGAGCTCGCGCTGCGGGTCGCCGGCTTCTCGTCCGCGTTCCCGATCCTCGACGTCGTCGCGATCGCCGACCGGACGGGCAAGGACCCGCTCGCGGTCGCAGAGGTCTACTACGACCTGGCCGACCGGCTGCGGATCACCGCCCTGATGGACCGCATCATCGAGCTGCCGCGCAGTGACCGGTGGCAGTCGATGGCCCGGGCCTCGATCCGCGAGGACCTGTTCGCGGCGCACTCGGCGCTGACGGCGGACGTCCTGGCGGCGGGGAACGGCACGTCGAGCCCGGAGCAGCGGTTCAAGGCCTGGGAGGAGAAGAACGCGGCGATCCTGGGCCGCGCGCGGACGACCCTGGAGGAGATCCAGGGGTCGGACACCTTCGACCTGGCGAACCTGTCGGTGGCGATGCGGACCATGCGCACGCTGCTCCGTACGCACAGCTAGGCAGTACGTGAGGAAGGGCCCCGCCGGTGCTCCGGCGGGGCCCTTCGACGTTCCGGGCGGTGGCGGTCCCGTCATTCCGTTCCGGCGGTGACCGCCGAGGTCCACAGACGGCGGGCGGCGAGCAGGGCCGCCGCGAGCAGCAGGCCGTTGCGGAGCACCATGACGGTCAGTCCCTGGGTGGTGCCGGCGACGACCTGGTCGTAGAGGACGGGATACGCGAGCGAGCTCAGCGCGGCCGCCGGGAGCAGCAGCAGTGCCACCGGGCGCATCACCGTCTGCCGGGAGGTCAGACAGACGGCGGCGAGGCCGAGCAGCCAGATCATGTACTGGGGGCTGATCACCCGGCTGGTGGCGGTGAAGAGGAGAACGGCGGTGAAGGCCGCGTCGAGCGGGGTGGCGGCGGTCCAGCGGTCGGCCCGGACGCGCCACAGGAGCAGCCAGCCGAAGGCGATGACGGTGAGCAGCAGGGCGAGGTGGCTGAGGGTGGAGACGTACGGGCCGACGTACTCGAAGGCGCCGTAACGGAACTCGACCCTTCCCGGCCAGGCGCCGGTGGCCCCGGCGAGCGCGAGGGCCGTGCCGCCGAGGGACTCGATCTGGATGCCCCGGTCGCCCTGCTGCCGCAGGAAGCCGAGGGGGCCGGAGAAGAAGAGCGCGAGGGTGGCGAGGAGGGCGAGGGCGGCGACGGCCGCGGAGGTCCAGGCCTCGCGGCTGGTACGGCCCCGGGGGGTGCCGATCAGGGTGAGCGCCGGCCAGACCTTGACCATGGCGCCGATGCCTGCGAGCGCTCCGCCGAGCCGGTGGAAGGCGGTGGCGCGGGCGCCGAGGGCGAGCAGGGCGAGTACGGCGAGGGCGGTGGTCTGGACGTCGTACCGGGCGAGGGGCAGGTGGAGGAGGAGCGGCAGGCCGCACACCCAGATCCAGGCGCCGTGGGTGAGGCGGGCGCTGTCGGCGCGGGTGAGCGCGAGGGCGATGACGGCGTCGGCGAGGAGGCTGAGGGCGACGAACGCCTGGAAGTAGGTCAGCCAGGGGAGGAGACCGGGCGCCATGATCACGAGCCCGGCGCCGGGCGGGTACTGCCAGGTGACGTCGCCGACGGGGAAGGCGCCCTGCGCGAACTGCTCGTACCAGTGCTGGTAGAGCTCCACCTCGCGGCCGACCCCGCCGATGCCGAGGGTGTCGCGGAGGAGCAGCAGGACCATGCCGATGCGGGTGAGGAGCCAGACCGCGGCGAGGGCGAGGTGGGGGCCGCTGCCGACCGTGACGAAGGTGGCGGAGGTGAAGGTGTCCGAGTCGAAGGGGGAACCGGTCAGGGCGGGCGGCTCGGTGCCGGTGCGGGGAGGGGGCTGGGTGCCGGTGCCGGAGGGGGGCTCGCCCGCGGGAGGGGGCGGCGACTCAGGGTGATCGTTCGTCATCCCACCGTACTGTAGACCGCTTTGCTCTGTTTGCCCGCTTATCGGGGCCTTGTTCCGGTGAACTCCTCGTACGCCGCCACCACCTCCTTCGCCGGGCCGTCCATCCGCAGCGTCCCGGCCTCCAGCCACAGCGCGCGCCCGCAGGTCTCCGTGATGGTGGAGTGTGCGTGGCTGACCAGGAACACCGTCCCCGCCTCCGCCCGCAGTTCGTCGATTCGCCGTCGGCTGCGCAGGCGGAAGCGTGCGTCGCCGGTGGCGAGGGCCTCGTCGATGAGCAGGACGTCATGGCTCTTCGCGGCGGCGATGGAGAAGCGCAGCCGGGCGCCCATGCCGGAGGAGTACGTCCGCATCGGGCGGGAGATCGCGTCGTCCTTCTCGTTGATGCCGGAGAAGTCCACGATGCCGTCGTACCGTTCGCGGACCTCCGCGCGGCTCATTCCCATGGCGAGACCGCCCAGGATCACGTTCCGCTCACCGGTCAGATCGTCCATCAGGGCCGCGTTGACGCCGAGGAGCGAGGGCTGCCCCTGGGTGTAGACCTGGCCCCGTTCCACGGGCAGGAGGCCCGCGACGGCCTTCAGGAGGGTGGATTTTCCCGATCCGTTCGAACCGATCAGGCCAATCGCCTCACCCCGGTACGCGACGAAGCTGACCCCCTTCACGGCGTGGACGCGGCCGCCGTGGACCGTGTACGTGATGTGGACGTCGTCGGCCACGACGGTCGGGGTCCTCGTCCTGTCGCTGGGAACGTCAACCACGGCCGTACGTCTCCTCCGCCTTCCAGAACCAGATGAAACCGCCCGCGAAGGCGAGCGCGGCCCAGCCGGCGGCGAGTGCCCAGACGTGCGGTGGCAGCTCCGCCGCGGTGTAGCTCTCGATCAGGGCGAAGCGCATGAGGTCGATGTAGACCGCCGCCGGGTTGCATTGCAGGGCGAGCACCACGCCCTCCGGGACGCGGCCGTCGCTCGCCAGGTTCTGGATGGACCACATGGCGCCCGAGGCGTACATCCAGGTGCGGAGCACGAACGGCATCAGCTGCGAGATGTCCGGGGTCCGCGCCGCGATCCGGGCCAGGGCGAGCGCCACGCCCGTGCTGAACAGTGCCTGGCAGAGGAGGGCGGGCACGGCGAGCAGCCAGCTCCAGGCGGGGAACTCGCCGAAGCAGCACAGGATCGCGACGAGTGCGGTGAGCGAGAGGAGCAGTTGCTGGAGCCGCTGGAGCGCGAGCGAGACCGGCAGGGCGGCGCGCGGGAAGTGGAGGGCGCGGACCAGGCCCAGGTTGCCGCTGATCGCCCGGGTGCCGGCCAGGAGCGTGTCGGAGGTGAACGTCCACACGAAGACGCCGGTGAGGAGGAAGGGGACGTAGTCCGGGATGCCGTGCTCGACGTTCATCAGGATGCCGAAGATCGCGTAGTAGACGGCCGCGTTGAGGAGCGGGGTCATCACCTGCCAGACCTGGCCGAGGCGAGCCTGGCTGTACTGGGCGGTGAGGCGGGCGGTCGCGAAGGCGGTGATGAACGCGCGGTGGGACCAGAGCTGCCGGACGTAGGCGGGGAGCGAGGGGCGGGCGCCGCTCACGGTGAGGCCGTGGCGCAGGGCGAGGGCGCGGAGGTCCTCGGGGGGAGCGCCGTCCGGCGTGGGTGGGGTGGGCTCCGCGGTGGTTGGTGGCGGTGGGGCGGGTTTTACGGCGGGAGTGGGCGTGGGCGCGGCTTCGGCTGCGGTCTCGGTGGTCATGGGCGGGTGCTTTCGACGGAGGGCGCGGGCATCCTCTGCGACGGGACGTGTCCGTATCGTCGCTACGGGGACAGTAGGACGCGCAACGTCGGAACGCAACCGTATCGTCGTGACGATGGCGGGGTGTCGCCGTTGGCTAGGATGCCGTTCATGACCGCACCGACCCCCCGCCGCGCCCCCGCCGGAGCCGCCGTACTCCGCGAGGACGTGACCGAGGCCATCCGCGCCGCCGTCTTCGAGGAACTCGCGGCCGTCGGCTTCGCCCGCATGTCCATCGAGGGCATCGCGCGCCGCGCGGGAGTCGGCAAGACCGCCGTCTACCGGCGCTGGAAGTCCAAGCTCGCCCTCGTCCTCGACCTCGTCGGCGCCTTCGCCGCCCAGGGCATGCCGGCCCCCGCCACCGGCTCCCTGCACGGGGACGTGCGCGCGCTCCTCGAAGTGGCCTCGGGCGCCCTGCGCCACCCGGTCGCCTCGCAGGTCATCCCCGACCTGCTCGTCGAGGCCGCCCGGCACCCCGAGATCGCCGAGGCGGTCACCGCCACCCTGCTCGACGGGCAGCAGGGGGTCATGACACGGATCGTCCGCGAGGCCGTCGCGCGCGGCGAACTCTCCGAGGACACCGACCCGGGCCGCGCCCTCGACCTGGTCGTCGGACCGCTGTACTGGCGGCTCGTCGTGGTCCGTACGCCCCTGCCCGAGGGGTACGTGGACGATCTCGCGCGGTCGGCGGTGGCGGCGCTCAAGGCCTGACCGGGGAGGCCCGGCCGTACTACTTCACCGCGCCCGCCATCACCCCCGACGCGAACTGCCGCTGGAACGCGAAGAACACCACCAGCGGCACCACCATCGACACGAACGCCCCCGGCGCCAGCACATCCACGTTGTTGCCGAACTGCCGTACCTGCTGCTGGAGCGCCACCGTGATTGGCGGCGACTGCGAGTCCGCGAAGATCAGCGCGATCAGCATGTCGTTCCACACCCACAGGAACTGGAAGATCCCCAGCGAGGCGATCGCGGGGCCGCCGAGCGGCAGCACCACCCGGGTGAAGAGGCGGATCTCCCCCGCCCCGTCGAGACGCGCCGCTTCGAGCAGCTCGCGCGGGATCTCCGCGAAGAAGTTCCGCAGCAGGAAGATCGCGAACGGCAGGCCGAAGGCTGTGTGGAAGAGCACCACCCCGAGGGTCGTCTCGAAGAGCCCCACCGCGCCGAAGAGCTTCGACACCGGTACCAGGGCGACCTGCACCGGGACCACGAGCAGGGCCACCACACCCAGGAACCACCAGTCGCGGCCGGGGAACTCCAGCCACGCGAACGCGTACCCGGCGAACGAGCCGATGACGAGCACGAGCAGGGTGGACGGCACCGTGATCAGGACGGTGGAGACGAGGGAGCCGGTGATCGTGTCGTTCGCCAGGAGATGCGTGTAGTTCTCGGTGGTCAGCCGGGCCGGGGCCGTGAACACCTGCCACCAGCCGCCCGCCGCGATGTCGGACGGCGAGCGGAGCGAGGAGAACAGCAGCCCCACCGTCGGCAGCAGCCAGAACAGGCCGGTGAGGACGAGGAACACGCGCACCGCGCCCCCGGCGGCCCGGGCGGCGAGCCGCGCGACGAGGGAGCGGGGCCTGACGTCGGCGGAATGACTCATCGGCGGGCCTCCCGGCGCAGGCGGCGGATGTTGAAGATCATCACCGGCACCACGAGGAGCAGCAGCAGGACGGCGATGGCCGAGCCGACCCCGAGATCGGCGTCCGTACCGAACGACGAGCGGTACAGCTGGAGCGCCAGCACGTTCGCGTCGTCCTGGGCGGAGCCCGGCGCGATCACGAAGACCAGGTCGAAGACCTTGAGTACGTTGATCATCAAAGTCACCAGGACGACCGCGAGGACCGGCGCGAGCAGCGGCACCGTGATCCGGCGGAACACCTGCCACTCGTTCGCCCCGTCCACCCGCGCCGCTTCGAGCAGCTCCCGCGGCACGGCGGCGAGCCCGGCGCCGATCAGCACCATCGCGAACCCGGCCCACATCCACACGTACGCCCCGATGACCGCCGGGGTGACGAACGACGGGCCCAGCCACTCCACGCCGTTGTACTGCTCCCGGAAGTTGCTCGCGGGCAGACGCAGCACGGCTCCGTCCACCCGGTCGGCGGGCAGCGAGAAGGTGCCGTCGGCGGCTGCCGTGGCCCTGGCGACGACCTCTCCGTCCCGTACCGCCTCGATCCGCAGCCCCGCGAGGCCCCGTTCGGCCGGGTCGACCGCGTTCGGCCGCCCGCCGCCGCCCCGGGTGAAGTCCAGCCAGGCCGTACCGACGACGGTCCCCGCCACGGGAGCCGGCTCCCGGGCCGGGCGGGCCTCCTCCGGCATCTGCCCCGGGGCCACCCCGATCAGCGGAAGCCGTACGGGCTCCCCGGCGCGCACCGGGTCCTTCGTGACGAACGCGCCGTCCCCGGCCGCCTTCAGCGGATGCACGGGCAGCGGCCGGGCCCGGGGGAACCCGGACGACTCGGCGAAGGTGTCGTGGACGCCGACCCAGACCGCGTTGGCGACCCCGCGGTCCGGATCCTGCTCGTAGACGAGCCGGAAGATGATCCCGGCGGCGAGCATCGAGATCGCCATCGGCATGAAGACGACCAGCTTGAACGCCGTACCCCAGCGGACGCGTTCGGTGAGCACGGCGAAGACCAGGCCGAGCGCGGTCGCCACCGCGGGGGCGAGGACAAGCCAGATCAGGTTGTTGCGGACGGCCGTGCGGAGCGAGTCGTCGGTGACGAGGGCGAGGTAGTTGTCCAGGCCGACGAAGGAGCCGCCCGAGCGGTCGAAGAGCGAGCGCTGGACCGAGTACCCGATCGGGTAGACGACGAGCGCGCCGAGCAGGAGCAGGGCGGGGAGCAGGAATCCCGCCGCCACCGTCCTGCTTCTGCCGTTTCTGCCGCGGGTGGTTTTCGGCGTGCGGGTGTCGCCGCCCGTGGCCCTGGGTGGGGGGATGCGGTCGCCCGTGGTGCTCGGCGTGTGGTTGCCGTTGCGCGTGGTCCTCGGCATGCCGGGGCCTCAGCTCTTCGCCGCGGCCCGGTACGCCTTCTCCGCGTCCGCCTCAAGACGGGCCTGTGTCCCCGCGATGTCCTTCGGGTTCTTCAGGAAGTCCTGGAGCGCCTTCCACTCGCCCTTGCCCGGCGTCCCGCCGAAGGACTGCGGCATCTGGTCCGACATGTCGAAGCGGAAGTCGTCACCGGCGCCGATGAGCGCCTTCGCGATCTCGCGCTGGACGTCGTTCGGGTACGTCGCCGGGTCCAGGTTCTTGTTGGGGGAGAGGAAGCCTCCCTCGGCCGCCCAGATCTTCGCCGCGTCCGGGGAGGCGAGGAAGGCGAGCAGCGCCTTGGCGCCCTTCGTGTCCTTGAGGGCCACGGCCGCGTCGCCGGCCGTCACCACGGGGGTGGTGCCCTCGCCGACGGTGGGGAACGGGAAGACCTTCGCGTCGGTACCGATCTTCGCCTTCGTCTGCGCGATGTTGACGGCGGCGAAGTCGCCCTCGAAGACCATCGCCCCCTTCGGCTGGTCACCGCCCGTGAAGGTCTGGGTGACCGAGACCGGGTACTCCGTCTGCAGGGCGCCGCTCGTGCCGCCGGCGAGCAGCGCCGGCTTGCCGAACAGTTCGCCCAGGGTGGTCAGGGCCGCCGTGACGGACGGGTCGGTCCACTTGATCGTGTGCTTCGCCAGCTCGTCGTACTTGGCCGGGCCCGCCTGCGAGAGGTAGATGTTCTCGAACCAGTCGGTGAGCGTCCAGCCGTCCGCGCCGCCCACCGAGACCGGGGTGACGCCGGAGGCCGAGATCGTCTCGGCCGTGCCGAGGAACTCCTTCCAGGTCTTCGGCTCGGTGGCGCCCGCGTTCTCGAAGACGGCGGAGTTGTACCAGACCAGGGACTTGTTGGCGGCCTTGAAGTACACCCCGTACTGGGTGCCGTCGACCGCGCCGAGCTCCTGCCAGCCGCGCGAGTAGTTCGCCGCCAGCTGGGCCTCGGCCTCCGCGCCGACCGGCTTCAGCCACTTCTGCGCCGCGGCCTGCCGGATCGCGCCCACCTGCGGGAGCATCGCCACGTCGGGCGGCGCGCCGCCCGCGATCTTGGTACCGAGGAAGTTCACGATCGGGTCCTGGGCCGGCACGAAGGTGACGGTCGCGCCGGTGCGCTTCTCGAACTCCTTCAGGACCTTGGTGAAGTTCTCCTGCTCCGGTCCCGTCCAGACGGCCGCGACCTCGATCTTCTCGCCCTTGAGGGGCAGATCGCCGCCGGTCGTCGGACCGGGGTCCTTCCCGGCCTCGCCGCCGCACGCCGCGAGGGCGAGTGCGGCGAGTGCGGCGAACGCCGTCGTGGTCACTGCGGCCTTGCGTGGACGAAGAGTTGTACGCATCGCTGCCCCGTCTCTCCCGTGCGCGTCGCTGTCCCGTGCCGACAGGTCTACGCCGGGTGGCGGGGCCCCGCAATACCGCCTTCCACCTCAAGCGGGCGATCGTGACGGCCTCGTGACGTGACGTCAGCCGTGGGACGCGGGCGTCAGAGGGGGTACGGGCGTCGCCTCGACCGAGCGGGCGGCCCGGTCGAGCGCGCTCGCCAGGAGTGCCAGATCCGTCGGTCCGTTGCCCAGCTCCCGGACCGGGCGGCGGGTGGGCGGATCGCCCATCCGCTCCCATTCCAGCGGTACGACCGTCGGGCGGAGCGTCGCCGTCCGGGGGATCCGGCCGGTGACGCGGCCCGTCTGGAAGGGGGTGACGCGTCCGTCCGGATGCCCGAGCCGCCCGCGTCCCGCCGCCGGCACGTCGGGGCCGGCGGTCAGCGGCGGCGCGTCGAGCACGATCCGCAGCCGGGCCCCGTGGGCCAGCTCCGTGTCGGCGGTCCGGTCCGGCCGCGCGGAGGTCGCGACGAGGTGCACCCCGAGCCGCGCGCCGTTCCGCGCGACGGCCTCCAGGGCCCGGACGACGGACCCGGCGGCGGGCCTGCCGGAGGCGCCGAGCGCGGGGGCGACGAGGGCGTCGAAGTCGTCGACGAGGACGACGAGCCGCGGGAGGTACGCGGAGCTTCCGGGCCTGGCCGGTTCGCCGGAGGCGGGGCGGGGGATCCGGACGCCCGTGTCGTCGCCGGAAGGTCTGGGGATCCGGCCGTCGGCGTCGTCAGCCCCGGTCCGGCCGTCCCGGCCGCCGGCCTCGTCGCCCCCGCCACGGGACACGCGGCCGCTCGGACGGTCCGTCAGGTCGCTGTCGCCGGTGCGCAGGGTGCGGCTGCTCGGGCGGTCGTCCAGGGGGCCGCCGTCCCGTCGCGGCAGCCGCCCGCTGGGTGTGTCGGCCAGGAAGGCGTCATGGCCGGGGCGGGTCCGGGCGCCGGACCGCTCGTCGAGCGAACCGTCCCCGGTGCGGGGGACGCGGCCGCTCGGGTGACCGGCGAGGTCGTCGGCTCCCGGGCGGTACGTGCGTCCGCCGGGGTGACCGGCCTGGACCTCGGCACCGGGGCGCGGCACACGGCCGCTCGGGCGGTCGCCGAGGTCGCCGTCGCCGGTGCGGAGCGTACGACTGCTGGGCCTCCCGCCGAGATCGTCCCCCGGGTAGCCGGTCCGGCCGCCCGCCCGGCCGCCGCGGTCGTCGGCGCCGGGGTGAGGGGTGCGGCCGCTGGTCCTGTGGTCCGGGTCGCCCGGGTAGGGGGTCCGACCGCTGGGACGCGCGCCGAGGTCGTCGCCGCCGGGGTACGAGCTCCGGCCGTCGGCTCGGCTGTCGGCGTCGCCGGGGTACGCGGTTCGGCCGCTGGTCCGGCTGTCGAGGTCGCCGGGGTACGGGGTTCGGCCGCTGGTCCGGCTGTCGAGCTCGCCCGGGTACGCCGTTCGGCCGCTCGGCCGGCCGCCGAGGTCGTCGCCGCCGGGGTACGCGCTCCGGCCGCCGGCTCGGCTGTCGGGGTCGCCGAGGTCCGGGGTTCGGCCGCTGGACGGGCTGTCGAGGTCCCCGGGGTACGGCGGGCGGGCGCCCGCGCGGGTGTCGGGGGTGGTGGAGTACGTGATCCGGCCGCTGGGGCGGCCGCCGAGGTCCTCCGACGCCGGGTACGGGTCGCCCGAGCGTCCGCCACGGGTGCTCGGGAGGGCGCCGATCGTGCCGTCGCCCGTGCGGAGGGTACGGCCGCTGGTCCGGACGTCGAGGTCGGCCGCGTCCTGGACGCGGACGGTCGCCCGGGTGCCCTGGGGCACGGACTCCGCAGCGCTCGGGGCGCGCTGGCCGATCAGCCGCTCGGCGGCGGCGGGCGCCGCGCGCGTGCCCCGGCGGTCGGCGAAGTGGCCGTCGCCGATGAGCTCCGCCCGGCGCTTCAGCTCCGCGCCGAGCGCCTGCGCGAACTCCCGCATCCGCACCGGGTCCGACGCGACGAGATGCTCGGTGACGTGCGGCAGCTCCGTACAGGCCGCGAGGCCTTCGCCGCGCTCGCCGCCCGCCCCGTCCACCAGGAGCAGTCCGAGCCGGTCGGGGCGGCCACCGGCCGCGAGCGAGGCGGCGATCGAGCGGAGGAGCTCCGTCCGTCCGCTTCCCGCCGGGCCCTCGATCAGCAGGTGCGGGCCCTCCCGGGTGAGGTCCACGGCGAGCGGGCCGCGCGGGCCGGCGCCCAGGACGGCCGTGCCGTCGCCGGCGGAGGCCCAGCGGGCCATCAGGGAGGCGGGGGTGGCGCGGGCGAGCCCGAGCTCGTCGAGGAGCCGTGCCGACGGGGGCAGCGCGGCGGCCCGCGCGCCCGGTGCCGCCGTCGTGTCCGTACGCAGCGGGGCCAGCGCGCGGCCGAAACGCTCGGCCCAGGCGACGGACACCGCGTCGACCACACCGACGGTGCCGTGGCCCGCGACGCGTCCGCCCGAGGTCCGCAGCAGCCGCAGCGCCGTCGCCACGTCACCGCTGAGGAGCACCGCGGCCCCGCACTCGCGGAACGCGAGCGATGCGGCGCACGCGGTCTCGTACGTGGCGGCCACCGGCGAGACGGGGGAGGCCGAGGGCGCCTCGGCGAGGCACAGGAGATGGATGCCGGCGGCCGCTCCGGCTCCGGCGAGCCGGGCCACCGTCTCGCGCAGCGCCGCGGAACCGGGGTCGCCGTCCACGACCACCACCGTCGTCGGCCCCTCGTGGCGGGCCGCGGCCTCGGCGACGGACGCCCGGTCTGCGCTGGGCCAGCCGGGGCCGAGCGGACCGTCGTCGAGCCGCCGGGTCAGCTCCGCCGTACGGGCCTGGGCCTGCTCGCGGTCGTACGCCAGGAGCAGCCGGCAGTCCTGGCCGTGGGCGGGCCGGACGTGCGGGAGCCAGCCGAGCCAGCCCCAGGCGCGGCGCCGCTCGTCGAGCGAGCGGTTCCGGTCGGCGCTGATCAGCACGATCTCCAGGTCGGAGGGGGAGTGCAGCGCGGCGAGCTGGGCGACCACCGAACGGGTGAGGCCGGCGAGCCGGTCGGCGGGGCCGGCGAGACCGAGGGAACCCGCCTCGCGCAGGCCCACGGTGACCGGCACGCCGGAGAGCTCGGCCCGGTCCGTCGTACCGAGCCGGACCACCAGGGACTCGGGGTGATCCAGGCCGCGCTCCCAGAGCCGGGGGCCGGGACCGAGGGCGGTGAGCAGGAGGGTGGCGGGGTCGGGCCAGGTGTCGGCCGCCGGGCCGGCCGCGGGTGCGCCGCCCCGAGTGCCGGTGCCGGACCGGCCGCCGGCACGGGTGTCCGGGGCGGTGCGGGGGCCGGCGGCGGGTGCCGGGAGCTCCTCGCGGCCGCCCGTCAGGCGCCGGGCCCAGGCGCCGAGCCCCCGCTTGCCACCCGCGCGCGTGGGCGTGGTCGAGGCCTCGCTCCGGGCCTGCCGCGTCCCGCCGGGGGTCTCGCCGCCGTCGGGTCCTTCGCTTCCACCGTGGTGGTCCACCGCCCGCGCGGAGCCGGGGGAGTCGGCGCCGTACGGGCCGACGTACGCCTCGGAGCCCGCGCCGCCGTACAGGACGCCGCCCGCACCGCCGTGGGTGGTGTCGTCCGCGGTGCGTCCGGGAGCCGTGCCGGGCACGCCCGCGTGCCCCGGCCGGCCGGTGAGGCCGGGCCGCTCCGGCGCGTCCTGGCCGGCGGCTCCGCGCGCGACCCGCAGGTGGCCCTCGCCGTCCGGGGCCGTCGCCCTCGCGTCCGTACCCCTGAGGTCGTCGCCCGCGCCGGTCAGGCGGAGGGCGGACTCGCCGAGCCGCAGCAGCGCCCCCGGGGGGAACCTCACCGGTCGGTCGCCGACGGGCACCCCGTCGAGGGTCGTGCCGTTCGTCGAGCCGTGGTCGGCGACCGTGACCCGGCCGTCCTCGCCGACGGTCACGGTGCAGTGGGCGCGGGAGACGTCCGGGTCGTCGAGCGGCACGTCGGCGTCGACGGAACGGCCGATTCTGATCGGTCCGCCGTGCAGCAGGTGCACCCCGCCCGCGTCCGGGCCCGCGACCACGTGCAGCCGTGCGGAGGCCGTCTCGCCGACCCGGTCGTCAGGGCCGGGGACCTGGAGGGAGAGCACGGCGCCGTCGACCAGCGGGGGTTCGCCGAGGACGCAGCGGCGGCCGTCGAGCCGCTCCGCGCCCGCGTAGAGCACGGTCGTGCCCGAGGAAGAGGTGTCGGGGCCGGTGACGGCCGTGGCGAGGTTCGAGGCCACGGCGGCGAGCGCGGTCCCGGCGGGGGCCGTGACGAGCACGTCGCAGGCGCGCCCGGCGCCGTGGCCGGCGTACGGCGCGAGGACGGTCAGCCGGATCTGCATCGCCGTCAGCGGTCCCTTCTGCGCGACATGCCCGGCAGGGGAACCGCCCTGTGACTCCCCCCACCCGGCACGGACACGTCGTCCGGTACAGGTCGGCACGGCGCGGGGGCTCCCGACCCCTCCGATGCGACGTGCTGGAGGCATCCTCGCACCTGCCGCCGACAGCCCGCCCCCGGGTCGGCCGGAAGTGATCTTGAATGGTCGGCTGTGGACGTAAAAGTGCCTGGTTGAGCATGCCTTCGGAACGTGCCCGGCAACCGCCCCGACCCCAGGAGCGTCTTCTTCCGGACAGGCGCCCGGTCGTTTCCGGGCAGGAGCCGGACCCGTCCCGGCGCCTCGGGCCCGGGCTCCCACCGAGAGGAACCTCCGGGAGATCGGGGCACCGGCTTCGGAATCGGCCTGTGGACGACCGGCCGGTACCCCGTTCGGCGGCACTAAAGTGGGTCGGACACCCGGACGGGTCACAACAGAGGACAGGGACCCCGGGGAGCATCACCGGACCACCCCAGGACCACGGACAGCAGGGAGCGCGTGACGTGCGGCCTATCGGCAGCAAGTACCTGCTCGAGGAGCCGCTCGGCCGCGGCGCCACGGGCACCGTCTGGCGAGCCCGCCAGCGGGAGACGGCGGGCGCCGAGGCGGCCGTTCCCGGCCAGCCCGGCGAGACCGTGGCCATCAAGGTCCTCAAGGAGGAGCTGGCCAACGACGCGGACATCGTGATGCGCTTCCTGCGCGAGCGGTCCGTGCTGCTCCGGCTCACCCACCCGAACATCGTGCGCACCCGCGACCTGGTCGTCGAGGGCGATGTCCTCGCGCTCGTCATGGACCTCGTCGAGGGTCCCGACCTGCACCGGTACATCAGGGACAGCGGCCCGCTCACCCCGGTCGCCGCCGCCCTCCTGACGGCCCAGATCGCCGACGCGCTGGCCGCCAGCCACGCCGACGGCGTGGTCCACCGCGACCTCAAGCCGGCCAACGTGCTGCTCGCCGAGCAGGGCGGCCAGATGCACCCGATGCTCACCGACTTCGGCATCGCGCGCCTCGCGGACTCCCCGGGCCTGACCCGGACCCACGAGTTCGTCGGCACGCCCGCGTACGTGGCGCCCGAGTCCGCCGAGGGACGCCCGCAGACCTCCGCCGTCGACATCTACGGCGCCGGCATCCTGCTCTACGAGCTGGTCACCGGCCGCCCCCCGTTCGCGGGCGGCACCGCCCTCGAGGTACTGCACCGGCACCTCAGCGAGGAGCCCCGGCGCCCGTCGACCGTGCCGGGACCCCTCTGGACGGTCATAGAGCGCTGCCTCAGCAAGGACCCCGACCGCCGGCCGAGCGCCGTGAACCTCGCGCGCGGCCTGCGCGCGGTCGCCGCGGGCATCGGCGTGCACGCCACGCCCGCCCAGATCGAGGCGGCCGAGGGCGTCGGGGCGCTGCTCGCCCCCGACCCGGCGCCCGCGCCGGTCCCGGAGACGCCCGGCGCGGCGGACCCCACCCAGGTGCTGCCCAGCGGCGCCGGGACGCCGCCGCGGTTCGACCCCGCCGGCGCGACCAGCGTCATGCCGACCAGCGGCGCGGCGGGCGCCGCCGACCCGACGGCCGTCATGCCGCCCGTACCGCCGCAGCCGCCGCAGCCCGGCCAGGGCGCGCAGTCCGAGGAACCGCACCCCTGGCAGAACCAGCTGCGCGCGGCCCGCGACCGCAACGAGCAGACGCAGGTGCAGTACCTCGACCCGAGCGAGGACCCGCTGCGCCGGCGCCCGCAGCGGCAGCCGCAGCAGCCCCCGCAGGGCCGGCGGCCCGGTGCGTACGGGCAGCAGCCGCCGCAGGCGTACCAGCAGCAGCACCCCGCTCCGCAGCGTCCGGCGCCCCAGCCCTACCCGCCGCAGCACCAGCAGCCGCAGCAGTACGCGCCGCAGCACCAGCAGCAGCCCCAGCAGTACGCGCAGCCCCAGCAGCAGTACACCCCGCCGCAGCCGCCGCCCCAGGCCCCGGCGCCGCGCGAGCCGCGTCCGCCGCGTCAGCGCAGCGCCAACCCGGTGCGGATCCCCGGCCTCGGCTGTCTCAAGGGCTGCCTGGTCATGATCGTCCTGTTCGTGGTCGCGGGCTGGCTGGTCTGGGAGCTGACGCCCCTCCAGGACTGGATCGCCGAGGGCAAGAGCTACTGGCAGGCCATCGGCGACGGCATCTCGACGGTGACCGACTGGATCTCCTCGATCGGCGAGAGCACCGGCTCCGGAGGTACTACCGGCGGTACGGGGCAGTAATCCCGCGTCGTACTGCCGATTTGTCGACTTCCGAGGGGTGATTTCCCCTCGGAAGTGACGTCCGGCGGCCGAGGACGCGTAACTTTGCTCGCGAACCGCAGCCGCTGAGGGAGCAGTCTTGGCACGGAACATCGGCAGCCGCTACACCACCCACCAGATCCTCGGGCGGGGCAGTGCAGGAACGGTGTGGCTCGGCGAGGGGCCCGAGGGTCCCGTCGCCGTCAAACTGCTGCGCGAGGACCTGGCCTCCGACCAGGAGCTCGTGGGCCGCTTCGTCCAGGAGCGCACCGCCCTGCTCGGCCTCGACCACCCCCGGGTGGTCAAGGTCCGCGACCTCGTCGTCGACGGCAACGACCTGGCCCTCGTCATGGACCTGGTGCGCGGCACCGACCTGCGCACCCGCCTCGACAGGGAGCGGCGGCTCGCCCCCGAGGCCGCCGTCGCGATCATCGCCGACGTCGCCGACGCCCTCGCCGCCGCGCACTCCGCCGGGGTCGTCCACCGGGACGTCAAGCCGGAGAACATCCTGCTCGACATGGAGGGGCCGCTCGGGCCCGGCGGCGCCCACCCCGCCCTCCTCACCGACTTCGGCGTCGCCAAGCTGATCGACACCCCCGGCCGCACCAAGGCCACCCGCATCATCGGCACCCCCGACTACCTCGCCCCCGAGATCGTCGAGGGCCTCCCGCCGCGCGCCGCCGTCGACATCTACGCCCTCGCGACCGTCCTGTACGAGCTGCTCGCCGGCTTCACCCCCTTCGGCGGCGGCCACCCCGGCGCCGTCCTGCGCCGCCACGTCACCGAGACCGTCGTCCCCCTCCCCGGCATCCCCGAGGAGCTGTGGCAGCTGATCGTGCAGTGCCTGGCGAAGGCTCCGGCCTCCCGGCTGCGCGCCTCCGAGCTCGCCGCCCGTCTCAAGGACGTCCTGCCGCTGCTCAAGGGCATCCCGCCGCTCGACGTCCACGAGCTGGACCCGGAGGAGTCGGCACCGGCCCCCGAGCCGGAGCCGGAGGCGTACGCCACCGGTACGGGCGCCGGCGAGCCCGGCCCGCGCCGCGCCGCCGTCCCCCTCGTCCCCGGTGCCTCCGCCGACTCCAACCGTGACACCCACACCTCCATGCGGGTCCCGGCCCCCGACGAGCTCTCGGGCGGCCCCCTCGGCACCGCCAGGGCCCCGCGCCCCGCCGGCGCCCGCCGCCCCGGCTCGGCCCGCCACAAGGCGGAGGCGGTCCGCAAGCGCCGGATCACCCTCGCCGTCGCGGCGGTCGTCGTCGCGGGCGCGCTGGGCGCCGGCGGCTACCTGGCGGCCTCCGGCGACTCGGACGCCCCGCCGCAGGACTCGAAGCAGTCCTCGCTGCCCTAGGGGGTGTCTCGGCCGAAGGTTCGGCTCCTTGCCCGGAGCCGTTACGCTGGACGCGTGGCAGTCGTCGATGTATCCGAAGAGCTGAAGTCCCTCTCCTCGACCATGGGGTCGATCGAGGCCGTCCTGGACCTCGAGAAGCTGAGGGCCGACATCGCCGTGCTCGAAGAGCAGGCCGCGGCCCCGTCCCTGTGGGACGACCCGGAGGCGGCGCAGAAGATCACGAGCAAGCTTTCGCACCTCCAGGCCGAGGTCCGCAAGGCCGAGACCCTGCGCGGGCGCATCGACGACCTCGCGGTGCTCTTCGAGCTCGCCGAGGAGATGGACGACCCGGACACCCTCGCCGAGGCCGAGACGGAGCTCACCTCCGTGCGCAAGGCCCTCGACGAGATGGAGGTCCGCACCCTCCTCTCCGGCGAGTACGACGAGCGCGAGGCCCTGGTCAACATCCGCGCGGAGGCCGGTGGCGTCGACGCCTCCGACTTCGCCGAGCGGCTCCAGCGCATGTACCTGCGCTGGGCGGAGCGCCACGGCTACTCGACCGAGATCTACGAGACCTCGTACGCGGAGGAGGCCGGCATCAAGTCGACCACCTTCGTGGTGAAGGCGCCGTACGCCTATGGCACGCTCTCCGTCGAGCAGGGCACCCACCGACTGGTCCGCATCTCGCCCTTCGACAACCAGGGCCGCCGCCAGACCTCGTTCGCCGGCGTCGAGATCCTCCCGGTCGTCGAGTCCTCCGACCACGTCGAGATCGACGAGTCCGAGCTGCGCGTCGACGTCTACCGCGCCTCGGGCCCCGGCGGCCAGGGCGTCAACACGACCGACTCGGCCGTGCGCATCACGCACCTTCCGACCGGCATCGTGGTCTCCTGCCAGAACGAGCGCTCGCAGATCCAGAACAAGGCGAGCGCCATGAACGTCCTCCAGGCCAAGCTCCTGGAGCGTCAGCGCCAGGAGGAGCGGGCCAGGATGGACGCCCTCAAGGACAGCGGCAGCTCCTGGGGCAACCAGATGCGCTCGTACGTCCTCCACCCGTACCAGATGGTCAAGGACCTCCGTACGGAGTTCGAGGTCGGCAACCCGCAGGCCGTTCTGGACGGCGAGATCGACGGCTTCCTCGAGGCGGGCATCCGCTGGCGCAAGCAGCAGGACAAGTAACCCCTCGGCAGCGCGTGTTCGGGCCCCGCACCTTCCGGTGCGGGGCCCGGCGTCGTTCTGTGCGGGGCCCGTCGCTGTTCCGCTCGGGCCTTCCGGCCGGTCTGCGGATTCGCTGGCGCAAGCGGAATCGTGGCCACTGGGGCGCTTTGTCGACAAGGCAACGGGTGCTGGAGGGCCCGGGGTTCTGGGTTTACGTCACAGTTGCATCGTCGCATCTGGGGCAGTCCGTGATCTTTCGGGCATCGCACGCGCAACGACCTTGACGCCTCATCGGAAACTCGGAAGGGTGGCGTACTGGCATGCGCATTTCTGGGGCGCGCGTGCGAACGGGGGCCGGCCCAGGAGTGAGCCGCCTCTGTCGCTGCCCCCGAGCGCTGCCCCATGACGAGATGAGCTACTGGGGGTAGCAGATCAGATGACCAACAAGACGCGAGTCCGTTTGGTGCGCGTTGCGGCGAGTGCCGTGATCATCGCCGGTGCGTCCCTGACGGCGGCGGGTGCCGCGACGGCCGTCGGTGGCACCGACAGCGACGTCGTCAGCCTGAACGTGGGCATCCTCAGTGAGGACCCGTGTGAGGAAGTCGGTGGCGTCTGCGAGTCCGGCGGTACCGAGACCGGCGGCAACGAGTCCGGCGGCACGGAGACCGGTGGCACGGAGACCGGTGGCACGGAGACCGGTGGTACCGAGACCGGTGGTACCGAGACGGGCGGCACGGAGACGGGCGGCACGGAGACGGGCGGCACGGAGACCGGTGGCACCGAGACGGGCGGCACCGAGACCGGTGGTACCGAGACCGGTGGTACCGAGACGGGCGGCACGGAGACGGGCGGCACCGAGACCGGTGGTACCGAGACCGGTGGCACCGAGACCGGTGGCACCGAGACGGGCGGCACCGAGACGGGCGGCACCGAGACGGGCGGCACCGAGACCGGTGGTACCGAGACCGGTGGCACGGAGACCGGTGGCACGGAGACCGGTGGCAACAGCTCGTCGGGTTCGTCCGGCACCTCGGGCACGTCCGGCAGCTCCGGCTCCGGCAGCTCCGGCACGTCCGGCGCCTCGGGCTCGTCCGGCAGCTCCGGCTCCGACGGTGGCTCGTCCACCAGCGGCGGATCCTCCACCAGCGGTGGCACCTCCACCAGCGGTGGCTCTTCCGCCGACGGTGGTTCCTCCACCAGCGGTGGTTCCTCCACCGGCGGTGGCGCCGGCACCTGCACCGTCGACCTCGACGGTGCCGAGTGCGTCGACACCGGCAACAACAACACCGACACCAACAACGCCGGCTCGCAGCCCGTGCAGCAGGGCCAGGCGAAGGAGGAGCTCGCCGAGACCGGTGCGGCCGAGACCTCGTTCCTGGTCATCGGTGCCGCGACCATGATCGCCGGCGGTATCGGCTTCCGTATGCTGCCGCGTCTCGTCGCCGGTGGCCGTACCGCCGTCTGACCGATCCGCGTACGCGCATGAAGAAGGGCCGGGGAGATGCTCCCCGGCCCTTCCTCGTGCTTTCCGGCTCGTGTGGTCGTCGTGCGGTCCGGCTAGGCCGTACGGACCGCCGCGAGCAGCGCTATGGCGGCCAGCAGGGCGATGGCCAGCGTCAGCAGCATCGCGGGCGAAAGACCCTGCGGGGTCAGGCGCTCGCGGTTCGCGCGGCAGACACGGCAGCGGCCCTCGGCGACCGGGGCCGCGCAGTTGGCGCACACCAGTCGGTCGTAGGTCATGCGCTCTCCTCCTCCCGCACTGGGGCTACACAGAAGGACAACGTCCGAGGGGGCCCGGACGTTCCCCCTACCACTGTGCCAGCTCGGCGGCGTTTCGGCGCGCCCCGCCGGCTCGTCTCCGCTCCACTCTGAGGGGCGAAAAGGATAAACGTCGCAAGCCAGGACCGCGACTGCGCGGGCCTTCTCGGTTCGCGTAAGGTCACGCACACCTACTCCCGGCCGACCGTGGTGCATCCGTGATCCGATTCGACAACGTCTCCAAGTCCTATCCGAAGCAGAACCGCCCCGCGCTCCGGGATGTCTCCCTGGAGATCGAGAAGGGGGAGTTCGTCTTCCTCGTCGGTTCCTCCGGCTCCGGAAAGTCGACTTTCCTGCGGCTGCTCCTCCGTGAGGAGCGCGCCAGCCAAGGCCAGGTCCACGTCCTCGGCAAGGACCTCGCCCGGCTCTCCAACTGGAAGGTGCCGCACATGCGGCGTCAACTCGGCACCGTCTTCCAGGACTTCCGCCTGCTGCCCAACAAGACCGTCGCCCAGAACGTGGCCTTCGCCCAGGAGGTCATCGGCAAGCCGCGCGGCGAGATCCGCAAGGCCGTGCCGCAGGTGCTCGACCTGGTCGGGCTCGGCGGCAAGGAGGACCGGATGCCGGGCGAGCTCTCCGGTGGTGAGCAGCAGCGCGTCGCCATCGCCCGCGCCTTCGTCAACCGCCCGATGCTGCTGATCGCCGACGAGCCCACCGGCAACCTCGACCCGCAGACCTCGGTCGGCATCATGAAGCTGCTCGACCGCATCAACAGGACAGGGACCACCGTCGTCATGGCGACCCACGACCAGAACATCGTCGACCAGATGCGCAAGCGCGTCATAGAGCTCGAGAAGGGCCGCCTCGTCCGCGACCAGGCGCGCGGCGTCTACGGATACCAGCACTGAGCAGGTAGGGGACAGAACACACCATGCGCGCTCAGTTCGTGCTCTCGGAGATCGGCGTCGGTCTCCGGCGCAATCTCACGATGACCTTCGCCGTCATCATCTCCGTGGCCCTCTCGCTCGCCCTCTTCGGCGGTGCCCTGCTCATGCGCGAGCAGGTCAGCACGATGAAGGACTTCTGGTACGACAAGGTCAACGTCTCACTCTTCCTCTGCAACAAGGCCGACGCGGCCGACGGCTCCAAGTGCCCCAAGGGCGCTGTCACGGCGCAGCAGAAGGAGCAGATCAAGGCCGATCTGCAGAAGATGGACGTCGTCGAGAACGTCTTCTACGAGTCGACCGACGAGGCGTTCAAGCGGTACAAGGAGGAGTACGGCGACACCGCCATCGCCTCCGTCATCACGCCGGACCAGATGCAGGAGTCGTTCCGGGTCAAGCTCAAGGACCCGGAGAAGTACCAGGTGGTCGCCACCGCCTTCGCCGGCCGTGACGGGATCGAGTCCGTCCAGGACCAGCGGGACACCCTGGAGAACCTTTTCGACCTGATGAACGGCATGAACGTCGCCGCCATCGTCGTCATGGGCCTGATGCTGGTCATCGCCCTGATGCTGATCGTCAACACCGTGCGCGTCTCGGCCTTCAGCCGGCGGCGTGAGACCGGCATCATGCGGCTCGTCGGCGCGTCCAGTTTCTACATCCAGATGCCGTTCATCATGGAGGCCGCGTTCGCCGGGCTCCTCGGTGGCGCGGTCGCCTGTGTGCTGTTGCTCGTCGGCCGGTACTTCCTGATCGACAACGGCATCGCGCTCGCCGAGAAGATGCAGCTGGTCAACTTCATCGGCTGGGACGCCGTCCTCGCCAAGCTGCCGCTGGTGATCGCCATCGGACTCCTCATGCCCGCCGTGGCCGCCTTCATCGCGCTGCGCAAGTACCTGAAGGTGTGAGAAGAGACCACTGACGGTGGAGGGCGTCGTACGGCCAAAGCCCGTGCGGCGCCTTTGCCTTGTCCTAGAGTGGGCGCCATGCCGGCCGCCACCGAGCGTCTCTGTATCCGGCCCCGCGGAGTTGTCCGTGGGGCCGTTCTGACGTTGGTCTTCGCCGGAGTCCTCGCCACCGCCGCCGCCACCGGGTCCCTGCCCCGGCAGGAGTCCGCGGGCGAGCCCGGCGGGGCGTCCACGCGCGCGGGGCAGCGCTCGCCGGGCGGCGCGCCCGTCGACAGCGCCGCCCTGAACCGCGCCGCCGCCGAGGCCATGGCCGACGGGAAGTCGGGCAAGCAGGCCGCCGAGGAGTTCGTCAGCCGCAGTGGCGACCGCTGGGGCGCGGTGTACGACAAGAAGGAGTACGCCGAGTTCGAGCAGGCCCTCGACGGGACCTACACCGGTGTCGGGCTCTCCGCGGGCCGGGCGGGCGAGGACCGGGTCCGGGTGACCCGGGTGCAGTCGGGCGGCCCTGCCGCCCGGGCCGGGCTCCGGGCAGGCGACCGGCTCGTCTCCGTCGACGGACGCCCGGTCGACGGGCTCTCGGTCTCCGAGGTCGTCGCCCTGCTGCGCGGCGACGGTGTGCCCGGCTCGGCCGTCGCCCTCCGGATCGAGCGCGGCCGCGCCGCCTGGACCGAGACCCTGCACCGCGCCCGGCTCGCCACGGACCCGGTCACCGTCCGCCGCCTGGACGACGGGACCCTGCTCATCCGGGTCGCCGCCTTCACCAAGGGCGCCGGCACGCGCGTACGTGAAGCGGTACGGACCGCCCCGGCCGGCGCCGGGGTCCTCCTGGACCTGCGGGGCAACGCGGGCGGCCTGGTCACCGAGGCGGCCGTGGCCGCCTCCGCCTTCCTCGACGGCGGTCTGGTCGCCACGTACGACGTGGAGGGCGAGCAGCGGGCCGTCTACGCGGAGGGGGGCGGCGACACCGGCCGGCCTCTGGTGGCGCTGATCGACGGGGGCACGATGAGCGCGGCCGAGCTGCTCACCGGCGCCCTCCAGGACCGGGGCCGGGCGGTCACGGTCGGGTCCCGCACCTTCGGCAAGGGTTCGGTCCAGATGCCGAGCACCCTGCCGGACGGCTCGGTCGCCGAGCTGACTGTCGGCCACTACCGGACCCCGGCGGGGCACGCGGTGGACGGCAGGGGCATCACCCCGGACCTGGCGGCCGGGGAACGGGCCGAGGAGCGGGCGAGGACGGTATTGAGTGGCCTCGGAGGGGGCTCGTAGTGCGAAAATGACCGCACTATGGCAAAGGGACTCGTGAACGTGCAGGGCAAGCCTGCCAAGAAGAACCAGGACAAGGCGCCCGAGCGCAAGATCATCGCGCAGAACAAGAAGGCGCGCCACGACTACCACATCGTCGACACGTACGAGTGCGGTGTGGTGCTGATGGGCACCGAGGTGAAGTCGCTGCGGATGGGCCGCGCCTCGCTGGTCGACGGCTTCGTGCAGATCGACAACCACGAGGCGTGGCTGCACAACATCCATGTGCCCGAGTACATGCAGGGCAGCTGGACCAACCACTCGGCGAAGCGGAAGCGGAAGCTGCTGCTGCACCGGGAGGAGATCGACAAGCTGGAGTCGAAGTCGCAGGAGACGGGTCACACGATCGTGCCCCTCGCGCTGTACTTCCTGAACGGCCGGGTCAAGGTCGAGATCGCGCTCGCGAAGGGCAAGAAGGAGTTCGACAAGCGCCAGACCCTGCGGGAGAAGCAGGACACCCGCGAGACCAACCGGGCCATCGCGGCGGCCAAGCGCAGGGAGCGGGCGGCCAAGATCGCCTAGCGGCGCGGCCGCGGGTAATACGCTGGCGACAGCGGCCGTCGGTCACGTACGATGGGCCGTGCACACCTCGTAAGGGGCGTGCGCTTTGAAAAATGAACATGGGGATGATCGGTTTCGACAGCGGATACCGATGCAGAGGAAGCGTGTCGAGGAAGCGGCAATGATCTCGTAAACCATATGTCGCAACCAATAATCGCCAACTCCAAGAGCGATAACTCCCGCTTCGCCCTCGCTGCCTAATTTTAGGTAACGACAAGAAGCCTCTGTGAGGAGCGTCAGCCCGGGGATGGTCCCGACCCGGATCCTGGCGTCATTCAGGGATCTAAACCTCTCAGCCCGGTCACGGGGGTGAGAGGGAAATCAAACAGTGACTGAGCCCGTCGGAGACTTGTCCGCGTGATCTCCGGGGCTGAGAAACTCGTAGCGGACTGCACACGGAGAAGCTCTGTTTCCGTACCGTTGGACGCGGGTTCGATTCCCGCCATCTCCACCGAGAGTCCGAAGGGCGTTGCCCGCTCGGACACCTCACCCCATGTGGGCCGAGGCCCGGCAGTCGTCACGACTGCCGGGCCTCTGTCATGTGTCAGTAGTGGTAGCGGGCCTTGAGGATCTTCACTTCCTTGTCGTCCGCCCGGTAGACGAGTCGGTGCTCGTCGTCGATCCGGCGGGACCAGTAGCCCGACAGGTCACCCTTCAGCGGCTCGGGCTTGCCGATCCCGCTGAAGGGGTCACGCTGGATCTCGCCGATCAAACGGGTGATCCTGCGGGCCGTCTTCCGGTCCGAGGAGAGCCGGAACAGAAAGTCCTCCCAGGCGGCAGGGTCGAAGAGGACGCTTCTCACTCCTCGCCCCCGGCCAGCTCCCTCAGCTCGTCCATGGTTGTGGTGACCACCGGCGCACTCTCGCGGTCGCGGGCCACGGCCTCCATGAGACGCAGGGCGTTGGCGGGAGAGCGAAGCAGGTAGACGGTCTCCTGCCAGGAGTCGTAGTCGTCGGCCGACATGAGGACGGCGTCGCCGTTCTTGGAGGTGATGCGCACTGGGTCGTGATCGGTGTTGACGCGCTCGATCAAAGGGAACAGGGTCGCCCTGGCTTCGCTGGCACTTATGGACATGGCGTCCGCTCCTCCGGGTCGGGTCGTGCGAGGTTGTGGTACGGCCGCCGTACCGGAAACTCGTACGACTTAGCGGGTGGAGGGCTCGGTGGTTTTCGACGTCGCCGCGCAGAGCGTCGCGGCCAGGGTCGCCGCCGTGACCGGTATCAGGAAGCCGAACGCGGCGAAGGGGGCGTGGTCGGCGGCCCAGCCGCCGGTGGCGGAGCCGGCCGCGATGCCGCCGAGCAGGGCCGTCACCGCCAGGGTCATGCCCTCGTTGAGCTGGGACGCCGGCGTCAGGCGCTGCACCAGAGCCATGCCCGTCACCATCGTCGGCGCCGTCGCCATGCCCGCCAGGAGGAGGCCCCCGGCGAGGGCGGGCAGCGATCCGGTCGAGGCGGCGAGCAGCGGCAGTGTCATGAGGACGGCCATGGCGGCCAGGCAGGTGCGCAGCCGGGCGGTGCGCCGGGAGCGGCCGTAGAGGAGGCCCGCCGCGCAGGAGCCCGCGGCCTGGAGGGCGAGGACCGGTCCCGCGAGGGGCCCGTCCACGTACGCGAGGGTCACCACCTCCATGGAGCCGAAGACCGCCCCGGTGGCGAGGAAGACGACCAGGAGGGGAGCCATGCCGGCCACGCGCAGCGGGGAGCCCGTGGCCGTGCGGGGCGCGATCGGCGGTTCGGTGGAGCGCTGGGCGGCGAAGGCCAGGACCCCGCCGAGGAAGAGAACCGCGGCGACGAGGGTCCCCGCCTCGGGGAAGAGGGTCGAGCAGAGGAGCGCGGCGACGACCGGGCCGAGCATGAAGCAGAGCTCGTCGGCGGCCTGCTCGAAGGCGTTGGCGGTGTGCAGGGCGTCGCGGTCGCCCCGGAGGAGATGGGCCCAGCGGGCCCGGGACATGCCGCCCGTGTTGGGGCTCGTGGCGGTGAGGGCGACCGTGACGAACAGGGCCCAGGCCGGTGCCTTCGCGTGGACGCAGAGCAGCAGGACGAGATGGCCGAGGACCGCGTGGGCGGCGGCGGGGACCGCGATCCGCGCCTGGCCGTACCGGTCGACGAGCCGGGCGATCCAGGGGGCGGTGAGGGCCCCGGCGGCCATGCCGGTGGCGGTCACCGCGCCCGCGAGGGCGTAGGAGCCGTACGCCGTCGCGATCATGATGACGGCGCTGACGCCGAACATGCCCATCGGCAGCCGGGCGATCAGGTTTCCGGCGGTGAAGGCGCGGGTGCCGGGGACGGCGAAGAGGCGCAGATAGGGGTTGCGGGGGGCGGTGGGCGGCTGTCTGGGGCCGGGGCCCGGGCAGCTGGCGCGGCGTGTGGCGGGTGGTCGTTCGCGGTAGCGGGGGGCGAGGGCCGGGCCCGCCGGGGTCGGGGTGAGCTCCGGTTGTGGCATGGATCAAGGCTCGGGGCGAGCGGCCGGGTGGGTCCAACACCTGTTCGGTGGCCATTCACGCGTCCGTGTTGTTAAATGCGGCGGTGCCCGCCACCTCGTCCCCGTACGACATCGACCCCCGCCTCCTGCGCGCCTTCACCGCCGTCGCCGAGGAGCTGCACTTCACCCGTGCCGCCGCCCGCCTCTACGTCGCCCAGCAGGCCCTCAGCCGTGACATCCGGCGCCTGGAGCGCGAGCTGGGCGCCGAGCTCTTCGTACGGACCACCCGGCAGGTGGCCCTCACGCCGGACGGCGAACGCCTCCTCCCGTACGCGCGACGGGTCCTCGCCGCCCACGACGAGCTGACCGAGGCCTTCCGCGCCGCGCCCCGGCCCCTCCTCGCCGACCTCAACACCCCCGGTCTCGTCCAGGAACGCGTCCTGCGCCGGGCCCGTGAACTCGCCCCGGAGCAGGAGCTGATGGCCCGCTACGAGAGCGGACTCACCGGCGCCGTGCGGGACATCCTCGCCGGACGGCTCGACACCTCCTTCGGCCGCTACGGAGGCCTCGACGCCGGGCTGCGGGCCCGGCTCGGCTCCCAACTCGTGCGGTACGAACGGATGGCGGTGATCCTCCCCGACGACCACCCGCTCGCCGGCCTGCCCGAGGTGCCGCTCGCCGGTCTCGCCGGGGAACGGATCTACGCGGGCGCGGGGAACGACCGCACGGCCGAGTGGACCGACCTCGCCGCCCGGCTCTTCGCCGGGCGCGGCATCCACGTCGCCCCGCCCGCGCCGCTCGCCGTCGGCCACGAGGAGTTCCGCCGCATCATGGCCAAGCACCGCAACCCGGTGCTCGCCGTCGTCGACTTCCCGTCCATGCCGGGCTGCGTCCTGCGCCCGCTCGTCGACCCCGTACCCCTGTCACCCGTGAGCCTCGTCTGGCGCGAGGGCCTGCGCCACCCCGGCCTCGACGCGCTCCGGGCCGCCGCCGCGGAGATCGGCGCGGCGGAAGGCTGGCTGAAACGCCCGCCCGGCTCCTGGCTGCCGGAGAACGAGCCGGGAGTACCCTGACCTGGCCCCCGGGCGGCGCTCACAGACCCCGCGCGCGCCGGGTGAGAGCAAGGTTCCGCTCCCGTCACCTCACGGCACCGGGCCGAAACGCGACTTCCCTAGCGTCTGTGGCAGGTGGACCGGGGCTGTGGACGCCCCAGGACCCGACACCCGCGGAGGTACGACATGGGCGGCGGCCGGTGGATCGAACAGTGGGAGCCGGAGGACGAGACCTTCTGGCGCGAGAAGGGCGAGCGGATCGCCCGGCGGAACCTGATCTTCTCCGTGCTCTCCGAGCACATCGGCTTCTCGATCTGGAGCCTGTGGTCGGTCATGGTGCTCTTCATGGGACCGCAGTACGGCGTCGACCCGGCCGGCAAGTTCTTCCTGATCGCGACCGCCACCGTCGTCGGCGCGCTGATCCGGATCCCGTACACCTTCGTCGTCGCCCGCTACGGCGGCCGTAACTGGACCGTCTTCAGCGCCCTGCTGCTCCTGCTGCCCACCGGCCTCGCCTTCGCGGTGATGGAGCCCGGCACCTCGTACACCACCTTCGTCCTGGTGGCCGCGCTCACCGGCGTCGGCGGCGGCAACTTCGCCTCCTCGATGACCAACATCAACGCCTTCTTCCCGCTGCGGAAGAAAGGCTGGGCGCTCGGGCTCAACGCGGGCGGCGGCAACATCGGCGTCCCCGTCGTCCAGCTCGTCGGCCTCCTCGTCATCGGCACCGCGGGCGCCATGCACCCGAGGATCGTCCTCGGCGTCTACCTGCCCCTGATCGTGGTCGCCGCCGTGTGCGCCGCGCTCTTCATGGACAACCTCGCCCCCGTCAAGAACGACACCGGCGCCGCGAAGGAGGCCGTGCGGGCCCGCCACACCTGGATCATGGCCTTCCTGTACGTCGGCTGCTTCGGCTCCTTCATCGGCTACAGCTTCGCCTTCGGCCTCGTGCTCCAGACCCAGTTCGGCCGCACCCCGCTCCAGGCCGCCTCCCTCACCTTCATCGGCCCGCTGCTCGGCTCGCTGATCCGGCCCATCGGCGGCTCCCTCGCCGACCGGCACGGCGGCGCCCGCATCACCCTCGGGACCTTCGCCGCGATGGCCGCCGCGACCGGAGTGGTGATCTACGCCTCCGTCATCGAATCGCTCACCGTCTTCCTCGTCGGCTTCATCGGACTCTTCGTCCTCAGCGGCCTCGGCAACGGCTCCACGTACAAGATGATCCCGGCGATCTTCCTCGCCCAGGGGCACCGCAAGGGCCTCGCGGGAGAAGCCGCGGAAGCCTACGGACGACGCCTCTCCGGCGCCGCCATGGGCCTCATCGGAGCGGTCGGCGCACTCGGCGGTCTCGGCATCAACCTCGCCTTCCGCCAGTCCTTCCAGACCTCCGGCACCGGCACCGCGGCCTTCGTCGCCTTCCTCGCCTTCTACGCGGCCTGCATGGTCGTCACCTGGGCGGTATACCTTCGCCGCCCGACGACCGTCCCCGAGACGGCCGAAGCCGTCACCGCGTCGGAGCCCCGGCCCGGCTACGCGAAGGTGTGACCCCCGATGCCCGGCGCGGACCGTAACGACCAGGAAATACGCGCGAACCGAATCCGTCACGCGTCCCCGTCAGGCTCGGGCCTCATGGACGAGCAAGAACACGGCCCCCTCGCCGGCTTCACTGTCGGCGTCACCGCGGCACGCCGCGCGGACGAGCTCATCGCGCTGCTGCGCCGGCGCGGCGCGGCCGTCGTCCACGGCCCCGCCCTGCGGATCGTGCCCCTCGCGGACGACACCGAACTCCTCGCCGCCACCAAGGAACTCATCGGTCACGCCCCGGACGTCGTCGTCGCCACCACGGCGATCGGCTTCCGCGGCTGGGTCGAGGCGGCCGAGGGCTGGGGGCACGGGGAGGAACTCCTCGCCGTCCTGGGGGGCGTCGAACTCCTCGCCCGCGGACCCAAGGTCAAGGGAGCCGTACGGGCCGCCGGACTCACCGAGTCCTGGTCGCCCTCCTCCGAATCCATGGCCGAGGTCCTCGACCGGCTCCTCGCCGAAGGCGTCGCCGGCCGGCGGATCGCGCTCCAGCTGCACGGCGAGCCGCTGCCCGGCTTCGTCGAGGCGCTCACCGCCGCCGGCGCGGAGGTCGTCGGCGTCCCCGTCTACCGCTGGATGCCGCCCGAGGACACCGGGCCGCTCGACCGGCTCCTCGACGGAGTGCTGTCGGGCGGCCTGGACGCCGTCACCTTCACCAGCGCGCCCGCCGCGGCCTCGCTGTTCTCCCGGGCGGCGGAGAAGGGCGTACGGGCCGAGCTCGTCGCCGCGCTCCGCCACGACGTCCTCGCGGTCTGCGTGGGGCCCGTGACGGCCCTCCCGCTCCAGGCGGAGGGCATCGACACGTACCAGCCGGAGCGGTTCCGGCTCGGACCGCTCGTCCAGCTCCTCTGCAAGGAGCTGCCCGGGCGCTCAAGGGTCCTGCCGGTCGCCGGACACCGGGTGGAGGTCCGCGGCCACGCCGTCCTCGTCGACGGCGTCCTGCGGCCCGTCCCGCCCGCCGGGATGGCCCTCCTGGGCCTCCTCGCCCGCCGGCCCGGCTGGGTCGTCTCCCGGGCCGACCTGCTCCGGGCGCTGCCGGGGGCGGGACGGGACGAGCACGCGGTGGAGACGGCGATGGCCCGCCTCCGGGCGGCGCTGGGGGCGCCGAAACTGATCCAGACGGTGGTGAAGCGGGGGTACCGGCTGGCGCTGGACGCGGCGGCGGACGCGAAGTACGACGACTGAAGTAGCCGCCGGGGCCGCGGGTACCGTACCCGGGTGATCGAACGTTCCCCGAGAATCCGGCCCGCGGACCCCGGCGACGCGCCCGCGCTCGCCCGCGCGCTTCTGCGTAACCGGGCCCACATGCGGCCCCGCGAGCCCTACCGGCCCGAGCGGTACTACACCGCCGAGGCGCAGGCGGAGCGGCTCGCGGACGGTGGGGTGCGGTGGTTCGCGGTCGACGGGGAGGCGATCGTGGGGGCCGTCATCTTCTCCGGGATCGTCCTCGGGCCCTTCCGCAGCGCCTCCCTGGGGTACTGGGTCGACAAGGACCACACCGGCCGCGGCCTCGCCACCGCGCTCGTCGGCGAGGCCTGCCGGGCCGCCCGCGACGAGCTCGGGCTGCACCGCGTCGAGGCCGGGACCATGCTCGACAACCACGCCTCCCAGCGGGTCCTCGTCAAGAGCGGCTTCACGCGCATCGGGACCGCGCCCCGCTACCTCCACATCGACGGGGACTGGCGCGACCACCACCTGTTCCAGCGGCTTCTGCACGACGACCCGCCGCCCGGTGTTCCGGGTGCCTCACTCCCGTACGGTGATCGCGCCTGACAGGGCGCCTTCCGGTGGCGTACGCTCGACGGCTGCCCAGTGCACGTCAGAAGGGGGCCTTAGGTGGCCGCGCAGGAAGCCGTGGACACGGTCAGAGACCGTGAGATCGGTGTCGAGCAGGAACATCTGGATCACGTCTACCGCCGGCTGGAGGAGAAGATCCACGAGGCGGAGTTCCTGATGAACGACGCCGCCCAGCGGGGCCAGGTCGGCACGCCCGGCGCCCTCGCCGAGCGCGACGCCCAGGTCTTCCGGGCCGGCATCCACCTCAACCGGCTCAACAACGAGTTCGAGGACTTCCTCTTCGGCCGGATCGATCTGCTGTACGGGAAGGACGGGAAGAAGGGACCCGACGGCGCCTACACCTCGATCGAGCCCGCCGAGGACGCCGTACGGCCCGACAACACCGCCGAGATCGCCGAGACCCTCCACATCGGTCGGATCGGCGTTCTCGACTCCGACTACGCGCCGCTCGTGATCGACTGGCGCGCGCCCGCCGCCGCGCCCTTCTACCGGTCCACGCCCGTCGACCCGGGCCGGGTTGTGCGCCGCCGCGTCATCCGCTCCAAGGGCCGCCAGGTCCTCGGTGTCGAGGACGACCTGATGCGCCCCGAGCTGCGGGCCACCCTCGACGGGCGCGAGCTGCCCGTGATCGGCGACGGCGCCCTGATGGCCGCCCTCGGCCAGGCCCGCAGCCACACCATGCGGGACATCGTCTCCTCCATCCAGGCGGAGCAGGACATGGTCATCCGCGCGCCCGCCGCCTCCGTGACGTACGTCGAGGGCGGCCCCGGCACCGGCAAGACGGCCGTGGCCCTGCACCGGGCCGCCTACCTGCTCTACCAGGACAGGCGACGGTACGCGGGCGGCATCCTGATCGTCTCGCCGACCCCGCTCCTCGTCTCGTACACCGAGGGCGTGCTGCCCTCGCTCGGCGAGGAGGGCCAGGTCGCCATCCGGGCCGTCGGCAGCCTCGTCGACGGCGTCGAGGCCACCGCCTACGACGATCCGGCCGTCGCCAGGATCAAGGGCTCCTCCCGGATGCTCCACGTGCTGCGCAAGGCGGCCCGCGGCGCACTGGAGACCCCGGCGCCGAGGAACCGGCCCGCACAGCTCGAACTGGGCGAGGACGAGGCCCCCGCACCCGTCGGCACGCCCACGCGCCTGCGTGTCGTCGCGTTCGGCCGCCGTCTGGAACTGGAGGCCGAAGAACTGCGGCGCATCCGGCACAACGTCCTCGGCGGCACCGCCCCGGTCAACCTGCTTCGCCCGCGCGCCCGCCGGCTGCTCCTCGACGCGCTGTACTCCAAGTCGGGCGCGGTCGGCCGGCACAGCGACCCCGAGCTCGCCGCCGAGCTGCGCTCCTCCTTCGACGAGGACGTCTCCACGGAGGACTCGTTCCTCTCCTTCCTCGACGCCTGGTGGCCGGAGCTCACCCCGCGCCGGGTCCTCGACGCGATGGCCGACGAGCGGCGGCTCGGCCGCTGGGCCCGCCGCATCCTCAACCCCGGCGAGGTGCGGCGGCTCGCCCGCTCGCTGCGCCGCCCCGAGCTGTCCGTGCACGACGTGGCGCTCCTCGACGAGCTGGGCACCCTCGTGGGCACCCCGGCCCGGCCGAGGAAGCGGCGCGAGTACGACCCGCTGGACCAGCTCACGGGCCTTGAGGAGCTCATGCCCGTACGGGAGGAGACGCAGCGGGAGCGGGCCGAGCGGCTCGCCGCCGAGCGCACCGAGTACGCGCACGTGATCGTCGACGAGGCACAGGACCTCACGCCCATGCAGTGGCGGATGGTCGGGCGGCGCGGCCGGCACGCCACCTGGACGGTCGTCGGCGACCCGGCGCAGTCGTCCTGGTCGGATCCCGACGAGGCCGCCGAGGCCCGCGACGAGGCCCTCGGCTCCCGGCCGCGGCGCCGTTTCGAGCTGACCGTGAACTACCGGAACCCGGCCGAGATCGCCGAGCTCGCCGCCAAGGTCCTCGCCCTCGCGATGCCGGGCAAGGAGTCGCCGCGCGCGGTCCGCTCGACGGGCGTCGAACCCCGTTTCGTGGCGGTGCCGGACACAGCCGACCTGGCTGAAACCGTACGGTCCGAGGCCCGGCTGCTCCTGGAGCGGGTGGAGGGCACGGTCGGTGTCGTCGTCGCCATGAACCGGCGTGCGGAGGCGGCCCGCTGGCTCGCCGAGCTCGGCGACCGTGTGGTGGCGCTCGGTTCCCTTGAGGCGAAGGGCCTGGAGTACGACGCCACGGTGGTCGTCTCGCCCGCGGAGATCGCGGACGAGTCGCCGGCCGGTCTGCGGGTGCTCTACGTGGCCCTGACCAGGGCGACGCAGCAGCTCACGGTGGTCGCGGGGGCGGGCGACATGCCGGACGGGGCGGGGGTGCCCGACCTGCTGCGGGACTGAGCCGCCAGGCGGGGCCCGTGGCCGATTTCAGGTCAACCTGTGGCGTTGGAATCACCGGGCAGGGTGGTTTGTTAGCCTTGTCGTGGCACCGGCTCGATCCAAGCCCCCGGGCCCAACCTTCGTCCCTCAGAGGGACCACTTGCCGCGAGGCGAGCATGGCGGGTCGGTGCCACTTAGACGTTTTGTTCTCGTGCGTAGCTACGAAGTCGAGGCCCCGGTCACCCCTGGTGACCGGGGCCTCTTCTGTTTCCCCAGGGGTTCTCGTATGGTGGAAACTACTTTCCGAAAACAAAATGACCGCATTACCTGCTACCGGCAGGTAGGTGCGACCATCGGAGGGCGCCGCCGGGCAACCAGCCGGGGCGGCGTAGCAACGAAGCTCAGGGAAAGCAGAGGAACTCGGCCATGGCAACGGCGCCCAGCGTCTCGTACTCGATGACGGTCCGGCTGGAGGTTCCCGCGAGCGGAACCGCGGTCTCCCAGCTCACCACGGCGGTGGAGTCCCACGGCGGATCCGTCACCGGCCTCGACGTGACCGCCTCCGGCCACGAGAAGCTCCGCATCGACGTCACCATCGCCGCGACGTCCACCGCGCACGCCGACGAGATCGTCGAGCAGCTGCGCGGCATCGAGGGCGTCACGCTCGGCAAGGTCTCCGACCGTACGTTCCTGATGCACCTCGGCGGCAAGATCGAGATGGCGTCCAAGCACCCCATCCGCAACCGTGACGACCTCTCCATGATCTACACCCCGGGCGTCGCCCGCGTGTGCATGGCGATCGCCGAGAACCCCGAGGACGCCCGCCGCCTCACCATCAAGCGCAACTCCGTCGCGGTCGTCACGGACGGCTCCGCCGTCCTCGGCCTCGGCAACATCGGCCCGATGGCCTCCCTGCCCGTCATGGAGGGCAAGGCGGCCCTCTTCAAGCGCTTCGCCGGCATCGACGCCTGGCCGATCTGTCTCGACACGCAGGACACCGACGAGATCGTCGCGATCGTCAAGGCCATCGCCCCCGGCTTCGCGGGCATCAACCTGGAGGACATCTCCGCGCCCCGCTGCTTCGAGATCGAGGCCCGCCTGCGCGAGGCCCTCGACATCCCCGTCTTCCACGACGACCAGCACGGCACCGCCATCGTCGTCCTCGCCGCCCTGACCAACGCGCTGCGCGTGGTGAACAAGGGCATCGGCGACGTACGGGTCGTCATGTCCGGTGCCGGCGCGGCCGGTACGGCCATCCTGAAGCTGCTGATCGCGGCGGGTGTCAAGCACGCCGTCGTCGCCGACATCCAGGGTGTCGTGCACGCGGGCCGTGAGGACCTCGTGGAGGCCCCGGCGGACTCCCCGCTGCGCTGGATCGCCGACAACACCAACCCCGAGGGCGTCACCGGCACCCTCAAGCAGGCCGTCGTCGGCGCGGACGTCTTCATCGGTGTGTCGGCCCCGAACCTGCTCGGCGCGGCGGACGTCGCCGCCATGGCGGAGGGCGCGATCGTGTTCGCGCTCGCGAACCCCGACCCGGAGGTCGACCCGGCCGCGGCCCGCCAGACGGCCGCCGTCGTCGCCACGGGACGCTCCGACTTCCCGAACCAGATCAACAACGTGCTGGTCTTCCCGGGTGTCTTCCGAGGCCTGCTGGACGCTCAGTCCCGTACGGTCAACACGGAGATGATGCTCGCGGCCGCCACGGCCCTCGCCGACGTCGTCACCGACGACGAGCTCAACCCGAACTACATCATCCCGTCGGTCTTCAACGACAAGGTCGCCGGCGCGGTCGCCGGAGCGGTGCGCAACGCGGCGAAGGCGGCGGGCGCGGGCTCGGCGGCGACCGGCCGCTGACGGCGCGTCGCGATTCGCGGAGCCGTAAACCCGCCTTTAGGGTGGCTTTTCGGCTCCGCGTTCTGTGCGGGGAGTCGACAGAACGTCACCACCGCGGGGCTCTGGCGCTTTTCGTGTGACCCCCGGGGGTGCCGGATTGGCGTTCCCGCCGCTGGTGGGGGCAGGATGCGTGTTTGGGCGCGAGGGTCTGTCATTAGACCCGGGTCCGGGGACTGTCCGAAGGCCCTGGCAGCATCGGCTTCGCTGTACCCAATCACGCGGCTTCCGCCGCGTGGCACGCCTCACAGGCAAGAAGAACACGGGAGTAACAACATGAACCGCAGTGAGCTGGTGGCCGCCCTGGCCGACCGCGCCGAGGTGACCCGCAAGGACGCCGACGCCGTGCTGGCCGCTCTCGCCGAGACCGTCGGTGAGGTCGTCGCCAAGGGCGACGAGAAGGTCACCATCCCCGGCTTCCTGACCTTCGAGCGCACGCACCGTGCCGCTCGCACCGCTCGTAACCCGCAGACCGGCGACCCGATCGACATCCCGGCCGGCTACAGCGTGAAGGTCTCCGCGGGCTCGAAGCTCAAGGAAGCCGCCAAGGGCAAGTAAGGCAGCCGAGGCGAGCAGGACCGCCGAGGCGCGTAAGGCAGCCTGTCAAGGCACGTAAGGCAGCCTGGAGGCGCAGAAAGGGCGGCCACCCTGTCAGGGGGTGGCCGCCCTTTCGTATGGGCGCGTACGGGCCCACAGGGGCCCGTGACGCCCTACACCAGCGCGCTGCCCGGCAGCTCGACCTTGGCGCCGAGCTCGACGAGCTTCTCCATGAAGTTCTCGTAGCCGCGGTTGATCAGCTCGATGCCGTGCACCCGGGAGGTGCCCTGGGCCGCGAGCGCCGCGATCAGGTACGAGAAGCCGCCGCGCAGGTCGGGGATGACCAGGTCGGCGCCCTGGAGCCGGGTCGGCCCGGACACGACCGCCGAGTGCAGGAAGTTCCGCTGGCCGAAGCGGCAGTCGGAGCCGCCGAGGCACTCGCGGTACAGCTGGATGTGCGCACCCATCTGGTTGAGCGCGGAGGTGAAGCCGAGCCGCGACTCGTACACCGTCTCGTGGACGATGGAGAGGCCGGAGGCCTGCGTCAGGGCGACGACCAGCGGCTGCTGCCAGTCCGTCTGGAAGCCGGGGTGCACGTCCGTCTCCAGGTGGATCGCGTTGAGCGAGCCGCCCGGGTGCCAGAAGCGGATGCCCTCGTCGTCGATCTCGAAGGCGCCGCCGACCTTCCGGTACGTGTTGAGGAAGGTCATCATCGAGCGCTGCTGGGCGCCGCGCACGTAGATGTTGCCCTCGGTGGCGAGCGCCGCGGACGCCCAGGAGGCCGCCTCCAGGCGGTCCGGGAGCGCCCGGTGGGTGTAGCCGTCGAGACGGTCGACACCGGTGATCCGGATGGTCCGGTCGGTGTCCATGGAGATGATCGCGCCCATTTTCTGCAGGACGCAGATCAGGTCCTCGATCTCGGGCTCCACCGCGGCGTTCGACAGCTCGGTGACGCCCTCGGCGAGTACGGCCGTGAGCAGCACCTGTTCGGTCGAGCCGACCGAGGGGTACGGCAGCCGGATCTTGCAGCCGCGAAGGCGCTGCGGGGCCTCCAGGTACTGCCCGTCGTCCCGCTTCTCGATGGTGGCGCCGAACTGGCGCAGCACGTCGAAGTGGAAGTCGATGGGCCGGCCGCCGATGTCGCAGCCGCCGAGGCCCGGGATGAAGGCGTGGCCGAGGCGGTGGAGCAGCGGGCCGCAGAAGAGGATCGGGATGCGCGACGAGCCGGCGTGGGCATCGATGTCGGCGACGTTCGCGGATTCGACGTGCGTCGGGTCGAGGACGAGCTCGCCGGGTTCTTCACCCGGACGGACCGTCACGCCGTGCAGCTGGAGCAGTCCGCGGACGACGCGGACGTCGCGGATGTCGGGAACGTTGCGCAGGCGGCTCGGGCCGCTGCCGAGCAGGGCTGCGACCATCGCCTTGGGCACGAGGTTCTTCGCACCGCGGACGCGGATCTCGCCCTCCAGCGGGGTTCCGCCATGGACGAGCAGTACATCATGGCTGTCTGTGCCGGTCATGAATCTCGCGTTCCGGAGTGGGGTCGGTCGGGTGGCCAGTGAAAAGGGTAAGGGGCCATGAGACCTCTCATGGGTGCCTCGGGGGGCCTGTCAGATGTAATGAATTCGGCACAACACCCTCTGTTCCCGTGATCTTGCGGAGCGTCACCGTCCGTTTCTCTCGCCGGGGCGGCCCCCGGGCCCCACCCGATCGCGCCGGCCACCGATCTGAACTGCGACGGCCGCCGACTTCCGGACAGCGTGCCCGCCCGTCGCCCCGACAACCCCCGCGAACGCCGAAGATGCGAGATCATGTCTCCCATGACCGAGGTGTCCTCGCTCACAGGACGGCTGCTCGTCGCCACGCCCGCGCTCGCGGACCCGAACTTCGACCGCGCGGTCGTCCTGCTGCTCGACCACGACGACGAGGGCTCGCTCGGCGTGGTCCTCAACCGGCCGACGCCGGTGACCGTCGGCGACATCCTCGCGCCCTGGGCCGGGCTCGCCGGTGAACCCGGCGTCGTCTTCCAGGGCGGCCCCGTCTCCCTCGACGCGGCCCTCGGTGTCGCCGTGATCCCCGGCGACGAGGGACCCCTCGGCTGGCGGCGGGTGCACGGGGCGATCGGTCTGGTCGACCTGGAGACCCCGCCCGAGCTGCTCGGCCCGGCCCTCGGCTCGCTGCGGATCTTCGCCGGATACGCGGGCTGGGGCCCCGGCCAGCTGGAGACCGAGCTCGGCGACGGCGCCTGGTACGTGGTCGAGTCGGAGCCCGGCGACGTCTCCTCGCCGCAGCCCGAGACGCTCTGGCGGCAGGTGCTCCGGCGGCAGCGCGGCGAGCTCGCGATGATCGCCACGTACCCCGACGACCCGTCCCTCAACTGAGGGCTCCGGCTTTCAGTACCCTTGGCGGTTATGAGCACTCTCGAGCCCGAGCGCGGGGCAGGTACGGGAACCCTCGTCGAGCCGACGCCGCAGGTGTCCCACGGTGACGGCGACCACGAGCGCTACGCCCATTACGTCCAGAAGGACAAGATCATGGCGAGCGCCCTCGAAGGCACGCCCGTCGTGGCGCTGTGCGGAAAGGTCTGGGTGCCGGGGCGCGACCCCAAGAAGTACCCGGTCTGTCCGATGTGCAAGGAGATCTACGACTCCATGGGCGCCGGCGGTGGCGACAAGGACAAGGGCGGCAAGGACAAGAAGTAGCGGTGTCCTGACGCCGGGGCGGCCCCCGTCACGCGTACTTCGGTACGTGTGACGGGGGCCGTTTCGCGTTTCAGGTGGTCGAGACCTCTTGTCGGGTCGGCGGAGACGCGCCTAACCTCACGCGTGTTGTGCAGCGCGAAACGGTCGTTGCATATGTTGCAACGCGCGCACTTGGAGGGGAACCGCAATGAAACTTCCTGCCGGCGTCACCGCCCCGGCCGCCGCACTCCTGCTCGCCTGCCTCACCGTCACCGCCTGCGCGCCCCAGACCTCCGGGGGCAGGGCCACGACGGACGAGAAGACCGGCACCCTGCGTGTCTGGCTCTTCCAGGAGGTGAGCAACAAGCCCAAGGAACACGTCGTCGAGCAGGCCGTCACCGCCTTCGAGAACAGCCACCGGGGCGCGAAGGTCGAGGTCGAGTACATCCCCGTCGAGAGCCGCGCCCAGCGCGTCAAGGCCGCCTTCAACGACCCCAAGTCCGCCCCCGACCTCATCGAGTACGGCAACACCGACACCGCCGGATACGTCAAGGACGGCGGACTCGCCGACATCAGCGCCGAGTTCGCGGCCTGGGACGACGCCAAGGACACCGACCCCACCGCGAAGCAGTCCGTCACCGTCGGCGGGAAGGTCTACGGCGCCCCGCTCTTCGTCGGCGTCCGCGCCCTCTACTACCGCACCGACGTCTTCCGGGAACTCGGCCTCACCGCCCCCAAAAGCCAGGCCGAACTCGTCTCCACCGCCAAGAAGATCCGCAAGGCCAGGCCTGAGCTGTACGGGATCGCCGTCGGCGGCGCCTACACCTACGGGGCCATGCCCTTCGTCTGGGCGGCCGGCGGCGAACTCGCCACCGCGCACGGCGACTCGTACAAGGCCGCAGTCAACAGCGAGGCCGCCCGCAAGGGCATCACCACGTACACCTCGCTCTTCGGCGACGACAACTGCCCGGCCGCCAAGTGCGCCCAGATGGGCGGCAACGCCACCGTCACCGCCTTCGCCTCCGGCAAGGCCGCCATGGCCATCGGCGGCGACTTCAGCCACGCCGCCGTCGAGGCCGGCGCCGTCAAGGGCAAGTACGCCGTCGTCCCGCTGCCCGGCACCACCCCCGGCTCCATCGCCCCCGCCTTCGCCGGAGGCAACAACATCGGCGTCCTCAGGAGCACCTCCCACCGCACCCTCGCCGTCGACCTCCTCAAGTCCCTCACCGGCAAGGAGACCCAGGGCAAGCTCTTCGACGCCATGGGCTTCCTCCCCACGTACACCGACGTACGGGCCGACGCCGCCCGCCGCCAGCCCTTCGTGAAGCCCTTCATCGACACCCTCGGCGCCGGCACCAGGTTCGTCCCGGCGTCTCCCGGCTGGGGCCGGATCGACGCCTCCCTCGTCCTGCCCACGATGTTCCAGGAGGTCGTCAGCGGCCGTAAGGACGTCAAGGCGGCGGCCGACGACGCCGCGCAGAAGATGGACGCGGCCTTCACGCCGGCGGGCTGAGCCGCATGACGACCCAGCTCACCGAGAAACGGCCCCGCACGGCCCCGGCGCGGAAGCCCGCCGCCCCGGCCGCACGGCGCACCGGCATCCGGGGCCACCGCCCCTGGACCCCCTGGCTGTACCTCCTGCCCGCCCTCGCCGTCATCGGCGGACTCCTCGTCTACCCCGTCTACCAGCTCGGCCTGATCTCCTTCCTCGAGTACACCCAGGCCCAGGTCAGCGGCGGCGAACCCACCTCCTTCAAGGGCTTCGACAACTACGCGGCCCTCTTCGCCGACCCCCAGTTCCGGCAGGTCCTCCTCGCCACCGTCCTCTTCGCCGCCGCCTGCGTCGTCACCACCCTCGCCGTCGGCTGCGCCCTCGCCGTCCTCCTCACGCGCGTGCGTGCCCTGCCCCGGCTCGTCCTGATGCTGGCCGCGCTCGGCGCCTGGGCCACGCCCGCGATCACCGGCTCCACGGTCTGGGTCTTCCTCTTCGACCCCGACTTCGGCCCCGTCAACAAGCTGCTCGGGCTCGGCGACTTCTCCTGGACGTACGGGCGGTACAGCGCCTTCGCCCTCGTCCTCCTCGAAGTCGTCTGGTGTTCCTTCCCGTTCGTGATGGTCACCGTCTACGCCGGCATCAAGGCCATCCCGGCGGAGGTCCTGGAGGCCGCCGCCCTCGACGGCGCCTCACAGTGGCGGACCTGGCGCTCGGTCATGGCGCCGGTGCTCCGGCCGATCCTGGTCGTCGTCACGATTCAGTCGATCATCTGGGACTTCAAGGTCTTCACCCAGATCTACGTGATGACGAACGGCGGCGGCATCGCCGGCCAGAACCTCGTCCTCAACGTGTACGCCTACCAGAAGGCCTTCGCCTCCTCCGAGTACAGCCTCGGCTCGGCGATCGGCGTCGTCATGCTGCTGATCCTGCTGGCCGTGACGCTGGTCTACCTGCGCCTGCTGCGACGACAGGGAGAAGAACTGTGACCGCATCCCGCGCTGTGACCACCTTTCGCATCAGGCGGCCCGCACGACCCGGGCGCCTCGCCGCCGAGGCCATCACCCTGCTCGTCGCCGCCGCCGTCGCCTTCCCGCTGTACTGGATGGTCCTCTCGGCCTTCAAGCCTGCGGGCGAGATCCAGTCCACCGACCCCCGGCCGTGGACGCTCTCCCCGTCCCTCGACTCCTTCCGGCGCGTCTTCGAACAGCAGGAGTTCGGCCGCTACTTCCTCAACTCGCTGATCGTGGCGGGCACGGTCGTCCTCGCCTCGGCGCTGATCGCCTTCCTCGCGGCGACGGCCGTCACCCGGTTCCGCTTCCGGTTCCGGACGACGCTCCTGATCATGTTCCTGGTCGCGCAGATGGTGCCGGTCGAGGCGCTGACCATCCCGCTGTTCTTCCTCATGCGGGACTTCGGCCAGCTGAACACCCTCGGCTCGCTGATCCTGCCGCACATCGCCTTCTCGCTGCCCTTCGCGATCTGGATGCTGCGGGGCTTCGTCAAGGCGGTCCCGGAGGCCCTGGAGGAACAGGCCCAGATCGACGGCGCGAGCCGTACCCGGTTCCTGTGGCAGATCCTCTTCCCGCTGGTCTTCCCGGGCCTCGTCGCGACGAGCGTCTTCTCGTTCATCTCGACCTGGAACGACTTCCTCTTCGCGAAGTCCTTCCTCATCAGCGACACCTCGCAGTCGACACTCCCCATGGCCCTGCTCGTCTTCTTCAAGCCCGACGAGAACGACTGGGGAGGCATCATGGCCGGCTCGACCGTGATGACGGTCCCGGTGCTCGTCTTCTTCGTACTCGTACAGCGCCGCCTGGTCTCGGGACTGGGCGGGGCGGTGAAGGACTGACGCGATGACCACAGACCCGTACCCCGGCACGGACCTGATCCCGGCGCCGCTCCTCCAGGAGGTGCGCGGGGACACCCCGGGCCACTTCTCGCTCGACGAGCGGACCACCCTCGACGCCGGACCCGGCACCGGGTCCACCGCCCGCTGGCTCCGTACCGTCCTCGGCGCCGCCACCGGCCTGCGGTTCGCCGACGGCCCCGGCCCGTACGCGATCCGGCTGCGCGTCAGCGAGGACGTGGAGCGGGAGTACGGCCCCGAGGGCTACCGCCTCACCACGGAGAACCCCGACGCCGCCGTCGTCATCGAGGGCGGCGGCCCCGCCGGGGTGTTCTGGGGCGCCCAGAGCCTCCGCCAGCTGCTCGGCCCCGGGGCGTACCGCAGGGCGCCCGTGAGCGGCGGCGGCCGGGACCTCCCGTACGTCACCGTCGAGGACCGGCCCCGCTTCGGCTGGCGCGGCCTCCTCCTCGACGTCTCCCGGCACTTCCTGCCCAAGGACGACGTCCTGCGGTACCTCGACCTCCTCGCCGCCCACAAGCTCAACGTCTTCCACTTCCACCTCACCGACGACCAGGGCTGGCGCATCGAGATCAAGCGCCACCCGAAGCTCACCGAGGTCGGCTCCTGGCGGGCCCGCAGCAAATGGGGCCACCGCGCCTCGCCCCTCTGGGACGACACCCCGCACGGCGGGTTCTACACCCAGGACGACATCCGCGAGATCGTCGCCCACGCCGCCGAGCGGCACATCACCGTCGTCCCCGAGATCGACCTCCCCGGACACTCGCAGGCCGCCATCGCCGCGTACCCCGAACTCGGCAACACCGACGTCGTCGACACCACCGCCCTCACCGTCTGGGACACCTGGGGCGTCAACCCCAACGTCCTCGCCCCCACCGAGGCCGTCCTGCGCTTCTACGAGGGCGTCTTCGAGGAGGTCCTCGACCTCTTCCCCTCGACCTTCGTTCATGTGGGCGGCGACGAGTGCCCCAAGGACCAGTGGAAGGCCTCCCCGGCCGCACAGGCCCGCATCGAGGAACTCGGGCTCGCCGACGAGGACGAGCTCCAGTCCTGGTTCATCCGCCACTTCGACCGCTGGCTCGCCGCGCGCGGACGGCGGCTCATCGGCTGGGACGAGATCCTGGAGGGCGGCCTCGCCGAAGGCGCCGCCGTCTCCTCCTGGCGCGGCTACGGAGGCGGGATCGCCGCCGCGGAGGCCGGCCACGACGTCGTGATGTGCCCTGAGCAGCACGTGTACCTGGACCACCGTCAGGCGCCCGGCGAGGACGAGCCGATGCCCATCGGATACGTCCGCACCCTGGAGGACGTCTACCGCTTCGAGCCCGTCCCGCCGGGCCTCGCACCGGAGGCCGCCGCCCACATCCTGGGAACCCAGGCCAACGTCTGGACCGAGGTCATGGAGAACCGCGACCGCGTCGACTACCAGGTCTTCCCCCGCCTCGCCGCCTTCGCCGAGGTCGCCTGGTCCGCGCTGCCCGCCCCCGAGGCCCGTGACCACGCCGGCTTCGAGCGCCGCATGGAGACCCACTACCGGCGCCTCGACGCCCTCGGCGTCGACTACCGGCCGCCCGCCGGACCCCACCCCCGGCAGCGGCGCCCCGGAGTGCTGGGACGGCCCCTGGAGGGAGTCCCCCCGATCGTGTGAGGCACCTAGGGGCGTGTCTTGTCGATCAGGCCGGGCTGCCGGCCCGCCGACGGCCAGCACGCAAACCCACCCCCCCACCACCCCCAAACCAACCCACACCCACGAGCCATGAGAAAACAA